>NZ_KV757763.1 GCF_001712795.1 Nostoc sp. KVJ20
CTTTTAAAACATCCTCTAAGTGAAAGAGTTATAAAATATCTAAGACAAATTTTAGAAAATATTGATGAATATTTAGTTAATCAGCAATATTTAGATTCTAAATAATGTAATAGGGAGTGTAATAATCTTAAGTTATAATCAATCTTCAAGGTGCTAGTGAGTCTAGATTTTTCATGACTCTTGTTTTCTTATTCAATCACCAAATCGCTTCAATATTTAAAACAAAACCCTGTAAAACATCTTCTCCTGACAAAGTAACAGGCGATTCCAACACCTCAACCTCTTGTCCTTGCCGATAAATCTCCACTTGCCGCGATTTACGATTAATTAACCAACCCAAACGTACACCATTATCTATGTATTCCCTCATCTTTTCCTGAGCAACTTTCAAACTATCACTTGGCGAAAGTAACTCAATTACAAAATCAGGAGAAATGGGGGGAAACTTTTGTTTTTCTTCTTCAGTTAAAGCATCCCATCGTTCTAACTTTATCCAAGAAGCATCAGGTGAACGATCTGCACCATTAGGTAATTTAAAACAAGTAGAAGAATCAAAAGCGATGCCAGTACCATCGGTATCTGACCAATTAAATAATTGTTGATTTAGTCTACCATTACGATTTCCGGTTTCTCCTCCGGTTGGTGGCATGATAATTAGTTCTCCGGTTGCAGTGCGTTCAAACCTCAAGTCACGGTTTGCCTGACATAGATTAAAAAACTGCTCATCTGTCAGTTCCAATACTGATTGAAGGTTTACCGTTAAAGCATTCATAGTCATATCTCAGATGAAAAGTTAAGGCAGGCTTTATGCCTGCCCATGTAATCCTATTCTATGCCTTCAATCCGGTCTTCAACCTCCTGGTACAACTCGCGCAGACGATCTAAATTATCCTCGCTAGTCTCCCAATAACCGCGTCCATTCACTTCCAACAAAGTTGATACAATCTTGCGGAAAGAATGGGGATTAAGGTTCAGCAACCGCTTCTGCATTTCTTCATCTTTGATGAAGGTTTCGTTAGTATCCTCATAAATCCAGTTATCCACAGCGCCGGCTGTCGCACTCCAACCTGTTGTATTCACCAACCGTTTGGAGAGTTCGCGCACACCTTCGTAACCGTGAGAAAGCATCCCCTCGTACCACTTGGGATTTAACAATTTGGTACGCGCATCCAAACGCACGGTTTCTGATAATGTCCGCACTTGGGCGTTAGCTGTGGTTGTGTCTGCAATATAAGATGCTGGTTTTTTACCATCACCGCGCAGACTTGCCACCAGCTTTGTGGGATCTGAATCGAAGTAATGGGAAACGTCCGTTAAGCTAATCTCGGAAGAATCCAAATTTTGGAAAGTTGCATCAGCAGTTTTCAATGTACTTTCAAAAATCTGCCGGGATTCGTCCATAATTCCGGGGTTATCGGAATTGAAGGAGAAAGATTTCCGGTTGAGATACATTTCCTGCAACTCGGCTTCGCTATCCCAAGTGCTGTTTTCTACTGCCAAGTTGATATTTGACGAGTAGGAACCAGAAGCGTTGGAGAAGACGCGCGTCGCTGCTTGACGCAGATTAATTCCCATATCTTCGGCTTGTTGCAAAGCATGTTTGCGAACAAAGTTCATTTCTAAAGGTTCATCCGCCTCAGCCGCCATCTTCACGCCTTGGTCTAGCAGGTTCATTTGATTGATGAACAAGTCGCGGAATACACCAGAACAGTTGATTACCACGTCAATTCTGGGTCGTCCCAACTCTTCTAGAGATATCAATTCCAACTTGTTCACCCGTCCCAAGGCATCGGGAACTGGACGCACACCCACCATCCACATAATTTGCGCTAGGGATTCACCGTAAGTTTTGATGTTATCGGTTCCCCAGAGGACGCAGGCAATGGTTTCTGGCCATTTTCCATCATTTTCAGCCTTGTTACGTATCAAAAGCCTGTCTACGACGATTTTGGCTGATTGTACTGCTGCCGTTGTTGGGATGGATTGCGGATCTAAAGCATGGATATTCTTACCCGTGGGCAATACATCCGGGTTGCGGATGGGATCGCCACCAGGGCCAGGTAAGATGTACTCACCTTCCAAGCCTCTGAGTAATGCTCCTAGTTCGTTGTCGGCACAAACTTGTTGCAGGCAGAATTCCAAATACTCAACTAGGGGTTTTAGGGCGGCGGTGTCAACTTTGGGATAACCTGCTTTATGCAATGCTTCCACCCAAGGTTCCTTTTTGCCCATGTTGAAGAAATTCAACCGGGAAACCAGAGAAACTCGTCCTTCCGCGTCGATTTGCTCTTGGACAAGGGCGGTAACTGCTGCACGGGTTGCCAAGGTGATATCTTGCAATAACTGGACATCTTCTAAAATGCCTCTGTCATTATTTTGGTAAATATCGTCAATGTTACGCCCAATGCTGTTAGCGATAATTCCCGGTAAGCCTTGAAGTCCTTCTTCTTGACGATCTAGACTAGCAATATTTACCAGAGTTGCGATCGCTTCTTCTGCACTTGGGGGTTTACCAATTACGTGCAAACCACAAGGCAATAACCGCGACTCGATTTCCATCAACTTGCGGTAGACGTTGCCAACAATATTATCCCGCTCGTCGGTACTCATGTCTCTGGCATCGGTTTCTGGCAGGTCAATATCCTTATCCAGATTCACGATCCGGCATTTATCCATGATGCTGTTAACAATGGAAACACCGCGTCCACTATCTTTTAAGGTTTGGTAGGAAGCAATTAATTCGCTGAGTTCCTTCAAACCTTTATACAAGCCAGCATTTTCTGCCGGCGGTGTCAAGTAAGAAATTGTTTCGGCGTAACTCCGACGTTTGGCAATTGTCGCTTCACTCGGATTATTCGCTGCGTAGTAATACAGGTTGGGAATTGAGCCAATTAAGTTATCTGGATAACAATCACCAGACATCCCCATCTGTTTACCTGGCATGAATTCTAAGGAACCGTGTGTACCAAAGTGCAGTACAGCATCAGCTTTCCAAACTTGCTCTAGGTAAGTGTAGTAAGCAGCAAAACCGTGGTGAGGACTAGCTGAACGGGAAAATAACAGCCGCATCGGGTCGCCTTCGTAACCAAATGTAGGTTGGACACCGATGAAGACGTTACCGAATTGCTTACCATAAATCAGCAGATTTTGCCCATCGCTGTTGAGATGTCCCGGAGGTGGACCCCAGTTTTCCTCTAGGCGTTGAGAGTAAGGGGTCAGCGCCTCATACTCAGGAACCGACATTTTGTAAGCAACGTTCAGTTCTGGGCTATTGTACTGCGCCTGTGCATCGTGGATGACTTCTTGCATCAACGCTTCGGCGGATTCTGGCAATTCTGGTAAGTCGTAGCCGTTATTTTTAAGGGCTTTCATTACCTCGTAGATGGAACCGAATACATCCAAGTAAGCGGCGGTTCCGACGTTGCCTTTATCTGGCGGGAAGCTGAAAACGGTGATGGCGACTTTTTTATCCAGTTTTGGCTTGCGGCGCAGATTTGCCCATTTTAAGGCGCGTTCCGCGACAGCTTCAACCCGATCGCGCAGTGCGATCGCTTTCCCTGTAGTTCCATCTCTACCAGATAAGATAATCGGCTCAATTGCTCCATCCAATTCAGGAATTGCAATTTGCAAAGCTACTTGAATTGGATGTAACCCTAAATCGCTATCCATCCACTCTTCTGTGGTTTGGAATACTAAGGGTAACGCCACCATGTAAGGACGGTTTAAGCGTTTGAGTGATTCAATTGCTTTGGGATGGTCTTGTCTGGCTGGGCCACCCACTAAAGCAAAACCAGTCAGCGATATCACTGCATCTACTAACTGTATTTTGGTAATTGGTTCGTAGAAGTAGGCATCCACAGGCTTGGAGAAATCCAAACCACCAGCAAACACAGGTAATACCCGTGCGCCTAGTGCTTCCAACTCCTGAACCATTGCTACATAATGGGCATCATCACCTGTAACTAGGTGAGTGCGTTGCAATACTAACCCGACACAAGGAGCTAGGGGATCTTTTAGATCACTAGAAATATCCTTACGAGCTGTGTACCAATTCAGGTACTCTCTGACATCTTCAAACATACTGGGAGCTAAAGGATGCCAAATCCCTAAATCGGGATAAACCACCGGCTGTTCGTATGTAGAAGGTTCAAAATTTTGTTTCTCTAAACCTTTAAATACATATTTATCAGCTAGCATCAGCAAGAAGTTTTCCAGATTTTCTGGAGAACCACCTAGCCAATACTGAAAACTGAGCATGAAATTTCGGGCATCCTGTGCCTTATCCATAGGTAAAAACTTCAGCACTTGCGGCAGGGTTCGCAAAAGCTTCAGCATCCCATCTTGGAATCCCGCACCGGATTTTTCTTTGCGTTTCCGCATGAATTGGGCGATCGCACTTTTTGACTGACCCAATTGTGCCAAGGAAAAGCTGCCCATTTTACTCAGGCGCATTACTTCCGGCATGGAGGGAAAGACAACGGAAACATCCAAGCGATCGCGGTGCGGTTCTACTGCCGCTACTACTTTCTGTGCTAAGTCTTCGATGAATATGAGAGAAGCGATGAAGATATTCGCATTCTCAACTTCTCGTTTGAACTCTTCGTAGTTCTCTGGGTCGCGGAGTTCCTCAATCAAGTACCCGCTGATTTCAATCGCCAAGTTGGGATTGTTCGCGTTAATGGTGCGAACTGCTTGCGACAAAGCACTCTGGTACTGGGACTCAAGCACGACATAGACCACCTTGATTAAACTACGTCCGCGTAAGTTATCAGGCGCAATGTGTCTAATGGTGGACTTGACGTGTGTGAACATGCTTCTTCGGCTCCTTTGATGCGTGTTCTCTGAAGGAAGTTCCTAGCGGCATCATCAGCCACAGGTAACTTGTGATTTTTAGGCAATATCTGTTTTTTATCAGAAAATGCTTGCCCAGTAGGCATTTTATCCCTTATATGACACAAATCGATATAAAAAACGAAATATTTCTTTGTAATTGTTGACTTTGTATAAAAGTAATTGCTCACACATTTGTAAACTTTTTGCAATATAAATTTATAGCTAAATAGTTATTTAAGTATAAAATTCTATCTACAAAACAAAACCCGCTTGTGCGGGCTGTCAAATTGGTGTTTTGTTTGGCGGAATGCGTAGGAATAGCTGTCATTTCTAGCCTCTGGCTGGAAACAAGAATGAAATCTAAGAGTAAAATGGCAAGCTTCATCAAAACTTAAAAAAAATAAGACAAAAAGAACTTGAATATTTTTTTGCTGTATGAAAGAATTCAAAGTTATTGCTTTTGTTTTGTTAACCTTTACTTAATTTTAGACCCTTGTAAATCAACTGTTTCACATTTAATGCTCTAATAAACCAATCATACAAGTTAAAAATAGTACTTTTATATGCCTAAATGATACTGAGACATATTTGGTAAATATCTGGGCTGATGGGTAAACCTATGCCTATTAGTCACTCACCTGATATTTACCCAAAAGTAATCATACACGAGCAGAAAAATCATACTTCCACAGCAGATATTCAATTCTCAACCCTAAATAATTGAAAAGCTGAAAAAAATCTGTGAGGAGTGACCTAGATAATTAAGGTAGAAACTGATGACACGTTTAGGTTTTCAAAAATCAAGCTATATTGCCCAAATCAAAGTTTTATTATTAACATTTTTGATAACAATTATTCCATTTTCTTTAAGTTTAATATTCTTCAAATTAAAAACTAATGTCACTACAGACTATTTGACGAGAGATCCATCTGCCATAATGAGCGCACCTTTTTATCTAGGATTCTTCTCAAATATTGGTATATTGTTTTGGTGTTCTTCTGCAACTATTTGTCTTTTTAGTTATATGCTAGTCAAAAAAGATATTAGAGCTAAAGAATATTCATCGTTTTTTTTGTTTTCTGGACTCCTGACATCTTTGTTACTTTTTGATGACTTTTTTTTAATTCATGAGAGTGTATTTCCTGATTACTTACATATTAGTGAGAAGATAGTTTACGCTGGCTATATTTCACTTATGTTAATGTTTTTTCTCAAGTTTAAAACAATACTGAAGAAAACTGAATTTCTGATTTTATTATCTGCGTTTATATTTTTTGGATTATCAATTGTTTGTGATAATATATTCCCCAATATCCCTGTTGCCATAGAAGATACGTTTAAATTAGTAGGAATTACTACTTGGTTTACATATTTTGCGAGGATATGCTTACAACGAGTCAGCAAACTTCTAAGTTTGTCACTTTTGGAAAAACAGTCTTTGTTACGCTAAGAGGATTGTGCATGAATTTTTGACCCCTAAAAAGGTACAAAGTCAACACACTAGGCTCTGCCTATAGGTCAGATATTGAGTCTCTGACTCAATGAATGCATTCCCAGTTGGAGACTGGGAACGAGGAAATGCTTCTCAAGCTAGGTTTTTAGGACTTGTGTGTACACCGTAGACTTAAAGAGATGGGAACTGGAATCCAAGTCTCCCAATTTATCGGGAGATTTAGAGGGATCTAAAATTTTTGATCCCGACTAGAAGACTTTTCAAACATCCTTTATACGCAATTGAAAACTGCCATAACTTAATCCTCTAAAATCTGGATTTCATCAAGTTGATTAATCACCACATCTGCACCTCGGACATTATCTGACTTACCTACCCAAGTAATACCAATACAACCTGCGGCTTTGGCATTACGCGCCATTTGCATATCACCAACTGAATCACCCACCATCAATGTAGCGCCTGGTTCGACTCCCAAAGCTTGGCAAGCTTGCAAAAATAGCACTGGATCTGGTTTACTCGGCCCCTCATCTACTCCCATTTCCAACTCGATATAATCACTTAACTGGTGATTAACTACAAAATTACGTACTTCTTCAGTTGTCGCGGCTGAAAGGATACCAAGTTTTAGTCCACCTTCTTGCAGGTATTTCAAAATTTCTAAGCTACCTACAAACAGTGGTGAAGGAGTTTGTCCAATATATTTCTCCGCTTCATCTAAAGCTTGACGGGCTATTTTTAAGCACTCAAACCATCCTCTTCCAGTTTCAGCAATATATGCCGCAGCTGCAACTTCTGTTTCGCGGCGACTCGCTACTGATATTAAACCTGCGGGATCTAGAAAATTACTATTGATGCCAAATGCCATTAATAGCGGTTCCCCGGTTCCAGGGATTTGAGCATCTATTAATCTTGCTGCCTTTTGTGCAAGCGATCGCAAATACGTTTCTGAATCTTCTAGAGTACCGTTTTTGTCAAACAAAATTGCCTGGATATTATCAAAAGTGATATTTCTACATTTAATGCTTGCCACAATATTCCACCCCAGTTATTTAGTCGCGATAAATCGCCGTTTTTACAATAATCAGTCCTTTGTAGAGACGGCGATTTATCGCGTCTCTTGCCTTAACCGAACCGTATTCTCCTAACTCCTAGCAATTTTCCACATAAAAAAAGAGGGAAAAACCCTCTTTATACAAAAATTTAATACTCTTACTTAAAAAGAAGTAAAACTATAAATGTATTATTCTTCAATAGCTGCTGGAATTTCTTCTTCAGTTTCCGTTGCTGCTGGAATCTCTTCTTCAATTTCCGCAACTACTGGAATTACTTCCTCAATTTCTGCTGCTGGTGGAATCTCTTCTTCGAGTTCTGCTGCTGGTGGAATTTCTTCCTCAATTTCTGCTGCTGGTGGAATCTCTTCTTCGAGTTCTGCTGCTGGTGGAATTTCTTCCTCAAGTTCCGTCGCTGGTGGAATATCTTCATCTGCTACAACTTCAGCAGGAGCAGCAGGAGCAGCAGTAGCACCTTGTTGCTTGGCTAACAGCTGTTCACGATACTTAGCAGCCATTTCTTCCGCCTTATCGTAGACCAAATCCCGGTTTTTAATCATGTCACCAGGTTCGGGTTCTAGCTGCTTGGTAGATAGGGAAATCCGACCCCTTTCTGCATCCAAGTCAATGATCATAACTTTCACTTCATCATTGACATTGAACACGCTATGGGGTGTATCAATATGTTCGTGAGAAATCTCAGAAATGTGCAGTAGACCACTGACACCACCAATGTCGATGAAAGCACCATAGGGTTTGATACCACGAACAGTACCAATCACTACTTCGCCGACTTCTAGGCGGTTCATCTTGCGCTCAACCAGTGCCCGACGATGAGATAGAACTAAGCGGTTACGTTCTTCATCCACTTCTAAGAATTTCAGTGGTAGTTCTTCGCCTACCAATTCTTCTTTAGGTTTGCGGGTACTGATGTGAGAACCTGGGATAAAGCCACGTAATCCTTCAATTCTTACCAATGCACCACCGCGATTGGTTGCAAATACGCCAGAACGCACAGTAGCATCTTCTGCTTGCAGCTGTCGCACGCGCTCCCAAGCCCGCATGTATTCAATACGGCGAATGGAAAGGGTTAATTGACCATCTTCGTTTTCATCGGTAAGGATGAAAAATTCGCGCGTTTCGTTTGACTGTAATACTTCTTCCGGGCTATCCACCCGGTTAATAGACATTTCTTGTATAGGTATATATGCTGCGGTTTTAGCACCAATGTCAATCAGAGCGCCGCGCGGCTCTATACTGAAAACTGTTCCTGGGACAACATCACCAGGGCTAAAATGATAATCGTATTTGTCAAGTAGAGCAGCGAAATCTTCGTGAGTGAATCCAATTTCTGTAGCGGTTAAATTCTGATTGACCATGCTGATTTGTTCCTGGTTCTAGTCTCCGTAAAGGTTGTGCGACAAGCGTAATATGTTGTGCAAGCAGTTTTATGGCAGCTTACACAAAACATCCTTTTTCATCCTAGCGCAGAAAAGCTAGCATTAACACATATCTACTCCCAAGATTGGAAATTATATCACAATCTTAAAATGATTGCTGATTCACTTAGTATTTAAAACTAAATAAAGGACAAATACAATAATATCCGTTGCTACTAAGTATGGTAGCAACGGATATTAACGTTAAATCAGCTTAAAGCTCTGGAAATAGGCTCTACTTATCTTTTGGTTTCTCAAAGCGAGGGGGTTCGCGAAATGCGATCGCAAAAAAGAGAGTACCTATACACAGAGTAAAAATCAAGATGTACGCAACGCTTTCCATATTATGATTCCCTGCCTATTGAGCCAGTAATTTAAATTGTGAATGCTGGGTGCTGAGTGCTGAATCAGAGCCTTAACTCGAAACTCAGCACTCATAACTCAGCACTGAAATTAAAGGGCTTCCTTCCGGCGGGTTGACTTGTCACCCACTTTCTGGAACAGACCCCACTCAACTTGCTCTTCTAGATCCGCATCAACACCAGCAAATACGTCTCGGTAGATTGTCCGAGCGCCGTGCCAGAGATGACCAAAGAAGAACAGCAGAGCAAATACGGCGTGTCCAAAGGTAAACCAACCTCTAGGACTGGTGCGGAATACACCATCAGAGTTCAAGGTTTCCCGGTCAAATTCAAAGATTTCACCACCTTGAGCTTTACGGGCATACTTCTTCACATCAGCTGGTTCTGTAAAGGTCTTACCATCCAGATTGCCACCGTAGAAACTAACGGTGACACCAGATTGCTCGAAGCTATACTTAGATTCTGCCCGACGGAAGGGAATGTCAGCGCGGACAACTCCATCTGCATCAGTCAAAATCACTGGGAAGGTTTCAAAGAAGTTGGGGAGACGACGCACGGTCAATTCCCGTCCTTCAGAATCTTTGAATACGGCGTGACCTTGCCAAGATTGGGCAATACCATCACCCTTCACCATTGGCCCTGTACGGAATAGACCGCCTTTAGCGGGGCTATTACCGACGTAATCATAGAAAGCCAGTTTTTCGGGAATTTGCGACCAAGCTTGGTCAAGGGTTGCACCTTGAGCAACACTAGTTTGGACGCGGCGCTGAATTTCTTGACGGAAGTAGCTTTGATCCCATTGATAGCGGGTGGGGCCAAATAATTCGATGGGTGTGGCGGCGTTACCGTACCACATAGTACCAGCAACCACGAAAGCAGCGAAGAAGACTGCTGCAATACTGCTAGAAAGTACTGTTTCGATGTTCCCCATCCGTAAGGCTTTGTAGAGCCGTTCGGGGGGTCTAACTGTGAGGTGGAATAAGCCTGCAATAATACCAACAACACCAGCGGCAATGTGGTGAGCCGCAATGCCACCAGGGTTATAGGGGTTAAAACCATCTGGCCCCCATTCTGGTGCTACTGCTTGCGCGGCGCCAGTTATACCATAAGCGTCAGAAACCCATATCCCCGGCCCAAATAGTCCGGTGACGTGAAAAGCACCAAATCCAAAACAAAGTAGACCAGATAAGAACAGGTGAATGCCAAACATTTTTGGCAAGTCGAGAGCCGGTTCACCAGTGCGGGGATCTCTAAAGAGTTCCAAATCCCAGTAAACCCAGTGCCATACGGCAGCTAGGAATAAAAGACCGGAAAGAACAATGTGAGCCGCAGCAACGCCTTCAAATGACCAAAAGCCAGGATCAGTGGATGGACCACCAGTAACGTTCCAACCACCCCAAGATTGGGTAACGCCCAAACGTGACATGAAGGGCAGAACGAACATCCCTTGACGCCACATTGGATTGAGAACTGGATCGCTAGGATCAAAAACAGCTAGTTCGTAGAGTGCCATCGAACCAGCCCAGCCTGCTACTAGGGCTGTGTGCATTAGGTGTACAGAAATCAGTCGCCCTGGATCATTCAGAACGACTGTATGTACTCGGTACCAGGGTAGTCCCATCGACTACGCTCCTCCTCGATGAGTTAGTTTACAAAGCAATTTTCTTACTGAGGTTATGAGAGACGAAAAACGCCACTCATAAAACTCTCTCTTGTTTTTTGTTATTGCCAGAGCCAGAGTATTACCACAGCTTAGTCTTAATAAGTCATACACCGTGGGTGCTTTGGCAATGCTTACTCGCTTCGGGAGGTTTACCTATGTAGGGTAGCCATCGCCAAGCAAAAATGAGAATGTTTTAAAAAGTGTAACTATTGATGGAATTGTTTGCAAGCGTGTAAATTGATGCGATCGCGTAGCATCTCCAAGTTTTTTCGCTACCAATCCCTTTCGGAGATTAAATTTGCTTATCTTTTCTTTATGATCAAGGGGGCATTGGGAATTGGGCATTGGGCATTGACCAGAAAAAGCTCCAGCAAGAGGGAGCAGGGAAAAAAATTCTTTCCCATGCCCCATGCCCCATGCCCCATATTTACTGAACCACCATCTGGATATTTTGCAGTTGACACTTAGTCTCAGCTGTACCCAGGCGTTCAATTACCTGTTCGGCGCTCATTAGACGCTTGAGTACTACTTGACCTATAGTCTTACTGGCAATTACTGGTGTTGTTGGCTTCACTTCCACGGTTAAAATGGCTTCTTCTACTCGATAAAGCCATAGCAATTCGTTTTGTTCGACTAAACAAATATTCATTCGCTGAATATCTGGTTGGCGTCGCCATGCGGTTATTTGCCAGAGTCCATCAGATGCCCAGACTCTAGCAACTGCCCATCCTTCAGATAGAAAGAAATATTTCACGGTTTTAGTCTCACTATTAGACTTTCAATCTGCTGTTAACGATATCGCGATCGCTTGATTTCGCTGATGTACAAACATGAGATTTTTGCCAATACAGCCGATCTTTGCGATAAACCACTCAACAGGTGTCTGTGCCCAAGCAGCAACAGGCAAAGTCTTAATGTACACTACTTGGACTCAGGTCAAAGTGTAGCAAAGCTATTTCCTAGTAATTATAGAATTTGCGACAAATTTAGCCGATGTTTAAAATCTTAATTAAATAAAAATTTTTCAGTATTTAACAAATGTCAAACTCTGTATTCTTGTCAATGATTTTTTGTAACAAAATAGTGCGTAGGCGTAGTCCGTCGTAGACATGGCAAAGTAGTAATAAACTTACAAAATTTTAATTTAGATGCTCACGGAATCATTTTCATAGAGCAAATTCTTTCCTTGCTGGTTGCAAGTTATTTTTATTCCTAAGTATATACTTAGCTGTAAATATTGCTGTAATTAATTGTAAAAATCCAACAAAATAGTCATAAATGTAGTAAGATTGCTGACCGCTGATATCAAATATATTATTGCTATGACCTGGTTTTCCTTGTCCGTGAAACGGTGGGGTCGGATTACACAATTCCTATCTTTGTTCTGTCTATGTTTATTTTTGGTTGTTAGTTGCGCTCCTCGTCCTAATCCTTCTACGCCACCAGCGGGTTCTGTAAATAGCCCTACAGGTGATGGTCGTATTACTATAGGTACAACAGCAAAGCCAAGAACCCTTGATCCGGCTGATACCTATGAGTTAGCGTCCTTGGGTTTAGTGTTTAATATGAGCGATCGCCTCTACACTTACCAACCAGGAAGCACGGAAATTGAGCCACAACTCGCTACAGCATTACCCAAAGTTACTCAAGATGGCTTGACTTATACCATTCCCTTACGTCAGGGAGTAGTTTTTCACGATGGGACTCCCTTCAACGCCCAAGCGATGGCGTTTACGATCAACCGCTTTATTCAAAATAAAGGTAAACCCTCATTTTTACTAGGTGATATAGTAGATTCAGTAAATACCACAGGCGAGTATGAGTTAAGCATCAAGCTGAAAAAGCCCTTTGCAGCGTTTCCTTCACTGTTGGCTTTTCCTGGGGTATGTGCGCTTTCACCAAAAGCTTACGAACTCGGTGCAGGTAAATTCAAGCCGAATACCTTTGTGGGAACTGGCCCTTACAAGTTAGCGCAGTATGGTACTGATTCAATCCGATTTGATGCCTTTGATAAGTATTGGGGAGAAAAGCCAGCTAACAAGGGTGTTAACGTCCAAATTCAAACTAGTCCGGTTAATTTGTTTAATGCTTTCCGTACAGGCGCAGTCGATATAGCTTATCTGTCGCTACAGCCAGATCAAAATCGCAGTTTGGAAGAAGGAGCAAAAAAAGGTGATTGGCAAGCGATCGCAGCTCAAGGTAGCGTAGTAAGTTATCTGGTATTAAACCGGAATCAGCAGCCTTTAGATAAATTAGAGGTAAGACAAGCGATCGCATCAATAATTGACCGTCCACTTTTAAATCAGCGGGCGTTACTTGGTCAAGCAGATCCGCTTTATAGCATGATTCCCACGACATTCAATGTTTCTGTGCCATTATTCAAAGATAAATATGGCGATGCTAACTTTGAACAAGCTAAAAAATTATTAACTACTGCTGGTTTCTCCAAAGAAAATCCCGCAAAAGTACAAATTTGGTATCCTTCTAGTTCGCCTACTCGCAGTTTGGCAGCACAGACACTCAAATCTCTTGTGGATACCAAAATGGATGGAATACTGCAATTTGAAGTTACCCAAGCTGAAGGGCCTGCCTTTTTTAAAGACATTTCCAGGGGTTTGTATCCAGCAGCTTTACTTGATTGGTATCCAGACTTTTTAGATCCAGATAATTACGTCCAGCCGTTTTTGTCTTGTGACAAAGGTTCAGTTGCTAAAGGATGCGAAGATGGAGGCAGTCAAACTCAAGGTTCGTTCTACTATAGCGAAGCTATAAATAAACTGATTGATCAGCAACGCAAAGAACAAAAACCTGAAGCGCGTCAGAAAATCTTTACCGAGATTCAAACCCAAGTAACAACTGATGTACCTTACGTTCCCTTATGGCAAAACAAAGACTATGTATTTGCCCGAAATGGTGTGAGCAGCGTCCAACTTAACCCTACGCAAATTCTGGTTTATCACACAATTAAAAAGTAGTCATTGGTCATTAGTCATTGGTCATAGCTTTTGACTTTTGACTCTTAAATAAAATCTTTCATGTTCAATACTGAGACGTTGTTTGAAAAGTTTTTCGCTGTGACTTTCGGCACTTTTAGATCCCCCCTAACCCCCCTTATAAAGCAGGGTGG
>NZ_KV757764.1 GCF_001712795.1 Nostoc sp. KVJ20
CTGTTTCAACAAAAATCATTACGGCAATCGCCAAAACTCTTGGTGTAGAACTGATTGAGATTATGTCTGACTTACGTGTTGAAGTTTCCAAAAATATTTGTACTTCTAGTTGATTTTTGTACTCTGAGTTGTTATTATAGAGATATGAAAACAAAAGACGACCGCCCCAGCCTACGAAACTTGTGCGATCGCCCTTTGACCCTTTGCAGGAATCTATATTATGACTCAATCAGTTTACACACAGCAAACGGCTTCTAGCTTCAACTACAACACATCAACAACAGTTACAGAAGTTCCCTTCAAAGATGAGCAAGCCCTAGCTCAAGCAGAACTGAACAACTATATCGAAACCCAAGCTGAAGCTGTAGCCCCAACCCAAGATCCTCTCACCAGCAGAGATCGCCGCATCATTGGCGAGATTATCGAAGTTGAACCCGAATCAGTTCGCACAATCTGGATAGAAGGCGGAATCACAGTATGGGTGCAATTAGTCAGTGGTGGACGACTACCATTCGATCGAGACTGGTTCGCCAAAAGAGTTGCACAGGTGAAAGCAACGCTCCCAGAAACACCTCTAGAACGCAACGAACGTCTAAGCAAAGAACTGGAAACAGCTTGCATCAGATTCGGTTTAACTTACGGGCAGATTGACTGGCTTTCCTTCAGCACAACTCTATATCTGAATCACCACCGTGTTGGCTTCGTCGGGTACAACAGAGCAAATCAGTGGTACAGCCGACGTACTCAACTGGGGAGCAGCTACACATTTGACAGCGTTGATGCTGCCATCGCATCACTCGGAGTCAGGCAAGCAGTAGCAGCGTAAATATCGAATGTAGAAAAAGCGATTGCAACCAAAACAAGTGCAATCGCTTGCTACTTCACCATAAGATGGCTTAATCATGGCACACGTCACAATAACTACGCCCTCAGTCAAAACACCTGATTGGGACGAACACGGCGAAAAAATACTCCTGCCACCAACAGATGCAAACGCACAGGTCATAGAAATTTCCGTTTACAAGCTGGTGTATTGCAATGGTGCTTGTCCCAAAAATTACCGTGTCTATAAAGCTGGCTCAATGCTTGGTTTGGTCTTTCAACATATAACCCATTGGTCAAACGAGGTGGATGAGATCCGCTATCCCCAGCCATTGAATGCAGTAATCGCACTAGAGAATTTTCTCAAAACTACAAGTATTGACAAGACTGTTGCAGCGTAAACCAGAATTCTGACTCCTGGCTCCTGAATTCTCCCTAACTATTCACCAATTAAAACAATGGAACCAACAATATCAATTCCACAAGGTTGGAAATATCCACGTTTTACCTTTGGACAACGTACAGAACGAGGCGTGATTATAGGCTTAAAGTACTACTCCGAAGATACACTTTTAGCTCATGAATTTGGCGAAGGCTGGCGTTATGTACTGCTGCCTGACAAGAATTGTGAAGACGAAGAATACCACCTTGAAGACGCACTGGAATTACTCACACCACAGGAATTAAAAGCACAAATAGAAGCAGAGATTAACAAACGTTTACGTCAAGTTGAATTGCTGACACACGAGCTAAAAGCAATTCCTGGAGGCATAGCTAATGGCTAAACCGCCTAAAAACTGCTCTGACCTCACGGCTGCTAGCTTGCTGCTTTTCTTGCGCCGCTATGGTGGTTCTGCTCCTTTACACAGTATTAATTTCTCACGAACAGTAATCCAATCTTTGCTTGATAGAGAACTAGTGCGAGTACAGAATACCAAACACGGTTTTTTACTGACGATTACACAAGATTCTGACAAATTGCCGACTAACTAAGCCCATTAACTCACTAAAACAAACACAACAAATACAACACCATCATGGAAACCATCAAAATCAACAACAGCGTTTTTCTCATCCCACCCAGTCAACCAAAACTACAAGCTAATTGTGCTAAAGAATACGGGCAATTTCTTCTCGATTGCCCTCCAAAACTGACAATTTTAGAAGCACAGGCAGGTGGTTATCTCAAAGGAAATAAGGCAGACTTTGCGATCGCAATCTCTCGCCCTGACCGTCTACTCACAATCAACGAGAACTTCACCAATGAACCATTTACCGAATTGTGGGTGATTCCAGTGACAGGCGGACTTAAAGACCAGTTCAAGGGGCCAGCTTCCATGCTTTTGAGTTTTCTGATGCACCGCCGGAGTAAGGATTCATTTGCTGGACTGTACAACCATTTCGCTCATCGTGCTTTCCAACAATGGTGTGAGGATGGAATGCCCGGAGATCCGAAAGAATTCTGCTACGCCGCGATCGCATCTGTCCTCAAAAACTACATCTTCTGCGCCGAGTTCCAGAAGGTAGAAGGTGCGTTGGGAACGTATTGGTTCATTCAGTGGTCGTACCGTAACCCACAATCTGATTTTGAGCATGATGCTCTCGTTGCAGCCGAGATGATTCGCTCTGGTGCAGAATCAGGGGCAACACTGCAATGGGTGACTAACGAGACTTACGAACGCTGGGCATCAAACGCGATTGTTACCGTGCCTGCATTCCCGGCTGTTTCGGAAGCAGAGGCAAGAGCATCTTTACAAGCTCAAAATCACCAAGTATTGCCACAAGGTAACAAACGGTAATTAAGCATTATAAAGGCGATTCGCTCAAGAGTCGCCACTACATCAATTAGCAACAAAATCAATCAATGAAAATCGGTACTGTCTCGATTAGTTATTCGAGAAAATTTAACTTGGGCAACTACGAATCTCTCGAAGTAGGCTGCTCTCTCTGGGCGCAAGTGGAAGATGAAGAAGATGCTTCGGGCGTAGTTCAATTCCTCTATCACCAAGCCAAAGCAGCAGTCAAAGACGCTGCAATGCCCCTGATTAAAGCTAACGAATTTCAAATCAGTAAAGCCAAATCCCAAAAGAAGGTGGCAACTGATGAGGGTGTTGGGGAATTAGAGGATTTATGAAACAACTAACAGGTTCTATTCCGATCGCAGCACTACCACCATCTACTGCGGCCTGGAGCAAAAAAGAACTCCTTGAAACAATTGAATGGCTCCAATCCGAGGGAGCAGCAACCCAAACCAATCTCAAACTATTGACTGCAATTGTTGAATCAATTCTTTGGTCTGAAGAATCCTATACCAGATTTTTGCAATGCGGGTTTGATGCTGCAATTGAACTATTTGATATTACTTCTCAAAACTGGGAGTTTGAAGAATCAACGTCATCACCTCACAACCCCAGAAATTGGGACGAATACAAGCGGCTAGAAAAACACCAATAATATTTCTTCAGCTTATTTAGTCATAAGAGGAATAAGAAATGAAAAGAAAATGGACTCCTGAAGAATTAGAAATACTCGAAGAAATGTCTGAAGCATATATACCCAAGCAGATAGCATACAGACTCAGAATCCGAGGCTATCATCGTACAACATTAGCTGTTCATAAAAAGCTCTATGCGTTGGGTTATTCTGCACGTCCCACTCTGGACAATTATAGTTGTAACCAAATTGCTCAAGCTCTCTCCTTAAACCCCTGTACTGTTGCTAGATGGGTAAGACTAGGTTGGCTTAAAGCCATGCGACGTTCTGCTAGAAATTATTTAGTCAAGAGTCGGGATTTAAAACGGTTTTTCAAGAATCCTCCACAATCAATCAAAAAGCGGATTGCTGCGATAGATCCGCAAGTTGTTCGGTATTTAGTTGGGTAATCAACTTCGCAAATAGCATAACTAAGTAGTTACGGAGATTAGATAGATGCTGCTAGGCTTTAAAACTGAATTGAAATTAAATAATAAGCAGCTTACAGCATTTTTAAAGCATTGCGGAGTGGCAAGACACGCTTGGAATTGGGGGTTAGCTTTGACCAAGCAAATATTAGATCACAACAAAGCTAACCCAGCAGAGAAGATTAAGTTTCCTAGTTATTTTGATTTGTGTAAATGGTTAGTAGCATTAGTCAAGAAAGAAAATCCTTGGTATTATGAATGCTCTAAATCAACACCCCAGCAATCACTAATAGCATTAAGAATCGCTTGGGATAGATGTTTTAAAAGAATCTCAGGTATTCCCAAATTTAAGAAAACAGGTCAGCATGATAGTTTCACTTTAGAAGGAGATGTAAAAATTTTAGGAAACAACAAAATTCAAGTCCCTAAAATTGGAGTGCTTACAACTTATGAAAGATTACCTCAAGTTACGCCTAAGTCAGTTACAATTAGCCGTAAGGCTGACAGATGGTTTATTAGCTTCAGGCTAGAAGTGGAACAACAAGAGTCAAACTTAAAGAGTATTGTAGGTGTGGATTTAGGAATAAAGAGTTTAGCTACTTTGTCAACAGGAGAAGTAATCGAAGGAGCTAAATCTTATAAAAGGTACGAAAGTAAATTAAGCAGACTACAATGGTTAAATAGACGTAAGGTTATTGGGTCAAATAACTGGAAGAAAATTCAATTAAAAATTGCTAAGTTACACAGAAAGATTGCTAACATCCGTAAAGATACACTACACAAACTTACAACACTGTTAGCCAAAAACCACGGAACAGTAGTAATTGAAGACCTCAACGTTAAAGGGATGTTAGCTAATCGTAAACTGGCTAAAGCAGTTTTAGATATGGGCTTTTATGAATTACGTCGGCAACTAACTTACAAATGCAAGCTCTATGGCTCAAAACTTGTAGTAGTTGACAGATGGTTTCCTAGTTCTAAGACTTGTTCTCACTGTGGCACTAAAAAAGAAACTCTGCTGCTAAGGCAAAGAGTGTTTGAGTGTAAATATTGCGGTTTTACCTCTGATAGAGATTTAAACGCCGCCATCAATTTGTCTAAAGCTGTCAGTTAGACAGTATTAGCCTGTGGACTGGTTGAAGCCGACTTCTCCAGAATGAAACAGGAAATAAACAAAGCCTAAAACGATTTAATAAAGATAATTTATCTATTTATAGATAGTTTTAGGCAGGAGTTATGTAACGGATGAAATGTCCACGCTTTATTAAGATGTTGATAATAGTTTAGCTATTAAAAACTCTACTATTCCCAAATAGTCTGTATAGAAGCATAACTATTAAAGCCGTAACTTCTTAATATTGGCTCTCACTAATTAGCAATTCCATAGTAAATTTGAAATGCTTCGATAGCTTCTTGGGTTTGTGTTCCCCAGATCCCATCTAATGGGCCATTGTAGAAGCCTCTAGCATTTAACCATTTTTGTAACTCACGAATTTTATTGTTATATCTACGAGGAGTAATTTCAAGATTATTAAAAAATTTTTTAGTTAAATTTTGAGAATTGTCTAAACCTTGTAGGTTAATATTTCTTGTATTCAATTTTGAAATACTCATATCATTAACTAATGAGCTGATAGCTATATCACCAACTACTGGGCCTACAGCCCTAGGTAGAAAAGGAACTGCTAGAATAGATTGTTGAGTATTAACAGTTTCTATTCGCTGACTAGATGCTGATTTTCGATTACTGTTACCATCTATAAAAGAAAGCCCTATATTATATCTTTCTCTCAATCTTGTGATAATTTTCTCACCACTTGATAAGGGATAAGATTGAGAGATAGTGGTGATATCACTTGTGTTGGGTGAAAGTAGATTTAATTGTCTGGGGTTTTTATGCACTCTGTTTAGATTTTGGGGGTATAACTCAGCTATATTATTAAGAGAGATTGACTCAGTACTACTAATACCAATTGCTCCACGACCTGTAATAGTAAAACTACCTCTATTTTCAGATCCAAGCTTACCAGTATCATCCTTTAAAATAAGGTTATTAACATTAATACTGATATTTCCTTGGTGTCCACGAAACGTGCCATTGTCATCATATAAAGGCTCAGATATCCCCAAAATTTCACTAGCATTAATAGTTATATTTCCTCCATTTCCAGAAAATACGTAAGGCTTCTCCTCTAAAGGCTTAGATACCCTTGTTAACAATTTTTCTAATAAATGTTGACAGATTCTACCATTAGTATTTATTCCTAAAGCTTTTTGGAATTTCAGTACAGAGGCTTCAGTTAAATCATCAAACTTTCCCGTTAATTCACCATTATAGAATCCTAATTTTTTTAATTGCTTTTGTATTTCAAGTGCTGCTGAAGCATTACTACCAAACTGTAATATCTCTCTACGCCTACACTCTCTGTTTAATGAAATTAAATCTTTATTATTTCTATTTATGCTGGTACTTGAACTTCTAGAAAGCAATGATGATTTTTTTGAATCAGTTATATTTATTTGAGAATTATAATAAGTATCGATTATTATTGGTTCTACATTCAAAGTTGTTGATGTTGGATAACCACTTGGCGAAACTGTGCTAACTTTGTCATTAATATTGGGAAACTCTATAACAGTTTTTTTCTCAGTCAAACTAGTGATACGGTCTCTCGCTACTACAGTTGACTCTCTTGGATCAAATTGAGAAGCTAAACTGTCTCTACCTTCATTATTTGTACCGTGTGTTATGGCGTACAATTGCTTTAAGTCAGATACTGCTTCCTTAAGTTTATCTTGAGCTTTTGTGTATCCAACTTTAAGCTCTTGATACTTCTGTGCTTCTTTTTCTAACTCTTCATTTTTCTTGTTGATTACTAAAGAAATTTTTTCTAGTTCTATTTTTGCATTTATAAGATTTTGTTTTTCGATTTGAGTTTGCTTTTCTGCTCCTTTTTGCTTTTTCTCAGCCAGCTTAATTTTTTCGGAAGCTATATTATTATATTTTTCAAGATTTGCTTGCTTTTTTTTAACATTCTCTACCTCTAAATTTTTCTCATTAATTTGTTGATTAACTTCTTGGCGTTCTTTTTCAGCGTTGTACAACTTTTGATTAGCTTTTTGAGTTTCTATCTGTGCTAATTTTTCTTTTCGTAATGCTATATTTAGATTCGTGCTAGTAAATATTAATAGCATTACTGCTATCGATGAAATCACAGCTAATCCAGTAAATCCCTTACGGATGGTTTTTTTAGCTTGATGCTGGGCTTCTGCTAATATTTGATTTGCTTTTTCTGCTGCTTCTAAAGCAAGTTTAACCTCTTTTTTTTCTAATTCTTGGCTTGCTGATAAAAACTGATAATCTTCGTTACTCAAACTTTTATCTGATGCCCAAGTTAAGGCTTCTTGTAGTGCTTGCCCTCGTAGTAATCTTGATTGATCTTGATAACAAGAAACAATCCAAGCATTTATGGCTTCAGCATAGGGACGCAGAGTAGCAAGTTCTTCGTCTACCCAATTTGAGGTAAAAATTGAAGCATATATGCGATTATAAACTTTTAACTTGCCTTGCTCTTTGACAACTAAGCCTGAAAGTTGAAGTTCTTTTTGTGCAGGACTATTATCAGCTAATATTTCTCCTTGTTGAAGAATTTTTTGATAAAGTCCTAGTAGCCGACCAGCACGTTGCTTACTCCTAATAATACGGTCACGAATAGTTCTTAGATGTTCTGGGTTATCCTGGGCTTCCCAATTTTCAAGCAAGTATAATTTTATTAGTTGTTCTACCCACTCGGACTCTTGCACAACAGGAAGGGGAAATTCACACGTATAGATAATCTGACAGAGCTTTTGAGTTAAAAATGGTTGACCACCTGTCCAGCTTAATACTTGCCTTAAAACTGCTTGTGGGTTGCTAACTTTATCTGTTAATCCTGCCGCTAAAGTTTGAGTTTCATATAAGTTAAAACCACTCAACTCAATAGCTCTCCCAATATTGAAAGGTGTGCGAGTTTTATCTTTAATTAAATCAGAAGGAGTAGCGACACCTAGCAAAACAAATGAAAGCCGTCTATATAAAGGATTATTAACGCGCTGGTTATAACAGGCTCGGATAAATGCAAAAAAATCATCTGTTGAAAAATTTAAACTGAGAGTACTATCAATTTCATCAATAAAAATAACAATATTTTCAATAATTTCTAATAGTAATACCTGCTCAATAAATTCACTTAATTTCTGCACAGATGGTAACTGTTCGCGTTCACGCCACCAATTTCGGCGATTGACTCTATCAGATAACTCAAATTTTCTGACTAGCTCGTAAAAAATTCCCATGTACCACCCATCTGGTGTTACATTTTGGCTACCAATTGTTGTTAAATCAATAGCAACACATCGAATCCCTTCTTCTTCTAGCCTTTCCATTGTACGGACACGTAGGCTAGATTTCCCCATTTGCCGTGAATTTAATACATAACAAAAATCTCCGCTCTTTAATCCTTCATATAAGTCTTTATCTGCTTGTCGAACAACATAAGTAGGAGCATCCGCCGCTAAACTCCCACCAACTTGATATCTGTATGTTTTACTTTCCTTCATGCTCATTTATCTGGTTGTATTGAAAATAATAAATACTTACTCATTGACAAGATGTTCGCGGAAATATTGAGAATATAAATTACATCGTGATTCAATGGCATTTCCATGCAGTTTTACCAAGCCTAAACTTTGCAACTTAAATATTTGATTCGGTTCTAATTGCACAGAATTAGCTGTATTAACTATTTTTTTCATCGCTACAGCTAATTCTGGATATTGTTTAAGATTGTATAAGTGTCCCCGTAAATGGTCATTATAAATACCTGATTCTGTATCAGCCTCCTGTAAGAGCTTTACAAGGCTGATTTTCTGGGTATTTAAATAATAAATTGCCCGTTGCACTAAATAGGGATGCCCCCCTACTAAGTCCATTAATTCTAAAATTTGTGATGTATCTAAATTAAGTCCTTGTCGTCTTGATAACTCTTGTATTTGCTCACTTGTAAACTCTGGTAGTTCTATACCTAGTCCAACATTAAATGGTGAACGATTAATATTTAATGGAATGTATGCTTCTGTCGAGTGTGCCAAAATTAATCGTAGCTTTCGCCACATTTGGCGGCTTTTTGCTTCCTCATGCCATGCTCTGAGCATACCTAAAAAGTCTTCAGCTATTTGGCTATAAGAAAAAATTCGATCTACTTCATCTAAGCATAAAACCAATGGTCTATCTATTTGGGCTAATAAGTGTTCCTCAAAGTACAGTGTACAGTTATAATTACTTCCTAATCCCTTCTCCCAGTAATCATCAAGTTGGGGTGATAGTTTCATCTGTCGGCAAACAACAACACAGAACCAGCGTAAAAATTCATCTAAATTCTTTAAGACGGTTCCATCTGCTAGGAGCAAGCTCAAACGTACTGTTATGTAATTTTGCTTCTGTGCCTGATGAATAATATTGTTTATCAGCCAAGTTTTTCCCATTCGCTTAGAAGCTTTGATTCTCAGCAAAGAACCAGGTTGCACAATTGTTTCATAACAATGAGATTCAATGGGAGGCCGCTCTATATAATTAGAAGCTTTTATTTCTGATTCTTCTGGGAAAAGAGCAATAGGAGCTTGTTCTGTTTCTAAATCTAAAGTCTGGTAAGAATTATTAGCATTATGAATTTCAAAGTCAGCTATCTTATCTAGCTCAAGCCCTAGCTTCTGACAAATTTCATAAAAATTTAAATAATCAACGGGTCGGCCATTGAGAAAATTACTTATTGTAGCCAAGGATAACTGCAAGTTTTCAGCTAAATCTTTTTGGCGAGGAAAACCACTCCGCTTGACAGCTAATTTTACCTGTTCAATATGCTGTTGAGAAACTTTGATTGATCTGGACATAGCTCTCTTAATTGAGCAGAACTGTTCAAATCATAATATTTTTCCCTATTCTAGGACGATAAGTTAGTTATAACTCAGTCATAAGTCAGTTATCAGATGTATGTAAGCTACAACTCAGTTCAACTTTATACTTTCTCAACTTTGAACTAAAGCACCTAGTAGCTTTAATAAAATTGTTGTCGTGGAAAGACAGACAGATGAAAGCAATCTTCAGAAAAACTAATAGGCCTACTTCTGTAGTGCTTAATCAACAAGAGAAAGTTGAGCAAGAACTTCCCTCAAATGGTCAAGATTTAAACTTGATTAGTTCCAACAGTATTCATCAAGAGCGTCTTCGTCAAGCCCGTGTTAGTTTTAACCTTGCTTTTGGATTGACAGCCGCAAGTGGGCTTATCAGCTTTGTAGGTGTTATTCTCCTATTTTCAGGCAATGTATCCGTAGGAACAGTTACAGCAGTCGGAGCAGTTACAGCTGGAACTGTTAGTGGCTCATGCCTTAGACTTGCTAAGGATGCAAATAACAGGCTGAATGACACAGCAAAAGCCTTAGATAACGAGGAAGATGAGTCATAGTAGTACGAGATCATTGCATTCCCAATCCATTTGCACTCCATCCACTCATCCTCTGACGGCTCAGAAAGATCCGAGCCAGTCTTTGACGCTGATGGCTCTCCGGTTATCTCCCAAGAAGCTGTAGCCTTGAGAGATGCCTTAGTAGATAAGTTAGCATGTCTTGATCCAATCCCTGGCGCATTAGAACAATTGCTGTGGCATTTTGGTCACAAGCAAATTGCCGAAGTAACTGGTCGCAGCAAGCGAGTTCTGAAAGATGATTCAGGGCGTTTGTTCGTTGATTCACGGGGTAGTGGGGCGAATATTGCTGAGACTGCTGCGTTTATGCAGGGTGACAAACAAATCCTCATCTTCAGTGACGCTGGTGGCACAGGCAGAAGTTATCATGCTGATCTAAATGCTGCGAATCGTCGGCGGCGATCGCATTATTTGTTGGAAGCCGGCTGGAGAGCAGACAACGCAATCCAAGGACTTGGGCGATCGCACCGCACCAACCAAGCATCAGCACCCGTGTTCAGACCTGTTACCACTAACGTCATCGGTGAACGCCGCTTTATCTCAACCATCGCTCGAAGGCTGGATAGCTTGGGCGCACTCACAAGGGGGCAAAGGCAAACCGGAGGCAATGGGATATTTGAAGCTAAGGATAATCTGGAATCGAACTATGCAGAACACGCGCTGTATGAGTTATTCAGGCAAATATACCAAGGTCGATTTTATGAAGTGCCTTTAGGAAAGTTCGAGCAAATGACGGGACTTAGCTTAACCTCTCACGAAGGCGGGATGAAAATCGACTTGCCCCCATTGCGGCAATTCCTCAATCGCCTGTTGGCTTTACGCATCGATATGCAGAACATCATTTTCGAGAGGTTTGAGTTGTTGCTAAGTCAACAGATTGAAGCAGCGATCGCGGCTGGTGTCTATGAGATGGGTGTGGAGACTTTACGGGCTGAACGCTTTACTGTTGACAGCCAGGAAGCTGTGTACACCCACCCTGCCACAGATAGCGTCACCAATTACTTGAAAGTACAACGCACCCAGAAGAACAACATCAGAACTGCTGACGAGATGTTAGAGTTCGCAACTCAATATCGTGGAAAGCTCATGATCAACTCCAAGTCAGGCAATGCTGCTGTGTCAATTCCAACACATAGTATTTACGACTCTGAGGGTGGAGTTGTACCAAGAGTGTTACTCGTCCGCCCCCAAAAAGAAACCCGTATACCAGTCAAGGATTTAGAATCTTCCACTTGGAAAGCGGTTTGTGTCGATGCGTTCATTGCAGCGTGGTCGAAAGAGGTAGATGCGCTGCCCAAGTTCACTACCGATTATCTGCACTTAGTCACCGGTATTTTGTTGCCCATTTGGAAAATCTTGCCGCAGCACAATAGCCGAGTCTTCCGGTTGCAAACCAGCGATGGACAAAAGATTCTCGGTCGGGTGGTGAATGCTCACGATATTCAAACCGTGCGCGAACAACTTGGACTCAGGAACCAACTGCTTTCTCCAGAAGAACTTGTGAAGCTGGTACTGAACGAGAAATATACACAGCAGTTGCCGGGTGGTGTAACCTTGCGACGTTCTTTGATTGCTAATGAAGCTCGCATAGAACTGGTTAATGCTATCTCAGTGGCAGAGCGGCTCTTAGCTGTGGGTTGCTTCACCGAGATCATCAACTGGAAAAAGCGAGTATTCATTCCGGTTTCAGACAAAGCCCCAGCTATTCTAGCGGCTGTAATTGAAATCTTGGGATAAGTCAAAAGCTGATGTATCTAATAAATACATCAGCTTAGTTTTCGCTCAAACAAGAGTGTGAAAAAAGGGAAATGGGAAAGGGAATAAGTAACTTAAAAGCTCTTGTTTCAAATATGGACCGGAGGCGGAGCGGCTCCGGCTCCGCACTGCTAAGTTATCGCACTACGTGCCTTAAAAATCTTCTTTTTTTATTCGACCTATTTAAAAATAGGGGCTTCATACCATGAATATAAAAAGTTCTTTGTATATTGCCCTTTCCCCTTTCCTTTTCCCCCCTTCTTGGTAATCGGCATCACCGTGTCAGAAAAGAAAAATTGTACACTTAGAGAATTTACAATAATCCAACTTTTTTCAGGCGCGATAGCAATCCAGTCCGGGTGCTATAATTTTTTTGCATCTGCTTAATAGAAGATTTGAACTCCTCTAGCTTTCCTTGATATTCAGCCAATTCCCGTAAGTCAACTAGATGTGCAACTGCTTGGTCATAAGTTTTGGATTGCTTGAATTCAAGTAACTTATATATATCTGACCATACTTTATCTTGATTTTTAGCTAGAACTTCTAACTTCCGGATTTTTTCCTGTTGTGCTGCTAATTTTTCTCGTTGCTGACGCTGTTGCATTTGCTCATTAGCATTTTCTAGTAACTGGGAGAATGAGCGTCTGTGAGTATCATGATTGCTATCACTTTTGGGAATCTTAAATAGTTCTCGCAGTCGGTTTAGAAGTTGTATTCCAACATTAATTTCACCTGTTGCCACTTTCAAAAGGAAATAGTCTTTTTCCTCTGATGACAAAGCTGTAATCCACTCTTTTATGGGTTCAGTATTTTCTTTTTTATCAATACTTACTTGAGATGCCGATGCAATTAAATCCTGGTCAATATCAAATAACTCTATAAAAGTCTCAATTGCAGCAGGTAGTTTTTTCAAGTTTGCTGGGACAGGTGGTTCAACTAAATCTTCTTCATCTTCCCCTTCTTCAATTGCTATTGAAGCTGCTTTTAACCAAGCCAGGTATAAAACTCGATAATCTCCTTGCAAAATATCATCACGCAACTGCACTAATTGTGCTAGCCATCCCTCCCCTTCTATCCAATCTCCATATTCTTCGTCCTGGATACTAATATCCACAATTACATAGTTTTTGCTCCTTGATACAGTAATTTTATCAGCTAAACAATAAGGTTCAAAAACTGATGGAGCAACCACTGTTTTAGGGAAACGAAACATTAATTGTCGCGTCCCCCAATTCGCCATGTATAACATGATGTCGAAACACTTTTCTAGAACTTCCTTGGGTTCACCTCGAAAGTCTCCATAGCTGTAGGTAAAAATTGCGTTTGTTGCACTCAGTTGTACCCGACTAGATAAACTACTTATATATGCTTGTTCTGATGCAGTTAATGGTCGGTCTAATGCCTGGAATTCGTAATACTGGTACTCGCTCATAGTTTTCTTTATCTTTAATAAAGTATTTAATTTTTAAATATTTGGTATTTGCCAATTAATTTCTGATTGTCCATAAGAAATTAATGCAGAATTAATAGCTGAAAAGGGCTTGCTGCCAAAAAAACCATTGTGAGCAGAAAGTGGTGAAGGATGTGCTGATTGAATTATGATATTTTTGTTAGTATCTATCAGCTTTAATTTCTTTTGTGCATCCTTACCCCACAGCACAAAGATCACAGGTGCAGGTTTCTGGCTAATTTTACTAATTACCACATCTGTAAAAGTTTCCCAACCCTTATTTTTATGGGAATTTGCCATACCTGCTCTGACACTTAGTACTGTATTTAACATCAATATACCCTGTTTAGCCCATGTTACAAGATAGCCATTATTTGGGGTTTCAAATCCAATATCTTGTTTAAGTTCTTTAAATATGTTGCCAAGTGATGGAGGCGGTTTTATCCCTGGTCTTACTGAAAAACATAAACCATGTGCTTGGTTTTCATTGTGATATGGATCTTGTCCCAGCAATACGACTTTTACTTGGTCGTAAGGTGTCAGTTCAAAAGCAGAAAATGTCTCTTCTTTAGCTGGATAGATAGTATAAGATAACCTTTCACTTACTAGAAAATCTTGAAGTTTAGTAAAGTAAGGTTGTTTAAATTCTTCAGCTAGTACTTTCTGCCAATCATTAGGAAATTGCAAATTTATCATTCGATGATTATTTAGCATCTAGACATATTATCCTACATCTCGTAACCTCAACAATTCCGTGTTTTTCACAAATAACTAACACTCTGATGCAATTAGAGAATATCTTCTAAACCTGGAAACAGAGGCGCTTCTTCCCGAGCGTATTTAGCTAGATAATCTCTAAAGGATGTACCACCAGTACCAACATCAGCACCAACTGTTTTTAGTTGTGTAATTCCCAACCCTAGATGAGATTTATGAAATCGCCTTTGCAAATTATCATCAGCACTAAAGCACTTTTACAACTAATTACTTCCTCAATATATATATGGGATTTTTAGTAGTGATTCTCACTAATATCCAACATAGTATTAATTAGCAGTAAAGGTTGAAACGTGTAAGATTCAGGCATATTGATCGATATATTGATTGATATTGTTACTTTTTTATCAGCCAAACAATTTTATATTTCTATTTCTATTTCAAAAATCATTAAATCTGTAGAAATTTGATTAATCTAAATACAATGCTGAACTTTGAAATGCCTCTTCTGGTGTCCCATAAAAAGTACCATTATTAAATAAGCTAGGTTCGTATTTTTCATTACTATAGGTATAAAAAGCCTTTGTCCATTTCTCTTCATTCCCTTTGTACCGCAATCGACACAGATGAATTGGTGTATTCTTGGCTCTCTCTATATATTCAGAGCGTGTTATTTTAAACATTGATAGGTCATCATTGTCTGGTAAAAATGGTTCTTTATAAGCATCTATGTAACAGAAATATCCCTTAAAACGCACATCAATACGTATGTATTTTCCTGCATAATGCTGCTCTGCATAAGCTAATATCCGTTGCTTTGTTCTCTGTTTGACTTGCTCCGGGATTTTTACCCCTCCTGAATGTGGATCGTTTACCCATCCTCTCATGATTAGCTCCTTGGGAATACTGAGGCTGATATTACACTGCAACGGCAGAGATTACAAATCTGAACTTTTTGCAATTCTTATCATTACCTCTACTTTTCCTGGCAGATTCCACAGACTTTCCACAGCTATTTCTGCTGTTTTCCACAGTTGTTTTACAAGATAATCGGCTTCTGTTCACCCAATGGGTATTTTGTCATGTCTGTAGCAATCAGTCTGCTTTACTGAGTTATTATTACGCAACGTAAACAAAACCTACTTTTAACCCTAGCTTTCACGTAATTATTTATTTTTTCTATATTTCTCTTTAACATTTTGCAACATTGACAAACTGAGCCAATCAGCACAAAATAAATCCACTAGCCTTTGCCGCCTGTTCCATTTTGAGCATCAACTAACTGTATAAAACTATTCAGTTGTTAGTGCCAGTGGTTCGGCTAGCATTGAATGGGTGAAACTGTACTTGCACTGTATCACCTCTAGCTTGTTGTCCCTATTGATTTGCTTTTTCTGAAGCTTTTATTATATGAACTCAACCCAAAACATCTTTACTACTCTTCCCGAAACGCTACATCAATCTCTCAATACCTACTTAGAAAAACATCCTGATTGGGATGAACATCGCCTTATTACCGCAGCCATCTCCCTGTTTCTGCTGCAAAATGCTGATGGCGATCGCGGTGTTTCCCAAGTCTATCTCGAAACTCTGTTTCGTCGTGGCTAATGTTATTCCCTAGAAGCCATACTAAATAACAAGGTCAATCAAACTATACACTCAGAAAGATTTTTTCAGTCAGGATTAATGGCAACGAAAAACGAGGTAAAAGCGGAAACATCTACTATTGTAGTATCGCAACTTTCAGATGCAGCAGAAGCCCAACTCGTAGAAAATGCTGAAGATGTGGCTCAACCAATGGAAAATTCCCTGGGTAGTGACGACATCTTAAACTCACTCAAAACCAAGAGGAGCGGGTGATAGTAACCTATAGCCTTATTCTTGAATATCAAATGACAATATTTATACACTAACATTAACTAAATCTACATCAGCAAGCCATATTGTTCTGCTTTGGGCAGATACTTCTTCTAAAGTTGGGGAGCGCCACTCTACCCCATAAAGCCAATTCTCTTTGAGACTAAAAATTCCTTGAATAATACGGCGTGTCGGCCGTTCACCGAAATCAACCTCAACTATGTCCCCCAATCTAAAAGCTGGAGTAGAAACAGTGGGCTTTTTTAGGACATTTGTTGTATGAAATTCTTGTTCAGCTAAGTAGAGAGTTTCATTCTGGCAAACAATTGCATAAATCCATTCTTGTCCTGACCACTCAACACCACAGCAATAACCTGACAAGTCTGAGATTGGCAACAAAACTTTTTCTAACATTTCCACTGCTAATGGAGGCATGGTCTTACCCCACCCAGGAGAAATATGCCAACAGGATTCTAAGGCGGTAATTTGGTTAATCATCTGGGAATATAATCCTCTTCTTTATATATTCACTCCGAAGCATCAGTCTGATCCGGAATATAATTTAAAGGCTTCACTCGCTATAGCCATTTTCTATTTTTAATAGTCAAAACATATTACCAATGCAGTCCTGCCTGAAGTAACCTCTGCTGTAACCTTGTATACCTTTGTTGGTCATCAGTAGAGCGCACCGCTAGAGAGATCGCTTTTTTTGCGCCAACTACGATCGCTAACTTCTTGGCACGGGTCAGCCCGGTGTAAAACAGGTTCCGGGTCAACATCATATAGTGCTGCATATAGATTGGCAGAACTATCACCGGATATTCTGAGCCTTGGCTTTTATGAATAGAAATGCTCCAGGCAAGGGCAATTTCATTAAGGTCAGCGTAATCGTAAACCACAGTCCGCTCACCATACAGTACTGTAACTTCCTGCTCGACAGTATCAATGGTGAGGATTATTCCCAAGTCGCCGTTGAAAACTTCGCGGTTGTAGTCGTTGGTTAGCTGGATGATGCGATCGCCCTCGCGTAACAAATTCCCACCTCTGTTAATCTCCACCTTGTCGGGGGCGGGTGGATTAATCAACTGCTGCAACACGGTATTAAGATTGCGAGTACCTACAACTCCCCGTGTCATCGGGCAAAGCACTTGGACATCAGTGGCAGGATTAAAACCCAGGCGAGGGAGCAAGTCTGTAATCAATTCGCAGATTGCTTGCACTCCATGTTCAGGCTGATGACCTCCACCGTGCCAAATACAATCAGACATGGGATTATCAGAAATTGGCTCGATTGTTGGGTACTGGCCCCGGTTGATTTGGTGAGCAGCAGTGATAATTGCACTTGTTTGAGCTTGGCGGAATACCTGAGTTAACCGCACTACTGGCACGCAACCAGAATTAATCAAATCAGCAAGTATTTGACCTGGGCCTACAGATGGTAGCTGGTCAATGTCACCCACCAACAATAGTAGAGCGCCAGCCAATACTGCTTTAACTAAGGAGTAAGCCAGAAACAAATCAAGCATCGAAGCTTCGTCAGCGATAATTGCCGTGTGGGGCAAAGGATTTTCGCTATCGCGCTTGAAACCCCTTGAGCGGGGGTCAAATTCTAACAAGCGATGAATAGTTTTAGCTTCCAGCCCAGTCATTTCACCTAAACGTTGAGCAGCCCGTCCAGTGGGCGCAGCCAACGCAATAGATTTACCCATTGCTTTCCACAGGCTGACAATGGTGTGAGTTGTGAAGGTCTTTCCAACGCCAGGGCCACCAGTGAGGATCATGATTTTGGAATAGGCTGCTGTTTCTACAGCTTGGCGTTGCTGTTCTGAAAGCTGAATTTTACGGCTAGCAGTAAAGCGGTCAATCCAATCACGCACACGCTCAATGTCAGTGCCAACAGGTTTTTCCAAGCGTTGGCGTATCAGTTGAGCTAAATTCTGTTCCGTATGAAAGTAAGTCGGCTTATAGCAAAGTAGCCTTTTTTCTTCATCCCGCTCTCTAATCAGCTCCTCTACAAGAGCCATATCTTTAATAATGATCGCAACCGCTTCTTCTGTGGGCTGATGAGATTCGGTTGTCAGCAGTTTGATTACCGACTCAATCAGTTCACTTTGTGGCAGGTAACAGTGACCATCTTCGGCAGCTTCACTTAGACAATGGATAATCCCCGCACGGTAACGAAATTCTGAGTCAGGCGCAATTCCAATATTTCTTGCAATCTTGTCAGCAGTTAGAAAGCCAATCCCGTAAATGTCGGCTGCTAACTGATAAGGGTTCTTGGTAACAGTGGCAATCGCTTCATCCTTATATTGCTTGTAAATCTTCACAGCATAAGTGGTAGAAACGCCATGCCCCTGGAGAAACACCATTACTTCTTTGATCGCTTTCTGAGTTGACCAAGCGTTTTTGATTAAAGTAATCCGCTTTTTAGCGATGCCCTGAACTTCAATTAATCGCTCGATCTGGTTTTCGATGATATCGAGGGTTTCAAGTCCAAAGTGAGCTACGATGCGTTTGGCTGTTACTGGCCCAACACCTTTTATGAGTCCACTGCCTAAATATTTCTCAATTCCAGTGAGAGTGGCTGGTTTGGTTTCTTGATAATTGATGACTTGGAACTGTGGCCCAAATTGTGGATGGTCACGCCAGAAACCAATTAGCTGTAGAGTCTGCCCTGGCTGGATATTAGCAAAGCTGCCAACAATTGTTGTTAGTTCAGTGCTACGCGGGCGAGTCAGCCTTGCCACTGTGTAACCCGATTCAGCAGAATAAAAAGTTAAACGTTCTACGACTCCGGTGATGGTTTCCTGTTGAGAGAAGGCGCTTACTTGTTGAGGGGAAAGATTAGGAGGAGTGGACATTGCTTATGATCAGATGCCGCACATTATTATAATACTGGAATTCAGATGAATATAGTACATAAATACTATATATTTTTGAGATTACAGTAATATTAGATGAGAAAGTCAAAAATGCTGCTTCGCTATACGATGACTACGAGCGCAAGCTATGCAAGCTACGCCTCAAAGGTTGGTAAGAGTGAGATGTGTTGTAAAAAACCGTAGATTTTACTCTAATAAAGCTTCAATTTGCCCTAACAACTTCTCTAAAACTTTTGCTTTATTAGGATCTTCCCAGACTTTAGCTTGCTTAATTCGCTGATAGGCTTCCTTCATCCGATTAGGCAGGATATTCGGCTGAGAAGACTTAGGAGGTTGAACTGATTGAATGTAACTTTTGATATCTCTAACTGAAAGATTTTCTTCAATAGTTTTCACTAGAAGTTGATGTCGCTGATCTTCGTCTTTCAATTGAGCGATGATACGGGCTTTGGTATATTCTAGTTGTCCTTGGCGCAAAATTTCTAGAATATCTTTAGGTAAATTTAGTAAAGGTAGGCGATGACTACGAAAACTGTCTGGAGTCACCCTACCTATTACTGAAAATATCTTTTCTACCATTTCCCATTGATTACGAACAACGTTGTTCGTAGTTTCTGTTTTTTGCTTTTGGAGGTTAGCAATATGATTGAGTAGGGAAATAACTTCTCCTTGAGAGCATTCCAAGCGGATAGATAACAGTTGCAAAATAGCTTCAGTTTCCTCAACCGGATTTAAATCTTCCCGTTGCAAATTTTCGAGGAGGGCGACTTGGAAAGCATCTTGGTCATTGAGATGGCGGATAATAACCGGAACTTGCTCCATTCCAAGAGTTTGAGCAGCACGGTAGCGACGTTCACCAGCTATCAATTCATAATTACCGGATTCTAACGGTCGGACAAGCAGTGGCTGCAAGATGCCATGTTCACGGATAGAAGCAACTAGGCTTTCCATTGCTTGAGTTGAAAAATAACGCCGAGGCTGATGAGCCGCTAGGTGAATTTGAGTTATTAATAAAGATTGTTCAATAGATTCGTTTTCCGAAAGTTGAGGATTCTTGGTAACTCCTACTAAGTCCAGGAATTGTTTGGTTTTATTCGGAAATTCCATTTCATCTGCCATTGACAAGCGCCGCTTCGCCATATTACTCCTGTTCTGCCATTTCTCTGGCGATTTCTTGATAAGGTTCAATCAATTTTCTTTCTGTGGTATACCGATGAATTGGTTGACGCGCCAAGTTAGACTCTGGAAACTGAACAGACTTAGGAACTGGTTCAAAAATTTTGACCCCAGGGAGTTTAGTTTTAAGAGTTTTGAGAGCATCTTGGGTCGTGAGTGTACGGTCTGCCATTGTAGGCAAGACTCCTAAAATTTGCAAATTGGGGTGAGTGTCTTCATCACGAAGACTTTCAATAGTTTCCAATAATTGTCGTAAGCCTTCCAAAGCAAAGAACTGACATTGAACGGGGATCAAGACTGCATCTGCTGCCATTAGTGCATTTAGAGTCAACATCCCTAAGCTAGGTGGACAATCAATGAGGATATGAGCAAATTCTTGCCGTAAAGGATTCAATTTCTTTCTCAGGATTCGGCTATTATCTGCCGAGGTCAAAATTTGCTTTTCTCCAGATGCTAGAGATATGTCAGCCGGAATCAGCTTGATTCCATACTCGGTGTCAATAATAGTTTCAGATGCGCTCTGTTTACGATCTGTAAGTACTTCATAGGCAGTCATCTGCCCTGGCTGAATCTTGATTCCTAGACCTGTGGTTAAATTGCCTTGGGGATCAAAGTCAACTACAAGGCAGGAGGAACTTTCTGCCAGCAATCCACTTAGTGCAATAGTAGAGGTTGTCTTGGCTACTCCTCCCTTTTGATTAGTAACTGCGATAATCATATTTTCTTAGTACTATGCGATTTTTGATGAAAAAACATATATATATTAGTTACAGAATGAACTGATTCTATGACAATTTAAGTAGACCGCAAAGATTTTCACAAGTTTTACACCAAAGTAATGAAAAACTAATGTTCCAAATTGCTTGTTACCTAAAAAGCTAACTATACTTTCATTCTGGCGATGAGGAGCGATTTAGTGAAATAAATTGGCGCTTAAAATAAACTTATTTCCCCAAGTCCACATAAAATTTTCTGATGAAATCAAAAGAGCGATCGCCCAAGCCACCTAAACAACAGCCAAAACCCAACGAACCAAGTTCAAAGCTTGACCTTGTTGCTTATAAACCAGTAGATAAACAGCAGCCAATCTCTCAGCCTAACATTACTCCCAGTGTTGATCTGCCGTCAGTTGAGCAGCCAGCCCAAGCAGAGGTAATACCTCTTGTAAGGTCAAAGACAAACGCTGCTGGAAAACCGCAACATTTAGAGAAAAGTAAAGCCAAACGTACCTCTGCTGACAAGAGAAAATCCAAATTACCGCAACAGCCCAAGCAACAGGGTCAATTGACAAAGAGCGATGAAGAAGAAGAAGAAGAAGAAGAAGAAGAGTTACCGCCAGAACCCTGTCAGCACATGCAATTCCTGGATTGCAACTCGGAGGTAGGGCGTGTGATATTCGAGTGCTACCACTGCAAGCAAGGGATAATCAGCGAGTACACTGGAGATCCCGTAATGGGCGAGTACAAAGGACGACCAAAGAGTGATTTTCACAAAGGTAAAATGCCCCAACTGTGAGCAAACAGCGATTAGGCTGGAAGCAAGGGAAGTACTTTCAACAACAGCGATTCCTTCACCTTGGCAGGAATGATGGCACACTCCCTCTTCAAGAGTGATTGGAGAAAGATATTTACGATTGATAATGCAAATGAGATTTTTACACTCAATAATAATTGTACTAACAGCACTGACACTAACTAGTTGCAGCACTACTACTGCTGAACAGTATGAAGCTACAGCACTCACCAGTTACTCCTGGCAAGTTAAGTATGCTAATGATCTAACTAGTCAACCACAGCCACGCATTGAAACCTTTGCTAACACTTCAGTGTTGAATAGGAATGGATTGAAACCGGCAGGAGCAGTTGTTGGCCCAGATGACAAAGGGCTATGGTGGCCTACTGTACCGCCACGACCAAGTGTTGATGAAGTTGAACAACGCAAAAAATCTCAATCCGAGGCAGGCAAACCTGAATTGGTGAAGAATGTAAAGTACAAATTGACTTATGGAGTGGGTAATTCTCAGCAGACACTGCCTGCTAATTATGATGTTTATCGGCAAGTAGTAAAAGCTTACCCCCAAAAAATTCCTTTGGAATTAACTTTGGGTGTGAATGATAATTCAGTTGAGAAAGCTGAACCTGTAATCAAGTAATAACGCACTCATTACTTAGTTAGCAAGAAGTTAAAGATCAAAACTGAATTGCTTTTCAACAAAAAATTGACAGTAAAGTATAAATCAAAAAGTCAACGATGATCTAAATTAATTTTTGCTGCGTTGATAAAAAGATTTCAAAAAATCCTTTTGGGGGCTATATGGGGGCTATATATACCCCAATAATAGCTCAAGGCTTTGGTGAGATTTTGACCCCTATATAGGGTGCATATAGGTGCTAAATGGGGTATATTTGACTGGTTAATATTTTGTACCCCATTTAGCCCCCAAGGGGTTATGATAAGCTCTTGAGATTAGGCAAAAAAGGGGAAGTTATTTTATTCTTCTTTCTCTTGCTCTTGCAGATCACTTCAACAGATAATTTTCACTTTCTCAAAGTGTATTACCTTTGTATTTATGTCAAACATTCACACGTTGCAAAAAATTTTTCCTGCGGGTTTCGATAACGGTTACGGAAGCCTAAAACTTTTAGTCGATGGCTTTGAAGTAGTTCGTGTCCCCAGCTATATAACTAATGCCGAGATGGAAGATGTACCCGGACGAGTAGTTTTTAACGGTACTGCTTATACAGTTGGAGAGTCTGCTTACCGTACAGGAAATTATTTTGACCGAAACACAGACAGTAATGAAAATAAAGTCAACAACGCGTTGCTGACTTTATTGGGTGCATTGGCGCATCTCCCACACCGTAAAGCTTGGCACTTAAAATTAGTCGTCAGCTTACATGATGTTGCTCTGGCATCAGAACTACAAAAAGTACTCAATGGAGAATATCAGCCAATACTTGCTGGCAAACAATCAGACGTGAAAGTAGAAGTGCTGAAAGTTGTACTAGAGGGGATGGGTGCATTATTTGGGCATCCACTGCCAAAAAAATTAACCATTTTAGACTTTGGGAATGGTACGACCCTGTATTCTCGTTACAACCGCGGTCAGCGAGAAGTTCACACTGCTTACCCCATCGGTGTAGAAGTTCTCATCGATGATATTTCCCAAAAAATGAAACATTTGAATGGCGGAAAAATCGGAGACCCATCCAAAATCCGATTTTGTTTGGAAATGGGGCATACTCGATACAGTCGTGACATCGATATCAAAGATATATACAGTGCAAGTTTGAAAGATTGGTATGAAAAATACTTGAAGAAAGTGGTGAATCTGACACTTGATGCCAAGCACCAGGGGGATGAAATCTGGGCGATTGGTGGAGGCTGTCTCTTACCAGGATTTAAGAAGCTGTTGGAGAAAAACGGCTTCAAAATCCTGGACAATCCGGTAGAAGCCAATGTCTTTGGGCTTTTAGAGATGGCAAAGACCATTTCTGCCAAGAATTCAGCATCTACATCTATTAAGTGATCGCAATGGCAGACAAACTTGACTTAACCCCAGAAAAAGTTCGGATCAAAGATAGCTACCGTGAGCGGATATTTGCCGAATCACAGCAACTAGGCAAGAGTTACCTAGAGACGCTCTACTTTATTATTGATTGTTATTTTGCTTTCAGAAAGGGTGCATTTCCCACACAACAAGTAGCTTTCACGCCGACTAATACTGAAGATAACAAACTTATTCAGCCGACTCAAGAGCCATCTATTATCGAAAACCAAGAGGATTCTGATGACCAAACCTTCACTCTTGATTTTGAGTTGTAAGGGAAGTATGGGACTGCTGCTTCTATAGTGCGTAAGTCAAGCGATCGCACGATAGCGTCATCGCTTTCTTTTGCATAAAGAAGACAATTCTAGCACCTCTGTTTGCTAAAGTAATTCTAAGGCGCGTGAAATTCCAAACCATCCAGAGGCATTATAACTATGAGAATACTTCATGGCACCTGGATACCAAACGAGGAAACTGACTTTATTCAGTCAGGGTCTTTTTACTTGTGGGTAGAAACTCAATTATCCCAAAAAAGTTACACCAATAGTCAACAAATTCATCCTGGACACTTGGAAGAATCCCAATTAATCGCCTTTTTAGTAGAAGAATTGGGAATTAAAGAAGACAACACTAAATTTTCCCAACGCATATCTCCTAAATACTTTGCCTTACCAACCACCAATAATCAGCCCCTACCCTCACCAGAATTAACCAAGTATTTAGAAATTGAGTTGACTGATAGCTATGAAGAATTTCAATATTGGCAGATTGATTGTTATGAAACAGTAGTGTCTACCAAAAACGGAACAGCACTTAATATTATTAAACTACTTAAAGATATCCATTTTTTAGCAATATATAATGCCCAGAAGTTTCAAATTGGTTCAGATTTATTATTTTGGTATCATTACACCCAAAGTTTTCAACAAGTAATCCTCAAAGACCAATTTATTCCCGCACTGAAGTATCGACATTTATCAACGGAAAATCCCCACAAAAAAGGCAAAAAAAAGACTGCTAAAGCAGCATTTGAAATTTATGCCACCTGGGAAATTATTTCCGAACAATATGAAGCAAATATTCTTAAATATATTGACTATATGCCACTAATATGTGTGGCAGGTAAAGCAACAGTTAGCTATCCTATTGAGTTTTTTGATCAAGAAACACTATTGCGTCACTTTTCCGAATATGTACTTGACGATTTAGTGACTCACACCCCATCAACAGCCGCTTTTGACAAACAAATTTCTGATTCTCTAATTGAATCTTGCTTTTATCCTCGTCAGCATAACCCACTCACAACAAATACTGCCCTTGAGGAATATCGGCAATGGTTGATGTGGAAAACCAAAATTACCCGCACTCAAGCTGATTCACCTTTTCATCTGTGCTTCCAGTTACATTCTCCTGATAATGAACAAATAGACAATTGGCAAATTCAATTTCTAGTAGCCAGTAAACAAGATCCATCCTTGAAGTTAGCGTTAGCAGACTACTGGACAATGAATCAATTTACCAAAACTGGCGTACATAAAGATTTTGGTAAAGATTTTGAAACAAATTTACTGCTGAATCTGGGGTATGCAGCCAGGATGTATCCCAAACTATGGCTTGGGTTGGAAACAGCGAGTCCAATCGCAATGCAAATTACCTTAGATGAAGCATTTGACTTCCTTCAAGAAAGTGCTTGGGTACTGGAAGACTCAGGATTCAAAGTAATTGTACCTGCTTGGTATACTCCGGCAGGTCGTCGTCGCGCCAAAATTCGCCTCAAAGCATCGGGTAGCAAACTTGCTGCAACGAAAGGGGAAACAAAAAGCTATTTTGGCTTAGACTCACTGGTGGAGTATCAGTATGAGTTGGCAATTGGGGAGCAAACTGTCACACCTATTGAATGGGAACAACTGATTAATGCTAAAACTCCCCTAGTGCATTTTCGCGGTCAATGGATGGAATTAGACCGGGATAAAATGCAGCAGTTACTCGAATTTTGGCAGTCCCACGGTAACGAACAACCCCAGATGACCTTACTGGAGTTTCTACAACGCAGTGCTGAATTGGGGTCAGAATGGGAAATTGAACATGACGAAGCTTTGTCAGAGATGATAGCAAAGCTACAAGATAAAAGTCGCCTAGAACCAATTTCTGAACTTGATAATCTGCAAGGCACACTCCGAGAATATCAAAAGCGTGGTGTTTCCTGGCTACAATATCTAGAAAACTTGGGATTAAATGGCTGTTTGGCAGACGATATGGGTTTAGGTAAATCCGTGCAGGTGATTGCCCGATTAGTGCAAGAGAAGGAGTTACATGAAGCTCTGAAAGTAGGAGGAAAAATTACTTCTTTATCTGCCCTGCCCACACTATTAATTGCTCCGACTTCTGTTGTTGGCAACTGGCAGAAGGAAATTGCCAAATTCGCACCTCATTTAAAAACTATGGTGCATCATGGTAGCACTAGGCTACAAAATCTAGCTGATTTCAAAGCTGCTTGTGAACAAAACGATGTGATAATTAGCTCCTTTACTCTAGTCCGCAAAGATGAAAAGTTATTGAGCGGCATCGAGTGGCAACGTTTAGTACTGGATGAGGCACAAAATATTAAAAATCCGAAAGCTGCCCAAACTAAAGCTATTTTAAAATTAAGAGCTAAACATCGGCTGGCATTGACAGGCACTCCTGTAGAAAACCGCTTACTGGATTTATGGTCAATTTTTAATTTTCTCAATCCTGGTTACTTGGGTAAAGAAGCCCAGTTTCGGAAAATTTTCGAGATTCCGATTCAAAAAGACAATGACCGTGTGAAATCTGCCACCTTGAAAAAACTGGTAGAACCTCTAATTCTGCGAAGGTTAAAAACTGACCAATCTATTATTAATGACTTGCCAGACAAAGTTGAACAAAAACTTTACACTAACCTGACCAAAGAGCAAGCATCGCTTTATGAAGTGGTGGTACTAGATGTAGAAAAACAATTGCAATCAGCAGAAGGAATTCAACGCAAAGGATTGATTCTTTCAACCCTGATGAAATTGAAGCAGATTTGTAATCATCCAGCCCAATTTCTGCAAGATGGGAGTGATTTTTCACCACTACGTTCCCACAAACTCAGTCGGTTAGCAGAGATGGTTGAGGAGGCAGTTGATGAAGGAGAAAGTTTACTTATTTTTAGTCAATTTACGGAAGTGGGTGAAAAGATTGAAAAACATCTCAAACATAGTCTGCATTGCAATACTTACTATTTGCATGGTGGCACTAGTCGCCCACGTCGAGAACAAATGATTACCGAATTTCAAGACCCAAATACAGAACCATCGGTTTTTATCCTTTCCTTGAAAGCAGGGGGCGTAGGTATCACCCTCACGAAAGCCAACCATGTCTTTCACTTTGACCGTTGGTGGAACCCAGCAGTTGAAGACCAAGCAACTGACCGTGCTTTCCGTATTGGTCAAAAAAAGAATGTCTTTGTGCATAAATTTGTTGCCATTGGAACTCTAGAAGAGAGAATTGACCAAATGATTGAAGATAAGAAAAAACTCTCTAATGCTGTTGTTGGTAGCGATGAATCTTGGCTCACCGAATTAGATAATGAAGCCTTTAAGCGGTTGATTTCATTGAATAAGAGTGCAATTTTGGAGTAGATATTATGGCTAAATTTAGTCGAACTTGGTGGGGCGATCGCTTTATTCAAGCACTAGAAGCTTTTACAGATGATAACCGACTCAAAAGAGGACGGTCTTATGCTAGCGGTGGTAAAGTCAAAAGCTTTGAGATTGACTTAAATAAAATTACTGCCAAAGTCAGAGGCTCAGTTAATCCCTATTTTGGAGTCTACAAAGAACCAACTTATAATATAGAGATTCAGATTACACCTATTGCTAAAACCCGTTGGAATGAAGCTATCCAAAAGCTTTCTTCTAAAGCCAGTATCATTTCTCGATTGCTTCTAAATGAAGTCCCGGAAAATATTGAAGATACTTTCTCTCATTTGGGACTACATTTATTGCCCCATAGTAGTAAGGATTTCAAAACTAAATGCTCTTGCCCAGATTATGCTAATCCCTGTAAGCACATTGCTGGAGTTTACTATTTAGTGGCTTCTCAATTAGATAATAATCCCTGGTTGTTATTTGAATTACGGGGATTATCGAAAGCAGAACTTCAAGCCAAATTAGCTGATTCTCCTTTGGGAAAAGCTCTATCTGAGGAATTGAATACTAAGGAAATTCCTTTAGAACTTTCTAATTCGCTGTACACTAAGCTAGAAAAACAATCTCTTAACCAAATGCCAAATGCCAGAGAATTTTGGTTAGGTACAAAACGATTACCACAAACTATTGAAGTGGCGACTCCAGGTAGTATCTGTGCAATTTTGATTAAGAAACAAGGGGATTTTCCTGATTTCTGGCACAATGATGCTTCCTTTATTGAAACAATGGAAGAACTGTATCAGCGAGTCAAAACCAAAAATCATCAGTTCTGATTTCAGCGCTGATAACGACATCGTAAAGTAATTTCTTTTTAGATATTAATTGCCGTTATAATTTTTTACCTTGAAAAAGCATACGCACATATTTTATGCCTTGAAAAACTCCACTTCTGAAGACGTATTTAATAATGGATTTATTTGACCAGCATCTTGCAAAAATAACTGAAGAATCAGCACCCCTAGCGGCTCGGATGCGTCCACGGACACTTGATGAATTTATTGGTCAAGAGCATATTATCGGGCAAGGAAGGCTACTGCGGCGTGCTATTAGTTTGGATCAACTGTCTTCCTTAATCTTTTCTGGGCCACCAGGGACTGGCAAAACTACTTTAGCCCGTGTTATTGCCAACAGCACCTGCGCTCACTTCATTGCTATCAATGCCGTACTTTCGGGAGTTAAAGAAATTCGAGCGGCAATTGAAAAAGCCCAACAACAGCGCAAGTTCCATAATCAACGAACTATTCTTTTTGTCGATGAAGTCCATCGTTTTAACAAGTCTCAGCAAGATGCTCTATTGCCTTGGGTAGAGAATGGTACAATCATTCTCATTGGTGCTACCACCGAAAATCCTTTTTTTGAAGTCAATAAGGCACTCGTAAGCCGTTCGCGGATTTTTCAACTTCAGCAATTAACTGATGAAGATTTATACAAAATTATTGAGCAAACACTCTTCGATTCTGAACGCGGTTATGGCAAGTTAACAGTACAAATTGACACAGATGCTTTAGCTCATCTAATTAATGTTGCCAATGGTGATGCTCGTTCATTATTGAATGCTTTGCAACTAGCTGTAGAAACTACACCCCCCGATACTACAGGTGTTATTCATATTCCCCTAGCAGTGGCAGAAGAATCAATTCAACAACGTGCTGTTTTATACGACAAAGAAGGGGATGCCCATTTTGATACCATCAGTGCTTTTATTAAGAGCTTACGAGGTTCTGACCCAGATGCAGCACTCTATTGGCTAGCCAAAATGGTTTATGCCGGTGAAGACCCGCGCTTCATCTTCCGTCGGATGTTAATTCTTGCCAGTGAAGATATCGGATTGGCTGACCCACAAGCAGTTGTCGTTACAAATGCTTGTGCTGAAGCTTTTGACCGCGTGGGAATGCCGGAAGGACGTTATCATTTGGCGCAAGCAGTACTTTATTTAGCGACTGCACCAAAATCTAATAGCATTATGGGCTTTTTTGATGCTTTAGCCGCAGTAGAAAATGAAAATGTTGCAGAAGTCCCCGCTCACCTTAAAGATGCCAATCGGGATAAAAAAGGCTTTGGGCATGGGGCTGGTTATCTCTATCCTCACGCTTATCGAGATCATTGGGTAGAACAGCAGTATTTACCCAAGAGCTTGCAAGGCCAATTGTTTTATCAACCATCAATCCAAGGTTATGAACACCAAATCGCAACACAAGTGGCGCGTCGTCGAGAAGCTCAACTTGCCGCAATAGTAGAAGGTATTGGTGTTGCACCAATGGAAGTCATGACTTATGGAACTGTTGACCGAGCAGATGAGCGCTGGTTGCAACGCACACTTTCTCAAGTCAGTACACAATTAGCATCTGTGCGCGATCGCATTTTCAATTTTGCTCAATTACAACGTCATCACTTAGTATTGGATCTAAATACCGCCACTGGTTTACTTACTTGGGAAGCAATCCGGCAAGTTCCTGAAGGTGGGGTTTATGCCTGTGTTCGCAATCGCTCTGATGCCAATGCTTTAAATGAACTTGCTGCGGCACTTCCTGAAACAATGCGACCAATAGTTTTTACTGCATCTGTTGCACAGATACCTGCTATGCTGGCATCTCTTGCACCAAATGTACAGTTTGACTCTATTATTGGGCGCAATGTACTAGCCTCGGAACTAGACAAGGGACTTGCTGCTCAAATTTTAGCTCAATTGCTCCCGCACTCAGTCAAGCTTATTTTAGCTGAGACAGTACCTCGTCATACCCAAAGGTTTTACCGCTTACTGCCCAGCCAAAATTTAGATGCCCAATTGTATAAGCGATTAGTTTTAGCGGAAGAAGCTATTTATACAGATGTCTCTGACCCCATGCTTAACTGGGACGCTGATGATTTGCGTCACGCTTTTGCCTCAAATGGACACTGCGTACAAGTAGTTCTTCAGCAGTATTTGACACCTATGCACATCTCTGATAATTTTATCAAGCGTTTATTTACTGCTAATCCTAATCGACCAAGTTATGCAGATCGTCTAGCTGCTAATTTGACAAGTGAGGAAATAAATATTATTAAAAATTTATTTGTTCGTTACTTACTCAACCAATCCGTTAATTGGTCAAGCACTGTGGCATTTTTAAATATTAGCGCATGAACATAATAGGCTATCAAATCACAGTCATTTATAATTATGATTTTCACTCCTGCAATTACTCGGAAGTACGTCTTGATCAAGACGGAGAACTGAAGCTTAGGTAATATTTTTTCTTGCCTTCGCTTTATTTGTAGATGAGTATGAACTGTTCAAAAGGATTTTAGAGAATTATGCCAATTAAAAAACACATTAATCTGAATCTTGGAAGTTTTCTTAATACCGCAGATAAAAAGATAGTTGTCAATTTAGCTAGTGAAGATATTTTAACTTTAATCACGCAAGAGTTAAAAACTCGTTACTCTCCAGAAACTCAAAAACAAGCCCTTGAAGGAAGTTCTCAGCTATTACCTGATTTTGTATTACAAGAATTATTAAAGCGCCAAGACCAGGTAGTAAACGTTAACCCCGATACCTTGATAGTGGTTAACTGTCAAATAGCAGAGGTAGAGGTCGATGACTTGGGATTTGATTTAAATGTCGAAGCATATTTTGTAATTAGAGATGCTAATGGTCAAAATCATTTTCGCGCTAATAGGATCGGACTTTGGTCAAATATATGGGGTGATGAAGAACGGCTTTTCGATTTAGAAGATGAACTAGGTGAGCAATTCTGGACAAATTATCAAATCCAATTGCTTTTTGATGAAAAAAATCAGCAAACAATCGAGCTAGAAATATCACTTACAGATGACTATGAAGCAAGATTACAATTTTACCCTTCTTTTCAAAAGTTTTTACCATCCATAGTTCCCTTTACGGATAATGACTTTTAAAATCCGCGATTAAACCAGAATACGCCTAGCAATTATGGCAGTCCAAGATGTGTCTTTTTTCGCATTCCCTAAGTAAGGCGACAGTTCTATTTTAAACTTTAAACTTACATACGTGTTTCATGCCTCGAAAAACTACAGTTCCATCGCAATCAATTAAAGTAACTCCGCTAGCTCTGTCTCAATTACATATCCGCTTAGAGTTTCTAGAAAAACAACATCAATCACTACTCAAACAGATCAAGAAAAAGCGCACAGAACTGAAGAACTTTGTCGAACAGATGCGTTCTTTTGGTGCGGAATTTCTTACTAAAGCTACTCCACTATTCCAAAGAATGGCTGAGTTAGATCGGGAAATTCATACTCTGTTTGATGAAATTTTTACTACTAGAAAGCTTGGTAAACAAACCCTCAAAAAGATAGAAGCAGTTTACTGGAATCTACAAGTGGCAGGAGTCATCAGTGTAAACCCCAATAGTAGACATTTAGATATAGAGTTAGACAAACCGTTTGATAATGAAGATGAAAATACAACTAGAGATTTTTCAGAGGAAACTACTTCAAAACACTATCAAAATTGGCAATCACAACAGCCTATAGAATCTCCCTCCGTAGCTAGAACAGATGAGCAAAGAAAAATTCGTCAAACATTTCTGAAGTTGGCTGAAATCTTTCACCCTGACAAAGCTAGAGACAGCGAAACACAGAAATATCATACAGAAATCATGAAAGAAATCAATAAAGCTTACCAAGACGGGGATTTAGCAAGACTTCTTGAAATTGAGCGAAGTCAACAAGCTGGAGAAATTATTGATAACAATAGCGAAGATGATTTAACTCGTCGATGCCGAACTCTAGAACAACAAAATCAAATTCTCCTCACTCAATACGAAAAGTTAAAGCAGGAACTGCGTTTGACAAAAAATACTCCCGAAGGAACGATGGTTGCTGATTCTCGAAAAGCTGCTAAAAAAGGTATTGACGCTATGACTGATATGGTAGAAACAATTGACAATCAAATTAACGTCGTTTCTGAGATTCGGGATTTTGTTAAAGGCTTTAAAGAAAAGAAAATCACTATTCAAGAATTTCTTGATGGCCCAGTTTCTTTGCGCTCCACGGACGAGTCAATTATGGAAGATATTCTTGAGCAAATGTTGTCCGAGTTAATGAGATAGTAGTTTAATTATTATTGAATAATATTTGAAAATCCTAACGTAACAGGATTATTCAAAAACTCCTGCTCTTTCAATAATAAACCATTCATGATATAAAACTGCTAAAAAAAATTCCTCTCCCTTCAAGCGATCGCATACCGCCATAAATCCAGAGAAAAAAGGATCATCTTCATAGGTAGTATCAGACAGAAAAACAGTTACAGAGTTGTTATCTATACTCCAGATACACCGAATTATGGTGATATTAGGATGATGTGATTTATCTACAGGTAATAATATCGGGCATCCTTGAACTGACAAAAAGTCTGGCTGTTCATATCTGAGAACTGATTCCCAATCCTCTGCCCCTTCATGTTTCTCAATAATCCTATCCCATCTAACTGCCTTAATTTTTTCTAGGCTTTCTGCTGATAAGTCTGATAATTTCATAGCTTGTATCTCATGAAGTCTGTTTTAATAGCTAATATACATAAATCAGATTATCATCTCTTTATTCTAGTGGATTGCAGAGATATTTAGTATATGCGATACTGAGCTTTAGTAAAAATCTTAACCTGAAAATAGAATGATTCTTATGAAAGTTAAAGATAAATATTATGATTGACCACGACCGCCTTTTCAAAGAATTATTATCTACGTTTTTTATTGATTTTCTTGATTTGTTTCTACCTCAAGTAGCCAGCCAAATAGATCGTAATTCCATCCAGCTTTTACCCCAAGAAGTATTTAATGATGTCACTTCTGGCGAAAAGAAGGAAATTGATTTACTGGCGCAGGTGCGTTATCAACAGCAAGATACTTGTTTTCTAATTCATGTTGAAAACCAGTCTTACACTGAAACAGCCTTTGCAAAGCGGATGTTTAAATATTTTGCGCGCCTACATGAAAAGTATGATTTACCGATTTACCCAGTTGTAATTTTTTCTTTTGATGAACCCAAACGCGCCGAACCCCAAAATTATCGCGTCACCTTTGGAGATTTAAAAGTGCTGGAATTTCAGTTTGTAGCAATCCAGTTGAATCGTTTAAGTTGGCGCGATTTTCTCACGCAGCCAAATCCGGTGGCGGCAGCATTAATGTCAAAGATGAATATTTCCAAGCAAGAACGTCCACAGGTGAAGGCGGAATGTTTGCGGCTGCTGGCGACCTTAAAATTAGACCCAGCAAGGATGCAACTAATTTCTGGGTTCGTTGATACGTATTTGAGGCTCGACGATACTGAGAAACAGGTCTTTCAAGCGGCAATCAGTACAATGGGATTAGATGAACAGGAGGAAATTATGGAGATTGTTACAAGTTGGCAACAGGAAGGCGCTCAAAAAACAAGAGAAGAGATTGCATTAAATTTACTCAAAAGAGGAATGATTGTGCAAGAAATCTCACAAGTCACGGGTTTAAGTCTTGAACAAGTTCAGCAGTTACAAGCTCTTCTTTCTCAAGAAAATTAATGTCAGTTGTACAGATGGGTGAACAAGAAAATGAGTGCGATTACCCTGACAGCGAATCGCACCCAAAATCTTATTCAAACCACAACAGAATTAACAGACTTTTTATAGGAAAAACCCCAGTAAGGGCAAAAGCGAATTTTAACAGACTTAATCGGTTCATTACAGCACAAAGTTACTCTTCCTCATCCTCATAATCTGCATAGTCTTGACCGTGTTTTTCGTACCACAAACGTTCTTGCTCTTGAGCCGCCTCTCGCTGTATCCTTTTCCGTTCTGCCATCTCTGCTTCTAGGCGTTCTTGCGCTAATTTCTCCTTCTCAATTCTTTCTTTCAAAAGCCTTTTCCGCTCTTGGGTTTCTTGCTCTACCCTCTCCCTCTCAAGTCTGATTAATCGCTGCTCGATTCGCCAACAGTAAAAATCTAATGCTTTACCCGTCGCGGCTCCAACTGCACCACCGACTAAAAAGATCAGTCCAGTTTTCCAGCCTTGAATAGGGCCACCACTCCACTCTAAACTTTTTTGATTCAGCCACACCAACACAGAGAAGACAAAAATTCCAAACACTGAGTTGATAAGCGCAAAAATCCTGGGTGTTATCTCAGTCTGTCGCAGTATTAGCCACTGTCCCAGCCAAAGTATTGCACCAAAAATCACCGCAGCGATCGCACTCATGACAACATGATCTGGATATCTGAACGGATCTAGTGCCATGTTAATGATCAATGGCGTAAATATCAGCGCACAGAGCAAAAAGCCAATTAATAAGCCAACAACGCTTATCAGGCTCCAGTAGCGACCGAGATAACCAAGGCGGAATTCCAATATCCACTCTTGTACTGGCAGCATCGTGATGTAAAACGCGATTCCTGCACTGACTTAAATCTTGCATTGGCAGTTGTTTTACCTTTGTAATCGAGCATATTTGGCATAGTAGGGTATCCGCCGAGAGGTCTATGTGCAAAATCGGACACGTCGTAAAGTTTGGTAAAGTTTATTATCAAAAACCTTAATTTACCGTTGTTTCAGCCTCGACCTCAACTTGACCATTCAAATGAAAACATTCCCTAAAAGGGTTATTTATGGGCAAGTTTTAAGGACAAAAAGGGGTGGAAGCTCCCTCTGAAAAATCACCACTCAACGCCGACGATCGCTACCCTCGACATATCTACCTTGCCTTTATCTGTAAGCATTTATCATAAGACTAGCTATTTGACAAGATATTTGTTATACTTATTTACATGAACAATGATTTCGACTTCAAATCTCCTGAGCTATTTGGTTCTGTTGTTTTCAGACCTGATTTTAATAGCTTTAAGACTATCAATGCTTCCCAAGCTTGGTCTTTATTCTTTACAGGTGGTAGAGAAGACAAAAAACTAGATTCTAACCCTCGAATAGGTCTTTTGTTTACTAGTATTTTGCTAGGTCTTAGTGTTTCTGGGTTCGCCAGCGCACTGATTACCCGGACAATATTTCCTGTTTAAGTGCTTGACTAGTAGCTAATACGAAGTATAACTCAGAACCACCAACTTCTTGGTGGTTCAAATTTTTAGTATGTCTTCACTAATATCTGAGTAACGCCATAGTTTCGGCTAACCTACAAATCTTTTAAAGTCTGACTAGCCTTGAGGATATCAGGACAAATATTCATCTAAAATTTGGCAATTTAATCTAGGAGAATTCATGTTAGACTTTAACACCTTGACGGTATTCTCAAGCACTTACTGCATTGGTATTTGTGCTTTTTTAATCCCAGCCAACCTAATTGCTACCTCGTTAACAATAGGTTTGACATTATTGTGTCGTCCAGCTATTGAGATTTGGCGAAGTGCTGCAATTGCCAGTACCTTTGCTTTATTAATCATACTGCACGTATTTGCTTGGTTCATGATTGGAGTTGTCATGGCTCCCACATACATTTTATTGGGACTAGGAAGCATCTGTCTGGGAGCAAATTTCGGAGCAATTCTCCTATACAAACGCTTTGCAAATGCTTATGTAGCGATGAAAGTTGAATTTTCCTAAGCTCCATATTCCAAGCTCCTGAATTTATTCATGGGGTTATTAATTACGGATTACGTAAAGCCTGCGGCATAGCTTTGCTTAGAGCGTAGCGGGGCGCAGCCCATTAGTAATTACGAATTGGAGCAAAGCAACTTGGCTCCTGGCTGCTGAATTCTTCAAATCTATCTTTGTAAGTCTACTTGTTGTATTTGAGATTTAGCTAATATTTTATCAATTTGAGTATTAACATCTTCAAAAGTCTGTAATATCTGTGGAGTTAGTTTATTAGTCTGTACCTGACCAGATTGCAAGTTTAAAATTACCTCCCCATTTTTCTGCGAAATAGTTAAATCTCTCTGCTGGGTATTGAAAGCCAAGTCATAAATTCTCCCTTGGACTTTAGTACCATTTTCATCAGATTTACCCCAGGCCATGCCAATCTTTTGAGCAATTTGAGTGAGCCGACTGATGGCTTCAAGTTCAAATTTATCTTTATTCATTACTGTCAATGCTTCGGCTGATAATTGCTCACCAGCTTTAAACCCATAAGCCACTTCTACAATGCGTTTTTTGTAATTTTCCGACTTCCCTAACTTATCTGCGGCATTATACCAATTTCTCAAGTCATCAATAGTAACTGTCGGAGGCTTCTCTACACCTAGAGGTTCTGTTTTTGTACTATTACTAATGTCTGTTGTAGAAGGAGTAGTGGAGAGTAATAGAGTTGATTGGTTAGGTGGGGATTGTGCTGTTTGTTCTGGTGGTTTCAAAAACTGTGGTCGTGTGGCGAGGGAATTAACTCTTTGTTGATACTCAAGAGTAGATTCAATCACAGCCCCAAATTTCTTGGACATGCTCTCTAAAGTTTTGGCAGGGATGGAGCTATCAACCAAGTTAAATACAGCTAGACCTTTTTTAGTTTCCCTGATAACATCTTCTATTGGTACTTGCTCCCATTCAACTTTTTGAGCAGTTAACCATTTTGTCACAGTATCAGCTTTCTGGTTGTCAACAGCCAAGCCCATGACTCCAAGTTTTTTGTTTGATTCTGTCGAAAATAAGAAAGTAGGACGCTCTTTAATATGATGTAGAATTTTCGCACTACTCTCAATCATCTCTTGTTGTTGAGGATTAACTGATTGAGTCCCAAAAGCCTGAAATTCCTTCGTCCAAATAGTAGGATATTCAACGGTATTAGGGTCAATTTGAGCGCAAATCACAGAGAAATTACTTTGAATAATAGCGGGGGCTGGGGTAAGTTTTCCGGTTTTGAGCAATCCAAGTTGTCTGAGCGCGTCTTTGTCTTTTTTGAAGTGCAATACTCCCAAGGGTTCACCATTCAAAAATACAGCATCTCTAGTTTTATAAGCTGAGGTTTCGATAGTCAGTTTTCGGTAATCTTGATCATTGAATGTCTGACCACAAAAATCATAAAAGTTAATTTTATTAATTTTGAGAAGATTCCCATTGGGAGATTCACCCAGAACAAAAGCTTGATCTCCAGTTTCGGAGATAGAAGTAAGTTTTAACTTTAGAGGATTACCATTTTTCAGGTAATCAATTTGTTTTAACTGTTGGACAGAATCACTGTCTAACTCCCCCAGAGTTTTGCCATCAAGTTTGATTTTCACTGTTTTGTCAGTCACCGGCACAGTGCCAAATTCTAAGTTAACCGGTTCAGCATTAAAAACAAGTCCTGCATAAGAGAAGTTCTTGAGTTCACGGATAGTAATTTCAACTGGCTCGTTTCCTGGCAGTCCAATGGTTGCTTTGGCAGTGGCAGGTTCTACCCCAACCATACTTGCTTGTGCTTTCGTTCCAATGGGAAGCTGTGCGGTTCTGGTTTCAAGCATGGCGAATTCCTTATATTCGCCGTTACTATCCTGTACAAACATTAGCCTGGAAACATGGCGCTCATGCCCAACTGGGTGGTGAGAAGCTCTAATTTCTATCGGGTGCAACTCATCCTTGTTCCAGTCTCGACCCAAAAATTGATTCGCTTCATTATTTAATGTGACTAACTTCGGCTCAGTGAATTGCAATTTATCCAGGCGAGAGATAATCTCATTGGGGAAAGCAGCGAAGGCGAAATTGGAAACTTTTTTAGCGATCGCTTGGGGGTTTGCGTTTTCTTTTCTTGCAACTTCGAGTTCATTCTGGCGGGATGCACAGATGTTCCAAGCGGCGGCGGCGGATGCAAGTTTTTCTGACTCTGGGATCGAGGCATAAAATGCTTCTGCCGTCTCTTGTGCCTTGTCGAAAAGTAATTTAGTTTGGCTTCTAGTAAGTTCTGGTTTTAGTTCTAGGAGTTTAGTTCCCTGCATGGTCATCCCCGCCTTGAGGTTGTGGTCAGTCACAGATTGTTGGCTAACTGTCCCCAGGTTGCGGTAAGCGGGTTTTCCATCTTTCCCAACCTCGCCGTTTATCTGTGCAACTACTAATAATCGGTGAGGGCGTTCAAAACTTCTGAATTTCTCCAAAATTTCATCTAAGCGAATGTTCAACGTCTGGGCTTTCCAGATTAAGGGGTGTCCGTAGCGGGTGAGGTTGGTAATTTCCAGTTTCGCCCCCTGTGGAGTTTGCACTATTGCAGATGGCCCTTTCTCAGTTTCACGCCGTTGGGATATCCGAACCGCAGCGTTGAATTTCCGATCAAACTCGTACTTGGCGGCGATCGCTGTAAATTTCTGCTGTGGTGTAAATTCTACTCCTTTGAATAAGTCTTTAAACTGGACTATGGGACGCGATTCTAACTGTGATTCTTGGAAATATTTATTGGTTTGGCTAATTAATAATTCTACTGGTGAGTAACCTTTTGGTGTTATCCCTGTGCTTAAATAAACTGACGAAGATTTCTTATCTTTAATATAATTAACATCACGATACAAGTAGCGGCTGTTCTCCCTGATTAAATTCATCTCAGGTTTTTTAGCACTTTTGAATAAATCAACCGCTATTTGGTTTTGATAGCACCCCTCACCAATCATTTCTCGGTACATCAAGCGGTTAACATCCATCGCCTGCTGAATAATATCTGGCGTTCTGTTAGGATTCTTTGCTAAAGCTACAACAGATTGCATGAAAGGTTTGTACTCTGCTCTAATTGGTTTGGGCTTCTCGCCATGTTCCTGTTCAAATAAACTTTGATAGTGCTTAGATACTTGGTCTAAATAAGTTGACTCTTGTTCTAAGTTACCGTAAGTTTTAAGTACCTCAATTTCCGATTCTAATGCCTCCAGTGCTGTCACTTGATTGTTGATTATGCCCACGCTAATGCTATCGCTCATGTGGATAGCTATTTCTTCAAATGGAGGCTGGCTTCCATCGCTGGGATCATAAAATGACTGTTTTTTGAGCTTAACTGTCGGAGCATAAGCATTCTGGGGTTGGTTTCTGTACTCGGCTTCGGCTGTTAAGTTAGGGTATTTACTAGCTAGTGCTACACCAATGCAGTCACCATCAAAATCTCGTGCTTGGCGTTCTGATTCGGTTTCTGCTGGGTCAACTTCGCCAACATCAACCCCTTGTGTTTCTAACTCTGTAATTCTGGCTTGTATGCGCTTGTGGTCTTCGTCATTGACTACAATTATGCCTTCTAAAACCTTCCCATCTGGCCCGATTTGATCTTCAACGTGCTTGTTGGTAGACACACACAATCCATTAGAATTCAGAAAAGGAGAGCGAAAGTTAAGAACTTTTTCTCCAAGCTTCAGCCAAGGGGCACAGATTTCACCATTTTTGAGTTCCTTGGAGGGAATAATCATCCCTCGGTCAAAAGTGAGCGTTTTCCCAATAGCAATATCTCGCCACTCACTTTGTACAAAACGACTTAGCTCCTGCTTTACCTTCTCTGTTTCTAAAAGCTGTTGATGACCAAGTAAATCAGCTTTAATGAGTTTGTACATGAACAAGTCATCTTTGCCGAGATCATCATCCAATTCCTGATCTGCATCTAAGTCATCATTTGTCCCTAAGTTTTTAACATCTGTTTCTTGATTGATAATGTCTGATGTTTTTAATTTATTTTGGATTAATGATTCTTTACGTTTTTCGTATCTTTCACAATAATAAGTAGCAACTCTTCTTGGGTCATCTTCAATAGAGGCTAATCTTTGAGCTTGTACCTCTAGCTCTTCGGCAAAATCTTTAATTCCTTGGGGGAAAGATGCCAGCAGTTGGGAGATAGACATCTGTCCTTGTTGAGATTGCCCTTTTTCAGCTAACCAAATATTTTGCTGATATAATCCTGGCTTAATCTGCGGTTTAGTGGCCCCTTCGGGTCTATCCTTGTCTGCTCCCTTAAAACTGCTTACGGGGAGAATTATGTCTATTTCTGGTTTGTTATTTGGATCTGCATATTTGATTTCGTCTAACCTGTATGGTCGCAATGTTCCTTTGCCAAAACGGTATTTAGTAGTATCCTCTCCAACTCCATCCACCCAACCAAATCGATGCTGAATTACACGATAGCTTTTATCTGCAAGGGATTCTCTTAAGGTTACTTTGTCATAAAGTTGTGTTGAAATCTGCCCATAACAGTCACCAACTAATTTATATGCCAAATCATTCGATAATATCCCTCCATTTTCACCAGCCTTTTCAGTAGAATCATCTACTACCAAAATGTTTAGCTTTTCGTGAATTGCATTTTTACAAGCCCCAAGGAAGATTGAACCATAAGCCCCACGGTCTTTACTATCTGGACAAATTTTTTGAATCGTTTCTAAACATTCTTTATCTCCATAAAGTAAACGAGTCTTAGAAGACAGTAATAAAATCTGTCCATCTGGATGATTCTTTAATTCTTCGGCTGTGCTGTATTCATCTGAGTGTCCAAACGAGAATTCTTTGCCAGGAAAGTAAAATTCTAATAAGGTATTACTAAGCTTTTCAGTTAAAATTGATTGAGAGTTACTTTTGTTATCCTCTGTATAGATCCACTGATTTAAACGAGGATCGAAATGCTTCAATTCCAGAGTCATAAATGTTAAGTAAATTGATTAAATTTCATCAATTTCTGAGGAGATTTATATGTCAAGGATTAAGCGTTGGATAAATATGCATAAGAAAGAGTTTTATCCAGATGGCAGCTTGAAAAATGAAGCTCGACAAGAAATGTTATCTGTGGGAATGAGTAACGAGGCAATTGATGATTATGCCTCTAGGCTAAAAGCAAGATACGACGAATGGAAACACCTGGACGAGACTGATCCAGAACCGTGGCCAATCTACACAGCCTACGATTTCTTTACTGAACAAGAGAAAAGGGAATTTAACCCTGATGGTTCTCTCAGACCTGAATATGTAGAATATGCTCAGAAAATTGGTATCAGTGAAAGTGCCCTGGAACAACTTGAGTGGCGTAAGAAAATGGAAGTCGAGAATTATGATGCTGTGTCTGCTGATTACGCAGAACAAGGTATTAACTTTGGTGAGCAGAAAATGAATGCTCGGATTGAAGACAGCAGAACTTACGTTCAACGCCGCCGCCAAATGGAACAGGACTTGCAGAACTTCGAGCCGGAAGATAGCTTGCCTTTTGATAAAAACACCTCCTATTAGAGTAGGTGAAGTTACGCTATAAGACCGTTTTTATCCATCAAATACAGTGATTTTACCTGAATATGTGAAAGAAGAAAGAAAGCGATCGCCTCACCTTGGGTATGAAAGTAAATATTCATAAAGCTGCCTTTTTACTTCGTTAACTTGAAATATTTTAGAGATTGCTGATGGAGTATCATAGTCAGTAATTGCAGTGCGATCAAGAAATATACTGCACTGCGATTATGTTTATTTGTGATGTTTTTTACCGTGTGGTGGGGTGTTTTTTGATAATTGTTTGCCCTGAGATAATTCCGACGAAGAATTATTAGATATTGATGAAATAGCTATTTTATACATGGCAAAATAGCAAGAAATAGCGACTAGGGAGATTAAGGTAGCCTGACCAATTATTTTCCACGAGTTGGAAGTCAGTTGAGACTGAACTCGCTTAAAGAAAACAGATTCTAACTTTTGGTGAGTCGTGCAATTTTTCAAGTACTCTAAAACTTGCAGACATTCAGATATGTCCTCGCCTTTGTAGACTTTTTGACACAGCAGAATTTCTAAGCGTTCAATGCGACGTTCTGGAGTTGATAAATTGATATCGTCCCAATCATCCCAAAGTTTAATTTCTTTTAGTTCGTTCATAACTTCATCCCTCTATCAAACTATTGATGCTGTTCCGAATGGCACGCTTGTTAAGCGTTAACGCTTGGTATTACTGGTTTTGGGGTGTAGGGAATTACGAACAACTTGGTTTTGTCTAGCGCACTAAAATTCAATTTTTATTAACACTACACCCAACACCCTGCCCTGACGATATTTCACATGAGTCTTCGTGCCATTCGATGCTGTTCCAAAGATAGGGAAAACCAAAACAGACAGTTTCTCTTTCCCCAAAACTTAATTACTTGCGTCGTTTAGGTTTACTCTTATTGCGCTCATACTCAGCAATAATATCCTTGGTCTGTTGTGGAAGAATCACACTTTTATTGTTAAATCGCATTTGGTATACCAGATAACAGGGACTTTTGGGATCAGGACAGGAAAGATTTGTTGGCAGATTAATGATTGTTACTCCTGCAAAAGTCGCAGAAGCTAACATGGCAGAGCCAAAAAAGAAAATACCAGAGCGGCCAGAACCGACCCAACCACCGAGCCAAAAAACAAGTCCTTTGAACTGTTCAAAGCGTTTTTGACGAAGTTTTTGACGTTCTAGTTGTGCTTCGTTCCATGCCTGTATTTTTTCCAGCTTGTGGGCAGCTAATTTATTGGCTTTAGCATCGGAGGCTTTTTCGACTTGAATATCAATAGTGCGTTCTTTGGCTGCAATTTCTTGTTTTAATCGGTATTCGTTCCATTCTCTAATGCGTTGGGCGACAGCATCGGCGTGGGCGAAGAAGATGGTAAGGGTGTCGTCTCCCAAGTCACTCCAGATAACTGTAGCCTCTGCTGCTTTTTTTCGGCGATTCTCGCCATGATTCTTTCTTCTAATTGAGCGAAGAGGTTATTTTCAGAATCGCTCTGTTGTAATTTCAGTGCAACATTTTTAAGGTAAAGTGATTGAACTAACTCTGGGGCTTCTTCAGCCTGAGCAGCAGTAATTTTATCAATCAAGCTAGATAAATCTTCTCTTGCCGCTACAGCTTTTTCACTAACATTCTCAATCACTGCATCTAATTTTAATTGTTGAGAATTTTCGCTTTTACCTAGAGTTGTTAAGCTGGCTGCAACTTCTTCAAAGGATTTGTTTTGCTCTTTTATTGATTTGTAGGTTTCAAGAAAGCGTTCGCACTCATCTGGGCTATACTCATCTTGCTCAGATAGTCCGCAGACTTGGAGAATTATTAAAGCCTGAGAAAGTGCGATTTTATAGCCTCTTTCACGAGCAATAACTAGTAATTCAGTGATATCTAATGGTAATTGGGCTTTCTTCCCTTGTTTTTTTCCCCCATTCTTCG
>NZ_KV757765.1:0-4281 GCF_001712795.1 Nostoc sp. KVJ20
GCCAATTAGTCCAAACTCAAGTGATGACTGAAGTCACTAAAATACCATTTGCGAATTCCCCAACAACTAAATAGCGAGTTTTACGCTGTTGCAGAATTTGGTTTTCTTGAGGCAAGTAATTACCATCTGCTATTTGTTTATCAGATTTAGAATTGGCTGACCAACGAGGGCGAATTTTCTCAATTTCTGTGGGTGTACTGTTGAAAAAGTTAGGGCGTGTTTGCTGTGTTGTATAACCACTATTGGGTGGCTGTACTTGAATTCGTGTTGTATTCGGCGTTTGAAAGGATGTTGCCTCTGCTGATATCTGCTGGTTATTTGAAGTAGGTGTATAAGCGATTTTTCCGTAAGATCCTAAGCTGCGAAGTCGATTAAATTCAGCTATCACGTCTGTTGGCGTTTCTGTTTTCGGCGTAACAGTCCTAACAGGATTACTAATTCTTGGCAATGTTTGATTACGAGGTGGTGATGAAATAGTCGGGTTAGTTCTACTCGGAACGTAATCTCGTCTAGGACTAAGACTTTGTGTTTGTGGCACAGGTCTAGCTGTTGGTGGTGGTAGTGAAGCTGCAATACTGACAGGTTTATTATTAACTTTAACTTCCTGCCTACTCTGATTAATCTTATTTAATTCATCTTCTTGCTGATTCAGCGCTAACTTAGCGTAAACATCTCCATCTGTTTGCTCAACTTGTTCTTTAGTTGCTGAAGACTTTGGTTCTTCAATAGTTTTAGTAGTATCGCGGTTATCAGGATTAAAAATTCCATTCAGCAGCCAAAATATAGCTAGGAAGGTCAATCCAAAAGGGAGTGCTATGACCAACAATCTTGACCAGGGAGAAGTAATTACTGTATGTTTAGTTGTGACTGATGGATTATCTAATTCTCCCTCTGACGTAATTTCCCTTGGGCTGGAATCTGAACTCATTGCTGAAGATTTTAAGTCATCATCTATTTGGAGAAAATCATCTACAGTTGATGAGCTATTAATGTGAGTATTTGTCATTGTCTGTTAGCCAAATTTAAATCGACGATTTGCGTAATTTCTAATCCAGCTTGCCTGACTTGATATATTTTCTTTGCCAGAGCAGTAGTATCATTAGGGATGTTTTGCGGTGTACTAATGGCTTCTACAGTAATAGTTTTGTTAAAGGGTATACCTTTGCCTGCATTATCAACTCTTGTAAAAGTAACGAGAGTAGCTACTAAATCTACTGACCATTGACCATCTTTAATTTTGCGAGGTGATGAAATGAAGCGGGGAATCAAAGATACTTGTGTATCACCGTTAAATACCCCTGCTGGGGTCATTTGAGCTAGCTTACGCAAAAATGCTGTCCGAAAATCATGCTTTTCACTGATTGCATAAGCAGCTTCATAAGAAGAAGTAGTTACTCTGCCATTAGAACGTTCAGTTCTACCTACATCTATACCAGCATCTTGTTTAGTAATGGGTTCTCCTTTTTCATTAAAAGTTTGAACAAGTCCATCCCAGTTAAACATCTTGATAAATGTGTTAGAAATAAACTTTTTAATAACTTCATCTGAGCGTTCATTTGGCTCTACTGCTTGGGCAACGACTGATTCTCCTGATGACAATTGTACTAGCGCTAACTGCTTTTTACCTAAACTACTGACTGCCCCATAATTAAGGATTTGTAGTAATAAAGAGAACAAAGCCATCGAAAATCCAGCCAGTGAAATTATTCCGATTCTAGTTGGGACAGATTTGTTATATTGCAGAAGCTGTAACGGCTCTGGTTTTGCCTTTGTACCATTCTTTGTATTAAACATTGTCGGTTTGTTGGAGAGGGAACTCTTAACTCTTAATAGAGAACTCTTAATATAGCTATTACCTCTATTTACTGAATTTTGATACTATACTGCCACCAGATGTTGTTATAGCTTTAGTAGCATCAATAGCTATTGTGCTATAGGTTTCAGCCGCTTTGTTGATTTGTTGAAGTACAGCTAAACCACCACCAGCTGCTAATCCAGTTGCTAAGAAAGGAGCAAAAATCCCAATTGTAAAAAGAAAGAATAGAGGTTGATCCGCTCTAGAAGTAGCAATCAATTGTCCGGCTAATCCGGCAATTACGTTGAAACAAAGTTTTGCCATTCCTACAGCGAAATAACCCGTAAGCCAAGTAAAAATTGCTTTTCCACCATAAGGTAACAAAGAACCACCTACAGCTAAAGGGCCGAGAAGTGCTGTTAACAACATCGTTAGTTCAATCGCCCATTGGTAAGCTCCGTTCAACCCAATCAGTACAATCGAAACAATTTCGATGACCGAAGAACCAATATAAGCACTGAAAGGGGAAAGTATTACTTGTATAGGATTAGCCCCACCTTTAATTGCCTCTATTGGAGCTTGAATAATTCTGTCTATTTTTTGAATGACCCACGAAAACGGGCCGCTTTCACCAGTAAAATAACTCGGATAGTCTTGTTGAAGTCTATTCTTAGCGTCCGATAAACATTTAACAGATTCTTCTGGACTCAAAGACGAGGTTTTGCAATTTTCTATTTCTTTCGCAATAGCTCCACGCACCGCTTCTACACCCAAAGCTTTTTGATATGCAGCTCTTAAATCAATACCTTTTGCTGTACGTGTTAGCATGTATTGGTTTGTATTGTTAATGTAATTTCTGATTCCGAGAGTACCTGCTCCTAAAGCTTTGCCATTATTTGCTAGGAGTACTATAACTATCAACACCCAAATAAAATCTGTGTATGCACGTTGTTCATCACCTAAGAGCATTTTCTTTGTCCACTCAACCATGAAAAAAACAAATGTTGCAACGGCGAATAATACACCGACTTTGCACATAGCAGCATATAAATCACCTGTAATAGTTTCTTCCCAAGTCTGATTAAAACCTTGAGCAATAAAATCTGCTGTATTACTTGCTTGTTCAAGTAAATCTGCACCAGCAAACTGAGATTGAGCGAATAAGTAATTTTTTGAAAGCATAAGATAAGGGTGAATTGATGATAAAGAAGACTAAGAGTTAACTCTTAACAGGCAACAGGGAATAGAGAAAATTCAATATTTAAAACTAGACAATCTCTACAATAACTAGAGGTTGAAAAACACCGATTGCACATTTTTCTTGCTGTTTCCTATTAAGAGTTCCTTGTTAAGAGTTCGCTCTTCCTGGTCAATTTTCTTGGGTGGGATCTAAACGAGATATACCGATAAGTTCATGGGCCAAGGAAAGAGTACCTAATTCATTCAAATCTTGTTTTTTTCGTGCATTTGCTGTGTTTTCTGCGACTTGAGTCAGCATGAGATTGGAGTATGAATTATCCTGCCTTGCTTGCAATGAATCAGTGCGCTGTTGTGCCAACATGGAAACCACCAGGCCATTTTGAGCGGCGATCGCTTTCAGGACATTTTGAGAAGCATCCATGTCTTGAGCCTGGTCAGCAATGGTTTTTGCGTCTTGAGCTATTTGTGTTGTTTTCTCTATTTTTTGAGACGTATCTGCTTGCCCAGTTTTACCTACAACACTGATGATTGAAGCTCTTGTGAGTTCTCGCTCTAAATCTTGCCCCTTTTCCTTAGCGACTGGTAAAGAGTAAGTATCAGCAATCCGATTTTTGAGTTCATCGCTACTAGCAATCGGATCTGGCGCTCCCATCTCTCCGACAGTATTATCAATTGCAGCTTGAGCATCTTCCTTAATCCCAGCCCAACTCTGATCTATTTGCGATTTTGTCCAAGTTTGGATCTGACTTACTTCACCTTTAATATCATCAATTATAGAGCTAAAAAAATCACTAATGACTAATCCATAACTGGGTGTAGCTAGTAATAAACTTACTACAGTAGCAGAAAGTAGTACAGCAACTTTTTGACGATTCTTCATGGTTATGCTACCTTTGTTTTTTGTAATTGAAACATCAGTTTTTTAGCTTCCTCAGATAATTCTTCTGACCGAATCATTTTGATATAATCCTCAGTAAACCTGACCATTCCTAACAAAGGATTATCTTGATAATTTTTCAGAAAAAGAGTCCGCAATTCTTGCTCATGGGGATTGTTAGCAACAGATGCCAGTAAACAGTGTGCAGGATAATAACGGCAGAAAGTGAGCTTACCGTTATCATCAAGCAACCATTGAGAGTAAATCCCCGATTTTTGAGGATAGAAAGCTTCTGTACTGTTAACCCGAATGATTTCGGCAGGATATTTAAATCTATCTATGAAGGGGTCTACTGCTGAGGTTTGTATCCTCCCGACTAATCTAGTCCCAATATTTGCAAAAATCTTAG
>NZ_KV757765.1:4370-6913 GCF_001712795.1 Nostoc sp. KVJ20
AATTGACTGTCCAACTCTTGTGGTTAACCAGTAATTAAGTCTCAGTCGAATTTGTTCTAAAGCTTCCATGATGTCTCGACTGTTACTGGCAATAGAATCTAATTTAATAAAGGCTGGGGAACAGTATTTGTAAAAGTCTTGCAGTGTTGGAGTCTCTGCCCATGCCTTAGTTCCCACTCCTGATAAGAGCGCTAACTTATAGCGCATTTTGATTTCATCATCGTTGAAAAATATTTTTAATGTTAAAGCAATGATTGACTCAATATTGGTAATCATCCCAGGACTAACCCCAACCATGCTAGTTCCAATCACCATTGTCATCAGCACCGATTTCAAAAATTCCTTGAAATCATTCAATCTTTCATTGATAATTTCTGGTTCTAGCCCTTGCAAATTCGGTAACTCAAAAAGATTGTTGTATTCTTTAGAAATATCAAAGTAAGCCCCGTCTTTCCCCAACAAATTAGTGTAGTCAGTGAAGGTAGATGTACCATCTGGTTTGGGGTAATCTAAAGCGACAACTGGGATATCTTGGGCAAGTGCTGGTGTAAGAATTCCAGCTACCAGTACTGATTTCCCCGAACGAGTTGCACCGAAAACAGCTAGATTCTTGTGATTTTGGTACAAGTCTAGATATACAGGTGTTCCGCCCTCTTCTGCAATTAACTCAAACCCAGTCCGATCTCCTGTGGCTGTGCGGATCAAAGGCATCAGCCCTGGTGCTTCCGAACTAAAATATGGCAGTCTGCGGTTAAAAGGCTTGGTTAACAGTGGTTCCCAAACAAATGGACAACACTGCAACCATGTCTTCCAAGCGTATTCTATTTCTCGGTCAACTGCCGCCGGACGCAAGAAGTAACTCGCAAGATAACGGCAAGCTTCATCTAAAGAGCGTGTTGATTGACGGTGTACCAGAAAAACTACAGCCGTGTGTACGACAACATTTCCTTTGTAAATCGTCTTTTGGGCTTCTACTGCTGACTCAATATTCAGTCCCGACTTGACATCAATATTACCTTTATCACTGGATAATGTCGTAGAAGTAATCGATTGTTTAGTTAGCCTTTGCAGATTAGTTTTTGTGATTCCTTGGTTAGCTTTCGTAACTTGACAGATGATTTCAGTATCGAAAATACTATCTCTAGATATCAGTGACCAGAGATATCTTAGTTGTCCCTGTTCGTCTATCCAGCCCCCTGGTTTTTGACTAAAATTCAGCGCTCCAATATATTTATCTTGGATTTTTACCCATTGACGATCCAAAAATGGTAAAGACTGCTCATCTTCTAGTAAATGATGCCGGATGTGAAAATCACTTGTTTGGGTTTCAATTAATCCATTTATTTCATCTATTTTTAAGGGATTTGGGATTGCTGTTGGTGGAGAATGGTTAAACTGCTGCCAGATTACCGTCCAGAGTTCTTCAGGACTCAAAGCTTTAATCCCTAATTTCATCTTATTACTCAGCAAATTCTCCCATGATTGAAAACCATCATTAAATGAATTTTGCAGAATATTTTCAATCCTGGTATTATTAATGTAGTGAATCTCTCCAGTGAATTTGTACCATATTTTCTCCAATTGTTTAATAATAGACTCAACAAAATCTTGATTTCGTTCCTCATCAGAAGCAACAGTATAAGTACACCATAACCTCAAGAATTTGTTTTTTCGGATTCCACTTTTGGTTAATCCTTTGATTCTTAATCTTTCACTACGAATCAAGAGTTTAAGTTGTTCGACTGAACAAGTATTCTCAATTTGCTTAAGTTCTTGTTGCCGTTCATAATCCGAAGTAAATGAACCAAAATGTATGGTCATTGATTCTTGCTCTGGGATTTCCTTAAGTCCGGCTTCTATACCCTCGAATATCGGTAATATTTGTTCATTGGCTAAATTCGGATGAATCCCTAAACAATCAAAACAAAATTTAATCTGAATAGATTCGCCTTTTTTGAGAATCAATGCACCTATGCCTTTTCTCCCGCCTAAATTCAAGTTACAAATCCCTGCTAAATGAATAATGTCCTCAAAGGGAGTCAAGACTTTAGCAAACTCAATTTGCTCTTTTTCTAATTTTTTCTTACCTAATTTATCTGGATATTTAGATTGTTTCGGAGTTTTCATTATGAAGGTACAAATTATCTATTATTGGTGGATGATTTAAATTATTTACTGTTACAAAACAGGGAACTCTTAACTCTTAAGTGGGAACGGTAGAAAATGAGAAATTCAAGAAGAATTCAGGAGCAGAGCCGGAGATGCTACGAAGCACCGCTTTTTCGGTCTATTACATTCCTGAATTATGACCCAACTCTTGGATAAGCTACGCCCTAAGCGTAGCTATGCCGCAGGCTTGACGACAAGCTCAGGGCATCACCCCTGACGGAGTGAATTTTGACTCTCAACCTACTTCTTTAATTCTGGGGATTCCTCTGTTCCCTGTTACTTTTTAATTCTGATTTTTGTATTCTTTTTCAATGTTTTAAAAGGCATATAACCTCTACTAATTCGTGGTACGCCGATAAATTTTCCCAAAAAAT
>NZ_KV757766.1 GCF_001712795.1 Nostoc sp. KVJ20
CGGGAGCGCCAATTGCCGCCGTTCCTCGTTGAACATCAGGAATATAAAAAGTAGTGCCAGCGCCACTTTCTTGTTTAGCACCCTTGCATTTATGCTTACCTATGTAAAGTGCAGCACTATCACATTTGGGTGAATTTATTTGTTGTAGCGCCTTTTTCTTGGCAGCAGCAGTTTCTTTACTACCTCCCCAGTAACTAGTCGCAATCTTCTTTTTATTACTGCCATCGCCAAAGAATACTCTCATTAAAATGTAAGCAGCCAACATACTTATAATTGCTAATCCACTTGGTTTAAATAAATGATGAGTGTACTTACCAATGTCACTATGTGGATTTTGTAACTGTTCAAAATGAAATGGTTGGTTGTTTGTAGAAGTAGTCAAATTATTGCTCATCACGCAAAAATTCAGGAATTAAGAATAGTTAATTAGGAACAGTAGAGGGACTACCAAAAATAATTGGGTCTTTTTCGTGATAATTGATAAACGGAACTGGCCCAATAAAGTAGGGAGTACAAGTCCGACCAACAAAAGGAATAGTCTTGCAGAAACGGAAAAACATAGCAGTGTTAACGGAACCGCTCGATTCATCTATATCCCACACCACTTGTTTAAATGATTTACCAAAGGGATGACGACCTGTTGGCTCAAGACCACCATTAGCTACAGCTAAAATTCCATAGCCACCTTTTACTTTTTGGACTTTACCCGAAATCCATTGCGCTCCAGTGGTCTGACCAAGACCTGAAGCTTCAAAGTGGACGCAATTATTTTGATTGCAAGGGACATTAAAACCCTCTTGATAACTGCCAGAAATGCTGCGAATCCGGTTAGCTTCTATATCTCCCAATGGCAAATCTACTTGCCCAACGAAAGAAAGATCCGGCTCTGGCACATTAGGAAAATTATTCCAAGATAAATCCTTTAATCCGGGAATGTCTGAAATTAGAGTATCTTGCCAATTAGCAAATTCATCAAATGATGAGTTTTCAATCCCCGGAATCGATGTCAGCTTGTATTTAGACAAATCAATTTCATTGCCGAGAGTGATATTATCTAAATTGTAATAATTAGCAACGTTACCAATTCTTTGATTAGTGCTGATACCCATTTGGCGAAAAAAGTCAGCTATTGGTGCTACACTACTGGCTGATTGATTAGCTAAATCAGGTATAGCCTTGACTAAATCGCTAAGGGTTTGAGTTTTGATTATTCCAAAATCGTCAAGCTTTAAACCATCTAAATCAATAGCTAATGCCTGAGATATCGCCTTGAGGTTAAGCTTTTCAATATTCAGATTAGCATCTTCAAAATCTCCAAGCTCCATAAAATCGCCGATACTTTGTCCAGCTTGCCAAGTTCTAGTCTGATTACCTCTCACGGATGGGTAAGTCACATGACCAGATTCAGATACAATCATGTCTTGAAACTTCATTTTTGACCAGTCTGGAATCAAGCCATTGTTGCTACTGACAAATGGGACTTGTGCCGAGGCTTTGGGCAGTATAAATCCAATTACCTGATTCATAATTCCATATTTCCAAAAACTGTGAAGAAACAATCCTCCGAGCAATCCAAACAATATTAAATAGCGAATCGTGTCAAAACTAATTTTGGGCGAACGCTTTGATGATTTCATATTTGTCCTCCTGTTCCATTTTGTTGTCCAAGCTCGATTAATTTATTAACTAATTTAAGCGAGACACCAGCAATATCTGCCGCAGTAGGCATTTGCTCTCCAGCTTGAAAATGAGTCAAGAATTGTTCAATCCGATTGTGAAGTTCATCAGATGAGGAGAGCAAACCATTATTAATCGCTACCCTCATCCCCGCTCTGATTTGTTTTGTGGTGTTGATAGTTTGTACTAAGGGCGATAATCTCGGTCGAGCTACTAGAGAAAATGGCTTGTCGTTAATAATTGACACTTGACTATATTCAGGACGGGAATTAGATGGGGTAACTTGAAAGTGGTAAACTTTGCGCGAGCCAGAAGCAGTTTGAGTAATCACTGTAAGCAAAGTTGCACTTGTTTGCGGCAGTCCTGGAACCGGAAGCTTTTTAATCCGGCGTAAGTGAAGTAATCCAGCACTACTGTTTTGACAGTTCTGGTCGATTCCCTCTAAACAACCATCAGTGTCAATCAGAACTTGCGAGGGATCGTCAATCCACACCCGCTTCACCATCTCATTGACTTCATAAAATGAAATTGATACGCCTGAGCCATTCCAGACCTTAATTTTTTGCAGCTTGGCAGTGCTGCCACTAACCTGAGATTGCTTTATAGTGCGGACTGTACTTTGAGCATAGGTTTTGACTGGAACTAGACACACTGCCAAAAAAGCAGCAACCCCAAGCTGGAGCGCTGTCATGAGTTTTAACTTCTTCATGGCAACTCCAGAGAACGGTTCACCAAAAAGGTAATCTTCGTCCCCTGTGGGATATACCAAACATTGGGACGAGCGGTCATTTCTTGGTTAGAAGTTTCTGCACGACGAGCAATGATGTCACTAAGCTTGCCAAAAGCACCTTGTAAGAATGCCCCGCCAATATTGCGCTGGCTGTTTGAAGTCGTGCTAGAGCTAAATGTCCCTGTAGCAGAATTAATTACACTGCTACTGGAATCAGATTGATTCAGGATTGTTCCTACTTGGCCCAAACCACTGACTAATCCCACAGTCAAGTCAGAACCTCCCCCTTTCTGATCTTGGAACTGTTTAGCTAACAACGGTTTCCCGCCTTCTCCTAATACAGAAATTGCACCGCTACTAATTGGGTACTCAGTGTTATCTTTGATAATGCTGGTGACTTGCACACTTACATAAGAGCCACCATTAACCTGTAGGGGTTCAACGGCCAATAAAGTGCCTTTATGAATTGCCACATTTCCATAGTTGTCATGCAAATCAGCCGTTAATCTAGCAACATAGCGTTTACTATCATCTGGATTTTGCTGTTGTTGGAAGCGATTTTCGCTTTGCTGCTTGACGACTGAAGTCACTAAAATACCATTTGCGAATTCCCCAACAACTAAATAGCGAGTTTTACGCTGTTGCAGAATTTGGTTTTCTTGAGACAAGTAATTACCATCTGCTACTTGTTTATCAGATTTAGAATCGGCTAACCAACGAGGGCGAATTTTCTCAATTTCTGTGGATGTACTGTTAGAGAAGTTAGGGCGTGTTTGCTGTGTTGTATAAGCACTATTGGGTGGCTGTACTTTAATTTGTGTTGTATTCGGTGTTTGAAAGGATGTCGCCTCTGTTGATATCTGCTGGTTATTTGAAGTAGGTGTATAAGCGATTTTTCCGTAAGATCCTAAGCTGCGAAGTCGATTAAATTCAGCTATCACGTCTGTTGGCGTTTCTGTTTTCGGCGTAACAGTCCTAACAGGATTACTAATTCTTGGCAATGTTTGATTACGAGGTGGTGATGAAATAGTCTGGTTAGTTCTACTCGGAACGTAATATCGTCTAGGGCTATAACTTTGTGTTTGTGCCACAGGTCTAGCTGTTGGTGTTGGTGGTGAAGCTGCAACACTCACAGGTTTATTATTAACTTTAACTTCCTGCTTACTCTGATTAATCTTATTTAATTCATCTTCTTGCTGATTCAGCGCTAACTTAGCGTAAACATCCCCATCTGTTTGCTCAACTTGTTCTTTATTTCCTGAAGACCTTGGTTCTTCAATAGTTTTAGTAGCATCGCGGCTATTAGGATTAAAAATGCCATTCAGCAGCCAAAATATAGCTAAGAAGGTCAATCCAAAAGGGAGTGCTATGACCAACAATCTTGACCAGGGAGAAGTGATTACCGTATGTTTAGTTATGACTGATGGACTATCTAATTCTTGCTCTGATGTAATTTCCTTTGGACTGGAATCTGAACTCATTGCTGAAGGTTTTAAGTCATCATCTATTTTGAGAAAATCATCTACAGTTGATGAGCTATTAATCTGAGTATTTGTCATTGTCTGTTAGCCAAATTTAAATCAACGATTTCCGTAATTTCTAATCCAGGTTGCCTGATTTGATAAATTTTCTTTGCCAAAGCAGTAGTATCATTGGGGATATTTTGCGGCGTACTAATGGCTTGTACAGTAATAGTTTTGTTAAAGGATATACCTTTGCCTGCATTATCAAGTTTTGTAAAAGTAACGAGAGTAGCTACTAAATCTAGTGACCATTTACCATCTTTAATTTTGCGAGGTGATGAAATGAAGCGGGGAATTAAAGAAACTTGTGTATCACCGTTAAACACCCCTGCTGGGGTCATTTGAGCTAGCTTACGCAAAAATGCTGTCCGAAAATCTTGATTATCACTAATAGTAAATGCAGCTTCATAAGAAGAAGTAGTTACCCTGCCATTAGAGCGTTCAGTTCTACCGACATCTATCCCAGTATCTGGTTTAGTAATGGGTTCTCCTTTTTCATTAAAGGTTTGAACAAGTCCATCCCAGTTAAACATCTTGATAAATGTGTTAGAAATAAACTTTTTAATAACTTCATCTGAGCGTTCATTCGGCTCTACTGCTTGGGCAACAACTGATTCTCCTGATGACAATTGCACTAGTGCTAACTGCTTTTTACCTAAACTACTGACTGCCCCATAATTAAGGATTTGTAGTAACAAAGAGAACAAAGCCATCGAAAATCCAGCCAGTGAAATTATTCCGATTCTAGTTGGGACAGATTTGTTATATTGCAGAAGCTGTAACGGCTCTGGTTTCGCCTTTGTACCATTCTTTGTATTAAACATTGTCGGTTTGTTGAAGAGGGAACAGGGAACAGGGAACAATAACAAAGTTTGTGATTGTAGCTTTTTAATAAGAGCAGTAATCATTCGACTCTCTTCTCGATTTAAGAGGGAACAGGGAACGCGCAACTCTTAATATTCTGTTCCCTCTTCCTACTATTTACTGAATTTTGATACTAGACTGCCACCAGATGTTGCTATAGCTTTAGTAGCATCAATAGCGATTGTGCTATAGGTTTCAGCCGCTTTGTTGATTTGTTGAAGTACAGCTAAACCACCACCAGCCGCCAATCCAGTTGCTAAGAAAGGAGCAAAAATCCCAATCGTAAAAAGAAAGAATAGAGGTTGATCTGCTCTAGAGGTAGCAATCAATTGTCCGGCTAATCCGGCAATTACGTTGAAACAAAGTTTCGCCATTCCTACAGCGAAATAACCCGTAAGCCAAGTAAAAATTGCTTTTCCACCATAAGGTAATAAAGAACCACCCACAGCCAAAGGGCCGATAAGTGCCGTCAACAACATCGTTAATTCAATCGCCCATTGATAAGCTCCGTTCAAGCCAATCAGTACAATGGAAACAATTTCGATGACCGAAGAACCAATATAAGCACTGAAAGGAGAAAGTATTACTTGTATAGGATTAGCCCCACCTTTAATTGCCTCTATTGGAGCTTGAATAATTCTGTCTATTTTTTGGATGACCCATGAAAACGGGCCACTTTCACCAGTAAAATAACTCGGATAATCTTGTTGAAGTCTATCCTTCGCATCCGACAAACATTTAACAGATTCTTCTGGACTTAGAGACGAGGTTTTACAATTTTCTATTTCTTTACCAATAGCCTCACGCACCGCTTGTACACCCAAGGCTTTTTGATACGCAGCCCTTAAGTCAACACCTTTTGCTGTACGTGTTAATACAATCTGATTGACATTATTAATGTAATTTCTGATTCCAAGAGTACCTGACCCTAAAACTTTGCCATTATTTGCTAGAAGTACTATAACTATCAGCACCCAGATAAAATCTGTGTATGCACGTTGTTCATCGCCTGAGAGCATTTTCTTTGTCCACTCAACCATGAAAAAAACAAATGTCGCAACGGCGAATAATACACCTACATCGCACATAGCAATATATAAATCACCTGTGATAGTTTCTTCCCAAGTTTGATTGAAACCTTGAGCAATAAAATCTGCTGTATTACTTGCTTGTTCTAATAAATCTGCACCAGCAAATTGAGATTGAGCGAATAAGTAATTTTTTGAAAGCATAAGGGTGAATTGATGATAAGGAATCAGGAAGATGTTAAGAGTTTCCTGTCCTGGTTAATTTTCTTGCGTTGGATCTAAACGAGATATACCGATAAGTTCATGGGTCAAAGAAAGAGTACCTAATTCATTCAAATCTTGTTTTTTGCGTGCATTTGCTGTGTTTTCTGCAACTTGAGTCAGCATGAGATTGGAGTATGAATTATCCTGCCTTGCTTGCAATGAATCAGTGCGCTGTTGTGCCAACATGGAAACTACCAGACCATTTTGAGCGGCGATCGCTTTCAGGACATTTTGAGAAGCATCCATGTCTTGAGCTTGGTCAGCAATGGTTTTCGCGTCTTGAGCTATTTGTGTTGTTTTCTCTATTTTTTGAGACGTATCTGCTTGCCCAGTTTTACCTACAACACTGATGATTGAAGCTCTTGTGAGTTCTCGCTCTAAATCTTGCCCCTTTTCCTTGGCGACTGGTAAAGAGTAAGTATCAGCAATCCGATTTTTGAGTTCATCGCTACTAGCAATCGGATCTGGCGCTCCCATCTCTCCGACAGTATTATCAATTGCAGCTTGAGCATCTTTCTTAATCCCAGCCCAACTTTGATCTATTTGCAATTTTGTCCAAGTTTGGATCTGGCTTACTTCACCTTTAATATCATCAACTAGAGAGCTAAAAAAATCACTAATGACTAATCCATAACTGGGTGTAGCTAGTAATAAACTTACTACAGTAACAGAAAGTAGTACAGCAACTTTTTGACGATTCTTCATAGTTAAGCCACCTTTGTTTTTTCTAATTGAAACATGAGTTTTTTACCTTCCTCAGACAACTCTTCTGATCGAATCATCTTGATATAATCCTCAGTAAACTTGACCATTCCTAACAAAGGATTATCTTGATAATTTTTCAGAAAAAGAGTCCGTAATTCTTGCTCGTGCGGATTGTTGGCGACAGATGCCAGTAAACAATGGGCGGGATAATAACGGCAAAAAGTTAGTTTACCGTTATCATCAAGCAACCATTGAGAATAAATTCCCGATTTTTGGGGATAGAAAGCTTCTGTACTGTTAACTCGAATGATTTCGGCAGGATATTTAAATCTCTCTATGAATGGGTCTACTGCTGAGGTTTGTATCCTCCCGACTAATCTAGTGCCAATATTTGCAAAAATCTTAGATGCTGCCTTGCTTTGATAAATACTCTCTGGCTCTTGGGCAGATAGGATTACGCGAATTCCCGCTTTTGCACCATTTGCACACAATCTACCAATCAAATCTGCAATTGATTCAAATTGAAATAAGATTGGTGCTTCATCGAGGAAGAAGATACTGACTTTCGATGCTAACGCTCGTCTGAGTGCAGCAGCATAAGCGCTCAGAGCTAAGATGGCTGCATCCGCTTCACTTGATAAATTTCTTAATGCAAAAACAAGTAATTTTGCATCAGTTCTAAAACTAGAAGGGCGAGAAATTGACTGTCCAACTCTTGTGCTTAACCAGTAACTAAGTCTCAGTCGAATTTGTTCTAAAGCTGACATTATATCTCGACTGTTACTGGCAATAGAATCTAATTTAACAAAGGCTGGGGAACAGTATTTGTAAAAGTCTTGCAGTGTTGGAGTTTCTGTCCATGCCTTAGTTCCCACTCCTGATAAGAGCGCTAACTTATAGCGCATTTTGATTTCATCATCGTTGAAAAATATTTTTAATGTTAAAGCAATGATTGATTCAATATTGGTAATCATCCCAGGACTAACCCCAATCATGCTAGTTCCAATCACCATTGTCATTAACACTGATTTCAAAAACTCCTTGAAATCATTCAATCTTTCATTGATAATTTCTGGTTCTAGCCCTTGCAAATTCGGTAACTCAAAAAGATTGTTGTATTCTTTAGAAATATCAAAGTAAGCCCCGTCTTTCCCCAACAAATTAGTGTAGTCAGTGAAGGTAGATGTACCATCTGGTTTGGGGTAATCTAAAGCGACAACTGGGATATCTTGGGCAAGTGCTGGTGTAAGAATTCCAGCCACCAGTACTGATTTCCCCGAACGAGTTGCACCGAAAACAGCTAGATTCTTGTGATTTTGGTACAAGTCTAGATATACAGGTGTTCCGCCCTCTTCTGCAATTAACTCAAACCCAGTCCGATCTCCTGTGGCTGTGCGGATCAAAGGCATCAGCCCTGGTGCTTCGGAACTAAAATATGGCAGTCTGCGGTTAAAAGGCTTGGTTAACAGTGGTTCCCAAACAAATGGACAACACTGCAACCATGTCTTCCAGGCGTATTCTATCTCCCGGTCAACTGCCGCCGGACGCAAGAAGTAACTCGCAAGGTAACGGCAAGCTTCATCTAAAGAGCGTGTTGATTGACGGTGTACCAGAAAAACTACAGCCGTGTGTACGACAACATTTCCTTTGTAAATCGTCTTTTGAGCTTCTACTGCTGACTCAATATTCAGTCCCGACTTGACATCAATATTACCTTTATCACTGGATAATGTCGTAGAAGTAATCGATTGTTTAGTTAGTCTTTGCAGATTAGTTTTTGTGATTCCTTGGTTAGCTTTCGTAACTTGACAGATGATTTCAGTATCGAAAATACTATCTCTAGATATCAGTGACCAGAGATATCTTAGTTGTCCCTGTTCGTCTATCCAGCCCCCTGGTTTTTGACTAAAATTCAGCGCTCCAATATATTTATCTTGGATTTTTACCCATTGACGATCCAAAAATGGTAAAGACTGCTCATCTTCTAGTAAATGATGCCGGATGTGAAAATCGCTTGTTTGGGTTTCAATTAGTCCATTTATTTCATCTATTTTTAAGGGATTTGGGATTGCTGTTGGTGGAGAATGGTTAAATTGCTGCCAGATTACCGTCCAGAGTTCTTCAGGACTCAAAGCTTTAATCCCTAATTTCATCTTATTACTCAGCAAATTCTCCCATGATTGAAAACCAGCATTAAATGAATTTTGCAGAATATTTTCAATCTTGGTATTATTAATGTAGTGAATTTCTCCAGTGAATTTGTACCAGAATTTCTCCAATTGTTTAATAATAGACTCAACAAAATCTTGATTTCGTGACTCATCAGAAGCAACAGTATAAGTACACCATAACCTCAAGAATTTGTTTTTTCGGATTCCACTTTTGGTTAATCCTTTGATTCGTAATCTTTCACTACGAATCAAGAGTTTAAGTTGTTCGACTGAACAAGTATTCTCAATTTGCTTAAGTTCTTGTTGCCGTTCATAATCCGAAGTAAATGAACCAAAATGTATGGTCATTGATTCTTGCTCTGGGATTTCCTTAAGTCCGGCTTCTATCCCCTCGAATATCGGTAATATTTGTTCATTGGCTAAATTTGGATGAATCCCTAAACAATCAAAACAAAATTTAATCTGAATAGATTCACCTTTTTTGAGAATCAATGCACCTATGCCTTTTCTCCCGCCTAAATTCAAGTTGCAAATCCCTGCTAAATGAATAATGTCCTCAAAGGGAGTCAAGACTTTAGCAAACTCAATTTGCTCTTTTTCTAATGTTTTCTTACCTAATTTATCTGGATATTTAGATGGTTTCGGAGTTTTCATTATGAAAGCACAAATTATCTACTATTGGTGGATGATTCAAATTATTTACTGTTACAAAACAGGGAACTCTTAACTCTTAAGTGGGAACGGTAGAAAATGAGAAATTCAAGAAGAATTCAGGAGCAGAGCCGGAGATGCTACGAAGCACCGCTTTTTCGGTCTATTACATTCCTGAATTATGACCCAACTCTTGGAGAAGCTACGCCCTAAGCGTAGCTATGCCGCAGGCTTTACGACAAGCTCAGGGCATCGCCCCTGACGGAGTGAATTTTGACTCTCAACCTACTTCTTTAATTCTGGGAATTCCTCTGTTGCCTGTTCCCTATTCCCTTTTAATTCTGATTTTTGTATTCTTTTTCAATGTTTTAAAAGGCATATAACCTCTACTAATTCGTGGTACACCGATAAATTTTCCCAAAAAAT
>NZ_KV757767.1 GCF_001712795.1 Nostoc sp. KVJ20
GCTGGCGGCTATGGAACGTGAGTACAAGATCGAGTGGAGGCAACAGAAATGATTGTGGAGCGATGAAACAATAATTTAATGCAACAAAGTTTACTTAACGCGTTCACTTTCAAATATTTCTCGCCACAATTCAAATTCTGGACAATTACACCAAAGGGTAACGAACCCATCAAAAAGTTTAGTTCCTGAATTTTGAACTCCCCTTGGGAGAACTTGGATCAAGATAGGAATATCTAAATCACATTTCCAATTTTCTATTTCTTTTTGAATTTGGGCAATAGTGTCTTGATGGAATCCTCGGTCGTTGTTGGAACACTGAACAAGTAAACATGTATTATCAGAATCTTTGACTCGCTTGAGTGAGAAATTAATCTGCGTCCACATTGATTGGACTTCATTGAAAATATTAGGCAAGCCATAGTGATTGCCTAATATTGCCTTTCGGCGTTTCGATTCACCCATAAGTCCCCCTCAGCAATACAAATTTTGACAAGGATGACGAAGAAGATAAGAAATCTCCTGACAACGAATAAGCTCAATAGCGCTCAGACTAACCCTCTGGGGGTTGTTAACTACTAATACTATTGTAACGATAAATCAAGGTTTCAAGCATCTTGTAGTTGCAAGGATTGGGGATTTTGCTTTCACCGTATCTGTCATCCTCGCAGTTAAAGCTGCTGGTGTTTGTTGAAAGAGAATAAAATCTGGTTGGTCAGCAGCAGAAGTGATAAATTTATTGGGTGTCAAAGCAGCTTGAAAGTTCAAAATTTCAAATCAAATTGGCTAGGTGTTAGTAATTGGAGAACTTTTCACCCAAATATTCCGACTGTTATAAAAATCACCACGCTGTTCTAGTGCAAACCCACCAAGCAACAATCCTAGCCACACCTCTATCATCGGCATTTCCAACACACGTTGCAGTTTAACTAAAGAAATCTCATCTTTGACATTTATCAGGTAGTTAGCGATCGCGTTCTGCCATTTTTGCACATCCTCATCTGATGCCAAATTGCGGACATCTTCTAAAGTTGTCACCTCATCGAGCATTGCCAAAACATTCGCTTTCTCAACAGGTGCTGCTACAGAATCGCCCTCTTCAGTAGAATGTGAAAATTGGTGTGGGCCATGTGGTCTAAAGGTTTGTGGTGTTTGCGGTTCAATCAAATCATCTAAATCTAGGTGCATTGTTGTCCGCACTAGACCAGCAAAGAGATCGGTGCTAACAATAGGGCCCAAAAGACTATTGCGATCGCGGGTATCTTGCAACAGCACTTCGGCACGAGATTTTTCGCAGTGGAACTAAGCGTGGTTCATTGGTTTTGGTGTCTGGTAAAAATAGTAGCTTGCCATCAAATGACCCAACATTTAGCTGTACAATTTCTCCAGCACGCAGTCCGTGACTAAGAACGTGAACCAGTGCTGTATCGCGTTGCTTTGTTTCTCCCAACAATTCCAACGCTGACCAAACCTGTTCCATTTGTTCTGGGGTTAAACTCTGGGCTGGTGGCAGTGGTACTTTTTCCAGTTTAATCCCCAGTGTGGGATTAGTAGCAATAATATCAGGATACGTATAGCACATCCATTTAAAAAAGCTTTTGAGTGCCGCGACTCCTGCATTTATGCTGCTTTTTGAAAGCGGTTTACCTGCATCAGTCCGCAGTTCATCCCGCAGATACTCTTTATATAGTGCGAAGTGACGCGGGCGTAGCTCATGATAGTGTAGCTCACTCCAAGCCAAAAATCGTTTGAGTTCTCGTTCGTAGAGTTTGCGGCTGTTGGGTGCGAGATTGTTGCTGCGTAAAAACTCCAGTACTTTTATCCACCGTATGTCTGTGGGTGCAGCTATTTTTCCTGCCCTGCTTCTAGATTCTCCCTGTAGTGTTGATGGTGCTTGATCCTGTATGTGGATCAACTTGATTGGCGGTAGGTTGTCAAACTGAGGATTATTTACCATCTTGATCGCGATCGCCTAGAAGCAGTGTGGAACTAACACCCAAAATTGTATGTGACTTTAGGGAAAATCTGGCTAGCGTGTCACTAGAATGCTTCTCAATCTTGGTACTGAGGTGAATTGTTGAAAATGTTTACAAATCTTGGGTAAGTGAACTAACCGTCCTTTTATAGCCGCCATAACTGGACACTTGACATTACCTAATTTCCTTATAAATATCTCTCTCCTATTCCTTTTGGCTCCCAAAAATGTTCCTATATACTTTCAATTTGATTCTATTATACCTGTTACAATTCTTCAAACCCTTACTCTACAAGCACCTTACCTGCTACATGGTAAACTCAACCTACCCTGTTATGCTCCCTTTCTATAGGATGATTTTAATAAAAGAATCATCTTATAAATTTGAATATAAAAGATTTTGGGAAAGGTATAAATTACATTGAAAAGATTGTGGCTCTTCTGTACCTGTTATGCTGAATCTTTAATTGAGCAGTAGAACTTGACTTTAAAATCCAGTTTAGAAGTCTAAATTTCGCGCATAAGCATAATCTGTCGCATTTATCTTGGTGTGTATTGGATATTTGATGCGACTGGCGGTGAGACAATTGGCAAAGCTGTAGCCGACAAAATTGTCAAAGCTTTCCAATAAACTTCTACCAAACACATTCGCTATTAGCTGCTTTTCAATCAGCATTACTGTTCAATGGTAGCAATGGAAATTACCAAATAAGCTAATCGTCATTCATTTTTCCAGAATGATTCGCTTGTAGTAAGGGCTTCAGCCCTGCTTTTATGCAACTTAAATGCCGATTAGCTTACCTCTGATTTTTGCCCATCTCAACTCAATAATGGAGCATTTCCAGAATGAAGAAAATCAATGAATAATTTAAGTATTGGGAGTATTTTCTTTGATATAGGTGACACTCTGGCAACAGCAAGTATTACTGACGGGGGAGCTAGGCTCGTTTTAACTGTTCTTCCAGGGGTTGTTTCTGTACTAACTACGCTTCAAAAGAATTCGATTCCGTTGGGTATTATCTCAAATACACCAGATAATTTCACCCAGGCAATGATGGAGCGATCACTAGAAGATATTGGGTTATTGAATTTTTTCTCACCCGAACTTATGATTTACAGTTCAGTAGTAGGTCTGAGAAAAAACTCCGTGATGATTTTTTGCTTTGCGGCAGATCGTGCTGGCTTTCCACATGAGCGTAATAAGTGTTTTGTTGTTGGGGAAAATGCCACGGAAACACATTTTGCTAAAGTAGCTGATTTCAATGTATTTGAGACCCTAAACGATGTTCTGACCTGGATTCAGTCTACAGAAGGCTAATTATCCTATGGCTATTACTTAGATAACAGGCACTTTTTATTAAGAGTTTATTTATGTGGATTCAATAGGATTATTAGGCTGAACTAATAAGGAGGACTTAATAATGGATTGCGTACATTTATGTATCAAGGTTCACTTGAATCAGTAGCTACATTACTGTACTCAGAAGTTTTAGCCGCTGATTTGTCTAGACTAGACACAGAGAATGTTGCTCAATGCTACGTCAAAAGTGCATTAGCAAGTTCGGAACTTCCTAGTTTTACTGTAACTGAAGTTAACGGGCAAACGAGCGAGTTAAAGTCTTTAGGCGTTGAAAACATTCCTTTTACGAATACAAAAACCGTAATGCTTCGCCAATGTTATCGAAAAATTCCAGTGTGATGCTTATTTGAGATACCTTGGGCACCGAATACCCCTAATGCGTCAAAAACCTTCAAGCGTTCCAATGGATTTATTGGCTTGCAATGTCATACCGAGGTAGGGCAATTTTGGAATATTCGCATTAAGCCGTTTTAATTATCAAGTTTTTTAACAAGAAAAAAAGCAATCAAATTAAAGGAGAAAACCATGCGAACAATTCGTTTTCAATTTAGCCACGGTGGATATATTCGACAAGAAACTGTGGAAAGGACTGTGTCAATAATTGGCTTAGAGGCGATCAATGTAGAGACAGATTTCAACTACCTCTTCCCAGAGCTTGCCAAAGATCCAAACAGTCTACTTCCGGCAGACAATACCGCAGATGTTATCGACAAACTCAAAAAGTTGGGTGAGGCAATGATTGAGGTTCAGTCCGATCCTGAAGAAGCCAATTCAACTATCCCTCCGGTTTATACCTACTGGGGACAATTTATCGACCACGATATTACTGCTAACACTGACCGGACGGCTCAAGACCTACAAACGGACATTACCAAAGACGATTTCACGCCTCTATCTCCCGATTTTGTAACCGATAAACTCAAGAACTTACGTCGCCCTACGTTCGATCTTGACAGCGTTTATGGCGACGGACCAACCTTAGAGCCTGAAGCTCCAACACAAGCGAAAGATTTCTATCAGGAAGATGACCCTGTGAAACTAAAAGTTGGTCAAAACGCTAAACACGATGCTAGTGGAAAACCTATACCTGGAGCCAAAATTCCGCCAGAAGGGGATTTAAAGCGTGATTTGCCGCGCAATAACAGAATTGCTGTCATTGGCGACAGTCGCGACGACGAGAATCTTATTGTAGCGCAGTTTCACACAGCTTTTCTGCGTTTTCACAACGCTGTTGTAGACTGGGTTCGAGCTAATGAACCTGAAAAAGTCAAAAACGAGCGAGATCTATTCGTTCGGGCGCAAAATCTGGTGCGTTGGCACTACCAGTGGCTCGTGGTCAATGATTTCCTTAAAACTCTGACAGTTAGTGGGATAGTAGATAGCATTCTCAAAGACGGGCTTAAATTTTATGAACCACGAAATGGAGAACTTTTCATGCCTTTGGAATTCTCCGTTGCATCTTACCGTTTTGGACACAGCATGGTACGCGCTGCTTATGACTACAACCGCAATTTTACAGACGAACCGGGGGCACTAGCTGACGCAACGTTTAAGTTACTTTTTTCTTTTACAGGAAGAGGGGATATTGGCGGTCGTCCACCAGGTCCAGGGCCGTTTGATACCCTTCCTTGCAACTGGATTATTGAGTGGGATCGCTTTGTTAATAAACATCGTGCTGCTGAACGCAAAAGAAATTCTGCACGCAAGATTGATACTCATCTTGCTCCTCCTTTGACAACGATGATTAATGAAGGTGAAGAAGAAGGACTGTCTGTTTCTATTAAAGAGCTTCTCAAGCACCTGGCCAAGAGGAATCTACTACGCGGATATTTACTCAGCATTCCGACTGGACAGAGCCTAGCTAAGCGGCTGGGCATTCCAGAACTGATAGCGGATGAATTGAAACAGGGAAATTCAGACGCGATAAATCAAGCCCTCGAACCATTCCTCAAAAAAACGCCCGCATGGTACTACATCCTCAAAGAATCTGAGGTTCGTGCGAATGGCGACTCCTTAGGCGAGGTTGGCAGCCGCATTGTCGCTGAAACCTTTATCGGACTGATGATAAACGACCCTTTCTCCTACCTCAATCGGCGCGAATCCGATGATTCTCCTTGGGACCCTTCCAAAGGCGTTAAGCTACCAGATGGTGGTGAAATTCGTGTAATCGGTGATTTTCTGAAGTTTGCTAAAGTACTGCTTTAATCTTTCTCATTCTAATCCCAATTCATCTCATAAGTTAGCTATGACATTTACAGATTCACAAACATTACCGGAAGCCTTGAGTCCTGTAGAAGTTCCCAATGTGAAAGGACAATGGCAGAATCCTTTTTACCTGCCCAATGCGGGAATTCACGCCCATGTACTGCCTAATGGCAAGGTGCTCTTCTGGGGACGACGTATAAAGTCTGGGGAAGGAAATTTAGACGTTCACGAGTGTACACCTTTCCTCTGGGACCCAGTCTCAAAATCGACAACAGAGACACCACAGCCCACCTGGAAAGACGGTACAAAAGTCAACCTATTCTGTTCTGGACATAGCTTCCTTCCCGATGGGCGACTGTTAGTCGTAGGAGGTCATCAAAAGGACAGCATTGGGCTCAATCAGGCAACAATTTATGATTACAGGACTAACACTTGGACACCGACGGCGCTGATGGGTGACAGTGATGATTTCCGTCGCTGGTATCCGACAGCCGTTACTTTGTTCGATGGAACTGCACTTGTAATGTCTGGAAGCACTACGGATAGTGGTAAGATCAACGACAAAATACAGATATGGAACGATGGGAACTGGCGTTCAATAGTTAATTTCAATGTACCTCCACTGTACCCTCGGTTGCATCTAGGATCGGATGGTCGCGTTTTCATGTCCGGACCGAATGCCCGAAGCCAATTTCTCGATACGAAAAACGGCGGAAATTGGACTCCATTGACAAAAGACCGCGCCAATGGGAGTCGCGAGTATGCACCATCGGTAATGTATTCCGATATAAATAATCTTGAGGGCGGCAAGGTTATTTATATCGGAGGGGGTAATCCACCCACTAACGCGGTGGAAGTTATTGATCTCAATGAGCCGTCCCCTACCTGGCGCTCGACGGAACCCATGAAATTCGCGCGTCGCCAGCATAATGCAACGCTGCTGCCAGACGGCACTATATTGGTCGTAGGAGGTACCAGGGGCAACAGCGGGCCCGACAATGGCTTTAACGACCTTACCGACGGACAACCTGTTCATGTGGCCGAATTATGGGATCCTGATACAGAGAAATGGACTGAACTGGCTGCTGAAACGGTTGACCGCTGCTATCATTCAACGGTCGTTCTGTTGCCCGATGCAACCGTTCTTAGTGCTGGTGGCGGTGAGTTTCAAATAAACGGTAAGCAAAATGACCCAGAAGATAGCCACTCTGACGCGCAGATATTCCACCCTCCCTATCTATTCAACGGTCTACGACCGGACATCCTTACTGCTCCAGATGAGGTTACCTACGGAGAAACATTTGAGGTAGGCACTTCAAATCCGGAGGAGATCGGACATGTGAGCTGGATACGATTGCCATCGGTAACACACTCGTTTGACCAGAACCAGCGCATTAACTTCCTCGCATCTTCAATCAAACAGCAGAAGCTCACGGTGACTGCGCCGCCCAATCCCAATGTCTGTCCCCCCGGGCATTACATGCTGTTCCTCTTAAACAAGAAAAAGGTTCCCTCTGTCGCGAAAATCATCAAGATTAGTGGTTCTTTAGTTCCTAATTTAGCACGAACCTTGGTAGAGAATTTAGCAACATCGGTCGGCAAATCAACAACGGAAATACCCAATACGGAAAAATTAAATCAGGAGATCACCGACGCTGACAAAGGGACTTTCGTGGAGGTCGGCTTGACCTCAACCTGTCCTTATGGTCTCGGTGCCTGCTGGGGTGGGGCATATGAGGCGTTAAATCAGATGGACCCGGACGCTGTCAAATTCGTCAGACCAATTGCCAATGCGGCAGATTCCACAGCCTCTGTATATTTAAATCATGACGGACTTCCAGACATTGAACAATGGCCGAACCAGTTCGCCAGGACAGCAAATGAGTCATACAAGTTTCGGGGTGTAGAGGTCACGCTTACAGGGACTGTCGAACGACAGAATGGACACCTTTTTCTACAAGGAAACGATGTCCGACCTGGTATCTCACTCGTGCCGCTTGAGGGAACAGATAAAATCCAATGGAACCGCAGTACGGGCAGCCCTAAACCGCTGGAAGAGGATGAGCGGTTGGCTTATCAGCGCCTAGCTTCTAACATCCAGAACACAGGTGTATCGCCTGAGCAAGTTCAAGTTACTGGGCCGCTCAAGAAAAATGAGGTTGGGTTTGAATTATACCTTCGCAAGTTCCAATATGTGATTTGAACCGTAATTTGGACCTAACCTCGAATGGCACTAAGAAAAGTTGTCACTTAAAGCAATACCTTTGCCAAAATAAGAGCCTACAAAAATTTCGGCAAAACTGGCAAAATCATTCATACACAAGCGTTTAGCTTACAAGATAGTTTGGACTCTCAAACCCTTTGTCCTACGTGAAATACGCTAAAAAAGCCTTGCGAGAAACCTGGAAGGAATTTTTAGGACTGATTGTTTTTGCCCAGCTTCGGAGAAATGGGAGTTTGTACATCAACTTACCCTCGTAAATTGGCGAAGGTATTGTTAAAGGAAAAAGTGGCCGTTTTTAAAGGATAAAATTACCGCAAGACAGAACTTAAGATAGAAGAGTATTTGAGAGATTTAAATGCGATCGCTCTTACTCCTTGACTCCTTAATCGCATAAATGCCTGTAATCATTACGGGGCATAGCTTAAAGCTTTTCTTAGTGCCATTCCCCCTTAAATTCCTTTTAATCTCTTCCCATAAGTGTTCTATTGGGGAAAAAGTGGTCAAGCTGTAATCAGCCACTACACAATGTCTGAAAGTATTGCTACGAAAGGTTTACAAAAATAAAATTGCTCTTTGAGGCGAAAATCTCCAAAAAAGCTTATGCCCTTTACACTCACAATCCATTACAGAAACCATCAGTTCCAAAATCCCTATCTCTGGATTTGGTATGACGGTTCAACTCAACAGAGTGATATTAGCCTAACAGGTGTAGATAGCTTTGGTTTGTTCTATCAAGTGTCTGTGCTTCGTTCAACCTTCCATTTTAAATTTAAAGAAGGAGCAGGAATTACTGGACCTTGGGAGCCAGATCAATTCAATCGGGATTACAGCCCATTAGAACAGAGTGGCAACGCCCTCATTCCCGATGAGATTTGGTGTCAAGGCGATAATGCCTTCATCTACCATGTTGAACCTCGCTCCCCAGAAACAGAATCCGCAAAAGACTTTCTCAAACCATTAAGTTTCAAATCAGGAGTTTATATTCCTGAAACTGACGGTTTATCAGCTTTAGGCGCGAATGTTCTCAGCGATGGTCGCATGGTGTTTGGGCTGTATCATCCCAATGCCGCTCGGGTTTATTTAATGGGCAGTTTCAACGACTGGCAACGCCCCGGACACGATCAACCTGATCCCACCAAATTTATTGAACTGAAACGCTACAAAGGCTACTTTGGTCAACCCAATACCTGGCTGATTGCGACCGATCAAGCCAAAGTGGGCGATGAATACAAATTCTTTGTGCAAGGTGGTGTTCCCAGCAATCGTAAGAAACGATTCCAGCAATACTTTACCGATCCCTATGCTCGTGGTTTGGGAAATGACTTTAAAGACAATAACTCTGTCATTGTTGACCCAACAACATTTAAATGGACGGATGCCAACTGGGCAACACCCGACATCAGCCAACTAATCCTCTACGAACTAAGTGTGTATGGGTTCACAGAAGGCGATGCGGATATTCAGCCCAGCAATAAAGGCAAATTTAAAGGTATTACCGAACGGATTACCAACAGCTACTTTGACAAACTGGGAACCACTGCCCTTGCTCTGATGCCCCTAGCGGAAATTTCCACTCAGCAAGGTCCCAAAACCTTAGGCTATAACCCTTCTTTGTTCTTTACTGTAGAACGTGACTTTGGTACCCCCAATGACTTGCGTGATCTGGTGAACACTGCCCATCAACATGGATTAGCTGTAATCCTGGATGAAGTTTTCAATCATACCGATAACGACTTCAATCCACTGTGGAAAATGATTTTGGAACATCCCAAGGAAGAAAGAAATTCAGAAGAAGGCGGACTCTATTTCAACGGTAAAACCCCTTGGGGCAATCGTCTCGCCACTGAGAAATTAGACGTTCAGTACATGCTGATTGATGCCTGTAAGCTTCTGCTCGCGGAATACCATGTGGATGGCTTCCGCTTCGATGCCACCCATACCGACTATATGGATCATGGCTTCTTACAGCGTCTAGCAGACGAGTTGAAGCAATTCAAACCCAACGTCATTTTGATTGCTGAAAATCTACCCAATCAATCTGACCTGAATCGTCAGGGCTTTGATGGCTTTGCCCAATGGTGCGATCCCTTCCACGATAAGATGAAAGCCCTCCTTCGCGAAGGACAGTTTCAGGGTGAGTTTTACAATACTGGTAAACTAGGAGACATTTTCTTCTTCAGCAAAAGCATTTTTGCTAGCCACACCAACAATGTCGTCAATTACAGTGAGAGCCACGACGAAACCAGTATCCCTTACGAAGTCGGGACGAATCCTATTCTGAATCAACCTGCTACCAAAGACCGCAAAGGACGACTGGGGCTTTTCTCCGCAATGGTGGCATTGGGGCAGCCCATGATTTATATGGGACAAGAGTTTAACGCCGAACGCGATCGCAATATTGTGTCCTTCGATTGGCCCTCTCCACCAGAAAGCAACGGCTTCTTTCAATGGGCATACCGGCTGATCCAACTGCGAAAACGCTATCCGGCACTGAAACTAGCAGGGTATAACCCAGCCGACACTGGACAATTCACCTGGATTCTCGGTTCCTGGTTTGGCAGCAATCAAGGGAGAGGCAAAAAAGTAATTGGTTGGCGATCGCGTCCCAATCAATTTGCTCACGATACGCTAGTCGTCATGCTTAACTTCGAGAACCATGATGTCACAGTAGATACAAACTTTGGGATTGCAGGAGTTTGGCTTAAGTTAGCTGATATCGACAACGTAAATGACATTCCTCCAAACGGCCAAAATGAAGTTAAGCATCCCACGGCAATTCGTTCCAATGATGGCTGGTACTCAAGATTTACGTTACCCAGCTCTAGCGGCTTTATCTACAAGTGGGAAGCTCCATTGTGATTTAGGGACAATGATAAAGAAACTCGCTCCAGAAGGACATATATGGAGGCGAATTAATGGAAAAGAAAAGTTGGCGATCGCTAATATTCGGCTGATGTCGAGAGTGAGGAAGATCCTCAACAATCCAATCACCAAACTCAGCAGAAAGCTGAGTGACGATACTGTCCTGAAAAGGTCCTAATGTCTTTCCTCTTCGCATTAAATTTTCTGCATCACTATACCCATTTTCGGTTGTGAATAATTCACGAATCTCGACGGGCCAAAACTGTAATTCCCAATCAGGCATTCGCGGAATTAATCCAGACCAATAGTTAGAGCGACCGCCTAAACTCAAATGTACGCCAAGGATAAAATCAGAACCGGGTTCGTTATTATAATGTCCCACTTGATGATGCGTTGCTAGTCGCGACCAATCCCCAGGAAGATTAGTTATATGAGTGGGAAAAGTCAAGCCACCAGCATCAAGTACTAAGGTTTTAATACCAGAATCGGATAAGGCATCTGCTAATATTCCGCCACCAATACCAGAACCAATCACAATTACATCATATTCAATATCTTCGCGAGTATTATTAGGAATGCCATCTTGCCCTATTCTAGTACGGTCAATGTGAAAGTTATCATATCCATGTTTATAACGATTCGGAACGGGAGGAAATTGAATTTGTGCTTCAGTAAAAGATGCGTCAGTGCTGGTTGATATGTTTAGATTAAAACCATTCATCCAATAAGCTTGATTAAGCACAAATTTAAACTCTAGATTGTTAGGATAACTTGAATTTTCTAAGAAAAATTCCCAACCACCAAACCGATAAATCCCGAAAATGTCTTTCGTCCAGCCATCTTTAGCATTGCGTAGAGTAACAAGATGATTGGGAGCATATTGAGTTGTCTCGAAGCGAATTTTCAGCAGTGGTTTTGGTGCTGCTAGTATAGCTTTAGCAACAGATGGTAATGAAGAATCTTGAGGCTTACCAATTTCTTGTGGAGTACGAACCCAAAAAATTCCCTTTGCAACAGACGGTGAAGAATCTGAAGATTCTCCAATAAAAGTTTTATCTGTTCCGCTATGATACTGAAAATAATCCATATCTTCTCCGTAAGTTTGAGATTTCACTGCTGAATATTTTGACTAATTGACAAAATGCGCTTTATTTTAACCTCTCACGAGTGATGTTACACATCCTCTACTTTAGTACTCTAACTTAAAGCCGTTTCTCTAGAGTTTTTCGACGGGCAACAATATCACATCTCAAAATTGCCTCAGTAGTTTAACGTTCTATATTAGAATCTCAGAAACCACCATAAGTATCAGCAATTATTTGGCTACTTTCTGCAACAAGTTATGCCTTTTCAACTAGTTTCGTTAGCTCTTCGTAGTCGAAATTATGTAATTCGTTAACTTTGCTTAGATAAGCTCTAACTTCAGTTTTTATGTAAGCAGTAAATACTTCCAATTTTATTTATAACGATTTTATTTTTAACTTCAATCAACTTGAGTTAGAAATAAATAACTTAAAACTCACTCTTTGGGTTGATAAAACTCTTCATATAGGATAAGACTATAGAAATTATTAAATTAATTTTTCTATCTTTAGATAGAAAAATTAAAATAACATTTTTCTTTTTATAAAATGTAAAAATTTATAAACAGTTAGCATGAGATTTGTCAGTGTTAATTCATAATAAAGATTAGAAACTAATTCTTCCATTAAGAGATTTTTTTAGCAAAAATAGCTGGCAAGTTCAGCAAAACTGCCTTAGTATTAAGATGCGGAAATTATTCCATAAAAGAAAGAAATTCCAAGAATTGGAAAGGAAGATAGTTTAGGTTTTAATATTTAGTTACAAAGACAATAAGTAAGTTGCAAATACAGTTGACATTAAGGCTATAAAGCAAAATCACCGAAAGTGATTACAACCGGATAAACTTTATCCCTATTTTGTGGCTACCAGTAGAGAAAAATACTTCACCTGTCTTAAACCTTAGATGTAGTGAGAAATTTTGTAATCGCATCTAAATTTTGTCAGTTAATTTTCTTATGGCAGAAGTACGCCAGAATAGGGGTTTTAGATTATTTTCCGCCGAAAATGACAGGAAAAGGTTGATTATAAGACACGGAGAACCTCAATGAGTATACTGAGCATTAACGATTTAGGTCTTAAACTAGCCGCCAAAGATTTTAGTGATGGTCACGCGGCTAACGCTAACAACGCTGGTCCTACCAAAACTTCTCGCGCCTTAGCTATTATTCACCTCGCTGCTCATGATGCATATGCGAAAGTTACAGGGCAGCTTAATCCGCAACTGGGAAATCTACCAAATCCACCTGGAGGAATTGGTAATGACGACGCAACGGGAACTGCTGCGCTAATTGGTGCTGGGATTTTTGCAGCAGAGCAACTTTATCCCGATTTCGTTCAATTTATATCCACGGAAACTGCACAGCTTACTATTAGGGTTAATCCTGATGCTCTAAACTATGGCAAGCAAGTTGCAGATGCTTGGATAGATTTTCGTAACAACGATGGTTCTAGTTCACCTGATCTGGATCGTAATTATCGGCAAGAGCCTGGTCACCACCGTCCCGACCCACTCAACCCAGCACAACAAACTCTTGGCCGTACATGGGGACAAGTTAAGCCCTTTGTGCTTACTGATGTAGTCAATGAAGCACCTCTGGCTCCACCACCAGCCTTAAACAGCAATGAATATGCTCTTGCTTTTGATCAGGTAGCTGAATTTGGGAAAAACGATATTACTGGGCGTGATGCTGACTTCCGTTGTAAGGCTGTGATTGGTATTTTCTGGGGTTACGATGGCTCTAATCTTCTCGGAACTCCACCGCGTCTCTACAACCAGGTTGTACTTGAAATTCCAGAATTTAAAGCACTTCCTCATGCAGGCAAGATCAAACTATTGACTGCAATTAATGTTGCAATGGCTGATGCTGGAATTGCAGCATGGCATTGGAAATATGCTTATGATTTTTGGCGACCTGTTGTAGGTATTCGTGAAGCAGAAGTAGGTTGGGGACCCTCACCTGGACAGGATAGTGATGGAAATTCCCTTCCTGCTCTGGGAGACGGAAATATTTTGCGTGGTAGAAAAGGCGATCCTTTCTGGCTCCCATTAGGAGCACCTAACAGTAACCCTGTTAATAAGCCTGCAAATAATGGCACACCAAACTTCCCAGCATATCCTTCGGGACATGCTACTTTCGGTTCAGCTTGTTTTGAAGTAGCGGCTACTCTTCTGGACAAGACACCCGAACAAATTACTGTCAATTTTGTGTCTGATGAGTTTAACGGCATGACAACAGATAATACTGGTGCTACCCGTCCACGATATGCAGCAACTTTTACACTCCGACAAGCCATCGAAGAAAACAAGATCAGTCGCATTTATTTAGGTGTGCATTGGATCTTTGATGCTACTGGCGGTGAAATAGTCGGCAAAGCTATAGCCAATAAAGTTGTCGCAGCTTTCCAATAAATTTCACCACAGAGTATTTCCAAAATGAGGAAAATCGATGAGCGCTCCAAGTGTTGGGAGTATCTTCTTTGATATAGGTGATACTCTGGCGACAGCAAGCATCACAAGCGGAGGAACTAGACTCGTTTTAACTGTTCTTCCAGGAGTTCTTTCTGTACTGACTAAGCTTCGGGATAATTCGATTCCCTTGGGGATTATCTCGAATACACCAGATAATTTCACCCAAGCAATGATGGAGCGATCTCTCAGTGATGCTGGGCTGTTTGATTTCTTCTCACCTGAACTTCTTATTTACAGTTCAGAAGTAGGTCTGAGAAAAGACTCCGTGATGATTTTTTGCTTTGCAGCAGATCGTGCTGGCTTTCCACATGAGCGTAATAAGTGTTTGTTTGTTGGGGAAAAGTCCACGGAAAGACATTTTGCTAAAGTAGCAGATTTCAAGTTTTTTGAGAACCCAAACGATGTTCTGACCTGGATTATGGCTAGAGAAGGCTAATTATCCTATGGGGATTACTTAGATAGCAGACACCCTTTCTTAAGAGTTTGTTCATGTGGATTCAATAAGATTATTGGGCTGAATTAATGGGGAGGACTTAATAATGGATAATGGATTGCGTACATTTGTGTTTCAAGCTTCGCTTGACCCAGTAGTTACATCACTGCGCTCAGAAGTTTTAGCCGCTGAACCACAGCGTGGAGATGGTGCTTCGGATTTGTCTGCGCTAGACGCAGAAAATGTTGCTCAACGCTACGTCAAAAGTGCATTAGCAAGTTCGGAACTTCCTAATTTTACTGTAACTGAAGTTAACGGGCAAACGAGCGAGTTTAAGTCTTTAGGCGTTGAAAACATTCCCTTTACGAATACAAAAACCGTAAAGCTTCGCCAGTATTATCGAAAAATTCCAGTGTATGGTTCGCTAATTACAGTGGAGCTAGAACAAGATAACGAACTAGTCTCGCTCAACTCAGCATTAGGTGACCCTGTTAATGTTGATGCGATCGCTTCTATTTCTCCATCTCAAGCCATCCAAGTTGTCCGTGAAGCAGCAGGTTACGGCAAACAGCATTTAGATGCTATGCCACGGCTTAACTACTACTATGATCGGGATGCACACCGCTGGCGATTGGTATACATCATTGAAGATGTACTCAAGCTAGATACTGACAATGTAAAAGAAGCTCATCCATTGCCAGAAGTCATGGACTATGTCATTAATGCCCATTCAGGTGAGTTGATTAGTGAATTGCCTCGAACCCAAACAGTTAATGAGGAGACATTTACAGACACTGAGAAAGATGGGTTAGGAAAAACACGTCAGATTTCCGGTTCGCAGCAAGAGGGTGTGAAATTCTTACGTAATCAGGTTAATAACGTACACACTCATGACTTTGAATTCAGCGACTCCCGTTTTCAAAGTTCTCGACTACCAGGTAAATATGTGCAAAATCCCCCGGCTCCCTGGGATGGAGGTGCAATCAGTGCCCATGCCAACTCCGAAGAAGTTGTACGATTCCTTAAAAATGTACTAATGCGAAATGGATTAGACAATCAGGGTGGGAAAATTGTGTCCTCAGTCAATTGTCTATTTTCCGGCGAGTCCGTCGGTCGGGAATGGCGTAATGCTGCGCGATTCCGTGGGCAGATGATTTACGGACAGCGAATGGTCGGTGGTCAACTCGTTTCCTATGCAGTTGCACTAGATGTAGTTGCACATGAACTCTTACACGGGTTGACAGAAAATACAGCACGACTTGAGTATCAATTCGAGTCAGGCGCACTCAATGAATCTTACTCAGATATCTTCGGCATCATTATATCTAACTTCAATGAGTCTAATATTGACAAATGGAATTGGCAAATGGGCGAAGATCTCTCAAACACCGGCATCCCGCTAAGAGACTTGAGTAACCCGCGAAGCCATAGTCAACCTGACCACATGAGGAATTATCTCCACACAACAATAGATAATGATAACGGCGGCGTTCACACTAATAGCGGTATTCACAATAAGGCAGCTTTCAATATCTTGACAGCAAAAGATAGTAACAGCAATTACCTATTTGATGCTATTTCCGTTACACGAATGTTTTACTTAGCATTATCACAAGATCTTTCTCGTACCTCAGGTTTCAGCGATAGCCGTAGGGCTATAGAGAAATGGGCGCGATCGCTTTTCCGAAATGATCCCTCACAGAATGAGAAGTTACAGGCGATCGCTAAAGCATTTGATGATGTTGGTATTAATTAACTAATAAGACTCCCATCGACTTTATCCATCCAAGTGCCTTGAATCCTACTATATGGATAAAGTCGATATTACAGTCTGTTGAAAAATCTCGCAGTTTGCTTTTTAATACTTTTTATTCTTCAAATTACTGCTCTGAAAAATACTTTAGGAAACAAGAGTATCGTTATGAGTACAGACAATCAAGTCAAAACTAGAGAAGACTTACTTTATCTTCTCTCTCAAGCAGCAGAATTGGAACATTCTCTTGCTTGCCAGTATCTTTTTACTGCTTTCAGTTTAAAAGAATCTACAAATGAGGGAGTTTCTCAAGCTCAGTTAAATAAGATTAATCGGTGGCGGCGGACAATAATCAATGGAATTGCCGTAGAGGAAATGCTGCATCTAGCACTTGCTAGCAATCTCCTCACAGCCATAGGAGGAGCGCCATATTTCCGACGCGCAAATTTTCCCCAGGCTAAAACCTATACTTCTTTAAAACTTTCATTCAAACTAGCGCCTTTCAATGAAACCACCCTGAATCGCTATATTTGTTTTGAATTGCCAAATAATTTTGATACTGAGGAACAAAAAGCGTCTTGGAATCAGTTTTGTCAGCGAATCAAAGACGAAGAATTGCTAAGACTTCTGGCGGCGTTACCACAACCATTAGTTCCTAGAAAACTTGAGTATAATACCATTGGAGAACTCTATGAACTAATTCACCAAGGCTTTCAAACTATCGGTCAAAAACTATTTATTGGGCCGTTCGAAGCTCAAGCAACTGGGATTTTTAAAGAGATGATCCAGGTAAAAGACTTGGATTCAGCAATAAAAGCGATTGATTTGATTATCATGCAGGGTGAAGGTTCTCCAGCCCAAAGAGATGACAGTCATTTTGCTAAATTTACCAAAATTCGCGAAGAATATTTAGCAGAATTGCAGAACGATCCCAATTTTCAACCTGCTCGTCCTGTGATTGAAAATCCCCTTTTAAGTCTTCAGCAAGATAATACTACTCCTGGAGCCAACATCATCACCGATACGTTGAGTCGGGATGTAGTAGAGATTTTCGTTGCTCTTTATGAAATCATGCTGCAAATTCTCCTCCGCTTCTTTGCTCACACTGAGGAGAATGAAGAACAAATGTATGTTCTCAAGAGTGCATTTATTAATCTTATGCCTTTTGGCGTTTCTCCCTTGGCTAAAGCAATCACTCAATTGCCAGCAAGCGATAAGTTTCCAGGTATGAATGCAGGGCCCAGTTTTGAAGTCTATGCAGATGTGCAGTTGCTCCCGCAGATGAGTAGTGCTTGGATCTTTTTCCAAGAGAGACTGAAAGAAATTGCCCAAGCTTGTGACGCGCTGATTAACGACTTTAGAACCCAATCCTATCCTCAATTGCGGCAAGCTTTAACAGAGGTATCGGCGACGCTGAAAAATATTGCCCATACCATTTCTCTTAAACCCAATGGAGGAACTTGGACAAACGGGATTTCCCAATTATTCTCACCGATGGATATAGCTCATATGAAACCTCGTGGTCCCATACTTGATGATTATAATGATGTGAAAAATAGCGCAGATGAAATTTTACGTCAGGTATGCTCCAAAAATATGCCCCCTCGATTTCCCGAAGGTGTTTGGACAGACGCAAGAATTAACCTGTTCAAAAAGTGGAAAGACAATAGTTTTCCCCAGTAATCCGAATCTTGTACATTTTAGCTAAAAAGAGGAAGTATCCGTCATGACAAATTCTACAAACTTACAATGGTTTCCTACAAATGCACCAATCGCTAGTTCGAGAACTGATGATATTTGGTTTATCGATCCAATGGTAGGCTGGGCAGTTAATAGTAACGGTCAAATCATCAAAACCACCGATGGCGGCGATACTTGGAAGATACAATTTCAAACACCTATTGTTAACAGGCGACCAATTTATTTAAGGTGTGTTGGTTTTTCGACCCCCTTAAATGGTTGGGTTGGAACAGTATCTAAAGAGCAACGCCTGTATCACACAACTGATGCAGGAGAGACTTGGGCTATTGTAGAGAATCTTCCTGAAAACGCTCCAGTAAAGATTTGTGGTCTTTCGATCGTCAACGAGTCGGTCGTTTATGCTTCTGGTACCAATGATCCTGCTGATATCCCTGCCCGCATGATGAAAACCGTCGATGGGGGAGAAACTTGGACTGTCTGGGATATGAGCGAATATGCCACAATTTTGATTGATAACTATTTCATTAATGAAGATTTTGGTTGGGTTGTCGGCGGTAAAGCTGACAATAATATTCCCAAACCCACCCGCGATGATGTAATTCCAGTAGTTCTCTATACAGAAGATGGGGGGAAAACTTGGGTAAACCAAGTCGCCGATATTAGTTCCTCTTTTCCTTTAGGAGAATGGGGTTGGAAAATCTTTTTCCTAAATGAGAATATTGGTTTTGTCTCTCTGGAAAACTTTACTAAAGGTGCAATCCTAAAAACAATTGATGGTGGACAAACTTGGAAAAGACTCCGTATCAACGATGATCAAGAGAATGTCAACTTAGAAGGCGTTGGTTTCGCAGATGAGAACCTCGGCTGGGTTGGTGGATGGGGCTATGACTTTTTAGAAGGAAACCCTACTGGTATTAGCAGCCAAACAAATGATGGAGGTCAAAACTGGGAAGATGCTAATCAAATAGGGCAATTTATCAATCGTTTCCGATTTTTTGGTAATCCCGTGACTGTCGGTTATGCTTCAGGAAAAACTGTTTACAAGTATTCTGCTGCACCAGTAACAGCCCCTCTGGTGGAGAGGGTTGCACCTTTAAGCTTTTTGACAACAAATGCGCCAGCACAGTTTGAGAAATCAGTAAATATCGAGTACACCTTACCAGAAAACGTCAAAAAGGTCAGAATCGATATTTGGAATCAGTTTGGTGCTTATGTTCGCCAACTGGTTGATGAAAGTAATCCCATTGCTGGTCAAAAATCAGTTGCCTGGGACGGTAAAAATGATGCCGGAGAATTTTTACCACCTGGGATCTTTATTTATAGGTTGACAGTAGATAGCAATGCAGAAAGTCGCGTGATTCGTTTGAAAGCTTAACAAAATGTTAGTTCGGCTGGATTGTAACTAGCATCTAGCTTTTCACAAACTGCTAAAAATTAAGAACTTTTTCAATTTTGAGAGGAACGCCAATGATTGAGAAATTATGGCTATATCCACCTTTAGCGATCGCTCGTGTAGGAACATCTCTTACTCGAATGGCACTAAGAAAAGCTCTAAGCTATGTGGAATAGGCACTACAGATTTTAAAGCTATTGAACAGTGAAGGTTCAGAGATGGGATAAGCAATTGTCCTTGATGTAGTACTGCGATCGCCAGCGACTCTTGGTGGGTACGCCATCGCTGTGCCTGACAAAGACAGTGGAGTTAGATGTACTGATTGCCCAAAAATTTTTTTAGGTAGGAAAAGCTTACTCGTTCATGAAATACTTTCCTTGATACGAGCAAGCGAATACGGTAATTACTACTGTGACACTACGAGTACAAATCCTCAAGGATAAATTTAATCAAAGTGTAAGAATTCAGGTGGCAGAGTATTGACAAAGGGGACACTTGAAGGGGAGCATCACAAATATGAACCAAAACCTGCCTCAAGATTTAGACCGAGAAAGCTTGAACCAGTTATCAAAAGAAGAACTGGTAGAGATAATTATTGAGCAGGGCAAGGCAATATGTGAGTTACAGAAAACAATCTTAGAACTACACCTTGAAGTAGAACGTTTAAAAGTCAGCCGAGACTTAGATAGTTCTACCTCATCGAAACCATCATCTGGGGATATTCTAAAAAAGAGCGGAAACAAAAAAGCATCTATGCTTTGAATCATAATGTGAGAAAAATTTTGAACCATAAATTAGAAAAAAGTGTAACTTAAAGGATAAAGTGACCGTTTTTAAACCATTAAGTGGCCGCAGAGCAGAACCTAAAGCAGAAGCGTATTTGAAAGGATTGAATGTAATCGCTTGCAAAGTATGGCAACGGAGAAATAAGCATTCTGGCTTGATTGGGGCGGCCACTTTATCCTTTAAAAGCGGCCATCTTATCCTTTAAACTACAATTACGTAGCCCAAAGTCTTTAGACTACGTCGGAAATTATTTATCGAAAACAGGTTTTGAAAGCAAAACATGAGCAAAGGTTCTGTTTTGTAACCCTAACCTGAGCAAACATATTCATGCCCCGCATTAAAACTTTGCTTAGGTATAGCTGCTATGAAAACCGAAATCCAGCAACAGAGTTACTTTCTGTTTGAGTTCACTGTCTCTACTTTTGTAAGCAGAAATTGAGCAACCCCCTTTGAAAGCATAAAGCAAGCAATTTGCTCAACTTATGCTGTAAGCATATAAAAAAGTTCAACAATTCTAGTCTCTCAAAGCATTGATTTTTCGTGGTTGGGTGCAAGTCCACATAAAAATAAGTTGAACAATTTGGGGATGGAAAAGGGATCAATTTACCACTTTTTCAACATAGAGACACCAAACTCAAATAAAAAAGTTCAACAATTAGGAGAGTGATTCTACCCGAATGTGGGCGCGATGGGCTACGCCCCGCCGGAGGCGATCGCTCTAGTAATAACGTAGCGATCGCACGGCGGTAAGACTTGCGAGCAATTCATGGACGGATGCCTGGAGCGGGGTAAAGCACCCAACAGAAATTGTAGAACTTTTTTATTTATTGTTGGACTTTATTATTTATTGTTGAACTTTTTTATTCCTCTACATATGCCTACAGTGACACCAGTATCAAAAAGTAAACAACACAAAATAAGCTACCCTTATCTTTTATCCGACATAATCTACGATTAATACCTTTTCTCCAAACAACTCAGTAGTTTAAGTATAAAATGATACTTAAGTTCCTAGGCTTAGTGAAATTTTGCCGCAGACTAGAATGGCACAATTTCACTTGATCTGTGAACCCCCACTTATTATGACGTTGAAAAAATTTCACTAAGGAAGCAAACTCACAATACAAACAATGTCGGGGGAGCAAAGCATAACAAAGTTCTAAATGGTGCCGAAAGTAATACCCTGTTGTTTAAGCCACTGACGGTATGCAATAGAATAGCGATCGCTCGGTATCTGGTACGCTGGGCGCTTGCTTTTCGCTACCATCAACTACAAAAATCATCTACCCGAATATCTCGCCAGACATCAGAAACCTGCCAGCCGGAATTGCCCACAGATTGTACTGGAGGATTGTCAAGGAATGGAACATAGTCAGGAATTCTAGGCTCTGAAATTGCTACTGGTTTCTCCTCAACCACAGGGGCAGTAGAATTGACAGTATTAGCTTCAAGAAGAAGTTGGTCTTCTGCTTCTTCGATTAACTTCATCTGTTTCAGAGTAAGCTTGTCGGATTTTTTGATGATCTTCTTAGTATCTGTATCATTAGAAGTTTTCATTGGCTGTTCCCTTGAAGGCATTGGCTTAAAATTTGTCTGAGTAAATTTGGGAGAAGTTAGGTATAAATAATTTGCACGGAATTAACAAGGTACACCAAATCTATGGAAAATACGAGTCCCTTGCAGAAGAATTTATTAATTGTGTACAAATCTGTTTTCGGGTAGATGTCCCAGCATAATCTGTTGCACAGATGCAAGTATTAAGCGTAAGCGTAGCTCGCCGCAGGCATCGCTTCTTCATCATGACTGTACCTCAAGATTGTTTTGCGTTTTTGACTCCTAATAAGCAGATAATGGATGGTTGAGAGTTCTCGCTGTGGAGGAACAGCGTTGAGAAGCTTATCAGGTGATAAAGGCACAATCCTAGTAGTTGATGACGAAGCCAGCATCCGCCGAATTTTACAGACGCGTTTAGAAATGATTGGCTACAGCGTAGTTACAGCTAGTGATGGTGAAGAAGCTTTGTCAGCTTTTCGCCTGTTGACCCCTGATTTAATAGTTCTGGATGTAATGATGCCAAAGCTGGATGGCTACGGTGTGTGCCAAGAATTACGGAAAGAGTCAGATGTGCCAATCATCATGCTCACAGCTTTAGGAGATGTAGCAGACCGAATCACTGGGCTGGAGCTAGGTGCTGATGACTACATGACGAAACCTTTCTCACCCAAAGAACTAGAAGCTCGAATTGCCTGTGTACTAAAACGGCGCTCCCACAAAACCAGTATCAATACTATTCCTAACTCTGGGATAATCCATCTGGGCAATCTCAAAATCGATATCAATAAGCGGCAAGTCCACAAAAATGAGCAACGCATTCGGTTGACAGGTATAGAATTTAGCTTATTAGAGTTGTTAGTGAATCATTCAGGAAAGATTTTTTCAAGGGTTGAAATATTACAGCAATTGTGGGGCTTTGTACCAGAGATGAGTACAGACACCCGTGTGGTAGATGTGCATATTTCACGATTGCGGACAAAGGTAGAATCCGATCCCAATAACCCAGAATTAATTATTACAGCAAGAGGTAGCGGTTATTTTTTCCCACGAATTATTGATTTAGAGCAGGAATAATAAAAAAATATGAGTAAGCTCATCCTAATTACAGGCATAAGTAAAGGTCTAGGTTATGCGATGACCGAGGGTTTTATTCAACAGGGG
>NZ_KV757768.1 GCF_001712795.1 Nostoc sp. KVJ20
TCTATTCATGCAACAACGCCATGAAACAACGCCATGATGCGCTCTTGCAGGCGATCGGATAAATAAATTAGCAGGTTGCGACAGCTAATCAGATCGAGATTCGAGAACGGGGGGTCGTCGCCTAAGTTATGATGGGCAAACACACAAAATTCGCGAACAGTACTGCTGATTTGATACCCTCCCCCTGCCTGGGTGACAAAGAACCGACTTTTACGCTCCGGTGAAACGCCTGCCATCTGGCTTTCTAGGTAGAAGCCCGATCGGGCTTTGCTAATGGCTGTTTCGCTAATGTCGGTAGCAAAAATCTGAATCGGCGGGACGGTGGCGCGATCGCTGAAAAACTCTAACAAGCAGATGCCGAGTGAGTAGACTTCTTCCCCGGTTGAACAGCCAGCCACCCAAATCCGAAGCGGCACATCCCTGGCTTTATTTTGGCTGATCATGGGGAAAATCTGGGTCTTCAATTTTTCAAAGACGTGCGGATCGCGAAAGAAACTGGTCACATGGATGAGAATTTCTTCGTACAGAGCTTGAATTTCGTCCCCGTGCGTTTGCAAATATTGCGCGTATGCTGCCAGACTGTCCAGCTTATACAGCAGCATCCGCCGCTGGATGCGGCGCTCCAGCGATGCCGGTTTGTATTGGGTAAAGTCAACGCCAGTTGTCGTGCGGAGGAGGGAAAAAATTCGGTTCAGCGGATCACCCAGTTTCGGGGGTAACTCCTGGATGATCTGCAACGGCTCTGATTGCCCCAGAAAGGGGTTGCGACTGAGATTGCTCAGTTCTGTAGCAATGCCTTGCGGCGGCAACACAAAATCCACCTTACCAGTTGCAATCGCCGTATTGGGCATACTGTTAAATTGCGCCGTGGCATCACATTCGGCAAAAGTGACACCCCCAGCGATCTTGACGGCTTTCACCCCCTCAGCACCGTCTCCATCCATCCCCGACAGCACAACGGCGATCGCTTTGTTGCCGCGATCGGTCGCTAACGACTCAAAAAAGATGTCGGCGGGTAAATATTTGCCGTCACTTTTCTGCCGGAGCGCGAGCCGCAGAATGCCATCGACTAGGGTCATTTGGGCATTGGGCGGAATCACATAGACCGCGTTTGGCTCAACTCGCATCTGGTCTTGCACCTGACGTACAGACATGGTAGTCACTCTGCCTAAAATTTCCGGCAGCAGGCTTTCATGGTCAGGAGACAAATGCTGAATTAGCACAAACGCCATGCCCGTATCCGTTGGCAAATGGCGCATCAGTTCCGTAAATGCCTCTAGCCCGCCAGCAGAAGCGGCAATTCCCACCACTGGAAAAGGGGCATCGGTTTGGGATGGCTGATTTGGCTCCGAGTCTGGTTTGACGGGGAGTGAGTCGGATGGCTCCTTGGGGACGGGTGACTCAGCAGACATAAATTGTATGGGAGTTCAATGCTCCTTTGAACAACACTGAACTAAGCAGGAGTCGAGTCAATACGGTCCGGTTAAAGGGGAAAGGGAAAGGGACTCATGTTTTGAATACATCCTTTCCCCTTTACCTCTTACCCTTTACCCAGACCACAAGGAAAGTGAAAAATGCTTATCCGAACCGTATTGGGAGTCGAGTGAGCGCTTGAGCAGGCTCAACAGTAGACCGTCTCAGTTCAACCAAGAAACTGATCCTGTTGCCAGATTCCAGGAGGAAAAGCACCAGGTCACTTCAATGATACGACGTAAGTACACTTAGGTCACAACCCTCAGTCTACCTGTTTTTGAGCTTAACCGAACCGTATTGAGTGTGGGGGGGGTAAGACTTCTTCCCCGTCCTTCCCCGTCCTTCCACACCTCCCACACCCTGCTAGCAAGGAGGTTTCAGCTTTTAAAGCGTGCCATTCGCCGCAGACTAAGATTCTGTCGTTAGTTTTGATAGCGTGAAAGCATTATTCTTTCGTCAAAGTAATCAAATTTGAGTCCTTAACCCGAACTGACGTTATTAAAAACGCACTTTTGAGCGATAGGCTTACCTCTGACCTTTTTGCGATCGCCTCCGGCGGGCGGTTACGCCATCGCTCACTCCTAACTATAGATAGTCAAGCAACTTTCTTATAGAATATTAAAGAATTAGGTATAAATTATTATCAGCACTGTACAGGATAACGTTAATTTCTGGGATTAGATACAAAATTTCACTTTATGCACGAATTGGCTGGCTAGCTCAAAGCCTTGTCTGACAAGTAATTTCACTTTATCTGCGAACCCCCACTTATTATAATGTTGAAAAAATTTCACTAAGGAAGCAAACTCACAATACAAACAATGTCAGGGGAGCAAAGCATAACAAAGTTCTAAATGGTGCCGAAAGTAATACCCTGTTGTTTGAGCCACTGACGGTATGCAATAGAATAGCGATCGCTCGGTAAATGTACTTCTGCTTGCAAATTTAAAGGTAAGCGTTGGGGTTGCTGGGAATTGACAATGGCAATATCTTGACTAGCAACAAGATTTTGAATATTTAGATAGACTTCAACTGGAATTTCACGGGCGCTGTTTACCATTAACCATCATTCAGCAAAATCTGGTCTTGCACCATGAGTATCGACACCCTTGAGGTCAAATACCTATATCTTAATCAGAGTGAACATGAAACTTGAACTTGATTTTGTCAGCGATCCGGTACGCTGGGCGCTTGCTTTTCGCTACCATCAACTACAAAAATCATCCACCCGAATATCTCGCCAGACATCAGACACTTGCCAGCCGGAATTTCCCACAGATTGTACTGGAGGGTTGTCAAGGAGCGGAATATAGTCAGGAACTCTAGGCTCTGAAATCGCTACTGGTTTCTCCTCAACCTCAACCACAGGGGCTGGAGAATTGACAGTATTAGCTTCAAGAAGTTGGTCTTCAGCCTCCTCGATTAATTTCATCTGTCTCAGCGTGAGCTTGTCAGATTTTTTGATGATTTTTTTCGTATCTGTATCATTAGAAGTTTTCATTGGCTGTTCCCTTAAAGGCATTGGCTTAAAATTTGGATGAGTAAATTTGGGAGAAGATGAGTATTAATAATTGCACGGAATTAACAAGGTACACCAAAACTATGGAAAATACGAGTCTCTTGCTGAAGAATTTATTAATTGTGTACAAATCTGTTTTCGTGCAGATGCCCCAGCATAATCTGTTGTACAGATGTAAGCATTAAGCGTAGGCGTAGCTCGCCGCAGGCATCGCTTCTTGATCATGACTGTAGGTCAAAAATGTGATTGCGTTTTTGACTCCTAATAAGCAGATAATGTGTGATTGAGAGTTCTCGATGTGGAGGAACAGCGTTGAGAAACTTATCAGGTGAGAAAGGCACAATCTTAGTAGTAGATGACGAAGCCAGCATCCGCAGGATTTTACAGACGCGGTTAGAAATGATTGGCTACAGCGTAGTTACAGCTAGTGATGGTGAAGAAGCTTTGTCAGCTTTTCGCTTGTTGACCCCTGATTTAATAGTTCTGGATGTAATGATGCCAAAGCTGGATGGCTACGGTGTCTGTCAAGAATTACGGAAACAATCAGACGTACCAATTATTATGCTAACAGCCTTGGCAGATGTAGCAGACCGAATCACAGGGCTGGAACTCGGTGCTGATGACTACATGACGAAACCTTTCTCACCCAAAGAACTAGAAGCTCGAATTGCCTGTGTACTAAAACGTCGCTCCCACAAAACCAGTATCAATACTATTCCTAACTCTTTTATAATTCATACAGGCGACCTGAAAATCGATACAAGTAAGCGGCAAGTCCATAAAAATGAGCAACGCATTCGGTTGACAGGTATAGAATTTAGCTTACTAGAGTTGTTAGTGAATGATTCGGGAAAGATTTTTTCGCGGTTAGAAATATTACGGCAATTGTGGGGCTTTGTACCA
>NZ_KV757769.1 GCF_001712795.1 Nostoc sp. KVJ20
AGCAATGTGCTTTACCCCTACAAAAAATCTATATATATCAAGATTTCCGTGAAATGGTATTACATGATGTAATTATACAAACAGGTAATACAAGGTAAATTATCTATGTTATGAGTAATCAGCAAGAGCCAGAAAATTTAGCCTTTGACAATGAGCGTTCATTGCAAACTCTGGTGCGAACAATTACCCTTTCTCAGGGCGAATTTTCGCTGATTTTGCTGCGCTGTAACTATGCTGCTTTACGTCAGCGCATGGTGCAACGTCTGCACCAATTATCTCCTGTACATATTCACGAGATTACTTTACCTGCATCAGTAAAAACGCTTTACACAAATATCCGCGAACAACTGGGAGATGAACAGCCGCCTGCATTGATGATTTTTGGTTTGGAGTCGGTTAAAGATATTGATACCGTTCTGACTTCAGCTAACCAAGTACGGGAGGAGTTTAGAAAGAACTTTCCGTTTCCGATATTGTTGTGGGTTAATGATTCAGTTCTGCAAAAATTTATTCGATTAGCAACTGATTTAGAAAGTTGGGCAACTATTATTAATTTTGAAAATCCTACTGATGAGTTAGTCAACTTCCTTCAGCAAAAAAGTGATGAAATCTTTGCTGGTAATGTAACGCCCAATCCCCAAATGTGCCGGGAACTAGAAACCGCCCGTCAAGATTTGCAAAATCGAGGGGAAGGATTAGAAGCAGCACTTAAAGCAAGTTTAGAGTTTTTGCTTGGTTTAAATGATTATCTACATGATGAGATAGATTCTGCTTTAGCACATTATCAACAAAGTTTGGGGTTCTGGCAACAAAGTAATTATTTAGAACGACAAGGTATATTACTCGTTAATATTGCTTCAGCGTATGAGCGCCAAGCTGAAAGAAATCAAGTAGAGAATATTAGATATTGGCAAGAAGCTAGAAATTATCTTCAGCAAGCTATTGAGATTTTTGAACAAGCACAACGTTCAGATTTAGTTGCAAAGCATATTACTAAACTGGGTGAAGTGCTACGACGTTTACAAGCATGGTCAGAGTTGCAAAGCCTTGTGGAAAAATCTCTGCCGCTACATCAAAATTATGGCACGTCGTTGCAGTTGGCTAAAGATTATGGTTTTTTGGCAGAAGTAGCTTTAGAACAGTCACACTGGAATGAAGCTAATCAACTCGCAGGGCAAGCATTACAAATATTAGCTGAGATACCTAATTTACAATCAAATCAATTTGGTTGGTATCGGTTTATTTTAGCTAAATCTCAACAGGGTTTAGGTCAATTTGAAGCAGCAATTAATAGTTTAAAAGTTGCTAAAGCTGAAAGTAATCATCATTATAATCCGCAATTATATATATCTATCTTAGAAAGATTGCGCTCACTTTCCTTTGAACAAGGTGAATATCTGAAAGCTTTTAATATTAAGCAAGAACAGTTACAAATTGAACAACAGTATGGTTTCCGTGCCTTTGTTGGGGCATCTTATCTTAACCCGCAGCGACAGGCAATTAGTTCTACACAGTTGCAAGTAGAAAATCCTGAAACCATTGCTGAAGAAATTGCTGCTTCTGGTCGGGGACAAGATGTTAAGCGGTTGCGAGAAAGAATTGGCGGGACTGAGCATAAATTGACTGTAATTCATGGTCAGTCAGGAGTGGGTAAAAGCTCGATTTTGCAGGGTGGATTAATCCCGGCGTTGCAACAGGAAGCAATTGGTGAGCGAGATGCTTTACCTGTTTTGTTGCGAGTTTATACAGATTGGGTGGGGATGTTGGGGCAGAGTTTGGCTCAGGCTTTTGAGGAAGTCAGAGGGAATCAATTATTTGCTAATCTTGATTCTTCAGCAGCTATTTTAGAACAATTACGGAGAAATGCTGACCGTAATTTGTTGACGGTTTTAATGTTTGACCAGTTTGAAGAGTTTTTCTTTGTTTATCCAGACCAAGGTCAACGACGAGCATTTTATGAGTTTTTGCGAGTTTGTCTAGATATTCCTTTTGTCAAGGTAATTCTGTCTTTGCGGGAAGATTATTTACATTATTTATTAGAATTAGACCGTCTGTTTGATTTAAGTGTAATTAATAATAATATTCTTGATAAAAATATTCGTTATTATTTGGGTAACTTTTCGCCAGCCGATGCGATGGCTGTTGTGCAGAGTTTAACAGAACGCTCTCACTTTTATCTTGAGCCTGCACTGATTGACCAATTAGTGCGGGATTTAGCAGGGGAATTGGGGGAGGTTCGCCCAATTGAGTTGCAAATTGTGGGGACGCAATTGCAAACTGAGAAAATTACAACTTTAGATAAGTATCGTCAATTTGGGACTAAAGAGAAACTGGTTGAGCGATTTTTAGAAGAAGTCATCCATGATTGTGGTGCGGAGAATGAACAGGTTGCACGACTGGTTTTATATTTACTGACAGATGAAAATGGTACTCGTCCCCTCAAGACTCGCGCTGAGTTAGCCGCAGATTTGGTAGCAGAAGTTGATAAATTAGATTTGGTGTTAGAAATTTTTGTGGCATCAAGATTAGTGTTGCTGTTACCAGAATCGCCGGCTGACCGTTATCAACTGGTGCATGATTACCTTGTGTCGTTCATTCGTCAGCAACAGGGTAATGAAATATTAGCAGAACTAGCTAGAGAGCGAGAACAACGCTTGCAAGCAGAAGAGAAGCTGAAGGTTGAACAAGATGCAAAGCAGATATTAGTTAATGCTCAACAAGAAGCCAAGCGAGAAATTCGCCAAGGGCGGATGCGGTTAGCTTTAAGTTCTGGGTTAGCGGTATGTTTATTATTATTCGCAGGTATATCATCTTTATATGCATTGAATCAAATTCAAGTGGCTAAAGATGCTGATGATGAAAAGCAACAGGCAGAAAATACAGTTACAACGGCTCAAGCTGAATTGCAAGCTACGCAAGAAGCACAGATAGAATTACAGAAGAAAGCGCAAAAATTAGAAGCAAAAAAGAAAGATGCAGAGCAAAAGTTTGAAGCAGCGCAGAAAAATCAGCAAGCCGTAGATGCAAAATTTAAGGCAGCACAGGCAGATTTAGGGAATGTAAAGCAGCAAGCAGCAGAATTACAAGATAAAAATTTTGTAAGGATTCAGGTCTAAT
>NZ_KV757770.1 GCF_001712795.1 Nostoc sp. KVJ20
TTAAGTTGACACCAATGAGCAACGTGCTTTACCCCTACAAAAAATCTATATGTATCAAGATTTTCGTGAAATGGTATTAGCCCATTGCGAATTGGTTTGACGCTTGTACCGTCGAAATCCTTAATCAAGTCAAAAGTTCAAATTAATTCTTTGAAGACTGCGCCTGAGTTAAGCAATTTCCCAATATTTCGGCTAACACCTGTACATGGGGTTCTTTAAGTATTTCAAGGTGAGATCCGGGAAGGTAATGGATATTTAATTCTCCAGTTACTATGTCACCCCAGCCGAATTGAGGATCGTATTGTGTGCCAATAGCTTCACTTCGATTCTGATCCTCTGTCCGCAAGAGAATAGCTTGACCAAGGTAAGGTGAGAAGATATATTCACTAACGGCTTGAGTATTAGCATCTATACTCTTTAAGTGCTTGTCATTCTCAGGTAAATTAAGTAACTCTTCCAAGTAACGGTTATATTTATTTTGGATATGCCGCTTACGCCAATAGATCCATTTCACAGCCTTTTGCCAAAGATAGCTAGGCCCTTGTTGAACCATATTCTTTAAATGCAAAAAACCTCGTTTGAGAAATGATGCCCGCCAGCTATAACCTGGACGACAACTATCAAGCATAACTAGAATACCAACTTGTTCGCCTTGCTCTTGGAGTTGTTGAGCCATCTCAAAAGCAACTATACCTCCAAAAGAATAACCTCCCAGAAAATAAGGCCCCTTGGGCTGAAGGGTCTGTATTTCCTGAATATAGTGAGTTGCCATGTCTTCAATCCGCGTATGGAAAGGGTATTTTTCATCTAACCCTTGTGGCTGTAGTCCGTAGAATGGTTGCTCTGAACCTAGATGCACTGCCAATTCACGGAAACACAAGACTTCTCCACCCAGTCCATGAATACAGAAAAAAGGTGGCTTGGAACCATTGGGTTGAATTTCTACCAGGGATGACCAGGCAGGTTTTGATTTGTCCAAGGTATTTACTGAAGCCAAGTTTTTTGTTAAATCTTCTTCTTGGCAGATTATTTTGGCTAGAGCCTCTACGGTACCTGACTGGAAGAGAATTGCAAGAGGTAGATTTTTATTAAATGTCTTCTCAATTTGCCAAAATAGTTTTACTGCTAATATCGAGTGTCCTCCTAGCTCAAAGAAGTTATCCTTGACGCCAATGGGCTGGACATCTAGAATTTGTTCCCAAATTTTGGTCAGTTGGAATTCTAATTCATCACGAGGAGCCACATAGGTGTTTTCTGAATCAAGCTTTGTTGAGTTTGGTGATGGTAAAGCGCGGCGGTCGATTTTGCCGTTGGGGGTTAGGGGTAGGGTGTCTAGTAAAACGAAAGCACTAGGCACCATATATTCTGGCAATTTTTGTTTGAGAAAATGACGCAGTTCGTCTGTGGTTGGTGTCTGTTCTGGGTGAGGAACGATGTAGGCGACTAGTCGCTGGTTTTGTGGATTATCAACTCTAGCTGTGACGACAGTTTGCTGTATGCCAGGGTGTTGTGCTAGTAAAGCTTCAATTTCTCCAAGTTCGATGCGAAAGCCACGAATTTTTACTTGATGATCAATTCTCCCGATGTATTCAATATTGCCATCGGGAAGATAACGGGCTAAGTCTCCAGTTTTGTAAAGCTTTTCACCGTTGTTAAAGGGATGAGAAATAAATCGCTCGGCTGTTAAGTCTGGACGGTTGAGATAACCTGTAGCAACTCCAACACCACCAATATAAAGTTCGCCTTTCGCACCCAACGGAACTGGTTGCAAATGGGAGTCGAGGATATAAAGTTGAGTGTTAGCGATCGCTCTCCCAATCGGTACACTTGTTAAGTTACTCTCTGTTTGACACTGCCAAAATGTGACATCAATTGCTGCTTCGGTAGGGCCATAAAGGTTGTGTAGTTCACATCCCATCCGCTCAAAAAATCGCTCCTGAAGGTCAACTGGTAAGGCTTCGCCACTACAAAATACCCGTTTTAGAGATTTGCAACGTTCTAGCCCTTTGGTTTCTAGAAATATTTGCAACATGGAGGGTACAAAATGCAGTGTTGTAATTTCCTCTTGGGCGATGGTGTTGATTAAGTAAGTCGCATCTCGCTGTCCGCCTGGTTGAGCCATCACTAAACGCGCCCCTGTCAATAGGGGCCAGAAAAACTCCCAAACGGAAACGTCGAAACTAAAAGGCGTTTTTTGCAGAACGCTATCAGTTGCATTTAGTTGGTAAGCGTCTTGCATCCACAGTAAGCGATTGCAAATTCCCCGATGGGTGTTCATTGCGCCCTTTGGTTTGCCGGTGGAACCAGAGGTGTAAATTACATAAGCTAGATCCAGAGGCTTGACGCTGGAATTGAGATTGCGATCGCTTTGTTGTGAGATTGTTTCCCACTCGGTATCCAAGCAAATTTTCTGAGTTTTTCCGGGTAGATGCTCCACTAAATTACTTTGGGTGAGCAGCACTGGGGCTTGACAATCCTCTAGCATATATGCTAAACGCTCTTGAGGATATTCGGGATCAAGAGGTACATAAGCGCCACCAGCCTTGAGAATCCCTAACAATCCGACAACCATTTCTAAGGAACGCTCAACACAAATGGCTACGAGTACATCTGGCTGGACTCCACAGGTTTGCAAGTAGTTTGCTAGCTGATTGGCGCGACAATTTAGCTCATTGTAGGTAAGATGCTTATCTGCAAATTTTACAGCGATCGCATCTGGTGTTTTCTCTACCTGCGCTTCAAATAACTGGTGCAGACATTGAGATAAATCGTAGTCAGCTTCAGTATTATTCCACTCTCCTAGTAGCTGATGCTGTTCGGCTGCTGTTAACAGAGGTAAATCTGAAATATGCTGTTCTGGATTGGCAACAATACCTTCAAGTAAAGTTTGGAAATGCCCTAGCATTCGAGCAATAGTTGTAGCATCGAATAAATCTGTGTTGTATTCAATTCCACCTTTGATCCCCTCTGAAGTTTCTTCCAGGTCGAGGGTGAGATCGAACTTTGCTCCGCCGTTATGGATTTCTAAAGGGGTAATGTTCAATTCCGGAAGTTCCCAGAGTTCCCTTGGGGTATTGTGGAAGGCAAACATTACCTGAAACAACGGTGAATGGCTCAGATTTCGTTCTGGCTGTAGTTCTTCTACTAACTTCTCGAAGGGCAGGTCTTGGTGAGCATAAGCTCCTAGTGTTACTTCTCGAACTTGACTAAGTAACTGCCGGAAACTTGGGTTGCCTGAAAGGTTAGTACGTATGGCTAAGGTATTGACAAAGAACCCAATCAAGCCTTCGGTTTCAACTTGGTTGCGACCAGCAATCGGAGAACCAATGAGAATATCTTCTTGTCCAGTGTAGCGGTGCAGTGTTGTCCCAAAAGCCGCCAGCAATGTCATGAATAGGGTTACACCCTGCTGATGCGAGAGTTTTTTTAGCGATGCACTCAGGGTTTGGGGTAGCATCAGGGATTGCACTGTTCCCTGGTAAGTTTGAACTGGTGGCCGTGGTCGGTCGGTTGGTAATTCTAATACAGTATTAGCACCTGCTAACTGGGTTTTCCAGTAGTTGATTTGGCTAGAAAGTATTTCATCCGATAGCCATTGATGTTGCCAGACAGCAAAATCGGCATACTGAATGGGCAATTTTGCCAGGGGGGAAGGCTTACCACTCAACAAGGCTTCATAAACAGCTGCTAACTGCTGCCAGAGAATACTTATTGACCACCCATCTGAGGCGATGTGGTGCATGACTAACAGGAGTATATGCTGCTGTTCGTCTATTTGGAGCAATGTAGCTCGCAGCATCAAGTCAGTTTCTAAGTTGAAGGGGCGTTGCGCCTCTTGATTTAGCAGACATTCCACTTGCTCCTGTGTTACCTCAATTACCTTGAGTTCCACAGGCCGAGGCGTGCCAATTACTTGTATGGGATTACCATCAAGTGATGAGATGAAGTTTGTTCGCAGTGCTTCATGATGGACAACGATCGCATCTAGTGACTTTTGTAATATATCTGCATTTAACTTACCTGTTAAGCGCTGTGCATTTGAGACGATATATGCTCGGCTGTTGGGTTGCAACTGCTGCAAAAACCACACTCGCTGTTGAGCAAAGGATAAAGGGGCTGACTCGCGGTTGGCTACTTGGGGAATAGTCTGATTTTGGGGATCATTTTCTTGAGTCTGATTTTGGGCGAGCGCTTGAGCTAAAGTAGCGATCGTGGGATTCTCAAACAAAAGTTGCAACGGTATTTCTATCCGAAAGGCTTGACGAACCCTAGACATTACTTGAGTGGCCAGCAGTGAATGACCTCCCAATTCAAAAAAATTGTCGTGGATGCCTACTTGTTCCAGCCGCAAAACTTTTGCCCAGATGGTAGCTAAGACTTCTTCTCTAGGATTCTGAGGTGGAACAAAGTTAGTTGATAGACTAAGAGCAAATGTATCCGGTGCTGGTAAAGCTTGACGGTCTATTTTCCCGTTGGGATTTAGTGGCAAGGTGTCCAAAAATACAAAGGAAGCGGGCACCATGTATTCAGGCAGTTGACCTTCCAAAAAGCGACGCAATTCAACCTGACTAGGAATTTGCTCTGGACTAGCAACAATATAATATGCCACGAGTTGCTTGTCCCCAGGAACATCTTCTCTGGCTATAACTAAAGCCTGTGTCAGTGCCGGATGTTGACCTAATCTGGCTTCAATTTCTCCCAATTCAATACGGAAGCCACGAATCTTTACTTGGTAGTCAATCCGACCAAGGAATTCGATATTACCATCGCTCAAATAACGCCCCAAGTCCCCAGTTTTGTAAAGACGTGCCCCAGGTTCATAGTTAAAAGGGTTGACAATGAACTTCTCTGTGGTCAATTCTGGACGGTTAAGATAGCCTCGCGCTAAACCAATACCGCCTATATGCAGTTCACCTGATTCACCAACGGGCACTGACTGTAAGTTTTCATCGAGGATGTGAATCTCTGCATTAGTAATCGGGCGACCAATAGGAGCAATGGTGTAATTAGTACCGCGCTGGCAAGTCCAGAAAGTGGTATCAATGGAAGCTTCTGTCGGGCCATAACAATTATGTAGAACATTATCCAAATTCAATTGAGCAAAGAAACGTTCTATGAGTTCGCCAGGTAAAGCTTCACCACCGCAGATAATGTGTCTAAGAAATCGGCAATTCTCAATTCCCTTCTCTTCCAGTAAGACACGGAGGATGGAAGGTACTAAGGCCAAAACGGTGATTTGCTGCTCAGTAATTACCTCCACAAGGTAGGCAGGGTCTTTATGTCCACCAGGGCGAGCCATGAATAACTGCCCTCCAAAGCACAATGGCCAGAATATCTGCCACACTGAAGGGTCGAAACTAAAAGAAATAGTCAGTAAAACTTTGTCTGCGTGAGTTAATCCAAAGGTTGTTTGCTTCCAGTGGAGTTGATTGCAAATCCCACGGTGAGGGATCATTACACCTTTGGGCTGTCCTGTAGAACCAGATGTGTAGATTACATAGATGAGATTCTCAGCCGTCGTTTCATTTACAGGATTTTCTTGACTGTTTAGGATATTCCCTTGCCAGTTTGAGTCCAGACAAATTACTTGCGCCTGATGCGGTGGCAAGTTCTTGACCAATTTCTCTTGGGTTAACAATACTGGTGTTTGGGTGTCTTCCAGGATGAAGGCTAGACGTTCTGAGGGATATGTCGGATCTAAAGGCACATAAGCGCCTCCAGCTTTCAGAATTCCCAGTAGCCCTACGATCATCTCCAAGGAGCGCTCCAGGCAAATGCCCACAAGTACATCAGGCCCAACACCTAAAGTACGTAGGTGGTGCGCTAGTTGATTCGCCCGCTGGTTTAACTGCTGATAAGTAAGTTGTGTATTTTCATATACTACAGCAATGCCTTGGGGCGATCGCTCCACTTGCATCTCAAACATTTGATGGATGCATAGAGCCTGATGATGAACGACTTGGGTATCATTCCATTCCTGTAGAACTTGAGTATCGATGATGTGAGTTAAGCTATCGGACGGAATATTTTGCTTATAATCTGAAGTCTGGCTACTTATCTGCATTTTCTATATATCAACTCCATCAGGAAATGCCACTTTTTTATTTTATTATTTATTGTATATTTGTTTATACCAACTGAAGCTGAACACAAATCCTTCAGAGTAGAAGCTACTGGCTCAGAAACAAAGCCTAGATAGCCTTCAGAGCAGGTCAATGTGTGTAGTTTGCTTTCTCTAAAACATACCAGCTCTGCTTTTTAGCAATAAGTGTTCATATACATCTTCAAATAAAACAGGTATTTAAAGGTCTAGCAAATTGATTGACAATAAACATAATAATTCTCATATTCTTAATCTTAAATTATTAACTAGAAACACAGATAAGACTTTATATTGGCTAATTTACTTTAGTTCAATAGTTGAAACATAGTTTTTTGTTTCTTTATCAAATTACAATAGGTAAAATTCAATACTGAAGAGACTCTATCCTTTTTTATAAAAAACTACTGAGAGAAAAAATAATTATTACCAAATCTTCATTGTGCTTCTGCATATGTAAAAATCGTGTAAAGCTATAATTATGATTTGCTAAAATAGTTAAGTAAATCAGTGTAAAGATTTGTCATTATAATCAGATAGGAGCCAGAGAGAAGTTAGAGCGCGGGCTTCCTGTGTTTGCATAGCCCGACACAGGCATAGAAACTTCAAAGAGGCAGAAAATAGGAAAAAAGAGGGTTTTAGCCTCGTTTATCTTTCTTTAGATAGTTACATTTTTTGATGCTGACTCAGTGAACCTATCGTCAAGTGAGTTTCATCTCACTATATATAAAGCATACATAAAGCTAAAACCTTGCACATGGATTTCACACCCATGACAGTGTAACTTAAGATACAGAATAAATCTTTACTTCTTCTCCCAGCAAACACCCATTCAAGCTCTTTGGCTAAAAATTAAAGACTTGCAGCAAATCCAGCGTTGATTGTTTTATGGTAATACTACTGTGCGAAAGGTCTAATTTTTTTGATAATCAAGATTATAACAGTCCAAAATATATCAGAAAAAATAACTCTTTATCGGGAGGCAAAAATGTCTAGAATGCAGATTTGACAAGACTAACATAAACCACACATTGCTAATTCTACTTCCAGTTATTAGAATTTATTCTCACTAGTCTGTGACCAATTATCTAGAGATGCCCATGAAGCTGACCTAAGTTCAGCCACGATGTTTATTTATGTTAAGCTTTGTAACAATTGTCAAACTTTTGATGCATTTCGTTATATGTTATGTGTGTAAGTTTTGTTAATCAGTAATTATGCGTAAAAAAACAAAACCTGTTCTAAGCAGAACTGAGTCAGTATAAGTAGATATGCTACAGTAATTCGTAAAGAGATATCATTGTATCTCTACTCTGGAAGCAATAATCTGCAATCACTAAGCCCAACTATTTATTACCTACCTTAAAAATTTTAATATTTTTACTTTACCTGCTCTACTATAAAATGCCAGGAATTGTATTTAACAATAACTTAGCTCAACAACAAATCTTTTCCTTGGCATTAAAGCTCAAAACTTTCAGAAAACACTGGATGCTATCCTGCAAAAAAATCTAAGACTTCGGATAGTCGCCACACTCAAACCAATCCTGGAAGATGCTTTTGATCAAGAACTTAAAGTTACTCTGAAGAAAATGATTAATATGTAGACTATAAAGGAGAGATTTCTTTAAAAGTCAAACGTGAGATAGCCCAATTGTATAGTTTTTCATCAAATTTTAACTACACCAACTGTTACTAACTATGAGTAATCAAAGCATTGCAACAAATAAATTGAGTGAAGTGCCTTTAGATTTACGTGCATCTTCATTGGTCAAGGTACGCAAAGGTTCGTGGTGGTTAAGATTAATCACACTGTTTTTAGTAGACTATACTCTTTTATCCTTAGCTTGGGTTTTCGCTGGATATCAATCTGATTATGGCAATTTTGCTTGGGATATACCTAGTAATTACTTACCAATTTTAATC
>NZ_KV757771.1 GCF_001712795.1 Nostoc sp. KVJ20
TCTGCCACCTGAATCCTTACATTATTTGTTAAATCATTTACGTTATCAGTCAAATTATCAATCTTAGTGGTTAGTGCTGCTATAGCTTCAGTATTTCTAATAGCCAATACTTCAATACGGTCTAGTCGATTTGGTGCTTCAAAATCAGACATAAGTATTTATTCCTTATTTTTAATAAACAAATAAAAGTATAAACTAGTGTACATTCACTGATGAACCTGATTCCACTAATATAAGTCAATTTTAACTAAATAGAATACTTCCAGTAACTCTACTAAATCCAGTACCGCAAGAAAAATTAAGGAAAATCCCGCGAGGTCTTATGAACTTAAGCATTCAACAGATTGTGCCGGAGGACGTTGCATTAATGGAAGCTCTATTAGCGACCTTTGGCGAGGCATTCGATCAGGTGGAAACTTATGGGAATCCGCCTAGTACAGACTACCTGCGGCAACTGCTTGATAGTGACTACTTTATTGCGATCGCCGCATTGAAAGAAGGTGAGGTCGTTGGTGGTCTTACTGCCTACGAGCTTAAAAAATTCGAGCAGGAGCGCAGTGAGATTTACATCTACGATCTCGCTGTTGCCGCAGCACATCGACGGCAGGGGATCGCAACGGCATTAATTCAGAAGCTAAAGGAAGTAGCAGCAGCTTATGGAGCTTATGTCATTTTCGTCCAGGCGGATATTGGTGATGATCCAGCCATTAAACTTTATACAAAGCTGGGTGAGCGCGAAGACGTGTTGCATTTCGACATATCAGTTAATAGTGGCAATGACAATGCCTAACCTGATCTGGGTAGTGGCTTTTCGAGAAGAGCATAAGGGTTAATTAGCTAGATTGGAACTGTCAATACATTATTCGTTAACGCAGCCAGTTTCTTTGTTTGTGCTGTAGTATTTGCGATCGCAGTTCCACGTTCACGTCATCAAGAGTTTAAGCATGATTTGGTTGAGCCAATTGCCGGAATTCGGTTCATTATCCAGCAGGGTCAACTAATACCATTTCACAAAAAGTATGATACGGATAGTCAAGGAATAAATGAATTCGCAAAATGAACTCCTAAAACAGCAGTTGATAGAAGCGATTTCTTGTCAAAATCTGCAAGAAATTCAAAAAATCCTAAGCCTAGCAGAATTAGAGGATGAGACAATAATCCTCAAAGAAGCTCTTGTGCAAGTAGAGTATGCAAATTTTGTTTGGTTCTTGCAAGAATACGTAGGTAAGGAAAGTTATCAACAAGCCGTAAAAGATGTATCGACAAGCATGACTCAAAAACTAGTTAAAGGAGGTTTTAAGCCAGGGGTTGATTTCAACTTACACCCAGATGGGAGGATGTTAGGATCAAAAGAAGCAAATGAATATTTAGAAAAATATCATTCTAAACAACTAGAAAATAGCCAAATTTCTGTTGTAGCTCATGCACTACCAGAGCCAATGCAGATGTTAGAAAAAGCTTTAGGTGTGCCATTTTTTGAGAATCTTGGGAGGGTGGCAGCTAAACGTTTAGCCACAATGGATGATGCAACAGCTAGTATTTATGGTCTATGGCTGATGCAAGGGATCAGTGGCCGTCATCCATTGCTGGAAAAAGATTTTTGTAAGTGGTTTATGATTGAGATTTGTGGTGAGCGATTGTCAGCCTTAGCGTCAGCCGAGATTCAAGGCTTGGAGTTTAATGGCTTAGTTGTATTTGAAGATTTGTTAATGGCACTGGGCAAAACAAATGTATCGATAGTGAAAGAGAGTAACTTAACTCTTGAAAATTTGCGGTTACTAGATAAAGTTTGGACGGGAGAAAATATGCGAGTGTTTGAATTAATTTCCATCTTGGAAAAAAATGACGAACAGTCCTGTAGCTAATTGTCACTGAAATGAGAACCGCACTAAAAAACGATAATTATCTAATAACGTTGCCGGGGCTGCCAACGAAATTATAGGGGTTTGGAGCTTTGGACTTCAGCCCCGAAACAATATCTGGAGTGGCAGTGCGTCTCGGTATAATTCTTTTTATGAACGTGGCTCTAGACCCTGAAACTTTAGTTTCAATTGATACTCCTAACCTCCTGCCTTCTGCCTTTTTTGTAAGGAAAACCTAGTACAGCACGGCGGAAATCAACCACCGATTCCAAATCAATAAAACCCTTATGGTACGGTAATTACGAATTATGAATTACGCGCTGCGGTACTAGTTAAAAATTCCTGTACCGACTAAAGGATCTGTCCTTCCCTGACAAATCCATGCTCCCCAATAAAACGGATGCTGAAGCGGTGTGCCGAGGTTCAGGGAAAATGGCTGAAATGCTTATTTGAGCGTTGTGACCTTAGGTTGCTTACAGAGTAAGGGTTTGGGGTATGTTGGTGATTGGTGAAATGGCAGATTGGCGATTAATTTTTGTGACCTTCGGAAACGGCTTCTGGATTCCTTGCTGAGTAAGGGTCTAAAATTGAAGGGTCGCTTCTCTTAGGAGAAGTGGAATTAATGGAAACGTAGTCATTCTGTTAGTAATAATCGTACTGACTGGAGTAATAGGTCGCTTCTCTTAGGAGAAGTGGAATTAATGGAAACATAAACTGCTGATATAGATCACAGTCTTTTGATAGTTTTTTTAGTCGCTTCTCTTAGGAGAAGTGGAATTAATGGAAACTTTCAGGATGAAGCTGATAATAAATCCATATTTTGGGTCGCTTCTCTTAGGAGAAGTGGAATTAATGGAAACCATCCGGTTTCGTTAGCAGCCTCAAGTAGCTTTTTTGTCACTTCTCTTAGGAGAAGTGGAATTAATGGAAACTAGAACTCAAAACAGTTGAAGATTTAAATAGCTTGAAGTCTCCACTAACTATGTGGAGGCGAATTAATGGAAACAATGAAAAATTTAGTAGAACCACATAAAGTTACTGGTCTCCACTAACTATGTGGAGGCGAATTAATGGAAACTAAACCTTTCCTTCCTCGCAGTGTGGGCATTTATTTGTCTCCACTAACTATGTGGAGGCGAATTAATGGAAACTGGTACATGATTCAATAATGTCGGGGTATGTCAAGTCTCCACTAACTATGTGGAGGCGAATTAATGGAAACGATTTAAATCTGTTAGCTAACTCTGCATTTATCATGTCTCCACTAACTATGTGGAGGTGAATTAATTGAAAAGAATCATAAATTTGGTGGCGCGACGGGAAATAAATTTAGTTCACGCCATCTTTATTCCAATTAATCAAAAAAAATAAGCTAAATAATTAAATTAAAACCCATCTTCACCTACTTCGATTTATTCCCCTTTTTGAACCAACATTTTCCCAGACACTCCAGCCGTAAAACCCAACCCAATCGCCGCTACAGTAACATTAGGCTTGATAAATAACGTCGCAATTCCGATAACTGCGCCCCAAAGACAGCCATAACAGCAAGCAATAATCAACTGATTTCTGGGTTTAGCTCTTTCGTCTTCAATAGATTGGTGAATGATGGCATAGTTTTCCATCTGATTAATAATTTCTAGTAAAGAAGCACCGTACTGTTTTTCTAGGCGTTCGATAGCCAATCTGTCTTGCTTAACTGGACTTATTGAAAGTTCTAGTAATGCTGTGGTTAATTTATCGCTCATGACACCAAAAAAATTAAGAGAATCATCCGTTAAAAAAATTGTGAATAATGATGAAAGAGGAAATGTCAAATACGGCTTAACGCAAGAAAGCAAAACTTAATTCGTAGAGATGTAGCCTTAATCCAAGTCTGGTGGTTGTTGAGTCCACCTTTTTGTACCCAGACTTGATGGTAGTGAACTGAAGTGTGGCTGCTACTTCTACCGTAGTAATTTTCATGGCAACGGGAGCATACTCCTACGCAATCCCAACCGGGAATTTCGTAACCAGAGACAGAAGTGTGGGGGAAATGCAGTAAAAACATTCCCAAAATCCGGCGCAGGAGTGATCGCCGATAATGTAGATGATGTACTATCGTAGCTTTGCCATGCCAGGGATTATTAGTGCAACGGCTTTGAAGACGATAGACACGACGGCAAGTTATTGACCAGTTCCTAGCATATTCAAATGAAGTTAAGGATTTACGCATTATGTAAGTCTAATTGGTTCAATAATTAATGAGATTCAAGGCAGAAGTGAATAAAATCTCCAATCAAACATCAATTTTAAATTTGTAAATTAATCCTTGATGGTCAGTTTGGCGCATAAGTGTAACAATTGCTGTTTTTAATTCATCGGCACGGTCATTTTGTCCCAATTCTTTAACGATAAAATCTTCAAGTGTTAGATGTCGTGTCCGCTCCAATTTATCAATCATCTGTTGAGAAGGACTTCTTTGTATGGCAGTAAATGTTCTCAACTGTTGCCGTTGTTCGGTTGATAATGAATCTCCTGTTGGTTTATCGTTGTCCCGATCAAGAGCAGAGTAATTAGGCAATTCTGGCATTGCACCCCATGTGGAATTACCGCCAAAGAACACAGCGCGGTTACAAGGCGAGGCTTTAATTAAAGTGTTTATTCTCTCTAAATCAATCATTTCGAGAATCGGTGATTTTTTCCACTGTTTTAAAACATTAGTATTCTTGTCTGAAATGATGGCAACTGCCGTAATTTGGCTAGTAGCTGATAAATTTAATCCTAGTGGCCCAACATAAGGAGATTGAGCAAGTAGCCAAACATTCTCCTTGCTAGAACCACCAAGTGAAGAAATATGTAAAATCAATGTGCCAATCCGCTCGTTTCGACATTTTTTAGCCGCATCTCCAAGGGTGGAACCTTCGTCAATAACTAATAAAGATTCCTCTTGATTATTAGCCCATTCGATGTAACCTATTTCTTCACCTGTTCCATCAAGGACTTCATCCATCCACTTACAAATATTTTCTGGGGATTCATTTTTGCATTTTTTACGCCGAACAACGTCAACCACGCCCTCTGTGTAACCATATTCAGATGGTTCATTTTTGGGGTCAATATAAAAGATTTTGCGGTTTGGCTTTTCGGCTTTGATTCGACGTAGGGCATTAGCAACCAGCATTCCTTTACCACTTCCACCAATCCCAAAAATGATGCAGTTACGGATAGGTGAAGCAATTTCTCGAACTATATCTATAATGTGTGTGGGATTGTGAACTGAAGATGAAGTATTAGTAGCTGCAAGTTCAGTAGAATGCGAATTAGATTGTTGTGAGAGAAGTGTAGATTGTTGCAAGGAATTAGAAGAAGTTAGCGAGAAGAATGGTTGATTTAATGATTGACTAAATTGTGATGCATCCTCAATATAATCGATTGCTGCGTTTGAAAAAGCGTATTCTTGACTGCTGGCAAAATGTAACTCTCGCTCTATATCATCCTTACCCACTTGCTGTATGTATGCCCTAAAATCATCACCGTCAAGAATATGAGCAATACAGCCATATTCTCTAATAGCTGCTTGATTTCGTTGAATTTCTTTAGCTTTTTTAAAACTACTATATAATGTCCATCCGGCAATGAGCGCTCCAGTGATGCCAGAGGTAGCCGAAGCTGCGATTGCTGCTACAACTAACCCAAAAGCAATATTCCATTGATTGTTGTTTTCGGTAGTGGACTTAAAAGCGATCGCACTCCATTGCTCCGGGGTTCTCTGGGTCTTATTAATATCAAAACGTGTCATATCCATATTTTTTTCATAAAAGTTCAGCGTTTGAGGCAGAAAGGGAGAAATCCGGGTGAAGACTACGCTCCCGGACTTACCTTATTGTTCGCTAGGGAATAATGGCGTAAGACAATTTACCAACCCAAATGATCAAAGAAACTATTACCTCAATTGCAAACAACGTAACTAGCGCCAACGCCAAGTTACCGTAGTCTAATTTCCCCCACTGCCCTGTCGCCAAAATAAATATTAAGTCGGAGATTTTACCACTCTCAACTGGTGAATAAACAGTAAGGCAAATCAGGAAATCAACTGTGTAAGTAAAGATTTTCAACACCTCTAAATTGCTGACAACAGAGATTGGAAGATGATTGTATGTGCGTTTGAGCATCCTGAGAGCGGGATCATCAGTATCTTTGTCTTGATAGCGGGAACGCCCATCAGCCTCGGTAACAATCTTCTCTATAAATTTCTCGTTGTTATAGAGAATCAACGGTAACACTTCAATAATCTGAATTACACCCCAAAGTATTGCTCCCAATATCCAAGAAAGACTTTTAGAAAATATCGCTGCAATACCATTGATGATTGGGATTGCGGCTACCAGAGAAGTAAATGCGCTACTAGTAGCTTTTCCTCCCAAAAATGACACAGCTCTTTCATAGGGCTGAATATTTAGGTAGGCAAACCAGATACCAGCAATCACTAACCCCCAATACAAAAGCCTTAGCCACGGGTTAGTTTTTTGCCCATTCTCTCTTTTAGGCATCGTAAAATTCACTATTTTCCTCCTGTATCAATTGGTTGGCTGTATGTGCCACCACGAAAGCGTTTAAGCCGAGTGGCAACTAAATCTCTGTTTCCGGTAAAAGCTAGTGCCTCCACTTCTCCCCTATCAGCAATCACACCAGTATTACCGTTGGCATCACAGACTACAGTTCCTTTCGGCAAAGGGTTCAGTGTGATCCGGTCAAAGATTACCTTTCCTTGGACAATCGTCACGTATTTATGAGGGTAGACTGTGGCCACAATTGGCAGACATCCAGATTCATACCTGGAATCAGCAATAGTCGCAAGTTGTTTCTCTAATTCAAGTTGTTGCTCCAGGATGGTTTGTTGCTTGGAGTTTTGAGCAATGGATTGCTTAATATCAGTGATTGCTCCCATATTCCTTTGAATATCACCAGAGGAATAAACCAAAGATGCCCCAATTAACGTGCCAAATACAATTGATGTTTTATGTTTTCTCCAAAGTCTGGTGCTATTCATTGCCCCATATCCTCTAAAAAAGCATCAATACTGAAACTGCTATCAGCACTTGCTCCCGATTTGAAATTGCGTACATCAGATTTGACTTGAGGGGTTAAAGCTTTAACCTCACTCAAAAACGCATCAACGTCTACTGTTTCTACACCGTAGCCAGCAAGCAGTTTATTGATTTGTCCATCGTTGTCTGAGAGTGAACGCAAGTATTGGGTGCTGTACTGTGTTTGCTCAAGGAAAGAATTAGCAACTACACCTCTGCTATGGTCTAACGCCCTCTGAAATACCTTTGCTTCTAATGTTGCTATTGCATTGGCTTTGGCTACCGCACCACTCATTACCACCCGAATCATCCCTGCCATCATCTGATGATTGACGTTCGGGATAATATTAGCTGCCATGTTGGTTGCTTGTTGAATTGCTTCGGACTCCTGCTCTGATGCTGGCAGGTGTTTTTGGCTATTAATTGCTGCACCGACAAGTTCAAACACTTTCTCCAACTCTTCTGTGATGTCTGGACTAAACTCATCGCCTTCGGGGTCAACCTCTGCCCCGTGGTCACGCATGATTCGGAGTGCTTCTATTACTTGCACATCGGTGTAGCGATCGCTGAAATATTCAATGAGCTGTGCTTTAGTAAACATTACTGGCTCTCCTTCCATTTTTCAAATTCTTTACGACGTAAATGCATAAAATTCCTTTTGAGGAACTTGACAACTTGAGCGTTGTTTTTAATACCTTTCTCTACTGATTCACCTTTAAGTAAGTAAATAATTGCTAATAAAAACCTTTGGTATCCATCTAAGTAATTGCTTCGGACTCCCCTCTGGTTTTCATAGTAGCTAGATTTTAATGGTGGAATTTTGCTAATAATTTGCTCTTCCCATCTCCATAAAGTCGAACGATGGAATCCTAAAAAATTAGCCCATTCTGTTCTTGATAGCAAATTATCTAAAAATGCATCACGAATTTTAAAATCTTGCTTTATGTCAACCAAAAGATTAACCAAATCAGTCAGCGACATTGTTGCACCCACCCTTTGCAACATTCCTAGTCAGGAATTTGATTTTGTGATGAAAAACTAAAAAAACTAGGATTTTTAGTATGTGTGAGACATTATTTTTACAATTCATGGTTTTTGATCGCTACACATTGTTGCAAGGTTTTTGGTTTTTCACACCTGCAACATAAATGAACAATGTTGCAACGTTGCAGGTGTGAAAATAATTAATATTATGAGAAATATTAATTTTCAGAGATAAATTTGCACTCCTTTATGGCATATAGCATTTCTCAGTCTGGT
>NZ_KV757772.1 GCF_001712795.1 Nostoc sp. KVJ20
GTTGAGCATTGAGATAAATGAAAGAGCAAAATGAACTCCTAAAACAGCAGTTGATAGAAGCGATTTCTTGTCAAAATCTGCAAGAAATTCAAAAAATCCTAACCTTAGCACAATTAGAGGATGAAACAATAATCCTCAAAGAAGCTCTTGTGCAAGTAGAGTATGCAAATTTTGTTTGGTTCTTGCAAGAATACGTGGGTAAGGAAAGTTATCAACAAGCCGTAAAGGATGTATCGACAAGCATAACTCAAAAACTAGTTCAAGGAGGTTTCAAGCCAGGGGTTGATTTCAACTTACACCCAGATGGTAGGATGTTGGCATCAAAGGAGGCAAATGAATATTTAGAAAATTATCAAGTTAATTCTGACCCAATATTGGAAATCAACTTAACCGGAACATGATCTTAGCAAGCTTGCCAAACCCTTGAGTAAAGGCATATTCAATCTCTGCGGGATCACAAATCTCTGTTAGTTTGGATTTCAGCCCAGGAAGTTCTCTAACCTCAATACAGATATTTACATATACATCTTTAGTTTCCACATGGAATAGGCCAGCATTTATGTTTAAAAAATCACCTGTTAGCATTGAACAGTAAGTTAAAGATTGTTTCCATTGTGATTTGTACTTCATTTTAAAATAACTATCGCCTAAATTCTTTTTGAACTTAGATGACTTTTCCTGTGGTTTTGGTTCCCAGAATATACTATTCTCCAACTGCCCAAGAGCTTCTATTGTCGTTACATTAGTCGCCACATTGGTACTGCCTTGTTGTTTTAGCTTTTTCTGTTCGACAAAAGACATAGCCAAGATACGGTTCTTATGTCGCTCAAAAGCTTCCTTGTACAGTTCCCATGCTTTTTTGGTAATTGCTGATTGGGATGGCTCAACAATTTTAACGATTTCGCGCCAATCACCAAGAGTAAATTTAGTAATATTTTCAATAAAAGCGATGAAAATGGCGCTATAAATTTTAGTGGGACTTGCACCCCGTAAACCTTGCTTTTTTAGGGTATCAGTAACTAAGTCTAATCTGTAAGTAGAAACAGAAAGGTCAATTTCTGTAAGAGCAAGGCTAAAACCCTGTCTAAGTCGGATTCTGCTAAAATTTGGCTTTGTAGGATTCTCCTTAGTAGTAAAATCAATCGTTTCACCACAGCTTGGACAAATAGCTTGGTGATGTTGAATCAGCACTCCATCGTTGTCAACTTCGGCTTCAATTTTAGCTAATTCATCAGTTAGCGGTTTAAAAATATGGGTGCAATGCTCACATTGAATTAAGCCTTTGTTTTGTATTTCTGATATAGTTTCAGGCAATAAAGTCCATTTGCGGGCTTCATCAGGAAGCCCATGCTTTTTCCAATTATCGGTAATATCAATAATTACCGCAGTTGGTTTTAAAGTGTAAGTTCTTAGAACCCGCCCCAGCATTTGCAGCCAGAGAGTAGAGCTTTCAGTCGGACGGACACAGTAGACGCACTCAATATTAGGACAATCAAAGCCCTCGGTTAAGATTTCATAATTAGTAATTACTTGGGTAGTGCCATTGCGAAAACGCTGCAATATTTCTAATCTCTCTTGTGAAGGAGTTTTCCCATCCAAATGTTCAGCACTAATATAATTACGAGAAAATTCCTCAGCCAGGGCACGAGAATGTTCTAAGCTACAAGCGAAAATAACTGTACGAAGATTTCGTGCATATTTAAAGTAATTCTCAAGGATTTCACTAACCCCAATCTGGCTAGTGACGGCAACCGCTAAATCTTTAGCTCTAAAATCCCCACGAGATTTTGCAACTCCAAGAGTAGAAATAGTTTGATTAGTTGCAAATAATCGAAACTCACTTAAATACCCAGCCTGGATTAAGTAAGCCGTGTCAATGCCAACAACCAAATCATCAAATAAATCAACAAACCCTTGACCGTCAATTCTTTGGGGAGTGGCAGTTACACCTAATATCTGAGCGCTTTCATAATGTTCAATTAATCGCCGATAAGATAAAGCAGTTGCATGATGCGCTTCATCTAATATCAAAAGTCCAATGTTAATTGGCAACTCTAATACCTCTCGTCTGCTCAACGTTTGAACGCTAGCAACTTGGATTCTCCGTTCCGGATTAGCCAGAACACCTGCTTTGATAATCCCAACTGGTTCACCGATAATTTGCTCAAGCTTTTCGGCAGCTTGAGATATCAACTCAATCCGATGGGCAATGACTAAAACTTGCTTTCCTTGGTCAAAGAATTTATGAGAAATATGTGCAAAGCACACCGTTTTCCCGGCGGCTGTCGGGAGTTGTGCAAGCACTCGCCTATTACCATTCTCCCAAGAATTCCAAATATCTTTTATCCACTGATGTTGATAATCTCTAAGTTCGTAGGTAACAGGCATTTAATCTACCTCAACAAGAATTTTTATCTCGTGGGAATATTGCTCATTATGCCACAAGCTCTTCAAGTTAAGATACCGATAATCCCAATTCTAAAAGTAGTAAAAATGTTTTGGATTGATTTGATGCGATTTTACTTCATTAAGAGCAAATTATAGAGAGAATAAACTGGAAGTGATACACTATTATAAATAAAAAAGAGTCAAAAGACAGAATTCAGAATACTCTACCCATAAAGGGATAAAGTTCTAAGGCGAGAATATTTTAATTTTTTTTCGTCCACAAGGGGAGCCACTGCGGTCTTGGCTCGTAGTCAAGATGAGCAAGTGGCGTGCAAGGTTTTAAACCAATATTCAGACGCTCTTTACGAGAAGCTAAAAGCGAACGATGACTCGCTTGCCGCCGGCGCTATCACCCAGTCGTGCAGAATTCATACCTGTTTTCTGACTCCTGACTTCTAAATTCTGTTCGATAAAGTTTCACCCTATTCAAAGCTAGCAGAATCATCTGTACTAACAGCTGAAATAGTCTTATAAAGTTGATATTATAAATGGAACTGGCAATAAAGGCTAGTCAAATTACTGTTGGTTGATTAGATATCTTTGCCAATGTTGCTAAATGCTAAAGGAAAAGGTAAAAAATAAATAGTTACGTGAAAGTAGGGGGTAGAAGCAGGTTCTCTTTACTGCTGATTTAGGATTGGGGAAATATTCTTATCAACTGTACTAAGATAGCTTCTAAGCTATTTAGCGCAGCGTTAGTGGTTCTTTGATGTTCATCAAAATGACGCTGATGTTCATCAAAATTTCTTTGTTGCTGTTCCTGACTATCACGTAATTCAAGTAACACATCATCTAAAACTGCACTACGACTTAATACACGGTCAACATTATTTGGTAAGGATTCAGGTCTAA
>NZ_KV757773.1 GCF_001712795.1 Nostoc sp. KVJ20
TCGCCTTCAATAGGTCATCTATGACAGAATAGATAGTAACTATTTCATTTAACATATTTCCCTCCTAATTTTCTGTCTGGAGGGATTTTATTGTTTTTATACCCCTATGTCATCTTTCTTGGTATGTAACTAGCAACTTGAGTTATTAGGGATTGAAACAAGATCCCAGATCACCAACGACAACCTAAGCTAGAATTGCAATTCAACAAAATCCCTATTAGGGATTGAAACGCAACACCTTCTAGAGGTCGATATAACTGGCAAAATTGCAATTCAACAAAATCCCTATTAGGGATTGAAAGGTTTTTTGCTTAGTTAAATGCTCAGTTGTAGGACGATATTGCAATTAATCATAATCCTCATTAAGGATGGTTGTAAAATATACCTCTGTTTGAGTACCAAGTGCATCCTTACGATTACTGCCAGTATTAACGATGACGTTATACAAATTAATCTTTGGTAGTGAGGATGCAACAGAAAGATAAATTTTGTCATTGATGATTATTTTGCCCGAAGAAATTTGTTTGATCTTTTTGATAGGCTCAACATCAACATCTCCATTGCGGTAGCAAAGTCTGCCAAAGGCTAAAGCTGTTGCTTGTGGAGGGACTTCAAGCAAATAAAAATAATCAGGACGCAACCATTCTTTCCAATTATTATCACCACCTTGGCCAATATATTGAATTGATGATTGGCGCACTTTTGACCAAGTGATAAAAGAAAGTGCTTTTGGAAAAATGATTACTTTTAGTTCTCTAGCGCTATTAAGAGTAACTCTTTTAGTAAATGTCCCTTCACGTAAGGCAATTCCATTAATATCATAATTATTAACTTTGACTTGAGTAAGAGGTTTAGCAGTTACACAAAACTTAGCTAGTTTATTATCTGGTTGTTGAAATCTAACCAAGATGATAATACATATCAAAGTTAAACAAATGGGAATAAATACTTTGAAAAGTCGATGAATATTTATCAAATCAATTAAATTGATTGATGGCTTTTTGCTTTTATAACATAGATTTTTTAAAGCATTACCAAACTACCTTCTGCTTCTTCTTCAAGTTCATAACCATGAGCCAGTTTTTCAATTGCTTGGTCAATCATTGCCAAACCTTGATCTACTTTTTCAACTAAACTTAGCTGTCCTCGAAGTTCGGCAGCACCAACGAAACCCTTAGCATACCAAGTCATGTGCTTACGGGCTTGACGTACACCGCGATCGCCTTTATATTCCCACAAGGCTTGTAAATGATCTCTTGCACATTCCAAGCGCTGAATCGGGGTAGGTTTCGGTAATATTTCCCCAGTTTTCAGGAAGTGATCAATTTCTCCCACCAAAAACGGATAACCCAAAGTCCCACGGGAACACATAACGCCATCAGCGCCAGTTTGTTCTAAACATCTCACCGCCGCTTCAACGGAAAAAATATCTCCATTCGCAATCACTGGGATAGAAAGCACTTCTTTTACACGGGTAATCCATTCCCAACGAGCATTGCCATTGTATCCTTGGGCGCGGGTACGTCCATGTACCGTAATCATTTTTGCCCCGGCATCTTCCATCCGCTTGGCAAAGTCGAGAATAGTAATTTCGTTGTCATTCCAGCCAATACGGGTTTTTACTGTCACAGGGACATCAACAGCTTTTACAACTTCCCGCACAATTGCTTCTGCTATTTCTGGTTGGCGCAACAACGAAGAACCGCCACCATTTTTAGTGATTTTATTTACCGGACAACCCATATTAATATCAACAGTATCAGCACCTTCGGCAACTGCCTTGATTGCTGCTTCTGCCAGGAAATCTGGACGACAGTCAAATAGTTGAACGCTAATTGGGCGTTCGTTGGGATCTACCTCCATGATTTTGGGTAACTGCTTGACATAATGCAACCCGGTAGCATTCACCATTTCGGTATACATCATCGAATCTGGGGCATAGCGACGCACCAGACGGCGAAACACCATATCTGTAACCCCAGATAGAGGCGACTGGAGAACCCGACTTTTTACCTCGAAGGAGCCAATTTTGAGGGGTTGGGAGAGTCTAGCTTGGAGAATGGGAGAGAGCGAAATCATAGAAAAAATTAAAAATTGTGCGGATCAAAAATAACAAGAATATGTAGGGATGCCTATGATAAACGATACAGCGAATTTAAATTTAGTGAGATACACAAGCTAAGTCTCAAAGCCAGGTATAAAGCCTGTTTCACTTCTCTTAGCGCAGCGTGGCGTAGCCCATTCTGACTCCTGAATTCTGAATTCTGCTGTAATTGTAGGTTACGTATCCTGACTTGGAGGCTGTTTTTGCATTTCTTGCTGAATCTCTTCTAGACTCAAACCTAACTCTCTCGCTGTTTCTTCAAAACTCAATCCCAATCTCAACAACAAAGGTATCATTCTCAGCTTTTCTTCACGCGCTCCTTCTTGTCTACCTTCTTGTCTACCTTCTTGTTTGCCCTCTTGCTTGCCTTCTTGCTTGCCTTCTTGCTTACCTTCTTGATAAACTCGTGTTTTTTTCAAATCACTTAACCCAAACATACCTTCAATTTCCTCTCGACTCATTGCCGGAAACTTATAAACCAAAATTGTCTCTATCAATTCTAGTAACTGCCGTCGTTGTGGTTCAATGTTAATTTCTTGCTGGGTTCTGTCTATTAACTGCCTAGCAGATTTAATTGCTGTATCCTCTTCATCGACTACTAACTTCATAGTAGCAATTCCAACTGGCAGTGATGCTGTTTCACCTAATTCATTAAGATAAATGCGACTGATGCGCTGGCTAGTGAAAAATTCGCTGTAATTCTTGATATCTGCTGTATCTAGACTGCGATTGGGATAAATAACTACTCCTCGCCAAGAATTTTTAGGTTTATTTTGGCGTAAGTATAAAGAAACTTCTGAAAATAGGCGTGAATAAATTTCTGTGTCGGTTTGAAATTGGACTTCAACAAAGTAAATCGGATTTTCTTCTCCTTGGGTTGGGAGAAAAACACCATCTATACGAAAGGCAGTTTGCTTGATTTCAATTGAGGAGAATTGATAAGTCTCTGCGGTTTGGGGTGGATTACCAATTAATTCAAAAAAGATGCTAGGAAGTTCTTGAAAAAGGCGATAAAAAATGCTGTCAGTTTTCACGCTTGATGTATTGCGGTGATTTAATCCGTTAGATTTTACCGTGAAATAGCTAGCAACAGATTTTGTTTAATTAGATTTAAGAAAATTGGGGGCGATTTCAGTTATATATATGTTGTGTCAATTTCTAGCTAGTGTACTACGCCACTCTTTCAATATAAAACTAGACCACAGCAAAAAAACTATCAGTAACAGTCCCATAACTCCATCGAGCCAAATTAGGCTATGCATTTTCAAAGACATGGGAGCAACCATCGGGAAGAGATAATGGACTGGACTGGAGATACTAGTGATTGAGTATAAGCCTAATAAAAAGTACGCTAACCAAAACATGCCTTTGGTGTAAAACCAATATCCCAATATTCCTACTATAGTCATTACAATTACAGTACTAATTACTCCAACAGAAGTAAACCAGGTTGGGCCAGGATATCGACTCAAAAATAATGCATTATCTATGTAGTGTAGCCAAGTAGAAATGAGGTTGAGTATGATGATACCTAGCAGAATTGTCTGGCGAAAATTAGAAGTATTAATCATGATCTAAATATCAATTAAAATGCTTAACAATTTATTAAGCCGACTGCGGGAAGCAATCGGCTTAATAAATTCATGATAATTTCGTTGCAATTTAAATTTAGCCGTGACTTGCACCTTGAGGGGGACGCGAGACAACCTTTTTGGCTAAACCCAAAGTCTGCAAAACTAGGATGCTCCACCAAGTAACATCAATTTCCCACCAAGACAACCCAGATTTCGCCATGTGGGGATAAGTATGATGGTTGTTGTGCCATCCTTCTCCGTATGTTACGAGGGATACCCACCAAAGATTACGAGCGCCATCATTGGCATCAAAGGTGCGATAACCCCACAGGTGTGATGCTGAGTTTACAAACCAGGTTGAGTGCCAAAGCAAGACACACCTGAGAAACACTCCGTAGAACACAAAGGGCCATCCTCCCAGGGCATAAAGCAGCAGCGCGAAGGGGATTTGCAACAGCAGGAAGTAGCGATCTAGCCAGCAATAAAATGGCTGTCTTGCTAAGTCAGGGGCATATTTTTTATAGGTGTCATAGTCAAAAAATTCTGGGCGTGGGTAGAAAATCCATAGTATATGGCTCCACCAAAATCCTCTTTGAGCAGAATAGGGGTCTAAATTGATGTCTTCTGTGTGGGCGTGGTGTTGGCGGTGTCCACCTACCCAAAAAATTGGCCCGCCTTGCAAAGCCAGCGCTCCTATGAGGGCGATCGCATACTCTAACCACTTAGGAACCTGGAAACTCCGATGGCTCAGTAGTCGGTGATATCCCAGGCAAATACCAATGCTCCCGAATAACCAGTGGAGAAACACTAGCAAACCTAATGCTGACCAGGAGAAAAACCAAGGAGACAGAAGTGCTAATGCATGAAATGCAGCAAAAAATACTACATTCGTCCATCTGAGTTGAGGTGAGTTGCCTCTCTCAGGGGCGATCGCCCCAAAATTTGCGGTCATAAAAATTCCTGTTGATGGATGATGAAGCGATTTGCTTTTTCTCGGATGCCCTCCCACAAGGGATTTACCCGCCCTGTATACTAGTTTGTTACAGTAGAGTAAAGCAAGTACCACTTACATTTGTTATGCTAGCAGAACTATGATATCCGTGCAAGTGCCACTTGCATTTTTCTATGTCATCTCACCTCCTTTCTACTCGTCAACGCCTGATTCAAGCTGCTCTTGAGTTGTTTTCTGCTCACGGAGTCAGCGCCACTACAACCCGCCAAATTGCTGAAAAAGCCGAAGTCAACGAAGTAACTTTATTTCGGAATTTTGGCAACAAGCACGGACTGCTTTTGGCTGTGCTGGAAGAGTCCGCAGCCTTCAAGGATTTAGGTGAGTCGCTAGTGCGACGAGCAACGCCTCCGGGCAATGTTTACCAAGCTCTTAAGGATTATGCAAGTGACACTTTACATGCATTAGAGCGAGTGCCAGAGTTCGTCCGGTCTGTGGTGGGTGAAGCCGACCAATTTCCGGCAGAAAATCGCCGCGCCCTAGGCAGGGGAGTAACAGAGGCAAACCGTTATGTAGCTCAGTATTTAGCTACTGTAATCCAGCAAGGACACCTAAATACTTATTTACCCGCAGAAAAATTAGCCAGTTTGCTGAATGGCATGATTTTGGGATATGCCGTAATTGAGTTCACTAGCGAATTTCACGAACTTTGGGATGATCGCGACGATTTTCTGGAAAATTTGGTGGAGTTGTTTTTAAATGGAGCCATGTCATCTTCAGCAGAATTAGCAACAAACTGCTTACAAGGAGGCTTGATCACCACAGAAGTAGCTGATTTGCCTGCTAGTTTAGTTCACGAAATTCTGCAACAGTCCAGAAAATTGGGAATGCGAGATTATGCTTTAGCTTATGTATTATTTGGGGCTGGGTTATCCGCCACAGAAATAATTAGCTTGCAGCGATCGCACCAAATCTACGATACTCAAGGGCACTTCCTACAAATCACAATTCCCGGATTTGTCCGTCAAGTACCTGTGAATCAATGGATTTTGGGCAAACGCTACGGCTCTTTTACTAATAATCCTTTAATAAAATGGCTGAAAAGTCGTAAAGATGCTCAAACAGCCATGTTTTTGAATGAAACAGGCACACCCATCTCACAATCAGAGCTTGAGACACGTTGGCAAGTATGGAGTGAGGGATTGTTAACTCCCCAAGGAAAAGCGCCAGCTTTAGCTCAAGCACAACAAACCTGGCGTGTAGAAATGTTAATGCGGGGGATCACCTTGGAAAACCTGAGTATTTTAACAGGTTGCGATCGCTCCCAATTACAACCCTATGTCCGCCGAGCTAAAGAAAAAGCAGCCTTAGAGCAAGCAACCCATTTGGATCATAAGCCGGGATAGGTTTTTCAGGACCAGGGGAAGCAGGAGAAGATGAACTATTGATTATTGACCAATGCCCAATGCCCCATGCCCAATCCCCAATTAATTCAACGGCTCCACAATAGCTCTTAAACCTTTGCTAGAAAGTGTTTTAAGCATTTCTTTAGCGTTATATTCACTGTTAAATACTCCTGCTTGCATAACTTTTTGACCTTGCCAAACTGTGGGAAACGCATCAGGAGCAAGGAATCGCACTAAATCTTGATCTCTCTCAGTTGCTAGTGGCACTACCACGCGATAACGTATACCGAATTGTGTCGCAGTGTTACCGCCATAAGGAATACTTGCAGAACTTGTTCGCATATTGCGAGTCTTGCTAATAGGGATATTGTGACTAGGAAGTGGTAAAAGTGCTGAAGCTCCTGGGGCAGAAGTTTCTAGTATTGGTAATGACTGCTGTGCAACTGGATTGGATGGGTACTCAGGGGCAGTAAACTCAATCGTATTAGGATCAATCCGTACATAATTTAACTGTCGTGTGTCAGACTGCGGTGCTGGACTGGAATTTGCAACTCTTGAAGTATTAGTTGGTGTTTGTCTACCTGACAAGCTGCTAGGAGTAGGAAAACCCGCGACTCCAGAGGTGGGGAGTTGTTGATTGGATCTAGGTGTGGGAACTGATATATTGGCTGGCGCTAATGGCAGCATTTGACTGTTTAATTGTGTAGAAACAGAATTATTTGCTGAAATGCTGTTGCTGCTTTGCCCATTGGTAGTTTCAGAGATTTCGGGAGCCGAGAAAGTGATTTCTCCAGTTGGTGGTATTTCTCGTAAGACGTTGTTGGGAGCGGGTTGAGAATTTTGGGTTGCTATTGCTGTTGTACCATTAATATCTACTTTGCCAGTGATGCGATCGCTCACAAGGTTGTTACCAGCAGCAACAATTACCTGTTTAGCAGCGCTAGCGTTAATGTCGTAGCGGCCATTATTTTGAAATTGATTACCCCCAGGTTCCGATGCACTACCCAAATCTGGAATTGATTGAGCGATCGCAACTAAACCATCTTCTTTATTATCTTGAATAGAATTATTCCGCAAAATCGGGCGGGCATTTGCTTGCACTACAATTCCCGATCTATTGTTTTGAATTTGATTGCCGATGACTACAGGTGTGGCATTTTGAGCAATATTAATCCCAAAACCCGTTTGGTGAAAGATATTTTCCTTCACTTGGGGACTGGAGTTACCGGAAATTGTGATCCCATTGGCTCCATTGCGATCGAAGTAATTCTTGGTAATGGTGGGTGCAGCATTACCACTGACGGAAATCCCATCTTGAGTATTGCCAGTAAATGTATTTTCTGTGACTACTGGATTGCTAGATTCAATCCATAAACCGTAACCACGGGGGTTAGAGTTTGTCACCGTTACCCCAGTGAGTAAAGCTTGATTTGCTCCAACAATTGTGACATTTTGACCGGCAAAGCTCCGACTCAGATAATCACCGCCTCCCTGAATGATAATATCCTTACCTTGATTGCTAGGGTTGCCTTGAATTGAAATACCCGGTTTGAGCATTAAGGGAAATTCCTCTCCTGTCTCGGCGCTATAAGTGCCCGTGGAGAGGATAATTACAGTATTGGCGTTAGCTAATCGCAACGCTTGAGTAATCGTTTTCACAGGAGCGGATTCGCTGCCATTACCTGCGCTGTCATCTCCAATACTAGGGTTGACAAATAGCACATTAACTTGAGAGGGTGCTGTTTCACCAGAAGGCATAGAATCTGGTGTCGATGGTATTTGAGCGATGCCTTCTCTACGAGAGGCTTTGCCAACGGCGAGCTCTGCTAACGCACTACCCAAGCTTGTACCCAGGAACGCCATACTTGCCGCTCCCACACTTACGGTAAAATATAATACTGAAGTGCTAAAAAATAAAAGCCTTGCTGATTTTAGAAACTTAAGCTTTGCAAGCATAATATCTACTCTACGGTACTTAGGAACCACACGATAGTGAATCATCTTTAACACGACTCCTTAGAAGTATCAATAAATTTTTATACTCTTAGAGAGTATTATGTCGATAATATTACTCACAATATTGACCGATTGGCGATTTTTAATACAGAGTAATAAATTACAGTAAATTCAGCAATTATGAGTCAGAATATTGGCGCTGTCACGATTTCTATTATTATTCCAGTACTCAATGAAGCGGAAAATATCAAAGAAGCAATATCTACGACAGCCTTCTCTACAAAATGCGACGCCAACGCAACTACCCAACCCAGTACAAATATAGAAGTGATTGTTGTCGATGCTGGCTCAGAGGATGACACTGTGGAAATTGCTCAGTTATTAGGTGTTAAAGTTATCTTGTCATCTCCCGGTCGTGCTGCTCAAATGAATGCGGGTGCTGTTGCAGCTAGCGGTGATATTCTGCTATTTCTTCATGCAGATACACGTTTGCCGACTGGATTTGATGAGATGATTTGTACAGCACTACAACATTCGGGGACTGTGGCTGGTGCATTTAACTTGCGAATTGATGCGTCACTTTTAAGTTTACGATGGGTGGAGTGGGGAGTAAAAATGCGATCGCATTTTTGGCAAATGCCTTATGGCGACCAAGCAATTTTTTTAACAAAAGACGTATTTCAGCAAATTGGTGGCTTTCCTGAATTGCCCATCATGGAAGACTTTGAACTCATACGCCAGTTAAAACACATTGGACGCATTGTAATTATCCCCACACCAGTTGTCACCTCAGCCCGTAGATGGTTGCAAAAGGGAGTATTCAAAACTACCCTACTTAATCAAATAGTAATTGTTGCTTATTTACTCGGCGTTTCACCTGAGCAAATTCGTAGCTGGTATCGCCGAGAAAAATTTAAGAGGCTTTAAGCTGTTTCTCATGTGGGTAGCATATCTTAGGGGCATTGGATTTGAGGGTAAGTTTCAAAGTTGAGCCTCGGAAGGTCAACGTCGAGCCTCAGAAGGTCAACGTCGAGCCTCAGAAGGTCAACATCGAGCCTCGAAAGGTCAACATTGAGCCTCAGAAGGTCAACATCGAGCCTCAGAAGGTCAAACTTATAAAAATGAGAAAGCGCGTATTAGATTCTAAACTCAAATTACTGCTGCTAAGTTGCCTGATTGTCACTCTAATAATTGCCGCTAAACAGTTAAATATTCAGGGACTTTTACAAACCTCAGTCATTTGGGTTGAGAGTCTTGGAATGTTAGGGCCTATCGCTTACATAGTCATTTATAACTTGGCAACATTACTGTTTGTACCGGGTTCCCTACTAACGCTCAAAGGTGGTTGTCTGTTTGGAGTATTTTGGGGATCAATATATGTGCTAATTGCTGCAATAGTCGGAGCAACCTTAGCTTTTATCATTGGACGCTACCTTTCACGAGATTGGGTTTCTCGACAAATGGACAAACATCCTAAATTTAAAGCGATTGATTTAGCAGTTGCCAAAGAAGGATGGAAAATTGTCTTTTTGACTCGTCTCTGTCCCATTTTTCCCTTCAATTTATTAAATTATGCTTTTGGAGTTACACAGGTTTCTCTCAAAGACTACATATTAGGTTCCTTTGGTATTATTCCCGGTACTGTGATGTACGTTTATATTGGTTCTTTAGCTGGGAATCTTGCCATGATTAACACGTCTCATCAACCAATTACTCCAGAAACTCAAGTTTGGCAATGGATAATGCAAGTAGTTGGGTTGATTGCTACTGTTGCGGTGACTGTGTATATCACAAAAATTGCTCAGAAAGCATTAGCTCAAAGTATAGCAATAGAAGAAATAACAACTCATGACAAAATTAACAATCATTCAGATATTTAAAAGTATTGATGTCAGAAACTTGCAGAAGTTTTTTAGCCTAAGTATATTAACATTGCTGATATTGGCGAGTGCTTTCTCATTAAACACAGAACCAGCTTTAGCACAAGAATCTGCAAATCCAAATTCTTTTAATCCTCAAGCAATTTTACGCGATGCCTTGCAGTGGATTGATAGCCTGGGTGCGGTGGGAGCCTTAGCTTTTATTGCCCTTTATATTATCGCTACCGTTGCTTTTTTTCCAGGTTCTATTCTCACCTTGGGTTCTGGTGTAATTTTTGGTGCAATTTGGGGTTCTCTCTATGTATTTATTGGTGCAACCCTTGGCGCTACAGCTGCTTTTCTTGTGGGACGTTATTTAGCAAGGGGTTGGGTTGCTCGAAAAATCGCAGATAACAAAAAATTTGCCGCTATTGACCAAGCGGTAGGTAAAGAAGGATTAAAAATTGTCCTGTTAACGCGACTGTCCCCTATATTTCCTTTCAATTTGCTGAACTATGCTTTTGGTATCACAGGAGTTTCACTTCAAGATTACTTCATCGGTTCTGTAGGCATGATTCCTGGAACTATTATGTACGTTTATATTGGTTCTCTTGCAGGTAATCTGGCCATGATTGGCACTGAGGCTCAACCTAGCAACCCGACTTTACAATGGGTGATTCGCATTTTAGGTTTGATTGCGACGGTCGCCGTTACAGTTTATGTCACCCGGATTGCACGCAAAGCTTTAGAAGAAGAATTGTAAGGTAGTACCACTTGTACACACAAGTTGAATTACCCCCCTTAGTCCCCCCTTTCCAAGGCTACGGTGTACACACAAGTCGTATCACCCCCCTTAATCCCCCCTTATAAAGGGGGGAAATGAGATTTCCGGTTCCCTCCCCTTCACAAGGGGAGGGTTAGGGTGGGGTAAAACGCTGGTTAATCAGCTATCTAAGACTTATATATACACCGTGGTGGGGTGGGGTTCTTGTAGCTCACTCAATCGAGAACCGCCATAAACAAGCATAAAAAATGCAAGACTGAACTGCCTAAATTAATCGGGATTCTTAATTTTAAAAGAGGTTTTGCCAATGACCAATTCAGATTTAGAGAGAGTCACAGTTCGCCCAATTGACGAGTATAACCAAAAGTTGGTGTCTTACGTCCATCCGCCAAATTGGGTTAATCCTCAACCTGCCGATGTTTACGACTTGGTAGTAATTGGGGCTGGTACGGCGGGATTAGTAGTGGCGGCGGGGGCGGCGGGTCTGGATTTGGGTTTAAAAGTGGCGTTAATTGAAAAGCATCTCATGGGTGGAGATTGCTTAAATGTTGGTTGTGTACCATCTAAAACTATTATTCGGTCTGCCCGTATCGTTGGTGAAATTTGGGATGCTAAAGACTTGGGAGTTAATATTCCCCAACATAATATAGATGTTGATTTTCCTAAAGTCATGGCCAGGATGCGACGGGTAAGGGCCGATATCAGCCATAATGACTCGGCGGAACGGTTTCAAAACTTGGGTGTTGATGTATTTTTAGGTAATGGTCGATTTGCAAGTAAAAATACTGTGGAAGTTGGCGACAAAACTCTACGGTTTAAAAAAGCTGTAATTGCGACTGGTGCAAGAGCTGCACAACTGTCGATTCCAGGAATTGAAAAGGCGGGTTATCTAACGAATGAGACAGTTTTTTCCCTGATTCAACGACCGGAACATTTGGCGGTGATTGGCGGTGGCCCCATTGGTTGCGAATTGGCGCAAGCTTTCCGGCGTTTGGGTTCTGAGGTGGTACTTTTCCATAGCGGTTCTCATCTTCTAAATAAAGAAGACAGTGAAGCTGCTGAAATTCTCCAAAAGGTTTTGATTAACGAAGGAATTCGCGTAGTTCTCAATTCCAAGTTAGAAGAAGTGGTAACTGTCACTGAGGGGAAACGGCTTTACTTTTCTTCCAATGGTTATCGAGATTCGGTGACAGTAGATGAAATTTTAGTCGGTGCGGGGCGATCGCCAAATGTAGAAAATCTAAATTTAGAAGCAGTGGGTGTAGAATACGACAAGCGCCAAGGTGTGAAGGTAAATGATTACCTCCAAACAACCAATCCCAAAATTTATGCGGCTGGCGATATCTGCATGAACTGGAAGTTTACCCATGCTGCTGATGCCGCCGCGCGGATTGTGATTAAGAATACGCTGTTTTCTCCCTTTGGCTTAGGACGCTCGAAACTCAGTAGTTTGGTGATGCCTTGGGTAACTTATACTGACCCAGAAATTGCCCATGTAGGGATGTATGAACATGAGGCGCAGAAATTGGGTATTGAGGTGACAACAATTAAGATAGCTTTTAATAGTGTAGACCGAGCGATCGCAGATGGTGAAGAGTTAGGATTTCTCAAAATCCACCATAAAAAGGGGTCTGATGAAATTCTTGGTGCAACTATTGTCGCCAGTCACGCAGGTGAGATGATATCAGAAGTGACTACGGCAATGGTGAATAAAATCGGTTTGAGTAAGTTAAGCAGTGTAATTCATCCTTATCCCACTCAAGCCGAAGCCATTAAAAAAGCAGCTGATGCTTATCGCCGAACACTCCTGACATCAAATACCAAAAAATTGCTGGGATTTTTAACAAAGTTATCTTGAGCAAAATCAGTGAACAGTTAGACAACTGTTCACTGATAATTTTTAACTGTTATCTAAACAGATCGGAAGCGATTAATCTTGCCTCCTGTCAAGTCTGCGTAGTAGACATTGCCATCGTCTCCAGTGGTCAATTGTGTAGGCACTCCTAAATTAGGTCTGTCTGCTGAGGAAGCAAAGCGACGAACTGAGACAAGCTTGCCCTGACTATCAAATTTCAAAGCATCGATAGTTCCTTGACTGAAATCGCCAACTAATAAAGTATCTTGATAGATCGAGGGGAAAGTATTACCTGTGTAAAAGTCACCCAGAACAATCGAATTAGGCCCAGAATGCTTGTAAGTATAAGCTGGTGCTGTTACAGTTTTGCCACTACTATAGAAGTCTTTCGCAGCATCTAGGTTAGCATAGCTTGGTTGTTTCAGGTTGATGATATTGTTATTTGCATCCAGCCCACCTTCATAAAACGGCCAGCCAAAGTTAGCTCCTGGTTTTCCGATATTGACCTCTTCGTAAGAAACAAAGCCAACATCACCAATTACAGGGTTATTGGTGTCTTTATCAATTGTGAAACGGAAGGGGTTACGCAAACCTAAGTTGTAAACTTTAGAACGATTGCTATCGGCATCACCGTTGTAGAAAGGATTACTTGATAAGCCTTTACCAGTAATAGGATCAATCCGCAGGATTTTACCAGACAGATTATCGATATCCTGGACGCGATCTGCTCGTGGATCTACGCCATTGTAGGAAGTGCCATCGCCTATGCTGACAAACAGGGAACCATCGGTGCCAAATCGCACAGAACCAACTGAGTGAGATTCACTATCGGTGGCTATAAAATCCGGGATATTTTCGACTTTATCGAGATTATTGAGATAATCTTGCAAGCTAGTAAAAGGCTTACCTGTATCTTTGTTGAGAATTCCTGATGGTGCGTAGCCAAGTGAGACATTTGTGCTGTTGCCATCGGGACGAATAATATTATCCCAAGTGCTATTCTTACCTAGCAGCACAACTTCGCTGCCAGCAATGGCAGTAGTGTAATTAGTGTTGGGGTTAGCTGTTACCCGAATTAGCCGTCCAGCCCGATTCCCATTCTGATCGGGATTGTCTAATGTGCTATTGGGATTGTTCTTAGAATTGGTTGTACTGGTTTCTGCTGGATCGTAGGTAAACAACAAGTAAACGTAGTTGTTGCCGGTTGGACTTTTGCCAAAATCTGGATGTACAGCAATGCCTAAAAGACCGCGATCGCGTGTATCATTTACCTGTCCAGAAATATTGATAAATGGTGTTGACAATAATGTGCCGTTGTTCAAGACTCGCACTACCCCATTTTTCTGGGCAATGAACATCTGCTTCTGGTCAGATGTCCAGTCAAAAGCTGTAGGTTGAGTTAAACCAGAAGCTACTGTATCTAAAGCAAAGTTACCAGGGTCATTATCAACAATAGTGATAGTTGTTTGTTGAGTAGCTAGCTGTAACCCAACTGGATTACTGAACCTCAAATTAAATGTTTCATTTGGTTCCCCAACATTGTCATTAACAATGGGGATCACAATGTTTTTAGTGGTTTCTCCCGCTGCAAAACTCAAGGTTCCAGATACAGTCTGGTAGTCAGATCCAGCTTTTGCAGTCCCATCCACGGTTATGTAGTCCAGACGAGCAGTCCCCACACCGCTATCCCGTGTAACTGTCACTCTCGCAGAACCATCATCCTCGTTAACTACTGGCTGAGTGAAGTTGAGGCCACCAACGCGATCGTTATCTTGAATCGTAATTCCGAGAGTTCTTTGGAGTCCCAGTGTTGCTCCCTCTGCCTGATCAATGACAAAACTAAAGGTTTCATTTGTTTCTGCCAGAGAATCGTCATTGATCGGAATGGATACTTGTCTGCTACTTTGTCCCGGTGCAAAAATAATTGTTCCAGCTGTTTCGACGCCTTCACTTCCGTAGTCCGATCCTGCTGTAGCAGTGTTAGCTACGGTGGCATACTTAACTGAAGATGTGCTGCTTAAATCACCACTTCTAAGCAGAGTGATGGTGACACTACCATCACCTTCGTTCACAGTTGTGGAAGATGATCCTAATGTGATGGTGGTCTGAAGTTCTGGTGAATACAGCTGAGACTGAGGAATAATTTCCTTGGCTTGAGAAGTACTTGACCAAGAAAGTCGAGAAACGGCATCGTATGTCTTATCGTAGTATTCGAGTTTAATATCATACTTTTGACCAGCAACCAGTGCGATCGCGCCACTGTGTTCTGTGGCTGATTGATCGACAAACTTGTTGATGATTTGTTGACCATTTACCCACAGTCGCACACCATCATCAGTAGTGGTGTAGAAATTGTAAGTTTCGCTGTACTTGGCTTCTACCTGACCTGTCCAACGCACTGAGAAGGTATCTGCACCGACGGACGGATCTGGAGAACCATTGCCCCAGTTAAAGTTAACTGTTGCATCTGTGCGAGTTTGCTTCAGGTTGGTGAAGTCGATGTTGTCATAGTACTCTCCTTTGAGTCCGTTGCCATTACCAACTACAGGAGGTACGTTGACATTACTATACAGTTGGGACTGAGGAATAATTTCCTTGGCTTGAGAAGTGCTTGACCAAGAAAGTCGAGAAACGGCATCGTATGTCTTATCGTAGTATTCGAGTTTAATATCATACTTTTGACCAGCAACCAGTGCGATCGCGCCACTGTGTTCTGTGGCTGATTGATCGACAAACTTGTTGATGATTTGTTGACCATTTACCCACAGTCGCACACCATCATCAGTAGTGGTGTAGAAATTGTAAGTTTCGCTGTACTTGGCTTGCACCTGACCTGTCCAACGCGCTGAGAAGGTATCTACACCTACGGACGGGTCTGGAGAACCATTGCCCCAGTTAAAGTTAACTGTTGCATCTGTGCGAGTTTGCTTCAGGTTGGTGAAGTCGATGTTGTCATAGTACTCTCCTTTGAGTCCGTTGCCATTACCAACTACAGGAGGTACGTTGACACTACTATACAGTTGGGACTGAGGAATAATTTCTTTTGCTTGAGAAGTACTTGACCAAGATAGTTGGGAAACAGCTTCGTATGTCTTATCGTAATATTCGAGTTTAATATCATACTTTTGACCAGCAACCAGTGCGATCGCGCCACTGTGTTCTGTGGCTGATTGATCGACAAACTTGTTGATGATTTGTTGACCATTTACCCACAGTCGCACACCATCATCAGTAGTGGTGTAAAAATTGTAAGTTTCGCTGTACTTGGCTTCTACCTGACCTGTCCAACGCGCTGAGAAGGTATCTACACCTACGGACGGGTCTGGAGAACCATTGCCCCAGTTAAAGTTAACTGTTGCATCTGTGCGAGTTTTCTTCAGGTTGGTGAAGTCGATGTTGTCGTAGTACTCTGCTTTTAGCCCATCTCCCTGAGAGAGGGCGCTAGCACTAGCCCTAGCAGCAATATTGCTGGGTTGTGACTGATTCTCTAAAGCAGATGGTTGAGCAACAATTGTTGGATTTAGAGATGTTGACAGTTGTTGATTCTGTTCATTCATTGAGATATATGCCTCACAATAGAGCTAAAACTAATGCCATGATCAATACTTTTGGATTAGTTTTATGTTTAATGTTTTCAACAAAAAATGCGTAATAATCGTAGCTCAAGTATGTTGATAACCAAATCATTATTTACCTATCAACATATTCTTAATTAAGACTGATACTATTTCGTTCACTTGCTGATGCAAAGCAAGCTATTAATGCATGATACTTTTGTTGTGCTATTTGTATCAACATTAAAGTAGTATGGCGTAATGTTATGCCTTCCTATCTTTTCTCTAAAAAAAAATATAAAAAACGTGTATTATATCGAAATGCTAGAGATTAATTTAAAAAAGTATTAGTCCTGATTAATGTTTGTTTTGTTCAGACAAATTTTTGAGTTTAATTTATAGTTTCTTCCTCCAGCAATAATTGCCTTCTGAACTCAACTGACTTTTACTGAGCCTGTGTTACCTTGAGCTTGTCTTTGGTGCAGCCTCTCGTAGAGAAGGATCGAAATTGCGATCGCCCAAGTCCTCCTGCCTTCACTGATAAAAAATCACAAATCACCATTTTCGACAGCTTCTAATTTCTCTGATGTGCAGGTGTATGAAGGTGAGGCAAAACAGCACACATCGGAGTATATAGATACTTAAGTATCTCTAAGTTGCAATAGTACACATTTCGTTTAGGTACTGTTTTTAGGTTAATCAATTACATATTTGACACTAGATCACGATGTTATGTCTATCTTTTTTGTGTAACTTTGTCTAAATATTCATATTGATATATATATTGTTAAAGGAATATGAAAGTTTTGATGAACTTTAAATAAAAATTGCCAACATACAGGATAATCCCATGTTTTTTCTCCGCATAGATATTAATTATATGAAAATTGTATAAAGAAGCCTTTTGATATTTAAAGATTTGACAAAGTAGGATTTATCTATTCTTTATCTTGACTGTCAATAGGTAAGTATTCATTTAAGGTGGGAAACACAATCAACGAACTTTGGGGGTTTGAGTCCTCAGCAAGATAGGCAGCACGTTTTGTGTCGGGATTAAATCCCCGTTACAAAACATAATTGCGTTAGCGTAGCGGTAGCGAGTCCGCGAGCGTCATTGCGAATTGTTTTAATACGGTTCGGTTAAAGGGAAAGAACTATCCAGCAAATTGCTATGCGGCAACTTCACTGAACGCAAGGACTTATCAGCGTTTGAAACCCTACTCTTTCGTTCATTTACAAAAGTTTTTAATTGACTCCAAGTCGGAAAAATTACAAGTTTGACGTTGCACATTCCCACTTTCCCCTAGACTAGGGGCAGCAACCTTGTTCAAACTGGCTGAGGAAAGTGGATTTTGACTGAGACAAACAATTTAAACTCTACCATCCAGAATGTCTCACGCAGGGAATTGCGAGATTTAGTGCGGACTCAGCTGCAAATGCTCCTGGAAGCAGGAGACTTGCAGGGAGCAAAAGCTATTCTCGTACCTGTGCAGCCTGCGGATATTGCCGAGGCGATTGAGGGTTTACCAGAAGCGATGCACGCTTTGGCTTTTCGCTTGCTTTCTAAGGATGAAGCGATCGAGGTTTATGAATATCTTGACTACAGTGTTCAAGAACGGTTAATCGAGGAACTTAAAAGCCAGGAAGTCCGCGATATTGTCGATCAAATGTCGTCGGATGACCGGGCTAGATTATTTGATGAATTACCAGCAAAAGTCGTTAATCGTCTGCTAGAGCAACTAAGTCCAACGGAACGCCAAGCTACAGCCCAACTATTAGGTTATGAAGCTGATACTGCTGGGCGAATCATGACGCTAGAGTTAATTTCATTGAAAGAAAACTTTACAGTATCTCAAGCTCTAGAGCGAATTCGCAACTTAGCTAATGCCAGTGAGATGATTTATTATCTTTATGTCATGGATGCAGCAAGGCGCTTAACGGGGATTGTATCGTTGCGGGAATTGGTCACATCTCAGCCTGAGCAGATTATTGGCGAAATTATGACCCGTGATGTGATATTTGTCCACACTGATACAGACCAAGAAGAAGTTGCCAGATTAATCCAAAGATATGACTTTCTGGCTGTGCCTGTGGTAGATCGAGAACAGCGTCTAGTAGGTATTGTCACCGTAGATGATGTGATTGATATTTTGCAACAAGAAACCACCGAAGATATCTATGCCTTGGGTGGTGGTGTGCAGTCGGGGGGCGACAACTATTTTCAGATGAATTTACTGGAAATTGCTCGGAAGCGGGTTGTATGGTTATTGGTCTTACTTGTAACCAATACCATTACAGGTACAATTATTAAGTCACAAGAAGACCTTTTAGCGAAAGTGGTGACACTGACAGCATTTATCCCCTTGCTGACTGGGACTGGTGGTAATGTCGGCGCTCAATCTTCCACAGTGGTGATTCGTGGGATGAACACTGATGAGATCCGATCGCTTGGCGCATTGCAGGTAATTGGCCGAGAGGCGATCGCAGGGGCATTATTGGGAGGAATGTTAGGTACGATCGCTACTGTCTGGGCTTATTTTCTGCAAGGACGATTAGAAGTAGCGATCGCAGTCGGCACTAGTTTGGTAGCTATTTCTCTTTTAGCTTCTATCTCCGGTTCAGCACTGCCGTTTCTATTTCGCTACCTCCGTTTAGATCCGGCATTAATGTCAGCACCATTCATCACCACAGCAGTTGATGTAATAGGTGTTTTGATTTACTTCAATTTAGCGCGGGTAATTTTAAAGTTATGAAAAGAGTCATTTGTTATTAGTCATTTGTCATTAGTCATTAGTGAAGAACAAAGTACAAATGACTAATGACTAATTTTTACAATTCTGATGCTGTCTCTGGAGCAACAATTTCGCCAGTACCCAATTCTAATATCAAGTCTTGATCAGTAATCAATCCGCTAAGTTCTTTGACTTGTAAATTCATTTCTTCACAAGCTTGTCTGAGTTCTTGTGCAAATTTGTTGAGGTCTTGACCATAGCCACATTGATAAGCAGCAGTTTCAATTCCTTGCTTGGCATTTGCTCTAGCACAATCTACTAGTTCTGTGCCATACAGTGGTGTAGGAGATGCCATAGACTTAATTATTACTTCTTAAATGTACACTGCTAGATAGAGTATCAATATTTCAACATTAACTCATCCCTCCAATGGAAGACCATTAGGGTAGAGTCATTGGTCATTAGTCATTGGTCATTGGTCATTGGTCATTAGTCTTTTGTCCAAAGTAAATAACCAATGATTAATACTTCTCTACGAGAGGCCACGCTAACGGCAAGCTCAGTACAAATAACAAATGACAAATGACAAAGGACTAACTTTTTTTTACTTACCCATTAACAACTTCTCCACCATTGACGTGTAACACTTGTCCAGAGACATAAGAACCATCATCAGAGGCTAAATATACATAGCTAGGAGCAACTTCTTCTGGTTGTCCGGCTCGTTGCATTGGTACTTGTTTCCCAAAAGTTTCTACTTTCTCTTCAGGAAAAGTTGAGGGAATTAAAGGTGTCCAAATTGGCCCTGGCGCAACAGCATTAACGCGAATTCCTTTTGACACCAAATTTTGTGACAAGGAGCGAGTAAAGGCAACGATCGCACCTTTTGTAGAGGAATAATCTAGTAGTTGTGGATTACCTTTATAAGCTGTTACCGATGTGGTATTGATGATAGAACTACCTGCTTGTAAATGTTTGAGTGCAGCTTTAGTCATAAAAAACATCGAGAATATATTAGTGCGAAAAGTTCGCTCTAGTTGTTTTTCAGTAATTTCCTCGATACTTTCTTTCGGATGTTGTTCGGCGGCGTTGTTGATGAGAACATCGAGTTTTCCAAACTCATCAACTGTTTGCTGGATTGCTTGCTGACAAAAGGTTTCATCACCAATATCACCTGCAATGGTGACTGCACGACGCCCTTGTTTTTCTACCAAATGTTTTGTTTCTTTGGCATCGTCGTGTTCATTCAGGTAAAGGATCGCCACATCTGCACCTTCTTTAGCAAATGCGATCGCTACAGCACGACCAATACCACTATCTGCCCCTGTAATTAATGCTACTTTATCTTGTAACTTGCCACTACCCCGATACTGAGCATCATCTGCTTTAGGTTTTGGTGTCATTTCTGATTCAACACCTGGTACTTCTTGTTGCTGTGGTGGTTGTAATTTTTGCTCTTTTTTCTCTTTTTGCTCTTTTGATTTAGCCATAGTTTTTCTCTTGGTAATTGAAGTTTGAATGTAGTTAAGTATTGGGAATTTGGGTTAGGTAACAGGTGAAAGTTAACAGGTGATCGGAAATAATCTGTACTTTATTTTCCATCCTCATCAAAAGCAAACCTTGGATCAAAAATTTAACCCAAGGTTTATTTTCTGCCTTGACTCTCACTTGCCATTTGTAACTTTAGGCTTTCATACCTCGGATGCTTGTCAAAGGTACTTATTGCTGGTAAATTTATGCTGATTAGATTTTTTATCCTCACACCTCACCTGATTACCGAAAACAAGTACACAACGATTACGTGATGAAAAAATTATTATTTTCATCTGCTTTTAAGGTAACTATTATGTAGCTGTAGTTTATCGCCCCATAGAGGTAAAGTAATTTAGAATTTGCTCAATCTTAAGACAGAAAATAATTTAAATAAAATGTACTCAATTAGCTAATATATGATCTCTTGTATCTTAAGAATTGTGCTATTACCGCTATTTTAAAATAAATGTTTCTACTTTCTCATTTTGTAATTGCAAAAATACCTAATTTATGAAGTCAATTTCCGTTAATATTAATATTTATTGAGTTTTATATCTGTATAGCTGCTTTTTTGCAGACTAAATTTATTACAAAAGCACTTGATAAACTAATAGGCCAAAAGTCTGTGTGGTGCGCTACATTGAGATTATTAGAGGGTAGGGGTTATGGCAACACTAAATATTTCTGAGTTAGAGCAAGTTGAAAAGTTTCGCCACTTACAATTAACCCTACGCGATCGCTGGAAAACAAGTGAGCTATTTGACAATAGTGAAGCGGATATTTTAATTATTCCCTCCTTGAGTCTCGACCAACGCGAACTCCAAAAGATCGAAGGCTGTGAGCATTATGAGGAAAGATTACTATTTTCCTTAATTCGGTTGCGGAATCCCCGAACTCGGCTGGTTTATGTAACCTCAGTACCGCTGCATCCTAGTATCATTGATTATTATCTGCAACTGTTGCCAGGAATTCCCTTTTCTCATGCCCGCAATCGCTTGCTGCTACTTTCTACTTACGATTCCTCTCTTAAGCCTCTTAGCCAAAAGATTTTAGAACGCCCCCGACTGCTAGAAAGGATTCATCAATCTTTGAGGCTAGACAAATCATTTATGATCTGCTACAACTCTTCGCACTGGGAAGGCGAATTGTCTTTAAAATTAGGTGTACCACTGTATGCTGCTGCACCAGATTTACAGATTTGGGGGACAAAAAGTGGCAGTCGGCAAATCTTCGCCGAAAGTGGAGTATCTCATCCAGATGGTAGCGAAAAAGTTTGGAACCACGAAGATTTGGCAGAAGCTACCAGTGATTTGTGGGAACGTCAACCGACATTAAAGCGGGTAGTAGTAAAACTCAACGAAGGCATTTCTGGAGAGGGAAATGCATTGGTGGATTTTAGACCGATTGAGAATTTAGCACCAGGAATCGGTACTCATGCCCAAAGGGTAGCAGCAATTAGCGATCGCTTCTCAACAATGCGCTTTCAAGCCAAACAAGAAACTTGGGATAATTTTTCGGGAAGAATCCCGGAATTAGGGGCAATTGTCGAAGCTTTTGTGGAAGGTGAAATTAAGCGATCGCCCAGTGTCCAAGGACGGATTACACCCACTGGCGAAGTCGAAATCCTTTCAACCCACGACCAAATTCTGGGAGGCCCAGACGGTCAGATTTATCTTGGTTGTAGCTTTCCCGCTGATGAAAGATATCGATTGCAATTACAGCAATTGGGACTGCAAGTTGGCAGAAAATTAGCAGAAAAAGGTACTTTAGAGCGATTTGGTGTAGATTTTATCGCCGTTGACAAGGGTAACGGAGAGTGGGATATTCAGGCGATCGAAATTAACCTGCGTAAAGGCGGTACAACTCATCCATTCATGACCCTGAAATTATTAACGAACGGCCGCTATGACCTTTCCACGGGTTTATTTTATAGTCAGCAAGGTCGTCCAAAATACTATATTGCCACTGACAACCTGCAAAAAGAGCGATATCAGGGATTATTACCTAATGATTTGATGGATATCATCGCTCACCACAGACTACACTTCGATAGCGGTACTGAGACGGGTACAGTGTTTCATCTGATGGGTTGCCTTTCGCAGTTTGGCAAGTTGGGATTAACCAGCATCGGTGATTCCCCGCAACAAGCACAAGATATTTATAACAGAGTTGTGAAAGTTCTGGATGAAGAAACCCGCAGCGAAAATCATGATTTCTCGGCGTTTTCAGATTATTCCTTTCCCGTGGTTTGGGATGAGCATAGTTAAGAATAGGGAGATTGTATTTTGTCGGTTGCTATGGTATGGTTTATACCAACAAATGCACCATGAAAATTAAATAAGTAGATACTTTTTACACGCAACCTAATATTTTAGTTTCCTGAAGCCATTGTGTTAAGAAGTGTAAACTGAGGGGGTCGTGCAATGGCTGAAAAGCTTATTGTTTCGTAGACCCCCTCAGATAACTTGCTGTATAAAGGTTTGAGCTACTTGAAGACTATAATTATTGTCAATAATTGTGGTTTGTTGACAGGTAAAATAGACCTCCCTCAGTCTTGCAGTTATGTAAGCCTTATTTGGTAAGCTTTCTGTAAGGGTAGGGTTTTAAATCTCTTACCCCTCACGGGGATGGAAACAATACTCCCCTGTGGGCAGTTTGCTTAGGAGGTAATACGTTTTAAATCTCTTACCCCTCACGGGGATGGAAACAGAACTAAATAAATCCCCCTCCATGACCAGTAAAAAATGTTTTAAATCTCTTACCCCTCACGGGGATGGGTGC
>NZ_KV757774.1 GCF_001712795.1 Nostoc sp. KVJ20
CCTCCTGCCCCCTGCCTCCTGCCCCCTGCCTCCTGCCTCTGCCTCCTGCCTCCTGCCTCCTGCCTCCTTCACTGGAAATCCCTTACAAATAATTTTTTACCTTGGAACTGGTACTTGGTTAATTACCGACGCAATTACCGCATCCATTTGTAAACCATCCAGCATCGCTTCTGGTTTCAAAATCAGGCGATGACGTAGCAGCGGCGATGCAACTGCTTTAACATCATCTGGTGTGACAAAATCTCTTCCAGTTACCCAGGCTAATGCTTGAGATGTCTGCAACCAAGCACCAGCGGCGCGAGGCGATGCACCCAAAGTTAAATCAGGATACTGACGCGATGTTCTCACCAACGCCAACAAATAATCAACGATCGCTTCTGATACTTTAACTTCTTTGACTGCTTGTCGTGCTTGCAAAATGTCGGCTACTGTTGCAATTGGTTTCAAACGGCCAATATCCAAACGCCGGGCTGCAAAACCCGCTTGACGATTCAGTAACATTTGCTTTTCAGCAGCTTGATCTGGATAATCTACCACCAGCTTAAATAAAAATCTGTCCAACTGCGCCTCTGGTAAGGGATAAGTCCCCTCAAATTCCAGAGGATTTTGGGTTGCAATCACCCAAAATAAATCTGGTAAGGGCAAACTTTCACCATCCAGCGTTACCTGCATCTCTTCCATTGCTTCCAGTAGCGCCGCTTGCGTCTTGGGAGGAGTACGGTTAATTTCGTCAGCTAGCAGCACTTCGGTAAATATTGGCCCTTTTTTCAAAGTGAAATTGCGGCTATTTAAGTCAAAAATATTTGTACCAGTAATATCTGAAGGTAAAACATCTGGTGTTAGTTGAATCCGGCGAAAATCCCCCTGAATTAGCTGCGCCAACACTTTTACTAAGAGAGTTTTACCAGTTCCCGGTACTCCTTCTAAAATTACGTGTCCACCCGCTAGCAGTGCTACTAAAAGTTGTTGTATTAAGCTAGATTGTCCGACAATAACTTGATTAAGACCTTGACCAAGGCGAATTAAGATAGGATGAGTTTCGCTCATATTTTTATTGATAAATAACTAATACAGAAATATTATGCATAATTCCCAAAAATTAATTACGAATTACGAATTACGAATTAATCTAATGGTTCGCCATTTCCCCAACCAGCTTAACAGGTCTTTTTCACTGATGGGTTGTTTGCGAGATTGTAGCTTTAAAACTGCATCTAGTTCCGCTGCACTTGCGCCTGTTTTTTCTATCCAGAAATTGATCAAGGCTTGGCGTTCTAAAAGTACTTGCCCTAATCCCAAAGCTTTTTGGAGTTGTAGTTGTTCTTCTTTACCCACCATCTCTACAACAAAGTTGGTGGTATCAGCTTTCTGCAACACTCCCGCTAAAGCTTGGATGTATGCTTCGCTGTTATCTACAATTGGTGTATCCAAAGCTACTGGTTTGCCAAAGCGGCGATTCTGCGCCCAAGTTAGCACTAATAGCAGGATACCTACCTGTATCAATATTGGAAATAAAGGAGTTTTAGCAAAAAAACTAAATAAATTTCCTTCGCTTTCTTTCTTTCTGACATCGGTATCTTTATAGCCGTGGATGTATTCATCGACTAATACTGTGTTACTTTTTTCAGTTACTAAACTGGCTAGATACTTGAAATTACTTAAATAATCTTGGTAGGCGTTGGCGGCTAAATAAGGAGTGGTAGAAAAAATCACCTTTCCCTGTTTGTAATTTTCTTCCCAGACAACAGCACCAAAGCGATCGCCTAAATCAACTTGCTGGGAGTTAGCTTTTTTATATCGTCTACGTGTATCAATTTTAATATCACCTTGGGGAGATTTTTGCATAGTGCTAAACTCTGCTTCTGTAACCCGCGCCCCAGCCCCCAAAATTACTAAAGTATTCCCTTTTTCTACCCATTCACGCTCTTGATTATCCAGTGTCGTCTCCCTTGGATAGCCGCCTACCTGTAGTAGAGTAACTGGGCTGTTCTCTGGCTGAATATCACTAAAAGGCTTTTGCCAGCGCTTGATAGAAGTTCCCTGCTGTTGCATAAAAGCATACCAAGCACCATAGCCATCAGGGGCGCGGTTATAGGTAGAGCCAGTGTTAAGTTTAGTATTATTGGGAGCCGCAAACAAACTAAGTAAAACGATCGCAGCGAGTGCGATCGCTCCTATCCAAGCAAGGCGATTTGAACGTTTCATTTTCGATCACTATAATGACTTCGTTTCAGTATCACTAGTGCTAATACTTACTTATTTTCCAGATAAAGTCAAAAATATAGTTAATTTTTTTACACCAGTTTTCATTTAGTTGGAAGTTCCAAAAAACCCCACCCTTGTAAGGAGTGGGGTTTATACGGTAACTAAGGCTATTTAACCGCACATAGATAATATCAGAGATCACTCAAATTGCATAAGCGATCGCCCCGATACAACAATAAAACCGACAGAATCAAGCCTAATCTGGGGTTGGCGAATTCCTTGTAAAATAGCTGCATTTAAAGCAGTTTCTATCTTCAATTCTTCAGCTAATGCATTATCCCAACTTTGCTGGTTCAGACGCAGCCGTAATTGTTCTACTCTATTGGCTAATTTCTTTTCGGCGACCTTAGCACAATTTTGGCATAAGTCAATAAAATCGGGACGATTGGAAAGTAATTCCGCAGAAGTATTACGCACCTGATAGCAGAAATTTTGCCATTTACTAGGATCAACAAAATCGTCAATAATTCCTAATCTCTCTTTTGCCAGATTGTAATCTCGTCCTTGATTATTGTTTTTATCTTTATATGGACGTTGCAAAATACTTAAAAGGGCTTTATCCTCAACAACGCATATTGGCTCATTGCGACCATCAACATAGATAGTTTCTATAATTGGCGGAAATAAAGCATCAACACGTCGCTGCAAGTTTTTGAATTGAGAATTATCTAGTTTGTTATCTAGTAAAACTTGTTTGGCATTTCTTAAATTTGCTTCAACTACATAATTGCATTGGAAACCGAACCACTCTTTCCCTTCTTTCGCATCCCAAGATGCATCAGTGCGCCACATCGCAAAGGCTTCACCTCGGTCATCCCAGTTTATATAGTTCCAGAGTGCTTCGACAAATCCTTCCCCGACTCGAAAGAGTTTAACACCAGGATTCTGGTTTGCTATTCTGCGATTATAAGTACCAAATTGGTCTAGATAACTATCAGCAAAACGGTTTTTTAACTCATTGATGGGAACCAATGTCCGCGTTGAAGGTTGATAACGTCGCATATCTGATGAATCTGGATTGTTGAGTCCTCTGAATCCCAGCGCGTCACAAATCCAGCCTTCAATAGCTCGTTTCATTTCTAGATGACAAGCATCGTAATTATCTAGCTCTTGAAAATACTCGGTGGCAATTTCATCGTTAGCGTCAATTTCATCTAGAGCATTTTGTTCGCTAATTTTTGCTATTTCAGCTTCAATTTGCTCTTGAATTGGTGAAATCATTTCTAACAATCCAGCCGCACTTGATTGAAACAAAGTTGTTTCCAATTCTGCAAGTTTCTCATCCACATAAAACTGGAGACTGGCAATTGATTGTTGGAAAATACCAAACCCATCTTTTAATACTTTATACCAAGCATTGTGAGGGCTATCTTCTAAATATGGGCCAATTAAGGCGCAGGATTGGATACCAATTTTGCTGCCAATGCGGTCAAGTCTGCCAATTCTTTGTTCTAATTGATTAGGCGACCAAGGAAGATCAAAATGAATTAACCAATCGGCAAACTGGAGATTACGTCCTTCTTCTCCAGAGCGATCGCATACTAAAATAAAGCAGTTTGGGTTATCCTTGAACCTATTTAAGCCTTCCTCAACTTTGTCTGGTGATTCTCCAAATTGATGGCTAGCTATTGTCTCTGCACCAAAGGTATGAGATAAATACCGGACAATTTCGCCACAAGTTTGCACAAAACTGGTAAATACAATAAATTTGGGCAGAATATCACCAGTAATTGGTCTCTTGATTCTCTGCTGTATTCTCGTGATGAATTCCTTTTGATTCTTCCGAATGTTTGCGGGAATTTTGAAGTATGTACCTAACTGATTCAGCAGGACTGTTTTCAAATTTTCCCTCCGTTCTCCGTCCTCTTGAGGTTGACGAATAATTTTTAGGAAGGATTGCAGAATCTCTTCTTCGCCTGCGAATTTGGGGGTTGTAGTTAAGATGCGAATATCATCTTCTTTAAATTCCTGGATGAGTTTAGCATGAGGTTTACCAGTTAAACGGGCGGTAATTACCTGTTCTAAAATCCCTAACCAAGTACCAGCAGCTAGGAATAACAGCAGAAAAATTCCCTGATATTGCTTGTCAACAGGAGCAACACTACGCCATTGATTGAGTAGTTCGTGGATATCAAGCGATCGCTCGTCCAAATCATACTCTTCTTTGGGCGTGAAATTGCGGTCAAAGATCACATCTTCTACCGCAGCGCGACGGTTGCGAAGCATTCGGCGGTGTAGTCGATAGGTATCGCTGACGTGGACGCGAATCGCTTGGACGATTTGCTCTTGCTCAGTAGAATTTGTTTGTAAGCAATTTTCTAAATCATCCGCCAGCTTTAGTAAATACTCATCCTCAGTAAAGAGGTTTCGTAGTTGCTGCAAGTTGTTTTTGAGAACCAGAGGTTCCGCACCTTCTTTAAAAGAAAGGAGAACTTTACCAGCTTGCTGACGGCTTTCTACTTTGGCGCGAAAACCTTCTAAATCACCAATTTTATAGGTTGTCGGGTCGAGCAAGTGCAACATGGCCAGAAAATCTTGCTCATGGTTGAGAACAGGAGTGGCAGATAATAAAAGTAAGCGATCGCTTTTATGAGCAATTTCTTTGCAAGTCTGAAAACGCTGGCGCACTGTTGCATCCTTAGAGGTGGCCATTGCCGCGATGTGATGGGCTTCATCTAAAATTAAGCAGCCTATCCTTGCTTTCAGGTTGATTTTATGGATATCTTCAACCGCCAGCACCGCTACCCGTTTGCCAAAATGGGAGATGTAAAACTTGTTTTCTAACTCAGTCCGCCATTGTTTAAGCAAATATTGCGGAACTAATACTACCGCCCCTTTTTTCGGTTCATCCAGGAGGAATTGACGAAGAATTGCACCCGCTTCGATGGTTTTTCCGAGTCCCACCTCGTCTGCTAGCAAGTAGCGTTGAATAGGGTCTTCCAGTACCCGCCTGACTACTTCAACTTGGTGAGGATAAAGGTTGATATTTGCCGAAATCAATCCTGTCATCCCGCGACTCACAGCGCGTTGCTTAATCAAGGATTTCACGAACGCCAATCTTTTATCGTGGAAGTAGGGCGTTTCGTGACCCTTCATCGCCAGAGTTTGGATGGGGTCTGTATTTGGGAGATTACAACGAACGTAAATGTCTTCAACAGAAGCGATCGCAGTTTTCTTGTCTGGTAAATCAATTTGATACATTTCCGTATCTTCATCCCAGATGAAAACTCTGCCAACTATCCATTGATCCTGAGTTTGGGATTTAATATAGCATCGAGCCTGTGGTTCAAGCCTAACCTGAGAGAGCGAGCTTACAGGTAAAGTTTTTTGAAGACGCTGCCCTATAGAGCAGAAATACTCAACGTTTGCATTGGCATCAGATATTTCGGTAACTTTTCCGATACCCAAAGAGTTATTCTGGGACTGTACCAATAAACCAAGCTTAATCATAGATCCAGTCCCCTGAACAAAGTAAAAGAACCTTCCAGACTAGTTTTTTCACCTATATCTGGAAATTTTGTCGATCAACATTATAGATAATAAAACAGGAGTCAGAATACAGAATTCAGAATTCAGAATACTCTACCCATAAGGGGATAGAGTTTTAAGGCGAGAATAGTTTAATTTTTTTCGCCTACTAGGGGCAAGTTTTAACCAATATTCGTCACCCACTCGTACAGAATTCATACTGTTAGCGATAGCGGGGCGTTTAGCCCATTCTGACTTCTGAGTTCTGAATTCTTCTTATAAACTGGGATTACAGTTTTTCGTTTTCGCGATCGCTATGCTTTTACGAAGATATAAAAGCTTACTCAAAATCAGCATATTTGTACTTTTACTTAAGATTACTGACTTTTGAGTATAAATTCATCTTCCGATTGATAGACTCAGCAGCATTCAAGTCTGGCATATCAGTTTGAGACTAGACTTAACCTCAAGAATATCCATTTAAACTGGACAAAGTACTTTAGGTTTCATTTAATTTCATCTAGTACAACACGGCGGAAATAAACCAATCATTCCCAATCAACGAAACCCTTATGCTGTATTCATTTTTAA
>NZ_KV757775.1 GCF_001712795.1 Nostoc sp. KVJ20
TATTTCATTTAACATATTTCCCTCCTAATTTTCTGTCTGGAGGGATTTTATTGTTTTTATACCCCTATGTCATCTTTCTTGGTATGTAACTAGCAACTTGAGTTATTAGGACCAGCCCTTTCAAGGTCTTGTAATTTTCCCCAAATTATAGTTAGTTGAAAAAATAAAGTTGGTAAACGGGGAATAGCTAGAATGATTATAGGTCAAGTGTTTGAGCGTTTTGTAGAAGAAAGTCCGGTTTCGGTCATGGTTCGCGGACTTCTCGAAACAATTTTATGTCCTCAGAAACTTGACGAGTTATTTGAGAAAAGTGCAAAAACTCAGTATACAAAGGAATTACTGTTCTCTACGGTAGTAGAGATGATGAATACAGTCACTTGTGGGATTAGACCTTCAATTCATGCTGCATATCAAGCTAAAACATCACAAATGAATGTTTCAGTTACTTCTGTCTATAACAAGCTAAATGCAATGGAGACTGATGTAAGCGCTGAATTAGTAAGGGAGACAGGAACTTCAATGGAAGCAATTATTCGGCATTTAAACGGAAGCTTACCAGATTGGCTACCTGGTTATCGGCTTAAAATTTTAGATGGCAATGCAATAGGTGCAAGTGAACATCGTCTAAAACCTCTTCGTGACTGTAACAGTGCGCCTTTACCAGGGCAATCATTGGTGGTACTTGACCCATCTCTAATGCTGGCAATTGATGTTTTCCCTTGTGAAGATGCTCATGCTCAAGAGCGTTCCCTATTACATAAAGTTTTGACAACAATCGAAGAAGATGATGTCTGGATCGCTGACCGAAATTTCTGCACTTTGAACTTTTTGAGTGGTATCGTAGCGAAAAAGGGCTATTTCATCATCCGAGAGCATCAATGTTTTCCTTGGTATGATGCCTCAGAATTTCGCCATATTGGTTCAGTAGAAGGAGGAACAGTTTTTGAACAAACAGTTAAAGTCAGCGATGATGAGGGCTATTTATCGAATATTCGGCGTGTAAAAATAATTTTAGATGAAACTACCCGTGATGGAGACTCAGAAATCTTTATCTTGACTAATCTCTCCACAAAGGTTGCTAATGCTTTAGTTGTGGCTCAAATCTACCGTAAACGTTGGACTATAGAAACTTTATTCCAGATTTTAACTGAAATATTTAATTGCGAAATTAAAACCCTCGGTTATCCTAAAGCTGCTGTGTTTGCTTTTTGCGTTGCCTTGGTTTCCTACAATATCCTTTCTGTTGTCCTAGCTGCTCTGAGAAGTATTCATGGCATTAAAAAAATTGAGCAAGAAGTGTCAAGCTATTATCTCGCTGATGAAATTCGCGGGACTTACCGTGGCATGATGATTGCAATTCCCCCTTCAGAATGGAAGGTTTTTGCAAAAATGAATCTAATTGAACTGACCAACATACTTCGAGACTTGGCAGCTCGCGTTAATTTAGTTGTTTTCGCGTCCCACCCTCGCGCACCAAAAAAGACAAGAAGGGTACTAAAACGTACTCGTCCTTCCAAACGACCCCATGTTTCTACAGCTAAAATTCTATCCCAAAAATAATACCTAAAAGCAGACACCTTGAAAGGGCTGGTCCTA
>NZ_KV757776.1 GCF_001712795.1 Nostoc sp. KVJ20
CACCCTGACATTCTTCACCGCATCTGACTTGCATATTTTTGCGGTCTGACAACAGTTGTGTATTTTACCTGCTTTTCTCCCTCTTTCTTAAACCCCTACCCTTGAAAGGTAGGGAGTGGGGAGTAGGCAATAAAGTTGCCCTTGGGAGGAACATCCCTACTCCCTCGTTAATCTGAAAATCCAGCATTTAATACTGTTTTGAGCATGAATAAACTTGACACTATCAAGATTAAATTGATACGATCAATACCCTTAATTAATTTTTGTGTTACACTAAAACAACATTGCTATTGTTGAGCAAGTAAAATATAGCAATATATTTTTCCTTTAACTAAGCAAATTCCCGGCAAGGTTGGTATTAATTGAAAATTCAAGCGTTAGAAGTCAAAGCTGGCGATCGCATTATTGCTTACTGCAACAACAAAATGCAACCCTGCAAGGTAAAGCGCATTTTAGATCCCGGTCAAGCTAATATCACACTATCAGTATTCACCTCTGAGAATTATCGCGGATGCTCAGTTTCATCTATAGTCCGCTTCCAAAGCAACGCCTTAGTTGATTTGGTAAGTTAAAAATCAAGTAAATATTCCATCTCAAAAATATTTCTAACTATTGTCCAGCCTCAAGCTGGACAAAAATTTTGTTAAAGGTAGGTTGAAAACCCTGGAGAAACAGCAACGTAGTTGCCATATTTTATACTTTATATCAGAGAATTTCTGTTTTGGTAACAGATTTTTTTAGCGGCTACCGAGAACAGGGAATGAGAATAGGATTTATTGTGAGGTACAAGAACCCCGACTTTTCAAAAAAGTCGGGGTTCTGGGGATCTGATTGAGCAATATTCGCTCTACAAAATTTAGAATAAGATGAGGTTACTAATTATTTGGCAATGGAAGTTTTAAAAGTTACAACTAAAATCGATGAATCAGGATATTTAAATCTTAATATTCCAACGCAGTTAGCGGCGGTTGAAGTGGACATTGTAGTTGTTTTGAATCCAGTTTCCTCAGAGGAAAAGCAACCTAGTTATGATTTCTCCGATTTAGTGGGGCGATTAACTTGGCGGGGAGATGCGGTAGCAATGCAGAGGAATCTACGCGATGAGTGGTAATCGCTACGTGTTGGATACGAATGCGATAGTAGCTCTGCTTCAAGGAAGTTCTCAACTTATTCAATTACTTCAAGGTGCTGATTGGATTGGAGTTTCAGTTATTAGCCAAATTGAATTTCTCGCGTTTTCTGGGCTGAGTCAAGAGGATTACCAGCTTTTTGAGCAGTTTTTGCAACGAGTTGAGGTTGTCAATTTAGTGGCGAGTGATGCTGTTTTGATTAAGAAAATCATTGAAATTCGCCAACAATATCGGTTGAAACTACCAGATGCAATCATTGCAGCAATGGCGATCCAAAATTCAGCAAGTTTGGTGACTGCCGATCAAGAGTTTGCGAAGGTAACAATTTTAACAGTAATTAATTGGTAGTCCCTACACAATAAGTAAAAAAGTCAAACAAAAATTCTGTAGCTTAATCGCCGCAATGCTCAAGCGATAAGCAAAAGAAAGCTTTGGCTATCTTTTTCGATCTAAAAACGATGTCTACGATGAGCTATGCCTACGCACTGCTAACAAGGCATAGTGCAGGCTAAAGGTCTTCTGAGTCCTTATGTCAACCCTAATTGAGATGATCTTACCCTGGCAAAGCGATGCCTACGGCGTGCTTATATACCAGACGCTCCGCAAACGGTAACGCATTACTTAAGATTACCTTCCAATTGATGGCTTTTGTTAATTCTTTTTCACATCACGAGCCATGTTGAGGTAGTAGTCGTCAATTTTGGCATTAGGACGACGGCGGTTAGTGGTAGAAATTTTAACAGTGTTATCCCAATTAGTTTCAACTGGCTCTTTTGCAGAAGCTTGTTTTATACCTTGCACTTCATCAGATTCCAAGAAATAACCAGAACTACTAAATCCGAAAAGCTTGGCAAAAAAACCAAATAAATTTCCTACGGAATTGGAAACACTTTTGAATAGAATACCAAACAAGCCTTGAAGACGAAGGAACAAGTTCCGAACAGTTTGAGTTAAACGAAACATAACAGCACCCTCTATGATTGCCTATTATCATTGTGACTTAATTCCAATAGGAGCGAATGGTGCTATGCAAAAAATCTACCAGGCGTAGGCGTGAGAGCAACGAGAACTTCTTACAGGTTACATTTGCAACATTTCTATTTGGCACTACTAACTCTATAACTGCGTCAACCATATTGCAGCTAAATTACTGTATCAGTTTTCCTGGTGCAGCAATTTAACCTTGATATGGAATTAAATATAACCAATAAACCTTATTTAGTCAGTAGACGTAATGACAACTCAGTTCTGGGGAAAAACCATAGAAATCAATGCTACTCTAACTAACTTACTATTTAAGCCTATGCGTAGAGGTTTACTCCTATGTCGCAGCAAGCTACGCAAAGCGTCTAGAGTGCCTTTCGTTCGTCAAGGTTGGTGGCTTTTAAGGAAGCGTCTGTTGCCATTATTATGTCTGATATCATTTCTTGCAGTATTGCTACTCAATACTTTTGCTCCTGCTATTGCCCAATTGCCTCCTCAACCTCGTCAAGAAATTCGGGGGGTGTGGCTGAGTGGTAACGATTTTAGCGTTTTCCGAAATCGCTCAAAGGTGCAAGCAGCTATGAGCCAACTGCGGCAGTTAAACTTTAACACCGTTTATCCAGTCGTGTGGAACGATGGCTATACACATTACCCCAGCGCCATCATGCAAAAAAAGGGTATTCCCTTCTTCTTCAAGGGAACAGATGGACAAGATGTGATTGCAGACATTATCAGCCAAGCCCGCAGAGAAGGTCTACTAGCAATACCCTGGTTTGAATTTGGTTTCATGGTTCCCCTAACTTCGGAACTTGCGTCGCAGCATCCAGATTGGCTGACACAAAAACGGGATGGGACTCAAACTTCAATTAGTGCTGCGGGTGAAGTAGCGTGGTTGAATCCGTTTCACCCCGAAGTGCAAAAGCTTATCACTGAACTCGTGATGGAAGTCATTACTCAATACGATGCTGATGGCGTTCAATTTGACGACCACATGAGTTTACCTGTGGATTTTGGCTACGATAAGTACACAATTAATCTATATACTCAAGAAACTGGCAATCCTCCTCCACCTAATCCCCAAGCCCAAGCATGGATAAAATGGCGGGCAGATAAAATTACTGCATTCATGGTACACCTCCACCAAACCGTGAAAGCTAGAAAACCAAATGCTATCTTCGCAGTTTCTCCCAATTACTATGATTTTGCCTACAAGCTGCAACTGCAAGACTGGCTGAACTGGGTACGGTTGGGTATTGTGGATGAGTTGGTCATGCAGGTATACCGTAATGATTTAGAAAGTTTTATCGCTCAAATTAATCGCCCAGAAATTTTAGAAACCCAAAAAGTCATCCCAACTGGTATCGGTATTATGGCTGGGTTACGAAATCGTCCAGTTTCCATGCCACAAATCCAATCCCAGGTACAAGCAGCCCAAGAACGCGGTTTAGGTAGCGGCTTTTTCTACTACGAAAGCCTTTGGGATATCGCGCCTGAACCAGCAGCACAACGCCAGTCAGCATTTGCGGCTCTTTTCCCAAAACCAGCGTTACGTGATATCTCTCAAAATACACCCCGAAAACCAACTTTTGATACTATATCCCTACCTTTATATCCAAAACCTTCCCTTGGTCAACGTGTTCGCGGCTATTTTCTAGAAATGGCGATCGCAAATGGTCAACCAAAGCGTATCTTATTAGATACAGGGTCAGCAGGGCTGCGAGTTCCCAAAGAGTTTTTAGGTAATGCTCCAATCCGCAGAACGGGAGAAAATATCAAGGAAGTATTAAGTGATGGTACTATCCTAGAGGGAGAATTAGTTTATACTAATGTCCGATTTGGTTTGCTTCCCGCCGCAGAACCCGTTCCGGTACAAATTGTTACTAGCCGCCAATGTATTGCCCAAAAGCCTAATTGTTCAGCAAAGAGTGGTGCGCCATTTTCCGGTATTATCGGTGTCAACTATTTTGAAAAGTCACTTCTCTATAATCCGTTGAGAAAATTACCAGGCAATCTGAGTAACGGATTTATAGTGATGGGAAATGGTGGTAGTAACAACAATGGCAGCCTAATTCTCGGTTTGACTGCCAATAATCAAGCAGGTTTCAAAATGGCTCCTTGGAGTAAACAAAGTGAAATTAATGGTGTACCCGGTAACAGATGGGACTCTCAACTGAGCAAAGTTTGTTTAACTCTTGCTGGGAGTTCTGCTAAAAATTCTTGTAATGGCAAAATGATCACTGATACTGGAACCATTAATGGTTTGACTGAATTTAAGTCAGCTTCCACAGCAGGTAAACTCAAACCAGGAGTATTACGTTCAGCAAATGCTCTGAAAGTAGCAATTAATAGCATTTTTGATTACAGCTTGGCACCAGGAACCCGCGACGGATTTAATCGCTGGAATTTGAGTATCTCGCCGCAGTCAGAACTTCCTATATTTGTAAATACTGGCATCGCATTTTTTGATAAATACGATGTCCTCTTTGACCAAGTTAATGGAAGACAGGGTTTTCGCAGTCGGCGGTAAGAGGAAAGTAAACCCGCATTTCTCACTCTTCTCAAGGCGTTTGATGGAGGAGAAGAGAAGTAATGAGTAATGAGTAAAAACTTCTTACTTCTTACTTCTTACTTCTTACTTATTACTTATTACTTCTTACTCATTACTTCTTACTTCTCCCCTGCACAAGCGCAGACTTTAAGAGGTGTGGTGAGAAATCCGGGTAAAGACTTCCTCTCTCAGATAGCCTTCAAAACTAATTTTCCTGAACCAGCAAAACTGATTTCACGGGACGCTTGATAGGATTTCCTTCCAAATCAACCTTCCCGTAAAAGGTTTTGCCCTTGTAATAAAGTGAAGACGAACTCCCGCCATCCAGATTCATCGCTTGATCAGCACCAAGAGTTTTCATAAAATCAGCTAATGCTGGTAAGGATATCCCAGAGTTAGCAGGAGTCGAGGGTTTTTGAGCCACCATAACTAAAATAACGCTGCCATCACGGGTTATACCCACAGCAGTCCTGGCATTGGGTTGGTTACTGCCAAGTGCATCTCGTTTATTGGCATTATCCACAAAGCCCTCTTTTACTGACGTGAGTTCTGGTAATAGACCTGGGCCAGCACCGATAGCATCGACTAACTGACAACCTGCTGGTGGTGACTGACTATGTAGGGCAATGGAATAGCGGATAGTTTGCCCACATAAGTAGCGGCGGAATTCTGCACGATTGAATATTTGACTCAGGTAAGGTTTTAAGTTGGGATTGTTCACCAGTCGCTCATTTTCCTTGGGGTCAGCTACCAACTTCCCTTGTAGGCTGACATAGGATGTAGATTTTTGGTTAACTGGGTCAAAAAAGCCTGCGTTCAAAATAGCTACGGCTCGATGCTTCTGGGCAAATTCCTCTACAGTGGCTACCTTCTGTGATAGTGCAGGAGTCACCAAAAATCTGCTATTCGCTGGAATTAACAAAATGTGAGCGATGCTTTGGGGCAAAGTGCGCTCGAAGTAGCGAATAGTTTTTGGTGGTGAAGATGCAACAGTCAGTATTGACGGTGTTGAAGAACGCAAATTAAACCACAACACCATTGTCAAACTAATTAATATCAAAGCCAGTAGTTTGATTTTTCTCACATTTAAATCCACTGCGTTAATTAGCTTATCAAGTTTGGTTTCATTTATCTTGCTAGTTTCTTACAATATTAGGTTAATTTTATACACAACCGTAAAGGAGTGGTACAATGACAGCGACATTTAATCTTACATAAAAGTTTAGATTGCCGCAGCACTAGAGTTATTAAATACACCAAAATTTCCTAATACACAAAATAAAAAGTTAAAAATAACACTTAAAGCAATCATGTTTAACTGAAAATTATGCAATGAGAGGATATTAGGGGAAGATGCTTTAAATAAATCATTAGCATTTAAAAAAACTTAAATACTTTCTAAGTAGTTCCGAAACTAGATGTAGCAATGATGTCAAAATGAATAATTTTTATCTGATGTGTGTAATTCTATGGTAAAGCGATCGCTCCAAGCATCACTCCCTGGGATTGAACAAGCTAAAAAAGCGTTTGCTCATAAGGGGTGGACACAAGACAACTTGGCTTTTGAAGTTAACTTAAAGACTCGCCAACCAATTTGGCGATTTTTTACTGGGCGTCCAGTTGAGCGTCATATCTTTATAGAAATTTGTTCTGTGTTGTCGTTGAATTGGCGGGAGATTGCGGATAATCCTCCAGAAGAATTAAGCGAATCAAAAGAACTTGGTGCTGCTGAATTTTTAGATATTGATGGTCTAGTACAATTTGTGCGATCGCAACGCTTCGACAAAATTCAAGACCAGTGCGGCACTTTGCAGTTATTAGATGTTACTCGCCCGGTCATACTAGACGATATTTACATCGATGTCAACATTTTGGAGGAGATTGCTAGCCTTCAATGGTTAGAGTTTGCTGATTTGCAAAAGTTTACATCAAAAGAATTCGATCGCTTTGGTTTAGGTGAAGTATCCCAGACACAAATGGCGGGAATCGCAGCAGTTCAAACTTATTCAAAGCTGCGGGTGTTGGGTAAACCGGGAGCAGGTAAAACCACTTTTTTACAACATCTGGCGATTCAATGCAACCGAGGGAGATTTGCTGCAAATCGGGTTGCCATTTTTGTCACCTTAAGAGATTTTGCCGACGAAACGAGAGTTGCAGGAGAGTTCAATTTACTCAATTATATTTGCAAGGAATTCCTCACCTGTGGAATTTCAGATCCATCTGTGCCGGAAACTTTGTTGTTGGAGGGCAGAGTGTTGCTATTGCTGGATGGATTAGATGAAGTACTCCATCAAGAAAGCATTGGTGTCGTCAATGAGATTCGCAGACTATCTGAAAAATATCAAAAGAATATGTTTGTCGTCACCTGCCGCACGGCAGCTAAAGCTTTCAACATCAGACGCTTTACAGATGTTGAAATTGCCCCTTTTAGTCAAGATCAAATTGTTGCTTTTGCTCAGAAGTGGTTTACAGCAGTTACGAAAACGAACATCCAGGATAAACAAGAACAGGCATTTGAGTTTATTGAGAAACTAGAGTTACCTGAAAATTTGCAATTTCGGAGACTTGCTGTCACTCCCTTGTTTTTGCATCTCGCCTGCTGGGTTTTTCATCACCAGAACAAATTCCCAACCCAAAAACCTGCATTTTATAAGCAATGTTTAGACCTTTTACTCGGCAAATGGGACAAAACTAAACCAATTGAGCGGGATGAAGTATACCAAGATTTTTCATTACCACAAAAACTTAAGTTGCTGAGTCAGGTTGCTAGCGCAACATTTGAGCAGGGTAATTACTTTTTTGAACAACGTATTGTTGAGCAACACATTAGCGATTATATCGGTGATTTGCCGAATGCTTCCACAGAACCAGAGGAATTGCAATTAGATAGTGAAGGGGTACTTCAGGCGATAGAGTTGCAACATGGATTACTCGCAGAACGAGTGCGGGGTATTTTTTCTTTCTCTTATTTGACATTTCAAGAATACCTGACTGCTCGAAAAATCGTTGCCAGTTATAATTTGCAAGCATTAAAACAACCGTTAGAAAGTTTGGTAACTCATATTACTGAACCCAGGTGGCGTGAAATCTTTTTGTTAACGGTTGCTATGCTACGGAATGCAGATTTTTTGGTACTGTTGATGAAGCAAGAAATTGATGCGTTAGTTGCTCAAGATCCATATTTGCAAAAATTTTTAAAGCATCGAAACATTGAGCATCACTGGCACTTCAGCCCACAGCAACAGCAAGTATTGCAACAATATGACGATGCCAATCAGTTGCTTCTCGATTGCCTCAATAGCAACTGTGAGGTAACAAGCGTTGTGCGGCAAGAGATTGAAGCTAGTTTGTTGTTGCCGAGAAAAGAACTCTCCAAGCGAGAATGGCAGGGCAGGGTGGTTTCATACAA
>NZ_KV757777.1 GCF_001712795.1 Nostoc sp. KVJ20
TTGGCTACACAACTATATAGAAATAGTAAAATGGCCTCAGATAAAAATCTTTATAATCATCCTTATTACTGGGCAGCATTCACGATTACGGGTAAGCCGAATTAATTCTTTTAGGGAACTCCAAGAAATAAATTATTTAATTTTGTAGGGTGGGCATCTTGCCATTGGCGTCAAGTTAAGAAAAATAGAGTCTTGTCAAGAGGGGCCTAGTAATTGACTAAACTCAACACAATGGTGCTGAGTTTAGTCATGAGTAAACCACGGAAAAAACAAGGGAATCCAGACTTTCGCCATCGTGTAACGGTGCCCGCGCCTGAGAGCAAGGAGATTGAATCACGATTATTTGAACTACTTAGTCCAGGCACATTTGCAAATCTCAAAGATGTAAAAGATAAAGAACGTAGCTTACGCTCACGTATACTAACCTTACCAGTAATGTCCGCAATCGTTCTCAGCCTAGTGTATCGTCAAGTACAGCACTTAACAGATGTATTACGTATATTAGAAGTTGAAGGATTGATGTGGGTTTCAACAATGGAGGTAAGCAAACAAGCTTTATCTCAACGTCTTAATAGTTTGCCTAGCCATCTTTTTATGGTGCTATTTGAGCAAGTAATAAAGAAGATTAGAGAAAAAAGTCGTGACAAAGAACTAGCACCAAAGTGGGCATCGGTAGCAGATAAATTTTCATCTGTATGGATTGCAGATGCCTCAACTCTTGAAGCAATTAAAAAACATCTTGGGCAATTAAAAGAAAAAAAAGGTCAGATATTGGCGGGTAAAATAATGATGGTGGTAGAAGCATTTACCCATTGTCCAGTCTCAGTTTGGTACGATGGCAATCCTAATTGTAACGAGACAAATTGGTGGAAATCTTTATTATCAATTCTGCCAGTAAATGGTTTGTTATTAGTAGATATGGGTTTCTATGGATTTGAGTGGTTTGATGCTTTAACTGATTCTGGTAAGTATGTTTTAACAAGACAAAAATCGAAAGTTGTTTATCGGACTGTGCGTGTATTATGGCGAACCTCTCATTACAAAGATGAGATTATTCAAATGGGACTGCATCATACTAACCCATGTCGCCATCCAATGCGACAAGTATCAGTGTTGTGGGGTAATACTTGGTATAACTATTTAACCAATGTGATTGACCCGGATGTACTTTCGGCACAGCAAATATGTGATTTATACAGACGACGTTGGCGGATTGAAGATGCTTTTTTACTTACAAAACGCTTGCTGGGTCTATCTTACCTCTGGGTTGGGGGAGCTAACGGGGTCAAAATGCAACTCTATGCAACTTGTATTTTTTACGCTGTACTCAACGACCTATGTGCCGATGTTGCTATCGCTCTACAGCAGCCTGTAGAACAAATTTCTATTGAGATGGTGTTCCGCAGTTTGTATTTCTTTAACCGTGCCTGCTTGCAGAACCCACAGTTAGAACTTATACCTTGGCTTGTCGAAAATCATCGCTCAATGGGACTTGTTAAAGCTGTTCGCAAACGGCATAGGGATAATGCCAAAAGGTCACTTGACATTTGGGAACCAGCCTTAACTTGACACCTATGGCAAGATGCCCACCCCACAATATATATTTTTATCATTTGATAGTAATGGTTAGTGAGGAAGGCTAATCATGCAACTAAATCGATTCGACAACATTCAGGAATTCTGGCACTGCACTCAGGCTTACTTACTCCAGCATCAGGTAGAAAATAATGTTTTGCTCAGTATTTTGCATACCTTGTTGCATAATCCAGAACGT
>NZ_KV757778.1 GCF_001712795.1 Nostoc sp. KVJ20
AATGCGAAATTGATCTTTTTTCGACTTGTGTGTACACCGTAGCCTTGCAAAGGGGGGAAATAGAAAATCTAGTTCCCTCCCCAATGCATCGGGGAGGGTTAGGGTGGGGTAAAACCTTGGTTAATATCATCACAGCAACTTATCTGGTGTAATTGGCAAATCACGAATCCGCTTACCTGTGGCATGATAAACTGCATTCGATATAGCAGCCGCTACTCCAACAATCGGAAGTTCCCCCAGGCTTTTGGTTCCTAGCGCATTAACATAAGAATCGTGTTCTTCAATAAATTGCACTTCCATATTGGGGATATCTGCATGAACCGGAATCAGATAATCTGAAAGGTTTGCACTAACTATTCTGCCCTGATTTGTATCCATGACAGTTTTCTCCATCAGCGCCATACCAATTCCCCATGTAATCCCACCGACTACCTGACTCCGCGCTGTCTTAAAGTTGAGAATTCGCCCTGCACTATAAACGCCTACGCATCGTCTAACTTTGATTTCTCCCAACAACTCATCAACTGCAACTTCCACAAATATCGCACCAAATGAGTGTTTGGCGTATTCTTTGCTCTCTGGACTGGCTGAAGATTCTTCTGTAACTTCTAAACTTTCTAACCCATGACGGCGTAGAATATCGGTGTAGCTGTCTCGCTTCGATGGATCTTGTTTTAAAAATATTTGCCCTGACTCAACGCTAATATCTTCTGCTTGAGATCCATAAAGCAGAGAATTTGCATCTGCGATCGCCATTTGAATTATTCTATCCCGTGCTGCGATCGCGGCTTTATGCACCGCCGGAGAAACACTAGCAACGGTAATTGAGTTCCCTGCAATCGGCGCTTTCGGAAGATTGCTATCACCCAGTTCAAACTGCACTGGTAAGCCTAATACTTCAGAGGCTACCTGCGTCATCACTGTATAAGTGCCAGTACCGATGTCTTGTGTACCACTTCGTACTTTCACTTCTCCACTGGCAAAAATTTCTACCTTGACTGATGCAGTTCCAACATTGGTGGGAAATGTCGCACTTGCCATTCCCCAACCAATCAGGAAATAACCATCCCGCATGGAACGGGGAACTGGGTTGCGTTGTGACCAACCAAAAATTTCTGCACCTTTTTGATAACATTCTTTCAGGGATTTACTTGACCAAGGTAATTCTTTATGGGGATCAATATCTGCATGATTTCTTAGTCTTAGTTCAATCGGGTCAATATTTAAGGTGTATGCCAGTTCATCCATTGCCGATTCTAAGGCAAACATTCCCGTCGCTTCTCCTGGCCCACGCATAAAGGTTGGCGTAGCAGTGTTGATGCGTGCCAAACGGTATTTTACTTCCAAATTTGGACAGGCGTACATCATCGTTGTTGCTGCACCCACAGGTTCTACAAAGTCATCAAATAATGATGTTAAGGATGTACCAATGTGATTGATGACGGTTAGTTTGCCTTCCTTGGTTGCACCTAACGTTAGGTGTTGTTCGGTTTGGGATCTGTGGCCGCAAGCAGTGTACATTTGCGATCGCGTTAGCACTACTTTTACAGGGCGTTTTACTTGACGAGCTGCGATCGCAGCTAAGATTGTATGCGATCGCAGCAGCGCCTTACAACCAAATCCTCCGCCTAAATATTTAGAGATGACGCGGACATTTTCTTGAGGAATATTCAGCACAGATGCGATCGCTCTTTGGGTTGCAGAAATGCCTTGAGTGGTTTCATACAGCGTCAAAATATCCTCTTCCCATACTGCGATCGTTGCAGAAGGTTCTAGGGGATTGTGATGTTCCATTGGTGTGGTGTAGACTTGCTCTACCAAGACATCTGCCTGGGCTTTCCCTGATTCAACATCTCCTCTGGTGATTTTACCGGGCATGATGCCAAAAAATATTGATTCTGGTTCAAATATCTCTGCACCTGCCGCCGTGACTGTAGAAATGGCTTCTTCATAGATAATTTTTATCTTAGAGGCGGCGGTTTCGGCTTGTTCTAAAGTTTGGGCAATTACAACCCCCAAGTGTTGACCATCGTAGTAAATATTATGGTCTTTTTCGGTTGACTGAGGCTGTGGAGGCCCAAAGAAAGGTATTTTTACCAGCGATGGAGTTTGTTGATAAGTAATGATATCTAGCACACCAGGGGCGATTGCGGCGGCGGATGTGTCTATTTGGATAATTTTACCGCTGGCGATCGCGCTTTGAAAAATCACTCCATAAGTTAAATTCTCTATTGGCACATCGGCTGTGTAAGGTGCTTTTCCGGTAACTTTCAGCCTACCATCAACGCGATCAAGTGGTTTACCGATAATTTTATTCATGACTTTCCTCCCACAACTGAAAGCGCACGTATCAAAGCGCGTTTGACTAATTCAATTTTGAATTCATTGTGTGTTTGCGGTTTCGCTTCTTTGATGGCTAATGCGGCTGCATCTTTCAACGTGGCTTCATTGATTGCTTTTCCTTGGAGAAATTCTTCAGCTTCCCATCCACGCCAAGGTTTGGGTGCAACTCCCCCAAAAGCAATGCGTGCTGATTTGATGATGTCTTGTTCTATATCTAAAGCAACAGCTACGGAAACAAGAGCAAATTCATAACTAGCTCGATCTCTGACTTTTAAATAATAAGACTTGTATGCAGAATGTGGAACTTCAATGGCAACAATTAATTCTCCAGGCTGTAATAGAGTTTCATTTGCTGGTGTCTCACCTGGTAAGAGATAAAAATCATGAATTGAAATTCGCCGTGTTTTTTCTACCCCTTGGATGCAAATCACTGCATCTAATGCCGTCAGCGCCACAGCTAAATCTGAGGGATGCACAGCAATACAATGTTCACTCGCCCCGAAAATAGAATGCATTCGATTGTAACCTGTAATTGCCGAACAACCTATACCGGGAGTGCGTTTATTACAAGGAAAAACCGGATCGCGAAAGTAACCACAGCGGACTCGTTGCAGTAAATTACCGCCTACTGTTGCCATATTTCGCAGTTGCGGTGAAGCACTTTGTAACAAAGCTTGGCTAATTACTGGATAACGTTCTTGAATTTGGGGATGAAAAGCCACATCACTCATTCGAGAGATCGCACCAATGCGGATTCCATTAGCGTGAGATTCAATATCTGCTAAAGGCAAACTATTAATATCAATTAATATATTCGCTGTTTGGACTCCATCTTTCATCAATCCTAGTAAATCTGTGCCACCAGCAATAAATGCAGCAGTTTGGTCTTGATTAACTGTTGCGATCGCAACCTCTTCTGAGGCAACTTTAGCATAACTAAATGGCTGCATCTTCCATTTCCTCTAGCACATCTTGAATCGCCGCAATAATATTAGGATATGCTCCACAACGGCAAAGATTTCCACTCATCTTTTCTCGAATTTCTGCCTCAGATTTTGGCGATTCCTCTAATATCATCCCTACGGCTGAGACAATTTGACCCGATGTGCAGTAACCACATTGAAAAGCATCATGGGTGATAAAGGCTGTTTGCATGGGGTGAAGTTTGCCATCTTCTGCTAATCCCTCAATTGTGGTAATTTCAGCATCGACATGCATGACTGCTAGAGTCATACAAGAGTTGATTCGCCGATTATCAACTAATACAGTACATGCACCACATTCGCCGCGATCGCAAGCTTTTTTAGTTCCCATTAGACCCAGCTTTTCCCGTAGTGCATCCAGTAAAGTAACACGAGGTTCTAGCTTGACTGAGTAGGAGATATTATTGACATTCAAAGATAATTCTACTTCCTCTGAACCCAAGATTTTCAAGTCCTGGGTAAATGAGTTTGAAGTTATTGGATCTAAAGAATTTTCTTCCATGTTTCATGTAGATAATAATTACATCATTACTTTCAGCAAAACAGTGCTGAGTTCCAAATGAGAATTCTTACTCGGTACTCAGCACTGCTTCTATGACAATAGCAATCCGATTTGATTTCTGAATCACTCGTATAGGTAAGGGACTGGGGATTGGGGAATTCGGGGCCCCCTCTGGGGATTAGGGGCAATGGGGACTGGGAAGAAGGAATAAAGGTGTACTGAGTTTTGTTCAAAAATCAAATATGAGTCCTAAATCATGTTCAAGTAAAGAGTCTAGATAGGCAATTTAGAGGTTTTTTTGGTAATATTCCTCTATCGCACCTACAGCTTTTAATAATGGCGAATCTAACGGCTCAATCCAATCCGCCACTCCATGAGCTAGTCCAAGAGTTGAGACTCCTCCTGATGGTTCAAGATTACCATTTAGTGCCTTGCTTTTAATAGATTGTAGAACAGCGATCGCGTTGTTTAAATGTGCTGAAGACTCAGGTTTTTTGTCTTCCAACATCTCTTCGGCAATTTCAGATGCTTGGTCAATTAGCTTGATAAATTCTTCTGTCTTAGGTTTCATAAATTTTACGGGCAACTAAAAGGTTTTACGACGAGATTTTTTCCCTCAGACCATTTGATATTTGGATCTTTTGAATCTTGAATAAATGTCTGTTGAGCGCCCCCTGGATAGCATTCTGTAGGCACTTGAGGGGCAACAATTCCTTGATAAGTTATTGTTCCTGCTGGTAAAGTTATTTTTTGGATCATAGTGGCTTCATTGCCCCATGCTTGATTAAGAGCCAGATTTTTTATTACTTCTACATTTGTTTTATATTTGTCAGTTGTCAAATACCTGCCGTATTTATTGCCACTATTACTATAGTAGCGATAAAAAGTCTTTGGCTGTTCTAGTTTTACTTCCTGACATTTAGAATCTAAGAAGGTAATGGCAATCTCAGATGGCAGAGGGCATGAAGAAGTAACTTCTTGGGCAAGGACTTGTGGTGAATTTACAAGACGCGGCAATGAACTGACTGAAAAACTTAGAAGACTTAAACCAATACACGCGGAAACTGACTTAAATTTCATACACACTCATCTTCACAATCATTTTTGAATATGAAAATGATACAGCAAGCTTAGTTCCGTTATAGGAAGTTTATGAAATTTAAAAGTCAATTTTAGAGAATTTAGCGCCAAAACTGATGTAATCGTATTTATTCAAGTTTGTTGAATTGGTGAACAATTCTGAGGGTGTGAAGTTTTTGTTACCACCAGCAACCACAATCCATTAGAAGACCAAATTTAGAGGATGTTTGAAAAGTTTCTCTCTGTAACTTTAGGCACTTTAGATCCCCCCTAACCCCCCTTAAAAAGGGGGGAACTGGAGTCAAAGTCCCCCTTTTTAAGGGGGATTTAGGGGGATCTAAAACTTTTGATACCGACAAGAGGACTTTTCAAACAACCTCTTAGAGTTGTTTCTTAAGAAAGATTGACTAAAAAAGTACTCAGCAGTCAAAATTAATCATTGTGGGTCTAGTTCAAAGGTAAGCTTGCAAAGCAACCGCCTTGAGGCATGAAAGAAGCGTATGTACTCGTGTGGATATTCTGACTTTTAATATGAATACAAATCTAACTCAGAAATTATCCAAACCCATAGTAGAGAAAGTTGCTATTGTTGGTGCTGGGCCAGGCGGTTTGGCTGCTGCGATCGCACTGAGAAGCCAAGGTATCGATGTGCAAGTATACGAAAAAGCCCAAGAATTTCGTCCGGCTGGAACTGGACTAGGCCTCGCTCCTAATGGCTTGAGTTCCCTAGATGCGATCGCGCCGGGAATTGTCGAAACCCTCAAAAGTTCAGGATGCGAGGTTCACCATACGGTTTTAAAGAATATTCAAGGAGAAACACTCCGAACTAACGCAACTAAATATTTAGAGCAGTATGGACAGCCATTATTGACTATTTGGTGGTATCGTTTACAGCAAGTCTTGGCCTCTAGATTGCCATCTGAGATCATTCACCTCAATCATCGCTGCATCGGCTTTGAACAAGATGAAAACGGTGTGGAAATTCATTTTGATGGCGAAAAATCGGTGTATGCAGATTTGCTGATTGGGGCTGATGGCGTTAACTCTATCATCAGAGAAACTTTATTTGGCGAGGGTCAGCCTAATTATATCGGTAGTATGTGTTGGCGTGCCGTCATCAAGTATCACCATGAGCTATTTAATGACTATGAACTAGTTTTTGTCAAAGGCAATCAACAGTTTATGTACCTTCTCAATGTGGGCGGCGGCTATACCAGTTGGATTAGTCGGAAGTTATCACCTGAGTATTCCCTTTCCCACAGCGCTGATGAGGTGAAATCTTGCATTCTCCATAAATTAGCTGATTGGGATGAATGCTTTCGGGCGGTGGTGGAAGCAACACCAGCCGAGCAGATTTGGGAAGGGCCGATTTGCGATCGCCCACCGTTAACTCAATGGAGTCAAGGTAGAGTCACTCTCTTAGGCGATGCCGCTCATCCAATGGCGCCTGCGATGGGACAGGGAGCCAATACCACTTTTGAAGATGCTTATGAACTGCGAGAGTGTTTTTCCCAGTCAGCTAATCTCTCAGAAGCTTTAACTAGTTACGAACAGCGTCGGATTGAGCGGACGAAAATCATCCAAGCTCGTAGTGCCTTGGGTGAGATGCGCTACTACGACGCTAACACCGTGGCATCTACCGAGCAAACGCAGCAGCGGCAAATGAGTCTTAATGATGATTTTCACAAATGGCTGTATAGTTTTAAGCCGTCTGCAATAAGTTGAATTATAGTTTCGCTATCAAGAAAACTACTTTTTTAAAGTAAAAACAAAAAATCTGGTTAATTGAGTTAAAAAACTTATACTTAGTGCTAATCTTAGCGAGTAATTTGAAGATATCAGAAATGACTGTTTTTAGTCAAGCGCTCAAACACAACAAATTCGTTGAATAATTGAGAATTATTCCTGTAAAATCAACATAACTTCATCAAATTGTTAATTTTTATGAAAAGCGATGCCGTAAGCATCGCTATTACCTTTTCAGAGAAGAGTAAAGTATTGAATCTGTTTTTGGAGTTGCTAATTTATCTCTATCTTTGGTAGAGATTGAGTGGAAATAATCAGCTTAGTATCCAAGACTTGTCGGGTTTTGGGGAAAAGGGTAAGGGGAAAGAAAAAACCTTTAACCTTTATCCTTGACCCTTTTCCCAAAACCCAATTCCGAGTTCAAAATGCAAAACCCAAGCAGTATTGGCTTAGTATCTATTTAATTTCCTCAAAATTCTCAATTGTCAAAAAGATTTCTTCATCAGCAATTTGACTATTGTAATCGATATTAATTCGGGTTGGATAACCGAGTTTATGATTGTAGCCTATATCTAAACTGAATGCATTACGGTTGATCGCATCTTGAATCACATTAAAAAGTTTGGGAATTGTTTTATATTCTTGAAAGAATTGCTGATTAACGGGTTGACCTGTAGCGACAGAAGTGATTGAAGTTGTTTGACCATTACGTACTTCAATGACTACTGGGCCTCTAGCATCGGGTATACAAAAGCAACTGTTGCTAAAGGTATAGCGATAGTTAGAAATGTTTGCCTGATTCCACAAACGGCGATTAAATCTTAATCGTCTTAAATTCAAGTTATTATTAGTTGTCAGTTGTGCTATCTCTACGGGAGTTTCAGACATCACTGGTAGGTTTAGACCTAGAGATAGTAATAGTGTTGCACTGATAATGAGAGGTAAACGCATATCGAGCCATTTAGTTTTAAAAATCTTAGAAATTATAAGATATTAATTACTTTACTGGTTTAAATAAACTTTGTCTTATGATTAAATTTTGCTTAGTGGTTAACTCAATCTTTATCTTTTAAAAGGAATGCAGTAAGCCCAGCAATGAGTATGCCCTGGCTCAATACGGTTTAGTTAAGGGCTAATTATACAAAATTGTGGGTTTTTGAGATGAGATAAATCGGGTTTTCGAGATGCGATAAATCCGGTTTTTTAGACGCGATAAATCGGGTTTTTGAGATGAGATAAATCGGGTTTTTTAGACGCGATAAATCGCCGTCTCTACAAGGGTTTTGGTCTTATCTGAACTGTATTGTTCCCTGGCTGACAATGACAACCAGAGAACGAGTAAATCTTAACTCGCGGCTAAATTAGACCAACCTACGTAGGGTAATTTTGCAGCCGTTGCCCGAACTTGGTCAGCATTCGCCACCAACTGACCGCAAGCGTCCCAAGTTCCAGAAATAAATGTGCTTCTTGTCCCTTCACCGATCGCAACTGGGGCTGTGTAATCACCAATTTGCACTTGCAAGGTTTCCAGATTTACTGTCACGGCGGCTTGGGGATTGGCAGCGACTAACTCTTGCAGTTGTTTAACAGTCACAGCATCGGCTGTCAGACAAGGTATACCCATTGCCACACAGTTACCAAAAAAGATTTCGGCGAAGCTTTCACCAATTAAAGCTTGGATTCCCCATTTTGCGATCGCTTGGGGTGCATGTTCCCGTGATGAACCACAGCCAAAGTTACGGTTGACTATTAAAATATTCGCCCCTTTGTATTGGGGTTGGTCAAAGGGATGTTCACCTTTAAGTGCTGTCCGGTCATCGATAAATGCGCCTTCGCCTAACCCATCAAAGGTAACGGCTTTTAAATATCGCGCAGGAATAATGCGATCGGTATCTATATCATTGCCCACTAAGGGTATACCGCGCCCTGAAACTGTTTTAACTTCACTCACCATATTAAGGATTGGGGATTGGGGACTGGGGACTGGGGACTGGGGCAGAGGGTCAGAGGAGAGAATAATAACTCTGAATTCTTGTACAGACGCGATTCATCGCGTCTCTCCCAATGCCCTATGCCCTATACTCAAAATTACAACAACTCACGCACGTCAGAGACTTCGCCTTTAATGGCAGCAGTAGCCACCATCGCGGGACTCATTAATAATGTGCGACCAGAGGATGAACCTTGTCTGCCTTTAAAGTTGCGGTTGGAGGAAGAGGCGCTGATTTGTCTTCCTTGCAGCTTATCGGGGTTCATAGCCAAACACATGGAACATCCTGGTTCACGCCATTCAAATCCAGCTTCCTGAAAGATTTTATCCAATCCTTCAGCTTCCGCTTCTTCCTTCACCCGTTCAGAACCGGGGACAACGAAGGCTTTAATTCCCTCTGCAACGTGGCGACCTTTGGCGATTTTCGCAGCTTCTCGCAAATCACTAATTCTACCGTTGGTACAACTACCAATAAAGCAGACATCTATTTTAGTGCCCTTGATGGGTTGACCAGGATATAAATCCATGTAGCGGTAAGCTTCTTCGGCAATAAATCGGTCTTCTTCTAGCAGTTCTTCTGGTTGAGGTACTGACTGGTTGACACCGATACCTTGACCGGGAGTAATTCCCCAAGTGACAGTAGGAGGAATTTCCGCAGCGTCGAATACCACCACATCATCATACTGGGCATCTGCATCGCTCTTGATGGAATCCCACCAGCCCACTGCTTTATCCCAATCTGCATCAATGGGTGCAAAATCTCTACCTTTGAGGTAATCGTAGGTGACTTGATCGGGATTGACATAGCCGCAACGCGCACCGCCTTCGATCGCCATATTGCAGACAGTCATCCTCTCTTCCATATTCATTTGTTCAAATGTCGTACCTGCAAATTCGTAGCCATAGCCCACACCACCTTTCACGCCAAGGGTGCGGATGATATGCAGGATGACATCTTTGGCGTAAACTCCAGGGTTGAGAGTGCCGTTAACTTCGATTTTGCGGACTTTCAGTTTGGAGAGGGCGAGAGTTTGGGAAGCGAGAACATCTCGGACTTGACTAGTACCGATACCAAATGCGATCGCACCAAATGCCCCATGACTCGAAGTGTGGCTATCTCCACAAGCGATCGTCATTCCTGGTTGGGTCAGTCCAAGTTCTGGAGCGATGACATGAACTATACCCTGACTCCCAGAACCAATATTGTAAAAAGTTATGTTATTTTCTTGACAGTTATTTTCGAGCGCCTGAATCATTTCCTCTGCCAAGGTATCGGCAAAGGGACGTGCCTGGTTTTCTGTAGGCACAATATGATCGACCGTGGCGACGGTACGCTGTGGAAATAGTACTTTTAGACCCCTCTCGCGTAACATAGCAAAGGCTTGGGGACTGGTGACTTCATGAATTAGGTGAAGCCCGATAAATAGTTGTGTCAGCCCTGAGGGAAGTGTACCAACGGTGTGTAAGTCCCAAACTTTATCAAATAGGGTACCTTTGCTCATACGTCAATCAATATTTAAGGAGTCCGGTCTTAAATAGTATCAAAAAATAGTCTGGGTTTTTGCAGATAACTTAAATATTGTTAAACGCAGAGGGGAGGCAGCGCGCATTGGTGTCAACTTAACG
>NZ_KV757779.1 GCF_001712795.1 Nostoc sp. KVJ20
CTTCCCCTGCTCCCCCTACTCCCCTGCCCCTCTGCCCCCCAACCTCCCCACCCTGCGTCACGCGCTGCCGCAATTTCACCCGTTCTAAGCGATTGACAATCCGGGTTACAAGTTCTGGCCCGACAATGGGCTTGCTTACAAAGTCATCAGCACCAACGCTAAACACCTGATTTACCATCTCGGCATCGCTATGCACAGTTAGAAATAGGATAGGTAACTCACTCCAGCGCGAATCGTTGCGTACCAATCGGCAAAGCTCTATACCATTTGTATGAGGTAATTCCACATCCAGAATCAGCATATCTGGCGCAACTGCTTCTAAGGTTTTCCAGAACTGAAGTGGATCTTCAAGAGCGATCGCCTTGAGTCCCCAAGGACTAAGTAAGGTTTGCAACAATGCCTGAATTTGCGGATCGTCATCTACAACCAATATTTTAGTTTCTGTATGGGGTTCATTTTGCCGCGATTGCGTTACTGTTTCTAATACCTGTGGGGTTGATGATGCAGATATTACCGCTGTGTTGTTTCCCTCAATTTCCCGACGCAATAACCTTACCCAACTTTCGAGGTTGCTAATCTCAAATTTACTCAAGGTTTGACCAGAACTTAACAGCAGTTCAATATTGCGTGCCAATTTTGAGCCAAGAGGTAAGCCAAAAGTACCTAAAGATCCTGCCAAAGTATGGGCCTCTTTGGCTGCGCTAGAGAGCAATTTGGGACTTGAAGTATTTTGATTTAAAGTTGCGATCGCTTCCTCCAGCAACCTCAGCTGCTCATCCACCCGCCCTTGAAATCGTTGCCAAATTTCCGCAACTGCCATTAGTGCTTGCTGCTGTGATTTGAGATTAGGCGCTGGGGAAGGAGAAGAAGCAGAGGGGCGGGGTGAAGGATGCAGAGGAGAGGAATTTTCCCCCTGCTCCCCTACCCCTCTGCTCCCCTGCCCCTCTGCCCCCCTGCTCCCTACTCCTTCTTCCAGTGATTTCAGACGATAGCCGATACCATAAACTGTTTCCACCAAATCACTAGCTGCTCCGACAGCTTTAAGTTTGTGTCGTAATCCTTTGATATGGGTACGAACAGCTTCTTCTTGTGGAGTATCTTCATAAGACCAAAGATGTTCTAAAATCATGCCACAGCTAAATACCCGCCGAGTATTTCGCAAGAATAGCTCTAACAGAGCATACTCTTTTGGAGTAAGTGGCAGCAGATTGCCAGCGTAGATCACTTCACAACTACTGGGATCTAGTTGCAACTTACCATATTCCAGCACAGGTTTCGAGTTTACGCCCTTGCGACGCAACAGCGCCCTAATACGAGCAATTAACTCTTCTTGGTCAAAGGGTTTAACTACATAGTCATCTGCACCAGCATCTAATCCGATCGCTTTCTCATGACCACTATCGCACCCTGTCAATAACAATATTGGCATTTGCAGACCATTAGACCGGATTTGACGACAAAGACTAATGCCATCTAGCTTGGGCAACACTACATCCAGAAGGATTAAATCATAATCGTAAGTTTGAATAAAATCCCAAGCCGCATCACCATCAGTAGCAATTTCAACCGCATAGTTTTGGTTAGTCAAAATGGCACTGAGTGAGTATGCATTTAACTCATCATCTTCTACAACTAATATTTTCATGTTAGAAGCTTTCCAAATTAAAATGGGTACAGCAGTTAATAAGCAAGCAACTTAAATTGCAAAATTAATCTAATATCAATGCAAGATTTTAAAACATCTTCCAAAAGGTTCATCTTTCCGGTTCATATTCATTAACAAATATCAATATTGATTAATTTTTAATTGATTTGTTATATGCTAGCTGCTACACTATTCAGGCGTCAGGAGTCCGAATGAACCCTGTACAACTCTAAGCAGAATGCTATATATTTTTAACTCAAAATTTTATTTAATCAATCATAAAGGCTTAAAAAAATCACAAAGCCGAATTCTGCAACACAATCGTATTTAATGGCTAAATCAATTGTTTCAACAAAACGGGTTGGCAGCCAGTTAATCCACTGGTTGCTTGAAGAAGATCGAGGAGAGAAGGAAGGCCCTTACCGCAAAGAAGAATCACATCGTCAGCATCCTTGGTGGCAGGTGATGTGCTTGACTGGTGTAGATTATTTCTCGACCCTTGGCTATCAACCTGGGATTGCAGCACTGGCGGCTGGCGCTCTTTCTCCTATAGCAACCCTGATTCTGGTTTTGCTGACGCTCTTTGGAGCATTGCCAATCTATCGACGCATTGCAGCCGAAAGCCCTAATGGTGAAGGATCGATCGCAATGTTAGAGCGTTTGCTCCCCTGGTGGCAAGGCAAATTACTTGTGTTGTGTTTACTCGGTTTTGTGGCAACTGACTTTATTATTACCATTACTCTTTCAGCAGCCGATGCCACAGCCCATATCATCGAAAATCCGCTGACGCCAAATTGGCTTCATAATCAGACGATCGCAGTAACCTTGATATTAGTTGCATTACTAGGCGCAGTTTTCTTAAGAGGTTTCCGAGAAGCTATTGGTATTGCAGTAGTTTTGGTAGGAGTTTATCTGCTGTTAAACTTCATTGTCGTTGGTGTCGGTTCGTATCAGATCCTAACTCACCCTGGAGCGATCGCTAACTGGCAGACTGCACTTTTTGCCCGCCATTCCAACCCTTTGCTCCTAATTGGAATTTCTCTGCTTATATTCCCCAAACTAGCGCTGGGATTGTCAGGCTTTGAGACTGGTGTTACCGTTATGCCTCTGGTTAAAGGCAGCAATAACGACACTCCGCAGCATCCCAAAGGGCGGATTCGGAATACACGTAAGCTGCTCACCACTGCTGCTCTGATTATGAGCTTCTTTTTGCTTACCAGCAGCTTGATAACTACTCTACTGATTCCAGTGGCAGAATTTGCATCTGGGGGCAAAGCTAATGGACGCGCCCTTGCTTATTTAGCACATCTATATCTAGGCGATGGCTTTGGCACAATTTACGATTTAAGTACTATTTCGATTTTGTGGTTTGCAGGTGCATCTGCAATGGCAGGACTGCTGAATATCGTGCCTCGCTACCTACCACGTTATGGCATGGCACCCAATTGGGCACGAGCAACGCGACCTTTAGTGTTAGTCTACACAGCGATCGCTTTTGTAGTCACAATTATCTTCAGAGCAAATGTGGAAGCCCAAGGCGGGGCTTATGCAACTGGCGTGCTTGTGTTGATCACCTCAGCCGCCTTTGCCGTCACCTTATCAGCCCACCGTCACCGACAGAAGCGGGCAAGAGCCGTTTTGGGGATCATTACACTGTTATTTTTATACACCACTATTGTCAATATCATCGAAAGACCAGAAGGGATTAAGATTGCGGGCTTCTTTATCGGCACAATCATTTTTACCTCATTGGTTTCTCGTGTTTGGCGTTCAACGGAACTGCGAGCAGAACGAATCGAAGTTGACGAACTTGCTGGTCAATTCCTTGCCGAAGAGAGCCAAGGAACAATACGACTGATTGCAAATCGGTTGAATATGGGCGATGTCCTAGAGTATTTTATGAAAGAGAAAGAGGTACGCGAAGACAACCATATTCCACCCAACGATCCAATTCTGTTTCTCGAAATTATGGTGTCAGATGCTTCGGAATTTGCCGATGTGATCAAAGTAAAAGGGGTGCAAGTTGGTGATTATCGCATCCTCCGGGCTGAAAGTGCAGCAGTACCTAATGCGATCGCAGCTTTACTACTTTATATACGTGACCATACAGGTAAAATCCCCCATGCTTACTTCGGCTGGGTTGAGGGAAATCCTATACAATACTTACTGCGTTTTATCTTGTTTGGTGAAGGTGATATTGCTGTAGTCACCCGTGAAGTACTCCGTCGGGCTGAAAAGAATCCCCATAAACGTCCTGGTATTCATGTTGGAGGTTGAGTCAAAAGTCAGTATTTCTTCTCCTAAAAGATGCTCTGTAGTAATATCCTCCGAAAAACCCTTAAGATACACCACTCTCAATACGGTTCGGTTAAGTCAAGAGACGCGATAAATCGCCGTCTCTACAAAAGATTGATCCTTGTAGAGACGGCGATTTATCGCGTCTTTGGATCTAGAATTTTCATCAAAAAACCTTAACCTAACCGTATTGACACCACTCTCTCTTTCCATTCTTGGAAACAATACTTAGATTTACACCACTTTCAGCCTTCACTGAACCGTATTGGAATATAAAGAATATACAAAGCTCAGTACTGGTATATACATTTCTCGGTGAATAATGTGAAGAGTATGCAAAGATGCTTATTTAAGCATAGACATCTCCTCAAGGTTGACGTATAAAACATGTCGAAAACGCCAAAATTTGGCGGTTTCTTTATGCTCTAAAACAGCAGTTTGAGAACTTAAAATTACTGAGAAAATCGATTTAGGAAAGTAAGAGTTATGGCAAATATCATTGGAACAAACGGTAATGATACCCTACTCGGTAGTAACGGTGCGGACACTATTAACGGTAAAGCAGGCAACGATATCATCACACCTACCTATGGCAGCGATACGATCACAGGTGGAGGCGGCAAGGATAAAATTGTCTACAGCTTAAACAACTTACCCAACTACGACACCGATATTATCACTGATTTCAATGGCATAGGTAAAGGAACAAACCCTACGGCAGCAGTCATTGCGGAAGTGGATATCATAAAATTCCAAGGCGATATTTTAACTGCCAAAAATCTGCTGCTCACCCAGAATGGTAACAACCTGGAAATCACTTTTGAAGGAGAGCTTGGTAATGCCAAACTGATCCTGCAAAACTTTGCCCTGGAAAACCTGGAAAACCTCAGCAAATCTACAGGAGCCACTGTAGACTTGGGCAATATTTTGTTTGATGGGCAAACTACCATTACTGACAGCTTTGATGTCTTCGATGACAACTCCACCCAAAGCACTATCTTCAAGAAGAATACAGTCACCTTCCTTAACGACCTAAACAACAATGTTATCGGCTTTGACAACTCAGATGATGTGATAAATGGTCAAGGGGGTAATGACACAATAGATGGTTTAAATGGCAACGACTTGCTGCGGGGTGGTGCAGGGAATGATATCCTCAATGGCGGTGCGGGGAATGATACCCTCAACGGCGGTGCGGGGAATAACACCCTCAATGGTGGCGCTGATGACGATTACTTGAATGTTAATAATTTAAGAGGCGATAACCTGCTTTCTGGAGGTGATGGCAATGATTCTCTTAGTACCTTTCGCTCCTCTGGCAAAAACACCCTCAACGGCGGCGCTGGTGACGATACCTTACATGCTGAATTTTCATCAGGCGATAAGCTACTGAATGGGGGCGATGGCAATGATTCTCTCTCCATCCTTGACTTTGAGTACTACGAACCCGGTGTCCCCTCGTCTGACAAAAACATCCTCAATGGTGGTGCTGGTGACGATACCTTGAGTGCTAGTGGCTCATCAGGTGACAACCTGCTCTCTGGGGGCGATGGTAACGATTCTCTTAGTGCCTTTGGCGCCTTTGGTAATAATACCCTCAACGGTGGCAAGGGCGATGATATTCTCATAGGTGACGGTACCAGTGGCTATGGCTTTGATATCCTCACAGGTGGCGGTGGCAAGGATAAATTTGTTTACAGATCCTTAACCTACAGCAGCACTGATATTATCACGGATTTCGGTGGAGTAGGTAAAGGAACAAATCCTTCGGCAGCAGTCATTGCCGAAGTGGATACTCTAAATTTCCAGTCCAATGGCTTCACTGCCGAAAATCTGCTGCTTACCCAGAATGGCAACAATCTGGAAATCACTTTTGAAGGAGAGTTTGGTGGAAGCAAACTCATCCTGCAAAACTTTGCCCTGGAAAACCTGGAAAACCTCAGCAAATCTACAGGAGCCACTGTAGACTTGGGCAATATCTTGTTTTATGGGCAAACTACTATTACTGACAGCTTTGATGTCTTCGATGCCAACTCCACCCAAAGCACTATCTTCAGGAAGAACACAGTCACATTCCTTAATGACTTAAATAATAATGTTAGCGGCTTTGATAACTCAGATGATGTGATCAATGGTCAGGGTGGTGATGACATAATAGATGGCTTAAGTGGCAATGACTTGCTGCGGGGTGGTGCGGGCAATAATACCCTCAACGGTGGTACTGGTGACGATCGCTTGTTTGTTGACTATTTAGTAGGAAATAACCTGCTTAATGGGGGCGATGGCAATGATTCTCTCGTTGCCTCTGGCTATGAGTTCTACAGCAGCTACATCCAAAAAGGCGACGATCTTCGCCCAGAGGGCAATAATACTCTCAACGGTGGTGCTGGTGACGATACCTTGAGTGCTAGCGGTTCAACAGGTGATAACCTGCTCATTGGAGGCGATGGCAATGATTCCGTCTCCGTCTCTGGCTATTACTTATCACTTGGCGGCGACTACTTCGAGCCCTACGACAATCGCTCCTCTGGCAATAATACCCTCTACGGTGGCGCTGGTAATGATACCTTGAGTGCTAGCGGTTCATCAGGTGATAACCTGCTCTCTGGAGGCAATGGTAATGATTTTCTTGATATCTCTGGCTTTGCCGAACCAAATTACGACTCCTACTACAACTCTGTATCCTCTGGCAATAACACCCTCTATGGTGGCGTTGGTGACGATACTTTAAATGCTAGCGCTTCAACAGGCAATAACCTACTGGATGGAGGCGATGGCAATGATTCTATCTATGTAAGCACCCCATCCCCATATCTTGCCTTCTCTTCTTTAGTAACACAAACGGTAGATGGGGGGACAGGTGACGATTTGTTGTCCGTCGATTACCGCGATGCTACAGGGGGAATCACTTCGACTTTTGATGCCACTACTAATACTGGATCAATTACGGCGGGTACGAATCAGGTTAACTACAAGAATATAGAACGATTCAATATCTTAGGGACAGCCTATGACGACAATATTGTGGGGAGCAATGGCAACGATAGGCTCTCTGGGGGCTACGGTTATACTATTTATACTGACAGTTTAGATAATGACACACTTTATGGAGGGGATGGTACTGATACCTTTGCTTTCAATAGTTCCAATGAAGGTATTGATACTATTTCTGATTTCAACGCCACTAATGAACTTATTCAAGTATCGGCTGCTGGTTTTGGTGGCGGGTTATCAAGAGGTTCACTTTCAGCTAGCCAGTTTACCCTCGGAACATCTGCAACGACGATAGCTCAACGATTTATCTATGATAATTCTACAGGTGAACTGTATTTTGACCAAGATGGTAGTGCGTCTGGGTTTACTCAGGTAAAATTTGCACAACTTTTGGGTGGTGTGACACTAACCGAAACCAATTTTGTAGTTGTTTAGCGTTCCACCATCATTCTAGACACGGAATGCAAGGTTCTCTCATAAGCACCTTGCATTCGATTGTTCAATGCAATCTCTGTGTTATGTAGGAATCCGCTTTGATTTCTGAACTAATTTGCATAGGCAGGCAATAGGCAATAGGCAATAGGCAAAAGTCAAGAAGGCTTCTTGGTTGTACTGAGTTTTTTCAGAAATCAAATATGCGTCCTATATAGATAGTAAATGTTGAATTTTTTCCTGAACTTTCGGTATTTTCTTGTTTTGTGGCTCTTTTTCAGGAGGGGTTTGAATCCTATAAGTGAAAAAACCTCCTGCCTCCTGCCTCCTGCCTCCTGATGCATAAAAATAAAATGTTTCTTGATTAAATTATGTGATTATTGTGCTGAAAGCCAAAACAATAGCAAGTTCGCACAAAAATATAAAA
>NZ_KV757780.1 GCF_001712795.1 Nostoc sp. KVJ20
TTGAGTCAGAGACTCAATGAATGCATTCCCAGTCGGAGACTGGGAACGAGGAAAGTCTTATCAAGCTAGGTTTTTAGGACTTGTGTGTACACCGTAGCTTATAAAGGGGGGAAAAAGAAATCTATTTAGTTCCCTCCCCTTTATAAGGGGAGGGTTAGGGTGGGGTAAAACCTTGATTAATCAGCAGAGACAGAGAAAATAAAAATCTTATTTTGCGTCTTGGTGTGAGTTGATATTACTAAGGAAAATAGAGTATGAAACTTTGTATTGTTACTCATAAAATCAAAAAAGGTGATGGTCAGGGGCGGGTAAACTATGAAGTTGCTAATGAAGCAATTCGTCGTGGTCATGAACTGACATTATTAGCTAGTGAAGTCGCTCCAGAACTAGAAGACAATAGCCAAGTTAATTGGATTAAAATTCCAGTCAAAGGCTATCCCACAGAATTTGTGCGTAATTTCGTATTTGCTCAAAAAAGTGCAGATTGGTTACGTCAACATCGCTCTGAAATTGATTTAGTTAAAGTCAATGGAGCAATTAATTTGGCTGCGGCTGATGTGAATGCTGTACATTTTGTCCACAGTTCATGGTTGCGATCGCCTGTTCATATTTCCCGCAACCGCCGAGACTTATATGGTTTCTACCAATGGCTGTTTACGGCTTTTAATGCCCATTGGGAAAAACGGGCTTTCCAAAAAGCACAGGTTGTTGTGGCTGTATCAGAAAAAATCGGTCACGAATTAGTCAATATTGGTGTACCCCGTTCTCGGATTCGCGTAATTGTCAATGGCGTAGACTTAGAAGAGTTTACCCCTGGCCAAAGCGACCGCCAAAAATTAGGTTTACCGGAAAACGTCACCCTAGCATTGTTCGCTGGAGATATCCGCACGCCCAGAAAGAACCTAGATACCATACTGCACGCCTTGGTGAAAGTTCCCGATTTACATCTGGCGGTAGTGGGTTACATCGAAGGTAGTCCCTTCCCTCAACTAGCGGCTTCTTTGGGGTTAAGCGATCGCGTGCATTTTGTCGGATATCGTCGTGATATCCCCGAAATTATGCGGTCAGTAGATTTATTTGTTTTTCCTTCCCGATATGAAGCTTGTAGCCTCGTATTGTTAGAAGCACTTTCTTCAGGACTACCAGTAATTACTGCCACAGCTACCGGAGGCGCAGAGTTGGTGACACCAGAATGTGGCATCGTTTTACCCGACTCAGATGATATTGATGCTTTAGCTGTGGCGCTGATGTCTTTGGTGAACGATGTCCCATTGATGCAGCAAATGAGCAAAGCAGCTCGTTCTGTGGCAGAACAACATAGCTGGATTACTATGGCACAAACTTATGTGGATCTATTTGAGGAGTTAAGCAAGAATGCGGAACACTGTTCTGATACCGACTTATCGCCGTCCACAAGACCTATCACGTTGCCTTTTGGCGCTACAGGAGCAAATTAAACCCGTTGATCAGGTGATAGTGGTTGTCCGCGACACGGATGCAGAAACTTGGCAATTCCTGGCGCAATTAAACGCGCCCAACTTGCCACTGCATACTGTGAAAGTGACACAACCGGGAGTAGTAGCAGCCCTCAACGCCGGATTGGCAGTAGTAGAAGGCGATATTGTTTCCATTACTGATGATGATGCCGCACCTCACCCAGATTGGTTAGAGCGGATCGCCGCTTACTTTACCTCAGATAGTCGCCTCGGCGGTCTGGGAGGGCGTGATTGGATACACCACGGCAGCAAATTAGAAGACGCATCCCGTCCAGTGGTTGGACAGTTGCAGTGGTTTGGGCGAGTGATTGGCAACCATCATCTGGGAGTAGGAGAACCGCGCGAAGTCGATATTCTCAAGGGCGTAAACATGAGTTTTCGTAAAGAGGCAATTGGACAATTACGGTTTGACGAGCGGATGCGTGGTACTGGAGCGCAAGTACACTTTGAAATGGCATTTACTCTCGCATTAAAGCGAGCTGGTTGGAAGATAATTTATGATCCTAACGTTGCTGTAGATCACTATCCAGCACAACGTTTTGATGAAGATCAGCGCAATAACTTTAATGAAATTGCCTTTATTAATTTAGTCCATAATGAAACCTTAGTTTTATTAGAGCATTTGCCATTTATCCGCCGAATTGTATTTTTATTCTGGGCAATATTCGTGGGTACATGCGATAGTTTGGGCTTCGTACAATGGTTGAGATTTTTACCTAGTCAAGGGCAGTTGGCGGGGAAAAAATTGCTAGCATCTTGGCGGGGACGTTGGCAAGGATATAAAGAATTTGTAATTCGTAATTCGTAATTCGTAATTAAAAAAGAAGTTTGTAGTAAGGACTTTAGTCCTTATTTTTTAAGCACTAAAGTGCTTACTACAAACCTTTGGTAAATCCAAAATCTAAAATTGAATGAATTCTAGACAGATACTTTTCAATAGTTTTTCACAAGAAAACTATTCTCCCCAAGAGCGATCGCTACAGGGTTGGATGGCGATCGCAGGTTTTCTATTACTGACTGTAGTTTGCTATTTTGCTGGGGCTACTGCTGCATTACGCCTAATTTATCCAGTGACAGCTTTAGTAGTAGCCGTGTTTTTATACTTGCGGCATCCCATTCTCTACATCAGCTTTACCTGGTGGATCTGGTTTCTTACGCCCTTAGCTACCCGCTTAGTTGACTATCGAGTTGGTTGGGATGCTAGCCGTCAAATGCTCATAGCACCCTATTTAGTGGTGTTTGTCACCATAGCAACTTTTTTACGACACCTTCCCCGCGCCTCTCGCCAAGGGGGATTACCCTTTGTTTTGGCTTTTATTGGAGTGTTCTATGGTTTTCTGGTAGGTCTGATTTATAACCCACCTATCCCTGTAGCCCGCGGTTTATTGGATTGGCTCAGTCCGATCATCTTCGCTTTTCACTTATTTACTAATTGGCGAGATTATCCCAGCTATCGCCAGAATATTCAGCGGACATTCCTCTGGTGTGTGTTGATTTTAGGGGCTTATGGCGTATACCAATTCGTGGTAGCTCCAGAGTGGGACAGATATTGGCTCATTGAATCAAAATTATTTACCAGTTCTGGAAACCCCGTACCTTTCGGGATGCGCGTCTGGAGTACATTGCACTCAGTCGGCCCCTTTGGTGCTGTTATGCAAGCTGGGTTACTGTTGTTATTTACTAGTTCAGGAAACTTAATTTTTCCTGCTTCAGCTGTTGGTTACTTGTCTTTTTTATTGACACAAGCACGTACTAATTGGGGAGGTTGGTTATTTGGAGTAATTATGATTATGGGTTCAGTCAAAACCCGAATTCAAATGCGCTTAATTGGCATAATCGTAGTGATGGCAATTTGTGTTGTGCCATTGACAACTATCGAGCCAATTGCTGGGGTTGTAGCAACGCGTTTGGAAACTTTGTCCAGTCTTGAAGATGATGGCAGCTTTCAAGATAGATCGGGAAGTTATGACAAAAATCTTGGTTTAGCCCTTTCTAATGGTTTAGGTAATGGGTTAGGAAATATTTGGAAAGTCAATGAAAAAACTGGTCAAATTGAAGTAGTGGTGATTGACAGTGGCATTTTAGATATGTTTTTCACTCTTGGTTGGTTTGGAGCCATCTTTTATATGGGTGGATTAATTTTTTTAATTATTAGTGTCAGCAAATATGGTGAAGGTCGTTTTGATAGTTTTATCAGTGCTGCCCGCGCCATCGGTATTAGTTCTGCTACTCAGCTAGTTATTGGTAGTGGGATGTTAAGCGTCGCAGGGATGATTCTTTGGGGATTTTTAGCTATGGCTATGGCGGGACATAAATATTATCAACATCAAAATAATTCGTTAAGTGGTCATTAGTCATTTGTCATTTGTCATTGGATTTTGTTAAAAGACGAAACTTATAACTTAAATAGGAATGATATAGATTATGAAAGTAATTATTGTAATGCCGCTGGCTGAACAACGAGGTGGCGGTGAAATGATGCTTTGGGACTTGGTGAAGCAGGGACGTAATGTCGGTGTTGAGTGGCTGGTGATATTTTTGGAAAACGGCCCGATGGTCGAACAAGTAAAGTCTCTTGGTATTGATGCGCGAGTTGTGGAAAGTGGACGTTTACGCCAAATCCACCGTTTTATTGGTGCTGTTTTTCGGATAGCTGCGATCGCACGCCGCGAACGTGCAGATATAATTGTCAATTGGATGTGGATCACGCATATATCTGGAGGTTTGGCGGCGATGCTGGCGGGCTTGCCTGCTATATGGTATCAACTAGAAGTACCTAGTGATAAGACTTGGTTGGTACGATTCGCTACTTTAATCCCAGCGCGGGCAATTATCACTCTTTCGCAAGATGGTAAACAAGCACAGGCAGAAATTTGGCCTCACAGACCAACGCCTTTGGTTTATCCTGGTGTCGCATTAGACCGATTTGAGCCTAATGCTTTACCAACTCCAGAAGAAGCACGCCGGAAACTGGGCTTACCTTTACACGGGCCGTTGATTGGAATTGTTGGGCGATTGCAACGATGGAAGGGAATGCACGTATTGGTGCAAGCAATGCCCAAAATTTTACAGAAGTATCCTGATGCTCATTGTGTCGTGGTTGGCGGTAAGCACGATTTAGAACCGGATTATGAGGACTTTTTAAAAGCAGAAATTGCCACCTTGGGCTTGAAAGAGCAAGTAATTATGGCTGGGCTACAGCGTAATATCCCAGAGTGGGTACAGGCGATGGATGTATTCGTTCATGCATCGGATAAAGAGCCGTTTGGGATTGTGATTATTGAGGCGATGGCGCTGGGTAAACCTGTGATTGCTGGTGATGCAGGTGGTCCGACTGAGATTATTACCGACGGGATGAATGGACTATTAACACCTTATGGCGATGCGGATAAATTAGCGATCGCAATTCTCCGCTATCTTGACGAACAAGAATTTGCCCGGAGTGCGGGAGTAGCCGCCAGACAACGCGCCCTCGATTTTTCAACGCAGAATTATGCCCAAAATTTTATTAGTGCAATTCGTTCTGCAATGCCTACCACTCTATCGCAAAAGTTTTAATCCTTTTGTAAACAGTGCTGAGTGCGATTATTAACGCCATGTGCGACTTTATCTCAAACCTAACCCCCAACCCCTTCCCTACAAGGGAAGGGGAGCAAAAATCAAAGCCTCTCTCCTTTTAGGAGAGAGGTCAGAATATTAAGTTGCACATCGCGTATTATTATTTTATTTTTACTCAGCACTCAGCACTCATTACTCAGCACTCATTACTAAGCACTTCTCAAAGCCACAATTGGGTCGAGTTTAGCGGCGCGACGTGCAGGAACAACGCCAAAAAATAAACCAATACCTCCAGAGACACCAACTGCCATAGTAATAGCTACAGGAGAAAGACTCGCTTCTAAAGGTGTCAAGGCTCCCACTAATAGGATGCCACTAATACCAACCGCAGTCCCAACTAAACCGCCAGCTGCGGAAACTATCACTGCCTCAATGATGAACTGTAGCAAAATATCTTGCTCAGTTGCCCCGATCGCTTTTCGCAATCCGATTTCTTGGGTGCGTTCGGTGACGGAAACTAGCATAATATTCATGATGCCAATGCCGCCAACAAATAACGATATGCCTGCGATCGCAGCTAGCATAATTGTCAATGCACCTGTAATTTGACCGACAGTTTGCAAAGCATCTTTCTGGGTGCGAATAGTAAAGTCATCTTCGCCATTAATTTTGTGCCGTAGACGCAGCAAATTAGTAATTTGAAATTCTGCTGCATCCACGCTATCGGAATCACTAGCGGCAGCAACAAGATAATCTAAGGCAATACCATAAGGAGAATTCTTTCCCACAAGTCGGTTTGCTGAAGTCGTAATCGGTATTAAAGCAGCATCATCATAATCTGCTCCCACGCTGGAACCTTTGGCTATTAGCGTCCCAATCACTTGAAAACTGGTATTTCCAACTCGCAATTGCTGTCCTATCGGGTTACTACTGCCAAATAGTTTTTCTGCCAAGTCTCCACCCAGCACTACAACTTGGTTACTTCGCTTAATGTCTACCTCAGAGAAAAACCTACCTTTGGCAGTTTCAAAATCCCGCACTGATAGGAAGCTGGGAGTTGTGCCAATGATGTTGACATCGGTGTTTTTATTGCGGTATGTAACTACCTGTCTTCTGTTTAACTCTGGCGCAACTCCTACTACTGTTGGTACTTGAGAAGCGATCGCTTCCGCATCTTGCAACACCAGAGTTTTTGGCACTTCAAAGGATATCCGCTGAGTTTCTCGATTACCTGGCAGTACAAATAGCACATTTGGCCCTAGTGACTCCAGCTGTTTATTAACGAACTTTTGCCCACCTTCGCCAATCCCAATCATGGCAATCACTGAGGCGTTGCCAATAACTATACCCAACATAGTGAGGGCGCTACGCAGCTTATTCGATAGCAGAGTTTTCCCCGCCATTTGGACACTTTCTAAAAAATTCATATCTTAAACAATTACGAATTACGAATTATTCTGTTCTTTCGCTTTTTCAATTTTGTAGTCTTTAGGTGGGTTCACAAAAACGCGATCGCCTTCTTTAATTCCCCCTAAAATCTGAGTTTGATTTTGGATTTGCGCCCCAATTGTAACTTCGCGGAACTGGGGTTTATTGTTTGCATCTGGTATGAGTACCCCAGTTTGACCCTTTTCGGTGACGATTGACACCGTTGGTAATACTAAGGCATTATTAACGCGATCGCCTAAGAAAGTCAGATCCACATTTAGGCCAGAACGCAGCTCATCTGTCCCAGTATCGAGAGCAACCCGCACCTGGAAGGATGTTACACCTTGTTCCACCACTGCTTCGGGAGCAATCAGGCGCACTTTACCTTTAAAAACTTGATCGGGATAAGCGTCGGCGACAATTTCCACTTGCTGTCCCTGCTTAATTCTGCCAATATCGGCTTCGGGAACTTGAGCTAATACTTCTAAACCCCTTGCTACAGCCACAATTGAACTGGAAGTTGCCGACGCACTAGCAGAAGCAGAAGTTGTGGGTGTAACAAACGCCCCTGGATCAGCATACTTTTGAGTAACAATTCCCGAAAGAGGAGCGCGAATAATAGTCTCATCTAACTGCACTTGCACACCCTTCAATTGAGCCTCAGCAGATGCAACTGCTGCTTGACGCTGGACAATTTCTTCAGAACGAGTGCCATCTTCTAAGAGTACCAATGCTGCTCGTGCTTCATTCACAGCGGCTTGGCGTTGGTCGATTTCCTCAGTCCGAGTGCCACTTTGGACTAACGACAATCGTTTTTTAGCTTCTTCTAAACTAGCTCTAGCACTTTTGTCGTCACTGATGGCTTGATCGAGTAATTGTTTTCTCTCTGCTCCCTCTTTATATAAGTATTGATAACGCTTTACCTGTTCACTGGTGTAATTCACCCTTGCTTGAGCCGCATCCACTTGTGATTGAGATTGAGCAATCTCTTGAGGACGATTACCAGCCTTAGCCGCAGCTAGTTGAGCTTGAGCTTGTGCTAATCGCGCCCTAGCTTGAGCGATTTCTTGAGGACGACTACCAGCAACAGCTTGGGCTAGCTGTGCTTGACTTTGGGCTAAGTTGGCACGGTACTGGCTCCTTTGGGCTTCGATGCTGGCACTATCCATCCGGGCGAGAATTTGCCCTTGTTGAATGCGATCGCCTTGTTCCACGTATAATTGCGACAGCACACCGGGGTTCTTCGGACTAATATTTACGCTTTGAACTGGTACGACTTTGCCACTAGCTGTAATCCGCAATGTCACATTTTGTGCTGCCACTGGCACTGTTAATTGAGCAATATCTTCTTTGTTTGTCCCTTGATTTACCAAGGTATAGGTTGTAACTGTAGCCACAACCAAAGCACCCCCTGCCATCAGCCCCATCAGCCAACGTAATGGATACTTAACTTTGCCAATAACTGGAATTTCTATGTGCGTAGCCATATTAAAGAAGCCTGTAAATCTTGCTATATAAGAGTAGCCTTTAGTTAGATGAAAAGTTGAAAATACGGAGTTGTTAAAGCTTTAGGATTAAATTTTTATGAGTGAAGAAACAATTAGACGCATAGTGTGCTTCATAATTGCTTAATCTTCCTTCATACTAGGCATTAGTATTTCTGTATGTCTTCACCTGAATGGGTGACTTTAGCCACAATGTATTAGTGCAATCCTGAACCATTCGCGAGATTCTACGGCTTACAATTCTCACCAATCAAATAGGATTGCTATGGTGCAACCAGGCATTGTAGCGCTTCTGGGTTGAGTCCAATACAGACCTAACCCCCAGCCCGGATTATAGTGTGGGAGGTTTGTTACTTTTTTCTATCTCCCCACACTCCCCACTCCCCACTCCCCATTCCAAACCGGTTTGTAATTATTACTGAAATTTGGTTAATAACCAAGCACCAACTTGACTTTGATTTATTTGACGAGTCTGCCATAATGCATCGTTTAATAAAGAAATTGCTAATCCGCTTAATACCTTGGTTTTCAATAGCAATGCTATCCAGGTATCGGTTGCTAGTTCGGTCTGTAATTCGCTTATAACATTGCGAAAGAGGAACTTTAACAACGATCATACAAGTTTCATTTTCCAACACTAAACGACTGTAGCCATGCAGTCCAGGAATTTATGATGCTGTGAGCAAGCAACATAGATGCTAAAACTTGATCTACTACTGTAAAACTAGTACATCGTGGCGAAAGTTTTCCGCCATATTTTTCTGTATTTGATTCCCAATTATGGAAATAAACGAATGGTTAAAGTAAATATTCTTCAAACGTATCTGCTCGGTAAATCGGGGTAGAAAGAAAAAATCGGAATGTAGATTGGTACATCCGGCGTTATAAAATATGACACATGACGCAAAAACCATCTGCTGAGAACTTAGTATTTGAAGTGCTGCAAACCATCGACACCAAAGAGATTGCAGATGAATCAATGCGTCGGACAGTAGAAATATTACTCAACTTGATAGAGCAGCAACAAGTAGAAATCAAAGAGCTACAGTCAGAAAACTAAAAACTGCGGGACGAAAACAACCTTTTCTTTTGGGCGAAGAAGGTAAACCAGACATAAAAGCCAATAAGAAGAAAGGGTTTAAAAACGACCAATTATCATAAAAAGAGCGAAAAACTCCAACAGAACATAATAAAAACCGAGCTTGAGTTTATCCTCAATTCGTTTACATACGAGTTATTAGAGGCTTTCAACATCCCAACAAAATGGATTATAATCGACTTTAAAAAACAGCCAGCGCGACACTAATTTGCAAAAAACGACATTAATTTGCGAAAGTACAAAAATCGGGATGACTGGATTCGAACCAGCGGCCCCTTCGTCCCGAACGAAGTGCGCTACCAAGCTGCGCCACATCCCGCCATAAAAATGGCATTGTAAATTAACAATATCACAACCTGTGGCAAATAGCAGAATTACATCTATATATAGGACTCATATTTGATTTCTGAAAAAACTCAGTACAACTAAGAAGCCTTCTTGACTATTGCCTACTTATTGCCTATTGCCTACCTATTGCCTATTGCCTACCTATTGCCTATTGCCTATTGCCTGCCTACGCAAATTAGTTCAGAAATCAAAGCGGATTCCTATATATATGATCACTTCATCCAAGGGTTTGCTTGCTACGATTGAATTTGTATAACTCTAATGGTAAAAGCGGATTGTGACTGTAAAACCAGACTGGTTGCGGGTGAAAGCACCTGGGCGTGAGCGCATCGGTAACGTTAAAGAAATTTTGCGGGATTTAGCCCTCAATACAGTTTGTGAGGAAGCGTCCTGTCCGAATATTGGTGAATGCTTCAACGCTGGGACTGCCACGTTTTTGATTATGGGCCCGGCTTGTACACGCGCTTGTCCCTACTGCGATATTGATTTTGAGAAAAAACCTAAACCACTAGACCCCACAGAACCTTCACGACTAGCGGAAGCTGTTCGCCGCATGAACCTTAATCATGTAGTAATCACTTCTGTAAACCGAGATGATTTGCTTGATGGTGGTGCGTCTCAGTTCATGGCGTGTATTGATGCAGTTCGCTCTGTTTCACCCAACACGACAATTGAGGTGCTAATTCCTGATTTGTGCGGTAATTGGAATGCTCTAGAGTTGATTCTACAAGCTGCGCCAGAAGTATTAAACCACAATACGGAAACTGTTCCACGCTTATATCGCCGGGTGCGTCCCCAAGGAAACTACGATCGCACATTAGAATTATTGCAACGCACTCGCAAACTTTCTCCCAGCACATACACTAAATCCGGGATCATGGTTGGACTCGGTGAAACTGATGCCGAAATCCGCCAAGTCATGCAAGACTTGCGAACTGTAGATTGCGACATTTTGACAATTGGGCAATATCTCCAACCCAGTCAAAAACACTTGCAAGTAAATGAATTTGTCAACCCAGAACAATTTGCTGCTTGGAAGGCATTCGGCGAAGAAATCGGATTTTTACAAGTTGTTTCTTCACCATTGACAAGAAGCTCATATCATGCAGAAGAAGTCAGGAAATTAATGGAACGTTACCCCCGCAGCCAATTTTAGATTTTAGATTTTAGATTGGTGAGCTAAGAGGATAGGGAGACTTTTGATTTAATGACTAATCCAAAAACTGTAGCAATTCTTGGTGCGGGTGCTTGGGGTGCATCTCTGGCAAATCTCGCCGCCACAAATGGTCATCAGGTGCGCGTGTGGTCGCGTCAAGGTTCCCAAACTCTGGAAGCAGTTTTAAAAGATGTCCAAATAATCCTGTCCGCTATCTCGATGATTGGTGTGAGGGATGTTGCTTCACAAGTCCAGTCTTTCCCCCTTTCTCCAGAGGCAATTTTTGTGACGGCGACGAAAGGCTTAGACCCCGAAACTACCTGCACGCCGTCACAAATTTGGCAAACAATATTCCCTAACCATGCAGTAGTTGTTTTGTCTGGGCCTAATTTATCGAAAGAAATTCAAATGGAGCTACCAGCAGCCACAGTGGTAGCCAGTAATATTCCCACGGCTGCGGAAGTAGTGCAATTAGTATTTTCTTCTCATCGTTTCCGGGTATATACCAATCCCGACCCTTTGGGGGTGGAATTAGGGGGAACACTGAAAAATGTGATTGCGATCGCAGCTGGTGTGTGCGATGGTTTACAACTGGGAACAAATGCCAAAGCTGCTTTAGTCACCCGTGGACTTACAGAAATGGTTCGCATCGGCAACAATTGGGGTGCAAAGACAGAAACTTTTTATGGTTTATCAGGTCTAGGGGATCTGTTAGCAACGTGCAATAGTCCTTTAAGTCGCAATTACCAAGTCGGCTATCAGTTAGCTGGTGGTAAGTCACTTACAGAAACTCTCGCAAATTTACAAGGAACTGCTGAAGGAGTAAACACTTGCCGAGTTTTAATGCAACGAGCCAAGCAACAAAACATCACAGTCCCAATTACCGAGCAAGTTTATCGGTTACTTCAAGGCGAAATCACACCCGGACAAGCACTTGATGAACTGATGTTGCGAGATATCAAGCCAGAGTACAACTACTAGTTAATAGTCTGTCAAGTTGAAATTAGCACTTTAAGACTGACATACAAGACGACGCAAGTACACGGAGAGGGTGTTTGACAGTTTACTTACATCTTTTATCTCCGTGTCAAGAGGATTTTTACCGTTAATACTAATAACTTCTCTGATATCTATTAGTTCTACTTATACCTGAATAATCCTTAGAAAAAATTAGTAAATCGTCAGGATATTACTTTAGTCACCATGTAAATGTGACTATGCCAATTATAAAGATGACATTCACTGAAGGATGTTTATACTGTGTTACAAAAGTTACTATTTTAACCCTTAGTGGTTAAAATAGTAACTAAGTAGTTGAAATATTGAAAGCCTAGCTATGGATTTAAATAGCTATTGATTCAATCAAAAGTTTAACAGCCGATTAAGTTCAGTAATACTGTATCCAATAAAACCATTACAGTTAATTTCTAAAAAAAAATTGTAATGGAACCTTCAACCATGTTAGTTCATCGTAAATCACGGGAACAATAGCAACAGTTGAATAGCTGACCGTAATCTAAGCTGACCGTAATCTATTGTTACCTGGAGCCATTGAGACGATCTTTATGCCAGCAACATCTTTTTATGCAGATGCCCCCTACAACACCAAAAAGTCCCGCCAGGCTTTGGACTCGGATCTCACGGTTGATGACAGTGAGTTATCGGTAGATGATTTACAGGAGCTAGAGATGGCTTCTGTTGACAACGCTAACTTTGCTGCTAACACTAACCGCCGGAGTACAGACCTAGTACGTCTGTATCTTCAAGAAATTGGTCGGGTTCGCTTGTTAGGGCGGGATGAAGAAGTTTCAGAAGCTCAAAAAGTCCAACGCTACTTGCGGATGCGGATAGTGCTTGCTAATGCCGCCAAGCAAGGAGATGAAGTGATTACGCCCTATCTCCGGTTAATTGAAGTTCAAGAACGTCTGACCTCTGAACTCGGACATCGCCCGTCTTTAGAAAGGTGGGCTGCTACTGCTGAAATAGTTTTAGCCGATCTCAGACCAACTTTGGCAGATGGCAAACGTCGCTGGGCTGAAATCGCCAAGTTGACAGTAGAAGAGTTGGAGCAAATTCAGTCCCAAGGACTCCAAGCAAAAGAACACATGATTAAGGCTAATCTTCGCCTAGTTGTGTCTGTTGCCAAGAAGTATCAAAATCGCGGTTTGGAATTGTTGGATTTAGTCCAAGAAGGCACACTTGGTTTGGAGCGGGCTGTAGAAAAATTTGACCCAACTAAAGGTTATCGCTTCAGTACTTATGCTTACTGGTGGATTCGTCAGGGAATTACACGGGCGATCGCTACTTCTAGTCGCACGATCCGCCTACCGGTTCACATTACCGAAAAGTTAAACAAAATCAAAAAGGCTCAACGCAAAATTGCTCAAGAAAAAGGTCGGACTCCGACTCTAGAGGATTTAGCAACTGAGTTAGAAATGACACCGACCCAAGTCCGAGAAGTTTTGTTGCGGGTTCCTCGCTCCGTTTCTTTGGAAACCAAGGTAGGGAAAGATAAAGACACTGAGTTAGGTGAATTACTCGAAACTGACAGTGTAACCCCAGAAGAGATGTTAATGCGAGAATCTTTACAAAGAGATTTGCATCATCTTCTGTCAGATTTGACTAGCCGGGAGCGCGATGTCATCTTGATGCGGTTTGGTTTGGCAGATGGTCATCCTTACTCTTTAGCAGAAATTGGCCGCGCTCTCGACTTATCCCGCGAACGAGTCCGACAAATTGAATCCAAGGCTTTGCAAAAGCTACGCCAACCCAAGCGCCGCAACCTGATCCGCGACTATTTGGAGTCTCTCAGTTAGTCAATGATCAAGAGTCATTTGTCATTAGTGAGCCAGTGCGGTCTTGGGGGTTTCCCCCATGAGCAACTGGCGTTAGCGTAGCGTTAGCGACGTAGGAGCGTCACCCGCAGGGTCATTTGTCATTAGAAAACTGCACTTGACAAATGACTATGGATAAAAGAGCGATTTGATCTCCAGCTTAAAAGCCTCTTAGAGACTTGTAGCAAATAATTTGCATTTAATTGCAGAAACTTACCCCCAGACCTTTGCTCAGATATTTTGAAGGTGGGGATCAAATCAGCAATTTAAAATTCACTAATTCAAAATTCAAAGTCAAGGGATGCAATCGTTACAAGTATCCTAACTATTAACTGTATGTAAATTAAATGCATTACAGCCTATTAGTTGAATTTTGATCAAGATTTGATGAATTGTTTTTAAATATTTAATATAAATTCTCAATAGGCAATGATTGTTGCAAATTGCTCCCAAGATTTGTTATATTCTCAATTAACGAGCTTTGTTGAGAAATATTAGTATGACTGTCTACACAACTACTTCACTCAAGGCGGAACTGAACGAACGAGGCTGGCGATTAACTCCCCAGCGCGAAACAATTTTACACATTTTTCAAGAACTTCCGCAAGGTGAACATCTGAGTGCGGAGGATCTTTATCATCGGCTAGAAACTGATGGTGAAGGGATCAGTCTGTCAACTATCTATCGGACTTTGAAGTTGATGGCAAGAATGGGAATTTTGCGGGAACTCGAACTGGGCGAGGGACATAAGCATTATGAAATCAACCAGCCCTATCCCCATCATCACCATCACTTAATTTGTGTTAGATGCAACTCAACTATTGAGTTTAAAAATGACTCAATTTTAAAAATTGGGTCGAAAACTGCTCAAAAAGAAGGTTTTCACCTACTTGACTGTCAAATGACCATCCATGCAGTGTGTCCCAAGTGCCAACGGGCGCTGATGCCGCTTTAGCACTTGGGTGTATAAAAAACGAAACTACTCAAATTAACCAAATAAATGGAATTTTGAGCAGTTTTTAATTTGCTGTTACTGGAGGTAGGCAACCAGTTGGTAAGTAATACTAACAACACCAAAGCGGATGTTAAAAGCGTCCGCTCTTAAGATCCTTGAGACTGATGCCGTAAAACTCCTGGGCTTGTTTAATCGCTTTTTTGGTGTCATCTGCCATCACACCGTTCAGCTTACCTTTATAAAAACCCCGCTCCCGTAGACGCGTTTGGATTTCTAGGGTATTAAATTCGCTTTTGCTAGCAGTATTAACTGAGCTATATAACTTAGCTCGTGTTGTTGGGCCAGCAACGCCACTTGCTGCCAAGTAATTAGCAGCTTGGAATCTCCTTACAGCATCGGCAGTATAGGGGCCATAGTAGCCATTTGGCTCTCCCTCTAAATATCCTGCCTGGATCAATTGTTCTTGAACAATTCTAACTGGCTCACCGCGATCGCCTACACGAAGTTTATCTCGATTGACTACCTTTTTGGGAGCCTCTTCTCCACTACCAATGCCAACTCCGGGCAATTTACCTAATGTTGCTGGGCCAACAACACCGTCAACGCTCAATTTATAAGCATCTTGGAACCGCTTGACAGCTTCTTCAGTAATTGGGCCAAATATTCCTGTGGCGTTCCCGTAATAAAAGCCCGCGACTCTTAAGCGTTCTTGTAAAACCCTGACATTTTCACCTTCATCCCCTTTAGAAAGGTAGTTGGAATTACGGCGCTGGCTAGTTGCTGAACTAGTAGTGCTAGGCTTTTTGGCTTGTGTACTTACAACAGTAGCTTTTTTCGCTTGTGTAGTCGTAGTACTGGGCTTTTTAGCTTGCCAACTTTCTAATTTTCGCAGGGTGCTTGCTCCAACAATGCCGTCCACTGGTAAACCAGCAGCCTTTTGGAATCGCCGCACAGCTTCTTGTGTGGATACGTCATATACTTGGGTAACAGAAGCTTGGTAAAAACCTGCTGTTTTCAACTTTTGTTGTAGATTTCTGACAGAAGGACCTTGATCGCCTTTTTCCAAAGCTATGACACTGCTCACAGCGCCAAGAATGGACAAGGACAGAGCAAGGGGCAACATATACTTCCAAGCCCTACCAGAAAGCCGTTTCCAGTCTGGCGCAGCTGCTTTGTTAAACAAAGAACTGAGGGATACCAATTCACTGGGTGTGCTGTCTTCGTAGGCGAAAGCTAGGTGCAAATACGCAAGATTTTCCATATTTGTTTCCTACACCATTGATTTTTCTTCGATAACTGCTTCAGCTTGATGTACTAGGTTCCTCAAAGCTTCTAATGTTCCTATATTTACATCCTCCCACAAATTGCGCTTGTGTGCTTCTAATAATTTTTCAGCAATATCACGCAGAGCGTAAGGGTTCTTTTGCTGAATAAATTCTGACACAACTGGGTCGAGCAAGTAAGCCTCTACTATGCCTTGATACATATAATCTTCGACACATTTGGCTGTTGCATCATAGGCGAATAAAAAATCTACCGTCGCCGCCATTTCAAAAGCACCTTTGTATCCGTGGCGCATAACTCCTGCAATCCACTTGGGATTAACTACACGAGAGCGATACACTCGTGCAATTTCTTCTTTCAGTTGGCGAATTCGTGGTTGGGCGGGTATGGAATTATCACCAAAATAAGTTTGGGGGTTTTTTCCCTGTAGAGAACGCACCGCTGCGGTTAAGCCACCCTGAAATTGGTAATAATCATCAGAATCGAGTAGGTCGTGTTCACGGTTATCTTGATTGTGCAGCACAACTTGCATTTGCGCCAAGCGTTGCTTGAAGGCTTCGGGAGAGGGGAGTGGGGAGTTAGGAGTTAGAAGTGAGGAGTTAGGAGTAGGGATTGGGGATTGGGAGTTAGGAAGAATTTCTCCCCCTCTGCTCCCCTGCTCCCCTGCTCCCCTGCTCCCCTGCTCCCCTGCCAAGTTTCCCGAAGAGTAGGCGTAAGAACTCCAGTTGATGTAGGCGCGGGCTAAATCTTCGTCATCTGTCCAATTTTGCGATTCGATTAAACCTTGAAGTCCGGCCCCGTAAGCACCTGGGCGAGAACCAAAGATCCGATAACGCGATCGCACCACGGCTTCTTCTAAAGTTAATCCTTGGCTTGTCCACAAATCAGTTTCTTGACAAACTGCATCTGCTAGAGGATTTTGTTCTGGCGGTTCATCTAAGTCTGCTACTGCTGATACTGCTTGATCGAATAAGTCAATTAAGTTGGGAAAAGCATCGCGGAAGAATCCTGAAATTCGCAAGGTGACATCTACACGAGGCCGTCCCAAAATCGCTAAGGGCAAAATTTCAAAATCTACTACTCGCCGCGCCGCACCATCCCATACAGGTTGGACTCCGAGTAAAGCCAAGGCTTCGGCTATATCATCACCGCCAGTTCTCATGGTGGCAGTTCCCCACAATGATAAGCCTAGTGTTTTGGGATACTCGCCATGTTCTTGAGTGTAATATTCTACGAGGGTTTCAGCGGCTTTTCTGCCGATATCCCAAGCTGTTTCTGTGGGAATGGCGCGAATATCGACAGAATAAAAGTTTCTCCCGGTTGGTAAAACTTCGGGGCGGCCGCGTGTGGGTGCGCCAGATGGAGCGCTGGGGACATATCCGCCATCTAGTCCGTGTAATAAGTGGGTGATTTCTTCGGGGGTTTTTTGTAAGGCTGGGAGGAGGCGATCGCGTATCCAGGTGGAGACGCGATTCATTGCGTCTCCACCTCCAGTACAGACGCGATGAATCGCGTCTCTACAAGAGTCCTGATTCCTGAATTCTGAATTCTGAGTTCTGAGTTCTGAGTTCTCAATGATGAGTTGTTCTACTAGAAGGGCGGCGTGTTCTTCTAGGACTTCGACGATATCACCGAGGGTACGGCATTGTGTGCCATTGACTATTGAGTATTCACCACTAGTCATTGACAAATCGGCTGTGAGAGGGTCGAAATCTAGTCCCCAATCTTGAGCGATCGCACGGGTAATACCTGGAGAATGGCGATTGGGGATGCGAGCGATCGCTACTATTAAGTCTCGCAGTTGTCTTCCTTGGGGACATTGCCCAAAAATGTGTAATCCGTCGCGGATTTGGGCTTCTTTTAATTCACACAGATAGCCACCGATGGAATTCAAAACCAGAGATTCAGAATTAAAAATTTCTGTTTCATTTTGGATTCCTAAATCTAAATGGAGATTTTCTTTGATTACCAGTTCGCGGATGCGATCGCGAATCACTGGCAAACGCGAAGGATCTAAACTGTCTGCTTCGTAATACTCATCAATTAAATTTTCTAACTGTTGCAAAGAACCGTAGAGTTCCGCGCGAGTCATCGGTGGCGTGAGGTGATCTATAATCACCGCTTGAGCACGACGTTTGGCTTGGGAACCTTCACCAGGATCGTTGACAATAAACGGGTACAGGTGGGGAAGTGCGCCAAAAGCTACTTCTGGATAACAATTACTCGATAAAGCCACACTTTTACCCGGTAGCCATTCTAGATTTCCGTGTTTTCCCACATGAACTACAGCATCAGCACCAAAAGTTTCTCTAACCCAATAGTAGAAAGCTAAATAAGCATGGGTTGGTTCTAAATCCGGTGCATGATAATTCAAACTGGGGTCATTATCATAACCTCTTGCTGGCTGAATTCCCACGAAGACGTTGCCGAGTTGAATTCCAGAAATGGGGATTGGGCATTGGGCATTGGGCATTGGGGATTTGTTATTCCCATGCCCCATGCCCCATGCCCCATTCCCCATTCCCCACCTTTCACTAATACCTTGCTGAACTGCTGGCGGTAATGAAGCGAAATATTCTTGATATTCTTCCCAAGAAACACTTTGGTTTACCGGAAGCGATTCTCTACCTTCTGGATCGTTGGTTACACCATCTGTCAGCCGTTGAATCAACTCGTCTCCTTCAGCAGGTGGATTTTCTACTTCATACCCAGCTTGATGTAAAGCTTGCAGGATTTCTACACAACTAGCTGGGGTATCGAGTCCCACACCATTGGCGAGGCGGCCATTGCGGTTGGGGTAGTTTGCCAGAATTAGGGCAATTCGCCGTTCTTGGGGTGGTTTGGAACCCAGACGCGCCCAATTTGCTGCTAATTTAGCAACGAACTCGATGCGATCGCTCACTGGTTCATAAATTACCACATCTGTCTCTAAATGAGGATTGCGAGTTTGCAATGCTTTAAAAGACACAGCACGAGTAATAATCCGCCCATCTACTTCTGGTAGCGCCACATTCATCCCAATATCACGGGGAGAAAGCCCTTGAAATTGTGACTCCCACTGCTCAATTGATCCGCCACTGAGGATTACCTGCAACACAGGCACATCTAATTTTTCCCATAGTTCAGTTTGGGGCGTTTCGCTTTCCAATCGTGCTAGAGAAAAACTGGTGGTATTTAGTAGTACAGCGATTGATTCGGCTTCTTTGGGTTGAAAAAATTCACTCAACTCAACTTGCACATCTGGTTCACGCAATGAAGAAACAAACACTGGCACTGGTTGTAAATTTTTCTGTACCAAAGCTTCGCATAAAGCATCAATTACTTTAGTATTCCCCGCTAAATAATGAGCGCGGTAGAAGAGGATGCCGATTTTGGGCATGGGGCATGGGGCATGGGGCATGGGGTATTGGAACCCCTGAGCTTCTGAGGTGGATGAACGGAGTTCTGAGGTGGATTCATCCGGTTCAAAGGTGGATGAACGGAG
>NZ_KV757781.1 GCF_001712795.1 Nostoc sp. KVJ20
GCATGAATATGTGCTATGTCAAACTCATGAGCATGACGTTTTAGCCATTTTAATAAATCTAGGGAAAATTTGTAGCGACGAAACGGCGCACAACGAAAATAAATTATTTCATAGCCATCTTGTTTAATTGGGCGATTTAAAGGAACATCCAGAGGTGTTTGACCATTATCGCCATTACTATCAGTTGTGAGAATTGTAACTTCTACTCCCTCTTTGACCAACGCCGGAGCTAATCCTAGTACCATTTGACTGGGGCCGCCGTAAATCAGAGAAATTGAGGGGACAATTTGTAATATTTTCATTTTTTTGTCATTTCTGATTTGTCATNNTGACTAATGACTATTAACCAATTCTTGATAAAACTCTAATTGCTGTTTAGCTAAAGCTTTATTTGTATATTTAATCATTGCTTTTTGATAACCCATTTCACCTAGACTGTGAGCAAAATATGGTTTATCTATTAATTGAACTAAGCAATTAGCAAGGGCTTGAGCATCACCTTCGGGAAATACTAAACCAGCATCGCCAATTACATGGGGAATTTCACCAGAATCAGAACCAATCACGGGCACTTGGCAAGCCATTGCTTCAATTAGCACATGACCAAATTGTTCTTTCCAGCCAGCAGAAGTTAATGTTTTAAACTTGTAAGTTGTTTCTGAAGGCAGTACCAAAGTACTCATTAAATTAATATAGTTTGCAACCTCGTCATGAGGAACACTCTCTACCAAAATTAACCGTTCTTTAATATTATTTTCTGTCGCTATTTTGATTAATTCAGTTTGTAACTCTCCCCGTCCTAGCAGCAGTAACTTCCAAGATTTACTTTTCAAACTGATTAAGGCTTCTAAAAGTGTTAATAAACCCTTTTCTTGCACAAATCGTCCAACAAAACCTACCACAAAATCTTCTTTTTCAATGCCTAACTTAGCAGCTAATTCTGGTTGGGCTTTGGGAGTGAATAGACTTTCATCTACACCTAGTTGTGGCATGACTTTAATTGCCCCTTGATATCCTCGTTGTCGCAAAACTTCTGCTCCATCCTGATTGCCAGAAATAATGCCGTGGCTGTGGTTGAGGTTATATTTTTCTAATAAAGCAATTGGTGGTTTCAGATTATATGGAAGATTCCACCAGGTAAAAAATAAATTTTTTGCCTTGAGTCCTAATAGCTTATTTAAGGTAATCATTTGAGTATAAGCCAAGGCTCTAGACCCTTGTTCTACCTGAATGATTTGGGGACGAAATTGTTTTAACAAAGATATCAAATCAGCACCAAAGATAAGGAGTCCCTGGTGATTTTGGCTAAAATTAGAAACTGGAACTATTCTAAATGTGCCTTCATCGCGATATTCAGTTTCAATAATTCTATTTTGCACACCACCTGGTTTCCAGCGCTTTGGGACTACAACTGTCACTTCCATGTCGGGTTCTAATTGAGATAAAGCACGTAATTTTTCACAGTTGAGGTCTACGATATAAGTGTGACTAGCAACTAAAATTTTCATTTTTAATTTATTCTTTGTTATTGACTAATGACCAATGACAAATGACAAATGACCAATGACTAAACTTGTTTATCCAATCGACTGTAAATTTGACCATCGTTCCATATTGATTGGATGACAGTACCCAAGGCTTTGAAAAAACCCAAAGTGTAGAAAATAGCGCGAGTGGCAATTTTGATGGGGGAACCGCTTTTATTACAAGGTGGGCGTCCCAGTACGTGACAGTCGAATAAACGGCCGTATAAACGTAAGGCTTGAGTCACAGTAAGGTTTTTCAGCCCTAGTAAGAAATGGTTGTGGTAGAAGGTGAGTTGATATTGGAGCGATCGCATACTAATATCATGACAACCACCTGTTTCTTCGCCTAAATGCACCAAATGGGCTTCTGGGTCGTACCAAATCTTATATCCTGTCTGCCTCACCCGCAAACAAAAATCTGACTCTTCGCGTACTGCACTACCGCGAAACCTCTCATCAAATCTCAGCCCATACTTAGTAAAAATTTCACTGCGAAAAGACATATTGCAACCCCTCGCTGTCAGCACTTGCTGGGGTTTGATGGTATGTACTAAATCAATATGATACCAAGCAATTCCTGGGTCCATAGCTTGGGGGGGCAAATATTCAATCTCTAAATCTCCGCCAGAATCACCCAATTTCATTCTGTCAAATACCCGACCGGCGACAGCCCCCACTTCTGGATTTTGCCAATAATTTTTCGCATGGGCTGCTAACAATCCAGGGGTTAGCTGAACATCATCATCAATAAATAATATTATTTCACCAGATGACCGCCGGACAGCATAATTTCGCGCCCCTGGCAAACTCGCCCAATCTAAACGTAACCATTTAATTTTACCTGCCTCCGCCATCTCTTCTAAGTAAGCTTGAATTTCTGGTTGGTGTTTTGCGGTTTGGTCTACAACTAAAACTTCAAAATTTGGATAGTCCTGTTTTAAGACATCCACAATGCTATCTCGTAGTGCTTCCTCCCGTCCGTAGGTCGGGATTACTACAGTAATTAATGGCCAATTATTCATGATTTATATTCAGTAATTTTACTACTTCTATATTAGCCTTGTAAAAATTAATTTTCATGAAATTCAGTAAGCTATCATTGCTTTTATCGAAAAATAACTCTGAGTTATGAATTATTTTTCAATCACATTCAATCAATTGTTTACTAAACTCAGCACTGGCTCAACGCCTTCCTAACGGAACTTAGCACTCTTCATAGTGCTGCTGCATAGAGATTATCAAAGAACTCATTTTGCTTTTCGGAGTTATGCACAATTTGCGCTTGAGCTAATGCTCCTGCACTTAAAAATTCATAATGTTCTCGCTTATCATTTCTATCAAGAAATTGAATTATTTGTTGCAATGCTTGCTCTGCCAAATAATCGTAAGTACTATTTAGAATTTCCCAATATTCATTAGTTTTGGTTTTTTCTCCGTGCTGCCAATTACTCCAGTGCCTAATTTCATTAATTGGTAATTCTAAAATATAGCCATTTTCACCATGACGGATAAATTCTGGTAAGGCACATACATTTGTCGTAATTGCAGGGGTAGCAACAGAAAATCCTTCGATGATACTATAGCCATAAGTATCATGTAATGTCGCCATTAATTGAAAATGACTTTGCGATAATAGCTCAATAACTTTGTCATTGGGAATATTCTTATGAAAGACAACGTTATTTAGATTAAGTAACTTTAAATCTTCTACATATTTGCTGCGTTCTGGAAAATCTGTCGGAACTCCTGAACCATGTTCCAGTCCCGAAATTATATGTACAGTAATAGGCAAACCTAATTTTTCAGCTTTTTTTGCAAGTCTCAAAGCAACAACTCCACCTTTGCGGGCAATATGATTGCCAATAAATACAAGCTGGAGATTTTGCTGTTCTTGATAAAGTTTTGATTGGTTAACTCTGATTGGAAAGTTGGGATGGACTACATCTACTTTCTTACTTATCTTTGCTTCTATCTTCCAACCTTCTATCCGCTTAATTAATCTCAACTTAGCGTAATCTGAAATGGCGATAATTTTTTGGCAATTTTCTAGTGCTAATCGATTATTTAATAATTCATAAATTGCAGCTTCAGCTTGATTTTGAGGATTTCTATATAAAATGCGATGATCCTCAAAGGTGAGAAACCAAGGTTTATTTGTATATAAAATTCTGTTGAAAGAATGAATTGCTTGGTATCTTTCCCATACAGGTTGCCACGCAATAAAGCTAGCTAAAGGATACCAAATTTTTTCTATCGGATATCTGCCTGCGGGAAAAGGTTTAGGGCGGATGAGTGTATGCCGAGAATTTCGAGGTAGGTTGGGAATGCTGAGGTGTTTTTGACCTCCTATGATAACTTTTGCCATTTTTATTTCATTTAAATTGTTTTGAGACGTTTTTTCTTGTTTTTTAGCTGAGGGTTAGCATCTTCTTTATCTTGTTTCTCCAATTCTGGCAATTTAAAAAGAACTCCCGCAAAAAACCAATAATAGACAGCAACAGGATCAACATCCAGAGGATAGTAGTAGGTGTTGTAGCTAATAAACAATATAAACACCCATAAAGCTGCTCCGTAACTGCGGAAATTACGGTTTTTTATGGAGCGATAGGTTTTAAAGCTAATAATTGTTAAACTTGTTACCAAGCCCAGAAAGGCTAGTACCCCAAGAATTCCAACCTCAAAAAGTACTTTGGGGTAATAAGTTTCCACAAGCTTAGTTTTACCCATCGCACGGGCAGAGTTAGTTGCTCGTCCTAAGCCACTTCCTAGTGGCCCGTCTACGTTTTTCCAATTTTCTTCAAATTGCTGGACGATAAAATCTTGAGGTGGTGAAGCTTCCCAACGACTGGTAAAACTCTCGGTTCTCTCTTGTACGACAGCAGGGTTGCTCACCATCGCAATTCCCAGAACTAGGGCAAGTCCTATCCCTATAGGGATAAATCGTTTTAGGTTGCCAAGTTGCCCAGTGAGCAATAGCAAAATCCCGAAGCAGATTGGTACTAAAGCTAGGGCAATTCTCTGTCCAGAAATTACAGCATTGATAAAGACTGTCACTAAAGAACCTAAACCGATTACCCGCCACACAATGGAAGGGTCGGTAAAGCCGGTAGCAAAGGTAAAAAAGGTGCTGGAAATTAAGAACCATGCCCACTGCCAAGGGGCTACAAATGTCCCTGGTAAGCGAATAACCCCTTCTTCAGGACTATATAAGAGCGCTCCACCAAAATAACACCGGGCTTCTAGTGATGTGACAAATAGGGCATTTCCTTCCAGACCTCTAGTGCCTTGACATATACCAGTTAGTAGTAGCAGGTATTGAATACATCCCAGTACACAGCAAATCAGTATCAGGACAATCTGGAGGCGCGATAAAAATAGAAAATCCCGCTTATCGCGAATTAGATAGTAGGCACAACCAATCAAAGGGACATAGCCTAAAAATACTTTCAGTCCCAGAATGCCCATACCTAAAGGTATTTCTTTGGCTGCTTTTTCTAATAGTCCGACACTAGGCGGGTTAAATTGCTGTCCACCATTAACAAATAACAGCGTTAGCAGACTACAACCCAAAACAATATAAAGTGGGATTTTAATACCTTGGGGGATAATTAAGGGTAGCCCCTGTTTACGGCAAGTCTGCCAAAGTCCAATTAGGGCTGGAACATAAAAAGCATCTTTAGCTAATTGAAGTACGGGACTATTGCCCAAGTAGTAGGTGATAGTACCCCCAATAGGTACATAAATGATAAAGGCATATAGCGCTTGGCGCGGGTATTTGTAGGAAAGGGATATGACTATTATTCCCAATACTCCTGGGACTGCTACTTTAATTCCAGCTACGAAAAAAAGCAGAATGCCAACAAAAACACCGCTAAAGGTGGCGGTGGTGAGTAAGCTAGTGAGTTCTTTACGTGCTTGGGCTGTTTTGCGCTTTTGGGCTAACTGTTCTTTAAGGTTAAGGGCAGAATTTTCCTTTTTAGTCTGTTTTTTCGAGTTTTTAGATTGCTTAGATTTTGACTTTAGTTTTGGCATAGTGGTGCTGTCGTCTATCAGCCTCGGAGAATCTATTATAGTTGACAAATTTCTTTGGATTGCTGTAAGTAGTACAATCCGAATTCATCTCTAACTGATTGATTTAATAATTTGCGATTAAAAATGCTAAATCTTAATCTTTTGGAATTATCAAAAAGATTTTCTCCTGTTTCCAAAATATAAACTGCGCCTGGAAATGGTAATGATTTAATAGGTTTTGCTTTGTTCTTTAAAATCTCTCTGACTTTGGCATGGTCTATATAATATCTATAGTATCCATAGCCACGATTATATTCTGCGGTTTCGGGCAAATAATTCAAATCATATCGAATGATGTTACAACTGCCGCACATCTTATAAAAATTATTTCTTTTAATATATATATAATTACTGCCTTCCTGATATTTATAACCTTTATTTATAAACCATCCATTAGAATCTGGGTGTTGTTGAATAAATTTGGCTAACTTTTTACTAACACAATCGTCAGCATCAACAGTCATAGTGTGGGTGGGAGAAAATTGACGAGCATAAATCAATCCTTTTAATATTTTACGCCCTTTATCTGTGTCTCCTTTTGCTACAAGGTTAGTCTCATTTGGAGGAGAAAAATCAACTGTAATGTATGTAATATGAGGATGAGTGAATTCTATTTTGGGCTTTTCGTGACAAACAACAATAACGTGAAAGTTAGGTGAGGTTTGATTGCAAACTGATTTAATACATCTTTCAAATAATTGTGTAACACGTTCCCAGGAATTGGAAACTTTTGCACTTTTGAGTGGAATCACAAAAACAAGCACTGTGTTTTGTCAGAAGAAATAACTAATAAGCTCGAAGCAAATAATAACATATTCAGACTGATGTTAGGATTAACGCTCTTTTATCGAACAGAATTCAGNNACTTCTGAATTCTTCTTCAAGACTATCTAAATACAAATGTCACAGCTTCTACACATAACCCAGGCTGGTTAATTTGTAGAAGCTGTGATACGATTTGACGTTTTTTAAAAGCTGAGATATTCAGCTAATTTAGTCCATTAGATGCTGCTGTACTTGTGAAACTAGTTCATTTGTCCAGTAGTTAGTGAGTTCGGCATTGGCTGCTTCCACCATTACTCTGATGACTGGTTCTGTACCAGAGGCACGAACCAAAATTCTGCCAGAATCACCCATTGCGGCTTCAGCAAGAGCGATCGCTTTTTGTACTGGTTCGCAATCTTGCCATCCTAAACGGCGATCGCGATCGACAACTCGCACGTTCCGCAATAATTGTGGATAGGTCTGGAAACTTTGATCTACTAATTCGCTCAAGGGAACACCCGCTTCTTTCACCAAAGCTGCGATATGTAATGCTGTTAACAAGCCATCTCCAGTCACCGCATAATGACGGCAAAGAATATGACCAGATTGTTCCCCGCCTAGCATTCCCCCAGTCCGCAACATTTCGGCTTGCACGTATTGGTCACCAACTGCGGTACGAATTAAGTTACCACCAATTTGCTGCCAAGCTTTTTCAAAGCCTAAGTTAGCCATGACTGTAGATACAATCAGGTTGTCTGGCAATTGTTGGTTTTGTTGTAAGTGGCGTCCCCACAGGTAGAGAATGTAATCGCCGTTAACTTGCCTTCCTGTATTGTCTACGGCTAAGACGCGATCGGCATCGCCATCAAAAGCAAAGCCAATATTGGCGTTGTGTTCTTGTACTGTGGCTGCAAGAATATCTAAATGGGTAGAGCCGCAGTTAACATTAATGCGATCGCCATCTGCTTCATTATGCAAGCAGATTACCTCTGCCCCCATTTCTGTAAATACTGATGGTGCTAACCCGACTGCTGCACCCCACGCCAAGTCTAAAACAATCTTCATTCCCTGAAGATTTAAGGCACTGTTCAAGGGTTTTTTCAACGCCGAGCTATAATGCCCCACTAACTCAAAACGTGAGTGATGCCGTCCGCAATTACTGACTCTAGCAATCGGTGATATCTTCCCACGCAGTCCCGCTTCTATTTCTGCCTGCAATATTTGCGGTAACTTCCCACCATTGCCACTAAAAACTTTAATGCCATTGTCTTCTGGGGGATTGTGACTGGCAGAAATCATCACTCCGCCAATGGCATCGCTGATGCTGGTGAGATAGGCAACGCAAGGAGTGGGACACAATCCCAAATACCAAACCTCTAACCCCGCTGCTGTTAACCCTGCACTCAAAGCCATTGCCAGCATATCGCTGGAGTTTCTAGAATCCTGTCCGAGAATGACTGGCCCTATTTGAGTAGCATGGTTACGTAAAACAATCCCCGTCCAAAAACCAACTTGCAATGCTAGGGGCGCACTCAGTAATTCTCCAACTCGTCCGCGAATCCCATCTGTACCAAATAACGGATTTGCTGGTAGTGGGATTAAATTCAGCCCAAAACTGCTCTCAATCCCCTTCCCCAATCCCTCACTTTCAGAAGCAGAACCCCCAGAAATGCCCGATGTCCGAGTTATAGATGAAACCATATTTTTAAACACTCCACACAATCACACTGGAAAATAGCACTTAAGACTTTATTCAGCAATTTCGACATGCTTTTTCTCTTTAAGAAATTCATTCTAGATTCGACTAACTTACGTAATAATACTTAAGCTCTGCCTCTTCAAATGTAAATCTTTCATAAAGTCAGTATTGGTTTTTACATTATTAACAAAGTTTCCACATTTTAGCTAATTATTCCTTTTATGCCCTCAACTTTAGTCTTGATTTTTATCTGTATTAGTTTACACTTGGCAATCTTAATAACCAAAAAAATATGTAATAAATATTACCCTAATATCATCACAAGCTTTTTTAGGAAAGCTGAGAATGAAAGCAAAATTAAGCTAATAAGAACCAAAAACCAAAATCTAAAGTTCTATTTTCATAGCCTTGTTGCTGTGTAAAAAACTACAAAATCATCGCGGCTTAAAAAATTTTAATATAAATTCTCATCAAATAGTTTTAAGGTAACCTTTTAATGGCTTTTTTAGCCGTTAGTGAATCAAAACTCCGGCAGTTAACTTTTTAAAGTTGAGAATTTTAAATATGAGCAGCAATTTAGCAACCAAATTACGTGTAGGCACTAAGAAAGCCCACACAATGGCAGAAAATGTAGGTTTTGTCAAGTGCTTTTTAAGAGGAGTCGTCGAGAAAAACTCTTACCGGAAACTAGTTGCTAATTTCTACTTCGTCTACTCAGCGATGGAAGAAGAAATGGAAAAGCATAGCCAGCACCCAATTCTTTCTAAAATTAACTTTCCTCAGCTAAACCGCAAGTATACCTTAGAGGAAGACCTGGCTTATTACTTTGGTGCTAATTGGAGAGAGCAAATTAAACTATCTCCCGCAGGTGAAGCTTATGTAAAGCGCATCCGAGAAATATCTGCCACAGAACCGGAATTGTTAATCGCTCATTCATACACTCGTNNCTGGGGGACAAATTCTCAAAAATATTGCTGTAACGGCGATGAATTTGTCGGAAGGGCAAGGAACAGCTTTTTATGAGTTTCCAGAAATTCCTGATGAGAAGGCATTCAAAGCGAAATATCGCCAAAATTTGGATGAATTACCTCTTGACGAAGCGACAACCGATCGCATCGTTGATGAAGCTAATGCCGCCTTTGGTACGAACATGAAAATGTTCCAAGAATTGGAAGGTAATTTAATCAAGGCGATCGGTGTAATGCTGTTCAACAGCCTCACACGACGCCGTACACGCGGTAGTACTGAACTCGTCACTGCTGAGTAATGAGTGCTGAGT
>NZ_KV757782.1 GCF_001712795.1 Nostoc sp. KVJ20
TGCTCATTGGTGTCAACTTAACGCGAAACCGCACGTCCGCCAGGGATTGTAAATCCCTGTCTCATAGCTAAAGTCATCTGAAGATGACTAGATATCCCCAAAAATATTCAGTCTACTTCAGTAGACTTTAGCTATGAGCCAGAGAATGAATTCTCTGGCGGGTTATGAAGCCCGCAGCGAAGCTATTTCTAGCTTAAGTTGACACCAATATGTATCAAGATTTTCGTGAAATGGTATAAGCCGTTTTGCGTAAGTCCTACTAAATTTTTTTATAGTCGCGAAGCGATAGCAGGGTTTATAACTACCCATTGGCAGATATACCTTATTCCTTATGGAGAATAATCTAAAAGTTAAAATCTCAAATTAGATAGAAGACATAGAGGTAGTTAACTTATCTAATTTTAAAAGAGAGTTGATGATTTTATGGCAAGGCTTGACGCTAAAAAGTTTTATGCGAATTTTACTAGTAGAAGACGATTTTGAACAATTAGAACCATTACAAGGTATTCTATCCGAGGCAGGATATATTGTAGATGCTGCGGAAGATGGGGAAATTGCACAGTGGCTAATTTCGCAAAAAGATTATGATCTATTAATTGTGGATTGGATGTTACCAACAATTAGTGGGTTGTCTCTGTGTCGCCAGTATCGTCTCTCTGGTAAAAATGCACCAGTATTGATGTTAACTGCTAAAGACACCACAGCCGACAAAGTTATGGGTTTAGATGCAGGAGCAGATGATTATCTAGTTAAACCTGCTGATTTGGTGGAACTCTTAGCACGAGTCCGTGCTTTGGGACGAAGAGTCCCTAATTGGCAGGGGTATAGCTTACGTATAGCAGATTTACAATTGCATTTAGCTGAATTAAGTGTAGAACGGAGTCAGGTAAAAGTAGAATTATCTCCACGTGAAGGACAATTACTAGAATACTTGATGCGCCATCCCAATCAGGTTTTAACTCGTAACCAGATTGAAGATGCTTTGTGGGAGTGTGGTATGGAACCAGAAAGTAATGCTTTAACTGTGCTAATACGCAAGTTGCGCCAGCGCTTGCAGCTATTGGGTGCAGGAGACTGGATTAGAACAGTTTATGGTATGGGTTATCGCTTAAATCCACAAGAATAAAATTAGAATTAGGCAGTAAAAACTGGGAGAGTGAGAAGAATCAGAAGATTACCAATGACTACTTATGTTTAATCGCAGCCGTCGCAATCTTGCAAGTTGGTTCACCCTAACAATGGGCAGTATTCTAATTATATTTGCGGCGGGAGTTTACTATTGGGAAGTGATAGATAAGTTGGAGGAACTAGATCGATTACTTTATAAAAAAACAAGTTTGATGGCAGCTAATGTTAAGTTGGAGGTGCATAATGGTCAGCGGCAGTTAAATTTAGAATATGTACCATTGTTGGGAAGTATGGTACAACCATTGCCGGATAGTCAACTAGTGTATGCAAGTTGGTACGATGAGCAAAAGCAAATTGTACAATTTTTTGGTACGATTCCTAGCGATCGCCTTTCAGTGTCAGGTGGGTTTGATACGATCAAAACTGATAGCAAAGTCTGGCTACGTCAGGTAACGTTGCCTGTTTATCAAAATGGTTTATTAATTGGTTATTTACAAGCAGCGATGCCGATGACGGCTACTGAAAGTGCTTTAGCTGAATTCCGTATGGTTTTGGCTATCTCAGCGCCGATTACTCTAGCTGTGATTGCTCTCACGGGTTGGTGGCTGGGAGGACTGGCAATGCAACCAATTCGCCACAACTACGATCATCTGCAAAGGTTTACAGCTGATGCTTCCCACGAATTGCGATCGCCTATGACAGCAATTATTAGCAATGCTCAATACGGCTTTTTATCTAAATCTACTGATATAGAGTTGCAACGTCAGCGCTTCCAAAAGATTTATGATATTGCTAAGTCAATGAGTGTTTTAGTAAAAAATCTGCTATTTCTAGCACGTTATCAAGGTAAATTACCGACTGAATCCTTACAATTAATTGACTTAAATAATTTACTTTTACAGATAACAGATGATTATGCCACCCAACCAGATGCACAACATCTTAATTTAGTTTCCAAACTGCCAAATAATAGTATAACTGTCCTTGGTGATGCTGACTTGCTCCGTCAAGTAGTTATAAATTTACTTAATAATTCTTGCAAATATACTCCTGCTGGTGGTCAAGTTCAATTGCACTTATTTACTCAATCACGTTGGGCTATAATCCAAATTATAGACAATGGTATTGGTATTCCTGAAGCTGATTTACCATATATTTTTGAGCGTTTCTATCGAGTGGATAAAAAGCGATCTCGTCAAACTGGAGGATTTGGTTTAGGACTAGCGATTGCCCAACAAATAATTCAAGCCCACAGTGGTAAAATTAGTATTAAGAGCGTATTTAAAGAAGGTACAACTTTACAAATTGCTTTGCCTTTAAAGTATATTTAATAAAAAGTCGGTGGGAAACTCCATCCCCGCAAGTGACGTGGAGTTTTTCATTAAACATCGTGATATTCAGGTAGTTCAAGCTAAAATAATCATTCTCCGCAACCCGCAACCGTTCAGGAAAGAGAATACAACCAATGCCTAACCTCAACCTCATTTCAGAATATAAAAGCTTTGGTGGCAAACTCGGTTTTTACAGTCATCACTCCTCCATCTGTAACGGTGAAATGCGCTTTTCTGTCTATCAACCACCACAAGCAACTCAAAAACCTATGCCGATTCTCTATTTTCTCTCTGGATTAACTTGCACAGAAGAAAATTTTATGGTGAAGGCTGGGGGAGTGCAGGGGATTGCATCTGAGTACGGTTTGATGTTGGTTGTACCAGATACTAGTCCGCGTAATACTGGCATTACAGGTGAGGATAATGACTGGGACTTTGGCACGGGTGCGGGCTTTTATGTTGATGCTACAGAGGAACCGTGGTGTCAACATTACCAAATGTATAGTTATGTCGTCCAAGAGTTACCTGCTTTAATTACCGCAAACTTCCCTACCCAACCTGATAAACAAGGTATTTTCGGTCATTCGATGGGGGGACACGGGGCGCTTGTCTGTGCAATGAGAAATCCAGAACTCTACAAATCAGTATCAGCTTTTGCACCTATTACTGCACCTATGCGTTGTCCTTGGGGTCAAAAAGCTTTCAGTGGTTATCTTGGCAACAATCAAGAAAGTTGGCGTGCTTATGATGCTAGTGAATTAGTTAAAAAAGTCGGATATCACAGTCCAATTCTTATTGACCAAGGCACTGCTGATAAGTTTTTAGCTGAACAATTACTGCCAGAAGTGTTTGAGAAAGCTTGTGCAGATGTTAACCAGCCGCTAAACTTGCGTTACCAAGAAGGCTATGACCACAGTTATTATTTTATCGCTAGTTTTATTGAAGATCATATCCGTCACCATGCGATCGCTTTATTAAAGTAGTTTTTATCTATTTAGATCCCACATTTCTACAGGATTCTTATTTAATTTTTGACAAAACTACAACCAAATATGGTAAGTAGTCGGGCACAATTAAATTCATTGGTGGATGAATAATCGGCTTTGTTGCACCACCAAATTGAAAATTTGGTGGTGCAACAATTCCTGCGCCGGTCTGAATCCCCGACTTATAGCGTACTCTGTAAGAGTTGCAAGCTACGCTTTTAGCGTCTCGTAGAGAAGCGTTAGCGAGTCCGCGATAGCGTAGCGCCTTGATTCTGACTCCTGAATTCTTCTTCAATGATTTTAGACCTTAATAGCGGCCACCGCCACCGCCACCATAGTTTCCTCTTCTACCACCAGAGGAACCTCCATCTGTTTTGGGCTTCGCTTTATTAACTTTTAAGCTCCGACCCATCCACTCGGCATTATCCAGGGCTTCAATTGCTGCTGTTTCTTGGGCGTCTGATTCCATTTCTACAAAACCGAAACCTCTGACGCGACCTGTTTCTCGGTCGATAGGCAATTGAACATTTTTTACAGTTCCGTATTCTGCAAAGACGTGCCGGAGGTCTTCTTCTTTAACCTCATAAGATAAGTTACCGACGTAAATTGACATAGAATGTCTCCAGAATCAGGGGGTGTAGAGATTTAGATCCGGAGAGGTCTGTAATACAAGTATATATAAAAACAAACTATACAGCCGAATTTAATCTTCTATGCATATTTTAACATAAATTGAAAAGTTATGTTCATAAGCAACAGTATACTTATTTGTTGATGTTAAGAGGATGTTTGAAAAGTTGTTTGTGATGTAACAAAGACTTGTATAAATTCGATTTGATTTCTGAATCACTCGTAGAGGTAAGGGACTGGGGATTGGGGATTGGGGACTGGTAAGAAGGAATAAAGGTGTACTGAGTTTTGTTCAAAAATCAACCTACGAGCGATCGCACTCAGTTTGAAGTCACCAAATAATTTCAATCACTGAACTTATTTCTATCCAAATATTATTAGTAATTTTTAAATTTTATTCACTCAAAATTTCGAGATAGTGCAATTAAATAAAACCAGTGCGATCGCTTCTAACGTAAAATTAATCTCCATCCAGCAATTGCTAACAGCTTGACGCCCATGTTTTGCGACTACCTGATCCAAATTCTAACTGCCCGTGTATACGATGTTGCCCAAGAAACACCACTGGAGTATGCTCCAAATCTGTCTGCGCGGCTGAATAATCAACTCCTGCTGAAACGTGAGGATATGCAGTCAGTATTTTCCTTTAAACTGCGGGGTGCTTATAACAAAATGGTGCAACTGCCACCAGATATCTTGGCACAGGGTGTAATTGCAGCATCAGCGGGAAACCATGCTCAGGGAGTCGCCCTTGCAGCCAATCGCTTGGGAACCAAAGCAATTATCGTCATGCCAGTAACCACACCCCAAGTCAAGGTAGACGCGGTTAGAATGAGGGGCGGAGCAGTGGTGTTACATGGAAATACCTACGATGATGCTTATAGCTATGCCCGTGAATTAGAAGTAGAAAAAGGATTGACCTTTATTCATCCCTTTGATGATCCTCATGTAATTGCTGGACAGGGAACAATCGGGATGGAAATTCTACGGCAATATCAGCAACCCATCCATGCAATTTTTGTCGCAATTGGAGGGGGCGGATTAATTTCGGGGATTGGGGCTTATGTAAAACGGTTGCGTCCCGAAATCAAAATTATTGGCGTTGAACCAGTAGATGCTGATGCGATGTCTCAATCACTCAAAGCCGGACATCGGGTGCGTTTGTCCCAAGTGGGGTTATTTGCTGATGGCGTGGCGGTGCGGGAAGTAGGTGAAGAAACCTTCCGTTTGTGTCAGCAGTATGTAGATGAAATTATTCTGGTGGATACAGACGATACTTGTGCTGCAATTAAAGACGTGTTTGAGGATACACGATCGATTTTAGAGCCAGCCGGTGCATTAGCGATCGCAGCTGCCAAAGCCTACGCCGAACGAGAGCAAATCGAGGGACAAACCTTAATTGCTGTGGCCTGCGGTGCAAACATGAACTTTGATCGCCTCCGCTTTGTGGCAGAACGTGCAGAGTTGGGTGAACGCCGCGAAGCGATCTTTGCAGTCACAATTCCTGAGCAACGGGGAAGTATTCGCCAATTTTGTGAATGTATTGGCAACCGGAATCTGACCGAATTTAATTATCGTATTGCTGATGAAAAAACAGCCCATATTTTTGTAGGTGTACAAATTCAAAATCGTGCTGATGCTGCAAAGATGGTAGAAAACTTTGAAGCTCAAGGATTTAAAACCCTTGATTTAACAGACGACGAACTAACTAAATTACATCTGCGGCACATGGTAGGTGGGCACTCTCCCTTGGCTCACAATGAATTGCTCTATCGTTTTGAGTTTCCCGAACGTCCTGGCGCATTGATGAAGTTTGTTACTTCCATGAGTCCCGACTGGAATATTAGTCTTTTTCACTACCGCAACAACGGCGCAGACTATGGCCGAATCGTTGTTGGTATCCAGGTTCCCCCCCACGAGATGCAAGAGTGGCAAGCTTTTCTCAATAATCTGGGCTATCGCTATTGGGATGAGAATAAGAATCCGGCATACAAGCTGTTTTTGGGATAAGTGGGTAATGAAGAAGGGAATAGGTTACAGGTTACAGAGTACAGATTATTCTCTATCACCTGTCACCTGTTACCTATCACCTAATCCCAATCCCCAATTTAACGAGAACTACCCTTCAATATCAGATTGGAGTCCCAAGTATAGAAGCCGATTTGATTAGGAACCCTAGAGAATCTGCCTGTCCGATAGCCTCTAGATAGTTCATTCAGCACCTTATTTTTGATCTCTCTAATTTGCTGAGAATCTAGTTCTCCATAAATTCCGGCGATGACTTCAGCAACGCTGAAAACTTTACCTGGATTTTCTTCTAACAGAGAGGTGAGGGCATCAATTAAGAATTGACCCTCAAAGGCCTTGAGCATCGGTACTGTTTTTGTCGGGGGTACGAAAGGCTTCTTATTTTTGTTTTTGATACTCCTAGAAGCACCATTGCGATTACTTGGGGCTACCAAACTTAAATCTAGAGTATAACAACCTGGCTCATCGGGAATAGTTACCCAGTAATTCCTTTCTCTGCCTTGGGTGAGGGAAGATTGCACCCTACCTTTGACTACTTTGAATAGATGGGAATCTAACTCTCCATAAAGCGATCGCACGATAAAATCAATATGACAAACAGTCCCTATCTGCTCTTGCAATAGCTGTTTGATAGCTTCCATTCGCGAGAGGGCGTGCTGATACTGGGGTAGCATAGGAATTTCCACTACCTTCGTTGAACTATCGTTGTTCTCTGGAACGATTTTTGGAGATGTTGATGTAGTTAGAGGTTGACTCTCTTTTGTATCAACCCCAGCAGAATTATCTATCTCAACCTGATCTGAGTCTTTTCGTACTGACTCTACAGACTCTACCAAGTTGATTTCGTTGATGTCATCAAGGGGTGATAAAAACCGCATAGAGCCTTCTTGGGAAAGATTTGAGGTTTCATCAGCCGCAGTCAATCTAGATATCTGCTTGTTCGGATCAGAAAAAGACCAGTTAGACAACAACGCTTCTACATGATCGAGTTGCGATCGCGCCTGCACAAAAAGCCGTTCATACTCTTCTGTGAGGCGAGCATAATAGTCTCGTAATTCTAACAGTGGTGAGAGAAAAGTCCCCGGAGGTGGTTCTAATTGTCCATTTTGAGTCATAAGGCGTCAATCAATTTAAATCGATGTCACTTTTGTAAGACATTGCTCTGGGTTTTGCTTTTTGAGATGTTGGCTGGGATTTCTTGGGCGCTTGGGGAGGGCGACATCTCTCACAATATAAGGGTCGAGGGCCGAAAGTCTCGCGCTTTGTCAGATCGTTACACTCTTTACAGACAAACTGGAAAACACGAGTATGAATCTGTCTTTTGTGCGCCCTGACAGTATATTCCCTAACATCAATGAATTTACTTGCCATAATTAGGAATTGTGAATTGCCGACGTTATCAATGTCCTATCAATATAGCTATTCAAGCAAATCAAACCGCATCAGTGTGTGTTTATGTAGAAGTTTTATTCAAATCAGTGAATTTGACATCTAGACATAAAGTGCAGATGAGCAACTTGAGAGTTAGCCATTGACTATCTTCTCAGCATATAATTGGTGATGAGCAAACACTACTACCATTCCTTAGGCGCAGGCGATTTTCATTGCCCTGATCAGAGAAATTGGGGATGGAGAAGTGCAGGATTACTCACTTTCACTTCCATCGATTTGCAAATCAAGCGATCGCCAGTGTGTCTAATTGCCCATCATAAAATTACCGCACTCCTAACCCCTCTTCCTCATGGTAGAGGGGTGATGCCTAACGAAGCCATTCCTGTCTAAAAAACAACCGCCTCCTAAAAACAGGAGGCGGTGATTTAATAAATAAGTTCGTAGTCAGGACTTTAGTCCTTGAATTACGAATTACGAATTATGTTAACAGACTACTCCTGACTAGGAGCAGCAGGTTGCGATTGAGGTTGTTTGCGTAAACCGCGCAAAGATTCCCGCAACTTGTTTTGGCTAGCATTATCTCTTCGCCGCCGTCGATTTGTGGTTGGTTGTGGGTTTTGTGATGAATTAGTAGTTGCTCGTTCACGCTGGATGCGGCGTAAGGACTCTCTTGCAGTTCCTTGAGTGCGAGTTGTCCTAGCTCCAGATGATGGGCTTGTAGGAGTATTTTCGACTCTTTGGGGTTGCAACCGTCTACTAAATCCAGATATTGCTGGTTTTGATGGGGGTGACAACTCTCTGCGCCTGCGTCTTGGATTTTCCTCTGTGGAATTAGCAGCCCTTGTTTGCTGGGTTCTTTCTTCTGCTTGTCTTTGTGCCTCTCTTTGTGATTGCCGTTCTTGAACTTGGCGCGATCGCCGTGAACCTTTGATGGCAAATTCAGTCGCGATCGATACTCCTTGTCTACCTCCTTCTGCGGGTTTTAGTTTCCAGTTACGCGCTTGTCTAGCGGTTTCTTCATCTAAGTCGCGGTTTCCACTGGAGCGAGCAATCCGCACATTAGTAACATTACCTTGGGCATCAGTATCTACAGCTACTTCTACTCTGCCTTCAACTCCTCGCCGCCTTGCTGCCTCTGGATACTTGGCATTACATTCGCGGCAAGCTGCTCGACCATTTCCATTACCATTACCTGAAGTGTTAACTTTTGGAGGAGTTGGTGCTATTGGCGCTGTCGCTACTGGCAGACGGTTTACTGGTTCATTGCCTGTACCATTACCAGAGCCAGAGCCAATTCCTGAACCTGTACCACTGCCAATTCCACTGCCAGTGCCACTGCCAATGCTGCTACCAGTGCCAGTCCCAGTTCCACTACCAATACCACCGCCAGTGCCAGTCCCAGTTCCTCCGCCAGGGCCAGTACCAGTGCTTGTACCTACAGCAATACCACTACCTGAACCTAAACCAACACCAGAGCCACCACCACCGCCACCACCACCCGCCGAAGTTGGCTTGGAATCTTCAGATAAGGCTGATCGTGGAATGGGTGCAGATTTCACAGGAACTTCTGGTTTGGTAGCAATTGCTTTTGGCGGCGTATTTGTCGGCTGTGGCTTCTGAGCGATCGCTGTAATCTGTTCTTGCTGCTGAATTTTTTCTACTGGTGGAGTTTCTATAGGTTGTTTTTGGATAATCTCTGGTTCTTTTTTTATTTCTTCTGGAATCTCTGCGATTGGTTTTTCTGGTTCGGCAGTCGGAGAATCCACGATCGCAAACTCTATTGGTTCTTCTTCTCCTGTGGGCACTCTCGTCAAATAATTACTGATGCCTGAGGACAGTACGCCGATATGCAGCGCCAGTGAACCTATTAGACTGTAAGTCAGAAAAGACTTGAGAGCCTCAACTTCTTTGGAACGTTGCTCGACAGTAATGCCGGAAAAGCTCATAGCTATTGCTACCTATTCTCACTAACTTAGTCATCTTAGAATGTACGGTTACAAATATCAAGTAAAAAATTAAAATTACTTGATATAGCCTTACGGAACCACGTACTAGTAAAAACATCTTTATCAAACTACTAACATCATGGTTTTCAGACAAAATTAATTTTTGTTTCAATTCAATTAAATTAATTTATATAAAATCAACAAACAATTAAATAAAATTCATGATAATTACATTTGAAAAAATTATCATTATATTTTATATTTTATTGAGAATAACTTTCAGCTTTTCGCTAGATTCTGGTAGTCTGATTTTGTACTGTGGATGAGGTTATAGAGGCACTACATGGGAATTCAAAATTTGTTTGCAGCAGGTGGTGTGGTCATGTGGCCCCTGTTGGCGTTTTCGGTATTGGGTGTGGCACTGATCATTGAGCGGATTCGGTTTTGGGTAAGGATCAATCAGCGTCAAAGCCGCGTAGTGCGAGATGTTTTGAATCTCTACCGACTCGATAATGTTGTCGGTGCAATGGATAAACTTCAGAAAAACGCAGATTTGCCACTCGCCCGGATTTTTCTGGCAGCTTTAGAATTAGAGGAGCCAAATCCAGAGGAATTTCGTTTGGCGTTAGAAAGCGAATCACAGGCTGAGATACCTGTGTTAAAACGTTTCCAAAACCTTTTTGAGACAATCATTAGTTTGGCACCACTTTTAGGTCTTCTTGGTACAGTATTAGGATTGATCGCCTCCTTTGCCTCCCTAAATCTTGGTGACGTGGGAGGTAGTAAAACAGTTGGTGTTACCTCTGGGATTAGTGAAGCCCTAGTATCAACAGCATCAGGATTGATAGTTGCTATATTCATACTCCTGTTTGCCAATACCTTTCGGGGACTGTATCAGCGGCAAATTGCATTAATTCAGGAGTATGGTGGACAGCTAGAATTACTCTACCGCCGTCGTTATGAAAGAGGAGAAAAAACTTATGCGTCTACCAGATGAACCAGAACTTCCGCTACAGATCAACATTTTGCCGATGATTGACGTGATTTTTGCAATTTTGACATTTTTCATCATGTCAACTCTGTTTTTAACGCGTTCAGAAGGTTTGCCAGTAAATTTACCCAAGGCAGCTACGGCAAAACAACAGCAAGTTCCCTCTAAAATTACGATCACGGTAGATGAACAAGGAGTAGTAAGCCTAAACAAGAAACAAGTTGCAGTTGATGATTTGACACAGCAAGTGCGGACTTTAATTGGTTCAAACTCAGAAATGTTAGTGATAATTAACGCTGATGAAAAAGTTGGTCACGGGAAGGTAGTGGCTGTGATGGATCGGGTACGTGAGGTTCCAGGGGCAAAATTAGCGATCGCTACCCAAAAATAATAAGTATAAATATTACTTATCAATCAACGCAGAAGGCAGGAGGAAAACTGCCCTCTGCTTCAGTAAAGTGAGCAGAGGAAGCAAATCGACTACTGTTGACTTTTCAAGTAGGCACTAATTCACCAGGACGTAATTTTGACCACTTACCTGTTTCCCGCTTAAAGCTCAGACAACCAACAACATCCCATTCCATTTCAATTACATCATCTTGAGTCCGAATGTTGACATTGATAGAAGGTTCATTCGGATCAAAATCTGGTGTTTCGGTCAAGTGAGGCTGTTGGTGCTGCCCTTCTACGGCATGATAGGTAACACAGCTGTCTACATAGTGGCAATTCACGCAAATACACATAATAGAACCAACTCCAGGGGCCTTTATTGTTAATCTAACTTAAGCCCAACTGTTATTCATGAGTTGCTGGGTTGATTTTTATTACAATGCTTGAAGAAGAATTCAGAATTTAGGAGCAAAGCAAGGAAAGTCCGCCTTCGGTCAAAATCAACAGCGTGGGGGATTCAAACGCGCCACTGACAGCGTAGCTTCTACTTTTCTCTACAAGATGCTACTCGTAGCTTGCTTCACCGTAGGAGTACACAATCTAAAATCTAAAATCCAAAATGGTATTAGCTCCAGAAAATTGGCCTTTCAGCTTGGAATTATTGCCACAACCCGCTTACATGGTAGGTGGCGCTGTCCGGGATGCGATCCTGGGCAGAACTCGCGAATATCTGGATCTAGATTTTGTTATACCATCTAAGGCGGTAAAGGTAGCGAGAACGATCGCTCATCATTACAAAGCTGGATTTGTCTTGCTTGATGCAAAACGACAAATTGCGCGTGTGGTTTTTCCCCACGCTACAGCTGATTTTGCCCAACAGGAAGGAGATAGTTTAGAAGTTGATTTGCACAGACGAGACTTTACAGTAAATGCGATCGCTTATAATCCCCATACGCAAGAAATTATCGATCCTCTGCAAGGTTATGTAGACTTACAACAGGGCATTTTGCGAATGGTATCACCCGCAAACTTAGAAGATGACCCTTTGCGGTTAATGCGAGGTTATCGCCAAGCCGCCCAACTAGGTTTTACTATTGAGCCAGCTACCCAAGCCGCAATTCGTTCTTTGGCATCACATATCAGCAAAGTTGCAGCCGAACGAGTTAGGGTAGAAATTGGCTATCTGCTGGCAAATTCTCAGGGTACTCCCTGGATCACAAGTGCTTGGGAAGATGGTTTACTTGCCCCTTTCTTCAAAAATGCCACTCGTGAAAGCTTAATCAAACTAGCAGCAGTTGACAATGCAGCTGCCTTACTCACCCAAAATTGGCAACAACTAGGGGCACAACTGCAAGAGTATGTCCGTGATAGTATCAAAACTACTTGGTTAGGTATTGCCAAACTTGCTTGTCTAGTCAACCCAAATCCAGAATTAGCAGAAATAGAGCTACAGGAACTCACTTATAGTCGTGCCGAAATTCGGGGTGTGACTACTGTTCTGAAACTATTACCGCAGCTTCAAGTAGTCGATATGTCTTTGCGAGAACAATACTTGTTGTTCCATAACGCAGATATTGTATTTCCTGCGATCGCGGTGCTAGCTGTAGCACTTGATAATTTTGTAGAGGCGATGTCTGGTGACAAGCCACTACACACAGCAAAGGGCTACCAAGTCTTAGCACCTTTGATTAACCGCTACCTCAACCCTGATGATCTGGTCGCTCATCCCACTCCACTAGTGGGCGGGAAGGAGTTGATTATAGCATTAGATATTCCAGCTTCGCCAATCATCGGCCAACTGCTGACAGAAATAGCCGTAGCACAAGCTGAGGGGAAAGTTTCAACACCAACAGAAGCGATCGCTCTTGCACGTCAGTTACTTGATGGTTAAATATACGTAATTTCTAATGATGCAACAGAGGCGATGCCTGTGGCGGGCTATCCATACGCAATTCTGGCATTACTAAGTAAATTCTTTGTAAGTGCGTACATCATATATGCTACTATTTGCTTGATAATGTGACTGCCTTGCGATGTTTTTCCTAAAATTCAGCACAGATGGATAACTCAATGAATCATACACCATCTGGTTCCTTTCATACCCTAGTTAGTAGCTTGAATACAGCGCCGTACATTGACTTAAGTACTTACCTTGAAGAAGAATTCAGAAGTCAGAAATAAACCACCCATTCTAAATATCTGAAACCCTTGCAAACAATTACGAATTACGCCTTGCGGTACTAGCCTTTTTTGGACAAGATTAACTGCTTATGAATGAACAACCTTTAATTTTGGTTGTAGAACAGAATCTACATGATTTAGAGCTACTTAATTCTCATTTAAGAATATTAAATTTTTCATGCATTTGTACTAAACAAGGAATGAGAGCTGTGATGTTGGCACAAACTCATCAACCAGATTTAATCATGCTAGATATGATGCTATCTAATTTGAGTCCCAAAAGAGTCATTGATCACCTCAAACACGACTCAAAAACTGCTACTATCCCAATCATTGCAGTAACACCTCTAACAACGGCACAAGATGATGACTCGACGATGCTCACAGGATTTGATGATTGCATTACTAAACCATTCGATTTTAATCAATTAGAAGTGGTAATCAATCGCCATATCAGTCAGCTAAATTCTTTACATTTCCCTTGTTGGAATAGATTCGGCATTCCGAACATCAGGTAATTGATTTAAAACCACAATAATCCCAGTACGACCTGTTGCTAAATTTGTGTTTGTCATGAGGTCGAGTATAGGCTTACCAATAAGTTCTTCAATCAAACTTTTCAATTCTGATTTAATTATTTTTTCTAAATATAATCGTACTTGTTCAGCTAAACTATCATAACCTCCCTTCAATAGAGTTTGTTCAACTTGGGTAACGGATTCTTCTAGAGAAATTACAATTTCAGTATCAAAAAAATGGCAAATAATTTGACTAGGAGGCTTGCCTAGTCTATCATGATATAATTTTATGATTCGCTGTGATATTTCTATTTCTAATTGTCCAATATTAGCTTGTACCATTAGTAGCTACGATGTAATATTTATCGTTTAAGTATCGGCGATGAAGTATCCAATATTATAGTAGATCATCGGGAAATAGTCTGAGAAAATTAATCAATCTTGTGTATGAACTTGATATATCAACCTGATGTATTTGCTATGGATTTGTCTCTGAAAAATTCCCCAATTTGACGAAGGTGAAATTTGTTAATCAATGATTCGGATAATATTGGGTTAATCACTACATTGTTCATCATTTGCTTATAGTAATCAGCCTATTTTGTGCCAAATAAGCGATCGCCAGCATCCCCCAATCCAGGAATAATATAGCCATGTTCATCCAAATGATCATCAATGGCAGCGGTATACAGTGGCACATCAGGATGTACATGACAAAAACGCTCTATACCTTCCGGCGCAGCGAGTAAGCAGACAAACTTAATTGATAAGGGATTAGTTGATTTCAGCCGTTCCACAGCTGCCACAGCCGAATTACCAGTGGCTAGCATTGGGTCTACCACGAGCATATCTCGCTGCTCAACATCATGGGGAACTTTGAAATAATACTCAACAGGAATCAAAGTTTTTGGGTCACGATATAAACCAATATGCCCTACCCGTGCTGATGGCATCAATTCCAACATACCATCCAAAATTCCTTGTCCCGCCCGCATCACAGAAACTAATACCAACTTTTTCTCAGGAGCAAGCATTGGCGCACTCATCGGGGCTAGTGGTGTTTTAATCTGTTCATATTTCAGTGGTAAATCCCGTGTGACTTCATAAGCCAACAATAGGCTAATTTCTTTAAGGAGAGTACGGAATTTTGTTGTACTAGTTTCAGCTTTACGCATCAGCGTTAGTTTGTGCTGAATCAATGGATGTTCAATTAGTGTTACTTGGTTGTGCATATTTTAGACAAAACTGGTTGAAATAAGAATTTTAGAAATCGTGTTGCATAAGACTTGGACATACTCTTAATAGATGGTATACCTGTAATGAGATTATGGGTTTGGTAATGCACCTTATATTTGACTGCATTTTGGGAATAGATTCTCCAAAACGTGCAGCTTTTAGAGTTGTGTATTACATGGCAAGTGCAAACAGCTTAATCAGAACATGGGCTGGGGGATAGAACCCCACATCGGGCAATCATACTACACCAATAGTTATATATCAGAATATTCTCTCAACTTAGCGATCGCTAAGTTTATGTAGTCTAAAAAGGGCGACGGCTAATCTCGGCTGGAAAAACAAATTGTAAGCTACAAAACCATCTTCAAGAATTAATTAATTCTGTGAAAAAATTATGGCAGCTTTTTTGTATCCAGTCTATACGATAGCCACTTTGGGGTTGGCGATCTGGGGAATCAGTTTATTTCAACAATCACACAGAATTACCACAATTCTGCTGATTGTCGTGCTATCTGGAATGTTCTACGACAATTTGATTGTTTCAGTGGGTCGCCTAATTAATGAGGGTACTTTGCTGAAATTACTTAACCGCTTGCGCTTTCTATTCCACAGTTTATTTGTGCCATTGTTGGTAGTAATCGCTGTCAACCTAGCATACATTGCAGGTGTAGCGTGGGCGAATAATCCAATTGTGTACAAAGGTTGCTGGGCGATCGCTATAGGGCTGATTGTACTTGGCTTGGTAACTGACTTTCGACAACTAGAGCTAATACCGACAACTTTTGCTGGCACATTGCGTTACAAACCTAAAAGTTGTAGTGTGCCAGTTTTGACAATTTTCACAGCTTTGCTGGTCGCTGTGATAGGATTCTACATCTGGTGTCAAACACAATGGCTGTGGATGTTTATGGGAACGTTGATCATGCTTTTTGGAAATGTTTTGCCAAAGAGTATTTTTGGCCCTCTGATTGGTTCAGCGGTTGATTGCGTATTTATCCTGGCTATGTTTACAACGGAGTTAATGATGCCAAGTTAATTCGTAATTTGTAATTCGTAATTTTTGGGGAAATACTTGGTGTTCTAATACCAATTCTTTATGAAGCTGCATAGAATTCGATCCCCCCTAGCCCCCCTTATAAAGGGGGGAATTCAAAGTCCCCCTTTTTAAGGGGCGTGTTTTCAAACTATAACCACAAAATAATGGAGGCGATCGTAATCATAGCTGTATAATTTGCGGCAAGTTTTTCATATCGGGTGGCAATGCGACGGAATTGTTTGAGTCGGTTGATAGCTCTCTCAACAATGTTGCGTTGTCGGTAGATTTCACGATGGTCATGATTTGGTTTACCAGTTTGGGGTTTTTGGGGTGGAAGTAACGGTTTTAACTTCTCCCACTGTTCGTTACTTAACTCGCCTCGATTCACTAACACACTATGCTTGCGATCGCCTATTTTTTTAGGATACAACCAGTTTGAAAACACGCCCTAGACCAGTAACCTTAACTGAACCGCATTGTCCCATAGGCAACGAGACTAATTATCGAAATCTGAGATTAACGGAAACCTAAAATTTCGGAAATCGCCGCTACAATATCCAAATAAAAGTTGCCTTTCACTGCCCGAAACAACTCAAATTTAGAGTCAGGGGCACCAAAAAACGGTCGGAGAAACCATCCTAGCTGCATACCAACAAAGGCATAAAGCAATAACCAGGATCTTAAAATAGTGGTGCGGGTTTTTTTGCCAACTTCATCTTGTTGAGAAAGTAATTGCATTCCTTCATAAAGAAATTTAACACCAAAGATGCCTGTAATGCCAAAAATTAACACATTCAATAGTTTAAAAAACTGATAAGAATCGGGTGTAGTAATCAGAAAAAATAGCGTAACTGGTGCCAAGCTAAATAAAAGCACGCTAATCACTGACACAGAGGTTAGTAACACAACAAAATGCTGTTGAATGCTGCTCCGAGAACCAAACAAAACATTAAAAAAGAACAAAGTCGGGAAACAAATAATCAGTGTTAATAAATAAAACGCTGGCAGCTTAATAGCACCAGATAATGCCTGTGCCCAACTGTTAGATGCACCGATAATTGCACCATAGATTGCAAAGAAGATGGAACTAGTTACGAATAGAGAACTAATTTTATTTTGTAATCTTATCCCCAGACGAATTTCTTCTAAGAAAGACTGGCGATCGCGCAATAAACTAATCAATACACCAAATTGTTGAATCCCGCGATTTTTCTTGTCCAACATGATTTTATATTTTTTATATTTTGTGGAATTACTAATGACTAATTAACGGATTCCTAAGAGATAGCTAATAGCTTGAATCACACTCAGATAAAAGTTACCTTCTCTTTCGCGGAAAAGTTCAAACACAGAACCAGGTGTGCCAAAAAATGGTCTGAGAGTCCATCCTAACTGACTGCCTACGAAAGCGTAAAGAAATAGCCAAAATTGTAAAATCTTTTGGCGTGTCTTGCTACCTTCATTATCTTGTTCTAAAACTAAACTTGTGGCTTGATATAAAGACGAAACACCAATAAATCCAGTTATGGCAAAGATCAAGACATTCAACAGAATTAAAAACTGGTAATTGTTGGTGGTAATTAAGAAAAATAGTGTGATTGGTGCAAAGCTAAATAAAAGTACGCTGGTGACTGAAACCGCTGTTAAAACTAATGCTAAATGCTGGGCAAAAGTCCGCTTTGAACCAAAAATAATGTTTGCAAAGAACAACGTCGGGATACAAATCAAAAGTGTGATTAAATAAAGGGCTGGGAGTTTAATGGCGGAAGATAAAGCTTGCATCCAGCTATGATATGCACCAATAATTCCGCCATAAGCAGCGATAAATAAGGAACTGCAAACCAGCAGCGAAATGATTTTATTTGGTAATCTCGTACCTTGGCGAATTTCCTCTAGAAATCCTTGGCGATCGCGCAGGAATCCAATCAACACGGCAAAGTATTTGATTCCTGATGATTTCCGTTCCATCATGTTATCCTCACACCGATAAAATTCTAAGTTTCATCTGAGTAATCACCGCCAGAACCATACTTCCAGGCATCAATCAAACGATGCCAATAATATTGTTGTTCTTTTGGTTGATTCTTAATCCATGTTTCTAGCATTGGACTTAGCGAAAACAAGGCAGTGTATACACCTAAATTACTGTAATGTAACATCCAATCTAACAAACTTGCCAAACCTACTTGCGGAATTATCTTGGCAACTATTACAGGATGATATAAACCAGTTTTTATCAGTGTTTGCGTTAGTGCCGAAAACTGCACTATATCTTGTAAAAATGGTTTTAGCACTGGTGTACCTAACTGTTGCATTTCCTGAAATACTGCCGAGAGTAATTGGTTAATTTGATCTGGGGCAATTTTTTGATTTACACCAACACTCATCGCCCTTTGAAACAACCAGGTAACAGTCAAACTCGGCTGATAGGGTTGCAGCAGTGCTAAGGCTTTTGCAGATAATTGTTCTGTTTCCAGTGCTTCGGAAATGCCATAAGTTAAACGCTTCAAATGACGCACCATCGCCCCAAAACCACCAAAACTCAAGGGCGATTGACTACCACTGCTATCTCCGGCTGGAAGAATGCGACTCCACGGGGTTTTTAGCGGACTTTGGCGATAGGTGGGAAAGAAACCAAATAGTGCCCGTTGAAATTTCAGTTTGCTCAACTCCACTCCCTGATATTCTGGTAAGAGACGCAGATATTCTTCAAATAGAGCTTCTAAACTCAAACGTTGGGGTTCTGCATCCATGTAGGTAAACAAGTAAGTGGTTCTGCCATCCCTAGCTGGAAAAGCTTCCCAGAAGTACTGACATTGATTCTGCAAGGATGTAAATGATAACAACAAGTCGCCTGAGTGATTTTCCGGAAAACCTTGGGCGCAACTTCCCACAACCAAGCACAGTGCATCTGGTTTTTTGCCTTGGCGTGCTTGTTGAGTGATGGGTGAAAAATGTCCCATCGCGTCGATTAATAACCGAGTTTTGAATTGGTTATTTACCATCACCCCATCTGGATGAACTACTGCTTCAGTAAAGGGTGTATTTTCTAACAACTTTCCCCCGGCGGCGAGAAATCGGGTTTTCAAGGTAGCGAGTAGATAAACTGGATCTACACCGATATTCAATACATCCTCTACCCAAACTTCTGTACCGCCAGCAAAACTAACTCGTGCTGGGTTATATTGAGTTGCGATCGCACTCTCCAATTCTTCCTCAGTCAGCAAGTTTAATTCCACAAACACATCTAATTCTTTGCGAGAAATATTCCACTCTTGTTCCCTCCCCCGCAAAATACCGCGTTCTAGCAATGCTACCCGCAGTCCCTTCACCGCTAAGGCGCAACCGATTAAAATACCCAAAGTGCCACCGCAGATAAGCACATCGAAATCTACAACGCTTAAAAGCTGTTGACTTTCTTTAACTAACGTTGGTACTGGTGCGGAGTTTTCACGCCCAGATGTGAGAATGCGATCGCTTTGGCGCAATCCTCCTAAAACATCGCCGGGTAATTGGGAAAGAATTTCTTCTGTTAAAGACATTTTGGAAAAACTAAACTCTATATTCCAAAACTACCTGAGAATGAAGAACGTAGATGAAAATTCTAGATCCAAAGACGCGATAAATCGCCGTCTCTACAAAAGATTGATCCTTGTAGAGACGGCGATTTATCGCGTCTCTTGCCTTAATCGAACCGCATTGCTTTACCTCTTACCGATGGGGGAGAGTAAAAAATTTGGTCAATAAGACTTATGCACTGTACAAATTAATCATGTCTGTATACTTTTGAGGAATATCTCACCTACGATCGCGTTAAATTATCCCAAACCGAATAGTTTTGCGATCGCAGGCAATAATTTATTACCCGCTTCCACCAGAGAAGCAACAGCAGGTAAGCCGGTAAATATCCCTTTCAACATGGTGATGGCTGTTTTTGCCGTCTTTTGTTTAGTGGATTCTTGAGGATTTTTCCCCGCTTCAGCTAAACTGTTCACCTGTTCTAGCGCTTCGGTTTTGTCTTCTTCTGACAAATATGTGGATTGGACGATCGCATCTTGCAACTGCGACAATAATTCTTTGATTCCTGGTTTCTCGGCATCGGTTGCATCAGGTAACTCATTGAGGGCAATACTCACGTTACCGCTAATGGTTCCTAGATTAGCAATAGAATTATTGCCAGCGATACCGCTAACATTACTGCTGCCTTCAATATTGATGCCACTGATATCAGACATATTTGTATCTCCTTGAGTATAAAATTTCGGCTGCTTGAGAGCAGTATCTACCATATTTTCTAAACTAATAATGCGCTGATCTTTTTCTACCAGCAATAATTGCTGACTCTGCGATAAGGCTTTGAGTTGATTATAATCATCAAAATATTCTGCACTCAGTTGAGATTTATCGCTACCTGGGGCGGTTTTAGCTCTGAGCAAGATTTTATCATTGCCGCGCTTCTCCATTGCCACAATTTCTAACTCGGCTTCGGGATGGTTTTCGGCGAGGTTTTTGAATGCAATGGCAACAGCGCGGGGGTCAACGCCTTGATTATGGTAAAGGTCGAGGGTGTCAAAAATTGGCTTGATAAAGTCGGCAAAATCCCCGTCTGCAAATACCTCTTGTTTATTATCAGGTTTGCGGAGAGGATCGGGATCTTCTTTGGTGGGTAAACGCATGAAGACATATTCACACCTCACCCCATGCAATTTAGTTTCTCTCGTAATGCCCCAATCTTCGATGTATGCTCCGGTAAGAGTTGCACCTGTTAAATCAGTTGCGTCTAGTTGCGTTTGTTTGAGCTTTGCTCTTGACAAATCGGCATCTTGCAAGTTGGCTTCACTGAGATCAGCGCCAATAAAGCTAGCATCTGCTAAATTAGCATTTTGTAAATTGATACCCCGCAGGTTTTGACGGTCAAAGTTTTTGTCCTGTCCTTGTCCTGTAATCACTAATTCTCGTAGCTGTATGTGCTTTAGATAATTATCTCCAGTGCTAGCCAGATTAAGTTTTTGAGTGTTTAGCCAGGAAGTTCTTATGAGAATAGCGCCTTGGAAATTGGTATTTTGGTGTGTAGCTTGTGTGAAAGTTACATCAGTTAAATTAGCTTTCGTAAAGTTAGTGCCAACTATAGCAGCAAAAGAAATAGCAATATTCCTAACAAAGCCATATCTCTCATCTTCAGCTAATGCGCCACAAGCAATGTAGATCCCTAGCGCAGCAGCGACGATGGCAACTGCTATTGCCCCTTTTACTACTACAACTGCTGCTGTAATTGCTGCTGCTGCTGTTCCTATCATTGCGACTGTTCTTGCTACTACTCCTGCTACTGCCACTGCCACTGCTACTACTGCTGTCGCTACCCCTGCACCTATTACTGCTGCTGCGCCTGCGCCTGCTACTGCTGACACTACTCCTGCGTCTCCTGTTACTACCCCCCCGCCTCCTGCCGCTGCCACTGCCATTGCACCTGCCCCTGCCACTGCCACTGTACCTGCTATTGTCTACGGCTACTGCTCCGTTCACAAAACCTTTACGGATAGTGACAACAAAGAAGATCACATACACAAATAAGATGATGTTGGCAGGAACAAAACCGTATTCATTGGTAAATTCAGAACTAAAATAATATGTTATCCAAAGACTAGCGGTTGCTGAAATGAGTCCTGACAATGACGCTAAAAGTAATGAGGCTATTACTAAACCAACAACCCACTCCCATTGCAGTCCAGCCTGAGCATGACTAAAGTTTGCCCCTGTCAGGTTGGCATTAGTGAAGTTTGCACCTCGGATGTCGGCATAGCTAAAGTTTGCACCCGCAAGGTCTTGTCCTTTGAAGTTGCGTCCTCGAAGATTTTGACGGGAGAAGTCTAAAGCCATGTTCCACTTTACGGAGGTGAGCAAATTTTACTACACGCTCACCCCTGTAAATTCAGGAATGGTTAGATATATTTGAGAAGGTCAACGTCGAGCCTCAGAAGGTCAACGTCGAGCCTCAGAAGGTCAAAGTTGAGCCTCAGAAGGTCAAAGTTGAGCCTCAGAAGGTCAACATCGAGGTTCTGAGGTTCATTGTTGAAGTACAGCCAATACGGTTTGGTTATCTCAAAAAATAAAAATGTGTAAGTTGGCTTGAGGAACGAAACCCAACAGCTTGCACGGTTGCTTGGGTAATAGTAATTGAGAGTTCACTTTCACCCTGCCAAGACTTGTTCGGCACTCAAATCCAACTGTGGAAAAGTAAAAGAGATGATGCGTTCTTGTCCTCGGAATGCAACAGCATCATAGAACCCTTCTACTAGGGTGCATATTGTTACTATCTCTTGAATCGGGTCAACAATCCAATATTCGGGAATTTCCAGAACAGCATACTCAGAACGTTTGCTGCGATAGTCTGTAGTTTGTGTAGATTCGCTGACGACTTCTACCACTAATATGGGGGGAGTTTCGTTGAGTTCGATTACAGCCTCTCGATTAGAAAGTGCTTCCCACTGCTGTGTTGGTAATACTACTACATCTGGAATTCGTGAGGTGTCCCAGCGTCCTCCACGTGGCGATCGCACTCCGACAGAAAACTTTTGTGCTGTCCAATTCTGGCCCATTTTGGCGCTTTCATCATCAAAGCTTCGTTCTAAAAACTTGGAGATGCCACCGTGCTTGCCAGTGCCAAGGCTCATGGGAATTAATTCTCCATCTACCAATTCATATTGGGTATCCGTGCCATCGTTATACTTAAGATACTCTGCAAAAGTAAATTTTTTTGTGGTTGCAGTCATAGCGATACCTACGGCGGTCACTGAGCTTGTCGAAGTGTGGGCTGCGCCTACGCAATTCTCATTGATGACTCAATACAGTTATTCTACTTGCATTACAGGAAATACTGATGGAACGTTAAAAATTAAGGCGTTGCTGAATCAAGGGATGATTCTTGTAGGGTGGGCGACACGAGTGCCCTAAAATACAAGGGACGGGCAAGATGCCACTGGTGTCAACTTAACGCGAAACCGCACGTCCGCCAGCACGTCCGCCAGGGATTGTAANNTGGCTTTTCGGCCCATCCCACAAAACTAGCAAAATCATCCCGAAAATATGCAACGCCAAAATTAATTGCTATTCTTACAGGTGCAATTTCGGTGATTTTAGCGATCGCCAATTCTAGGGCGATATCTGACGACAAGCTGCCCTTAACATATAAAGGAGGGAGTAAATCGACGGTAAAAAACATTAGCTATAGAAATAACTATGGAATCAAAACAAGATGACATTACTATTCTTCAGGAAGCTGAGAAGCGTTTACGGCGACTGTCTCCAGAAAGGCTGCGGATAGTGAGTGATTTTCTAGCTGATCTAGAAGAAAGAGAAGAAAATGAGGCGACAACGGAACTTTTGAATGTCCCTGGTTTTGAGCAAGCTTTGCGTGAAGCTATGCAGGAAGCTGAGGCTGGGGAAGTAGTGTCATTTGACAGTATTCGTCGTCATGTATGAATTGGTATTGACTCGCAAAGCACAGAAGTTTTATCAAGAAGTAGATGCATCACTAGCCCAACAACTAAACCGTTGCTTTGACCAACTGCAACAGAATGCTTACGAACATCCAAACATCAAACGGCTCAAAGGTGATTTCGCAGGTCTTTTTCGCTATCGAGTTGGTGTCTGGCGAGTTGTTTATAAAGTGGATGAAGAACAGCAACTAATTACTATTTTACTGATAGCCCATCGGAGCGATGTATATCGGTAAGTGTGTGGTGTGTCTAAACTATTAATGTGGATATAGGCACTGCACAATAACTTGCATTACAGGAAATACTGATGGAACGTTCAAAATTAATTGCCATTCTTACAGGTGCGATTTCGGTGATTTTAGCGATCGCTTACCTCATCGTAGTCCAACTACTAGACTACCGGGACATGAAACCCGCCCCCATCAGCCAATTTGACCAAGCGCCTGCAATTATTTCTGTTGTTTGGCAGATTGACAAAATTACTGAAATGTAGATTACATTTAGCTGACTTGTAGAGAAAGACGCAACTGATTGCGTCTTTTGTCATTTATGTCAATGAGTAAAAATTCATAAGGACTATTGATGAAACCAACAGTTAATTCATAGATAAAAAGCAATACCTATTATTCATTACTCAAATAGTTGATTATATAAGATTTATTTAGAGGAATTATCTCAGATTTGTTTAGATAAAGTAATTCCATTTTGTCAAATATAACGGTAAGCTGTTTCTAACAAAATTAAATAAAGATAAATTTGTCTTATCTGCCTAGGGGTAGCTCATCGTAGACATCGCTGGGTTAACAGGGATCAACGCTAGTTGATTCCAAACCCCAACTTTTTGATACAAATTTAGAGGTTAAGTTGATGGCTCAGTTTCTACTTGAGACTGTTTGGCTAGTTCCTTGCTATGCCTTAATAGGTGGCTTGTTAGCCGTGCCTTGGTCGCCGGGGATCATTCGGAAAACGGGGCCAAGACCGGCTGGTTATCTAAACTTAGTGATGACATTTTTGGCGTTTGTGCATAGTGCGATCGCCTTACAAGCAACTTGGAATCAGCCAGCCCAAGAAGTATTTATACCTTGGTTATCTACAGCTGGTTTAGACCTCACTATTGCTTTGGAAATATCCTCAGTTAGTGTTGGCGCTTTAGTTGTGATTACTGGGTTGAATTTGCTGGCGCAAATTTATGCCATCGGCTACATGGAAATGGATTGGGGTTGGGGACGCTTCTATTCCTTATTAGGATTATTTGAAGCGGGACTATGTGCCCTTGTTCTGTGTAATAATTTGTTCTTCAGCTATGTAATTTTGGAAGTCCTCACACTGGGAACCTACCTACTAGTCGGCTTATGGTTTAGCCAGCCGTTAGTAGTTTCAGGTGCTAGAGATGCTTTCTTAACCAAGCGGGTGGGAGATTTATTCTTGCTGATGGGCGTATTGGCATTATGGCCCCTCGCCGGAACTTGGAGTTATCCAGAACTAGCCCAGTGGGCGACGACTGCAAACGTCAATCCAACAACAATCACACTGGTAGGTTTAGCCTTAATTGCTGGGCCGATGGGTAAGTGCGCCCAGTTCCCCCTGCATTTATGGTTAGATGAGGCAATGGAAGGCCCAGTTCCTAGTACGATTTTGCGGAACTCGGTAGTAGTTGCTAGTGGTGCATGGGTGCTGATTAAACTGCAACCTGTGTTAACTATCTCGCCCATAGTTTCCTCAGCGATGGTGGGAATTGGGGTAGTGACAGCGGTGGGTGCTTCGTTAATTGCGATCGCTCAAATTGATCTTAAACGCTGCCAATCCTATTCTGTAAGTGCATACATGGGTTTAGTGTTCATCGCTGTGGGAACGCAACAATACGAAGCGGCGCTGTTGTTGGTACTCACCCATGCTATATCGGCGGCCCTGTTGGTGATGAGTACTGGGGGAATTATCTGGAATAGCATCACCCAAGATGTCACCCAATTAGGCGGATTGTGGACACGTCGCCCGATTTCTGCGATCGCTTTTATCGTCGGGACTTTGGGATTAATTGGCTTTCCACCACTGGGTAGCTTTTGGGCGTTGATGGAACTAGCAGATGGATTGTGGGAAACACAACCTTGGTTAGTGGGAGTAATAATTGCGGTAAATGCTTTAACAGCCGTGAGTTTAACCAGAGAATTTGGTTTACTTTTTGGTGGTAAAGCTACACAAATGAGTCAGCGATCGCCTGAAGCACACTGGCCAATGGTTCTGCCAATGATGATTTTACTTGGTGTCAGTCTACATCTTCCTTTAGTGTTGCAAAGCTTATCACTTTTACCCAATTGGGCAACTGTAAATAAAGATGTCGCACTACTTTTAATTTGGTCGAGTATTTTCGGTTGCAGTATCACTGGAGTGATTTATTTAGGCAATATTCCTAAACCGATTCGCCTCCCTTGGCAAGGCTTGCAGGATTTGTTTGCATACGACTTTTACACTCCCAAACTCTATAAAATGACCATTATTTTTGGAGTTGCCAAAATTTCTCAACTTGCCGATATGATTGACCGCTTTGTAGTCGATGGCATCGTTAATTTCGTTGGTTTATTTTCGCTATTGGGTGGTGAAGGTCTTAAATACAGCACCTCTGGTCAAACCCAGTTTTATGCCTTAACCGTTCTTTTAGGAGTAGGTTTTTTAGGAATGTGGGTAGCTTGGCCATTTTGGGGAATACAGTTTTTAAATTTGATTTCCCAAATCTCGACACTTGGATAGTCAAGCACCTTTTCATTACAAGTAGCCAGTTTAATATTTTGAGGAGAATACCATGAGTAGACTAAATTCCAAATTCAATCTTTCCAGAAGAAGTTTATTCAAGTTTGGTGCAGGTGCGATCGGTACAGGTGTAATGACAGCCGGACTTAGCTCAAACTTACTTGCAGCCGAAACAAAAGTCCCAGTAGCGCCAGCAAAAGATGATATTACCCCCGATAAGGCATTGCAAGAATTATTAGATGGGAATGAAAGATTTGTTAAAGCAAAACGTCGCAATCCCAACCAAAATCAATCACGTTTAGTCGAAGTTGCCAAAGGTCAAAAGCCTTTTGCTTCTATTCTAGGCTGTGCAGATTCACGAGTGCCTTCAGAGATTGTTTTTGACCAAGGGCTTGGAGATATATTTGTCTGCCGTATAGCTGGTAATATTGCCACAACACAGCAAATTGGTAGCTTAGAATTTGGCAGCTTAGTATTAGGTACTAAAGTCATCATGGTCATGGGACATGAAAGATGTGGTGCAGTAGATGCCGCAATTAAAGGTGCTCAAGTTCCAGGGCAAATTGGAAGTTTACTTGACGCAATTAAACCAAGCGTAGAAAAATCAAAAGAAGAATCAGGAGATAAGTTAGAAAATGCTTGTAAAGCAAATATTTTGGCGCAAGTTGAAAAATTGAAATCATCGCCAGTTTTATCTGAGTTAATCAAGGCAGAAAAGCTGAAAGTAGTTGGTGGTTATTACGATTTAGATACTGGCAAAATCAGTCTAGTTAGTTAGATTTTTTGTGAGAATTCAGCACCCAGAAGTCAGAAGTCAGAATTTAAAAGGAATGCAGGATGAATTAGTACATTTATGTATCAAATTTTCTCCTAATTCTTTTAAAGATTCTGAATTATGTTATGAATAGCGGGGCGTTTAGCCCATTCTGACTCCTGAATTCTTACGATTTTTTAAATCTCGTTTCCAGGTGGAACCTGGAAATGTACTTCATTGATCTGCTAGCGCGAATTCAGAGACATTTATAACAATTACCAATTTTCTAAAATCCCAAATTGCCATGTTAAGTGTTTTGATTTGGCTGCCAATTTTAGCTGCTGCTCTCATAGCAATATTACCTGTAAGCTTCCCTAAACATCGCATTCGTTTAACAGGATTAATTTTTTCTGGGATAGTTCTTTTTTGGAACCTTTTTATTCTGCTAAAATTTGATATTAGCAATCCAGGGATGCAATTTAAAGAGTATTTGCCCTGGAATGAAACTCTGGGATTAAACTATCAATTAGGTGTCGATGGGCTTTCTATATTAATGTTGGTGTTAAATAGCCTGCTCACCTGGATTGCTATTTACAGCAGTAGTAAAGAAACTGAGCGTCCCCGGCTGTTTTACTCCATGATTTTATTAGTTAGTGGAGGAGTTGCAGGCGCTTTTCTAGCAGAGAATTTACTATTGTTCTTCCTATTCTACGAGCTAGAATTAATCCCCTTCTACTTACTAATTTCCATTTGGGGAGGGGCAAAACGGGGTTATGCTGGGATGAAATTCCTGATTTATACTGCTGTTTCGGGAGCCTTAATTCTGGCAGCATTCTTGGGTATGGTGTGGCTGAGTGGTTCTACCAATTTTGCTTTTGATGCAGTCTCTACAGAAAACCTGTCAACAGCAAAGCAAATCCTTTTACTAGCAGGAATAGTATTAGGTTTTGGGATTAAAATTCCCTTAATTCCCTTTCATACTTGGCTACCCGATGCTTACGTTGAAGCTTCAGCACCAATTGCGATTCTTCTTGGTGGCGTGTTAGCAAAGCTGGGAACCTATGGATTGCTACGATTTGGTTTGGGTATGTTTCCCCACGCTTGGAGCATTATTGCACCGACTTTAGCAATTTGGGGAGCAATCAGCGCTATCTATGGAGCAGTAATTGCGATCGCTCAAACAGATATCAAGCGCATGGTAGCATACAGTTCCGTCGGTCACATGGGCTATATTTTGTTAGCTGGTGCTGCTAGTACTCCCTTAGCACTCGTTGGTGCAGTCGCCCAAATGTTCAGCCACGGTATCATCCTAGCCATTCTCTTCCACTTGGTAGGAGTTGTAGAAGCCAAAGTTGGTACACGCGAGTTAGATAAACTCAACGGTTTAATGAGTCCCATACGCGGTTTACCTCTAATTAGCGCCTTATTAGTTTTAAGCGGGATGGCTAGCGCAGGTATTCCTGGTTTAACAGGATTTATCGCGGAATTTATTGTCTTTCAAGGTAGTTTCTCTGCTTTCCCCATTCCAACAATTTTGTGTATAGTGGCTAGTGGATTAACCGCAGTTTATTTTCTCATCCTCCTCAACCGCACCTGTTTTGGCAGACTAGATAACTTAGCCTACTATCCTAAAGTCCTTTGGTCTGAGAAAATACCAGCTTTAATTTTGGCAGCTTTTATCATCTTTTTAGGAGTACAACCCACTTGGTTAGTCCGTTGGAGTGAATCTACAACGACAACAATGGTGGCTGCAATTCCCTCCTTAGAAAAAACCGTAATCTCTGAAGTAGCCCTGAAATAGGAAATCCATCAAAACACTTGTAGAGACGGCGATTTATCGCGTCTCAAAACCTATCCCCCCAGACACAATTTATCGCGGATCAAAACCTATCTCACAGACGCGATAAATCGCGTCTCTACAAATTTACAATTACCATGACAGCAATTAAAACAGCAATTAAATTACCTCCTTCAAAACATGAATTTTCTGAAGTAATTCACCGCTTAGAAGCAGGCGGTGCAATGTTACCCGATACCCCAGAAAATTTGATGCAAATCATCGGTTTATACAAAGCTTATGCTGTGCCGATGGATTTTTACTGGCGTGACCTACTTTATATTGCCGAACGCGAATTTTTAAACCCGCTTCCCTTCTTTAAATACTTTTTACCCAAAGAGTATTTAGAATTGCATAATCATTATGCTGGCGATAATGCCGATTTGCGAATTTGGCGCGGCGAAGCTACTGCACATCCAGAACTTTTGGCATTTATCGAGAAGGGTGAAACTTTCAAAATGCCCAAGTTGTTGCACCACTTGTTCCACGATCGCATTAACATGGAATTTGCTGAAGCTTGTATGCGGGCGATGTTGTGGCACAGAGGTATGGGTGGACAATTTGACCCTTACCTAGATTCAGACGAATACAAAGCCAACGCCGACAGAGCAATTAAAGCTTACTTCCAAGGGAACCCCGTCATGCTGGGACTTTACAAGCTGTTCCCCGATATGTTTTTGGAACAGTGTCGCCAGATGTCATACTACGCTAATCTGGGCTTATTCTGGGAAATCATGGCCCCAGTATTCTTTGAAATGTCCGATCGCTATGATGAAGGTACCATTAGCAGCGTCCCAGAGGCGATGAGTTTCTTAGTTAATGGTATATTTGCGATCGCAGGTCGTCCAATTTACCATCACGTTTATATTCGTGGTGAATGCTACGAAATTGTTCCAAAATCCAAGGGTTTCATGTGGCTATATGAAGCCGCATTACCTTATGTCGAAGCTGTTTTCTACCGCACCGCCCCCTTCCGCGGCACAAAATCTTATAATGCTCAAGCGCGTCAAGTACCAGCAGACCAAAAAGACTTTCACTATGGTATTCTTTACGCTGATGTATTCCCAGTGGGTACTGCCGGCATTCCCCCCACATTATTAATGCAAGATATGCTGCATTTTTTACCACCCTATCTTGTTGATTACTACAGCCAACATTGCCGGGGTGAAGAAGATATGTTGATTCAGTTGGGAGTTAGTTTTCAACGGTCAATGTACTGTGTTACTTCTGCGGTAATTCAAGCTTTGCGAACTGCACTTTTATATCCTTTAGATGACCAAAATCCTAAGCATTTACAAGCTAATCGAGACTTTTTTGAAATGCAGTTAAATCGCTTTACTCGACCAGAATATAACATTCGTGATGCTGCTCGTTTGGGAAGTATTCAGAGTCAAGATTATAGATGATATAGCAGGAGGCAGGAGGCAGCTATGCTGGAGGCAGGAGGTAAAAGTATTACTATTCCTAGCCTTGGGGTTTTCAAAATGTCCTAACCGTGGCTACGGCTATACATCCCCTAAATCCCCCTTAAAAAGGGGGACTTTTTTTGGTTAGCAGTGGATTTACTCACCAGATGTGCTGATAGTGAACTTAACTGCCGAACAGATTTTTCAAGCTGGTGGATACCCTGTATAGCCTTGCAGTGCTAGAAAAGAGCGATTTCGGTTACAGACGAAATTTGTTGTCGCAGATTCTTCAGCAAATCTAGAGTTTTTTCATAGGCAACTTTCTTTCCTTGATGCTCATAGTACTCAGATGCTTTTTGCAGATCAGCGATCGCAGCTAAATGATATCCTAAGCGATACTGGGCTACTCCCCGATTAACATAAGCCTGGGCATTACTGGGGTTAAGTCTGATGACTTGGGAAAAATCACGCACTGCACCAAAGTCATCTCCGTTTCGTCCGCAAGCACAAGCTCGGTTAAAGTACGCTCTATAATCGTTAGCATTGAGACGAATTGCTAGATTAAAGTCGAGCATAGCTGCTTGGGTATCTTGTAAGACAAAATGCGCTAAACCTCGGTCATTATAGATATCTGCAAGCAGTAAGCTAGTAATTCGGGGAATTTGAGTTAAAGCTAAATTAAAGTCAAGAATTGCCTTTGAGTCTTTCCCATCGCCAGCACGGGCTAGCCCTCGGTTGTAGTAAGCTCGAAAATCGTAGGGTTTAAGTGCGATCGCTCGATTATAATCAACGATGGCACTAGGATAATCCCCTTCTCTGTAGAGTGCCAAACCCCGGTTCAGATAAGCCTCAGAGTTATCTGGTGCAAAATTTATGGCTTGAGTACAATCTGCGATCGCTTGATGGTAATCTTGTAGTTGGAGATAAGCAAGACAGCGATCGCTATAAGCCACAGCAAAATCTTTCTCTAGTTCAATCGCCTGCTTGAAATTCTTTATTGCTTCCTGATAATCACCACGCCGCATCTTATCTACACCCAACTCCAAGAAATCACCCGCTGTGATTTGGGTAATAAAAATGGGTGAAGAATGTGCAGGTAAAGTCAAAAAAGTGAGAGGGAAAGCAACAATTACACTAATCAATAATCGCCAAAAATTACTCATAATACCAAATTAGGATAGGTAATATTACTTGATATTTTTGGAACAATCTTTTTGCAAAGACTCGTAATCCAAAATTGGTATAAGCATCCTATTTGATAATTCCGGCAGTAGCAAAATTAGCGGGACAAAAAGCCCCGCTAATTATTAATTCTTGAAGTTATACCAATTTGAAAAAAGAATGCGACAAATAGACCATTTGTAGAGACGCGATTCATCGCGTCTTTACCCAAGGATGTGTTGCAATCATTAATTTAATTGGTATTAGATTTTAGTCTACTTCCAGCCATTATCTGCTTGTGAAAGCACATAAGCAGTTACATCTTCAATCTGGTTAGCTTTCAAACGACTGCCGAAAGCAGGCATGGCATTTTTACCTTTTGTAACTTGGGCGATAATCGCCTCTGCTGAGTACATACCATATTTTTCTAAAGCCTCCTTCTTCAGATTCTTCGGAGCTTGAACCAGATTTTTACCTCCCGCGTGACAAGAGGCACAATTGGCACTAAATACTTTAGCTCCACTAGCAGCATCTCCTGCTAAAGCTGGACTACTGAAGGCAAAGGTGAAGATTGCTATGCCTAACAGCATCACTGTAATCATTTTTTTCATTTCGTGTTCTCTCTGCAATAACGGCTTATTCGGTGCAATATCCTCCATAATTGTCAGTTGAGCCGCTGCTATAGTCAAACGACAAGCTGTCAAACTTCGCTTGAAAGTTTTTGGATTTCTAATCTTCGAGGTTTGTAGTAAGCACTAAAGTGCTTATACCAAAAAGTTATAAAGATACACTTAAATTAATCACAGGGCTTAAGCAAACAATAGCCGAAAAGAATGATTTTCAGTTAGGGGTAATTATTAAGTGCAAGCTTACTGGAAATTGGTATTAGAAAATAAGGACTAAAGTCCTTACTACAAACTTGCTTACCACTACTATTGCTAATTACGTTAGCGAAGTAGAAGCGTTATTATCAATTGTGAATTCTTTTAACAGATCCTAACTGAGTAAGCGCATCTTCTGTGACGCGACAAATTCTCCAATCATCTAATATAGATGCTCCCATACTACGGTAAAATGCTTGGGCTGACTCGTTCCAATCCAAGACACTCCACTCTAACCGCCCACAATCACGTTCTACAGCTATCTGGGCTACTTTAGTCAAGAGAGCTTTACCAATACCTTGCCTACGATATTCTGGTAAAACAAATAAATCTTCCAGATAAATTCCTGGCTTAGTCAAAAATGTTGAATAATTATGAAAAAATAGGGCAAAACCAATAGCTTGATCCGCAGATTCTGCTAATATTGCCTCTACATACCTCCGTGAACCAAATAAATGCTCCTCAAGTGCCAGAGCATTGCCAGTGATAGCGTGAGATAATTTTTCATACTCAGCAAGACCTTCAATTAATTTAAACAGTACGCTGCAATCGGCTGGTTCAGCACAACGCACAATCAAATTGCTACACGAAGTCATTAGTCTATAGTCCATAGTTCATAGTCCATAGTCTATAGGTAACTGTGCAATTTTTTTGAGTAATGACTAAACGAAAGCCGAAAAAAGGTACAAAACGCCCAGTTTTTACGAATTGCGAAGCTAATTAGGTCAGGTATTGTATCTCTATCTTCATCAATGTAATTAAATCAACCAACCTTTTAAGCGTTTGGCTATGTGAGGACGCCGCAATTTCCGCATGGCTTTGCTTTGAATTTGACGCACTCGCTCACGAGAAAGATTGAACATATTGCCAACTTCTTCTAAGGTACAGGGTTCGCTGGTTGTCAAACCATAGCGCAGAGAAATCACATCTTTCTCCCGTGGAGTTAACACGTCACCCAAGACTTCCCAAATCTCCTGACGCATCATGTTTTCATTCATTTTTGCTTCTGGAGACAGGTTGTCTTCATCTTCTAGCAAATCCATCAATTCCGTGTCTTCTTCCTTTCCGACGCGGTGGTTAAGAGAAAGTGCTTGACGGCGTAGTTGTTGTAGCTGGCGTAGTTGCTGCACACTAATTTCCAAAGCTTCTGCCATTTCACCTTCGGTAGGATTACGACAGAGTTTTTGTTTGAGTTCTCGTTGTGCTTTTTTTAGCTTGTTAAGCTTTTCAACAATATGAATAGGTAGCCGAATTGTCCGCGCATCGTTAGCTATAGCCCTAGTAATCGCTTGTCTAATCCACCAATAGGCGTAAGTAGAGAACTTATATCCTTTATCGGGATCAAACTTTTCTGTAGCGCGATTTAAACCCATTGCTCCTTCCTGAATTAAATCCAGAAAAGGCACTCCCCGATTTAGATATCGCTTGGCAATAGATACTACCAATCTCAGGTTTGAGCGAATCATTTTGCGTTTCGCTACTCTACCTTGATACAAGCGACTTTCTAGTTGCTTTTCCGTCATTTCTAGCTCGGAAGCTACTTCTAATTTGCTGGGTTCATGTTCCAGTTTTAACTGTAAAGCCGCTTGTATTTCTCTGAATTCTTCTAGAAATCTGACTCGTCGCGCTAACTCTACTTCTTCATCAGGTTTGAGGAGCGGATAACGCGCCATTTCCTTAAAAAACGCGCCGACAGCATCATCATGTTCGGTTTTATTGTATCCCGAAGGACGAGCCGCCGCCATTTCATCCCCCCCGTCGCGCTCCTCTGATTCTAGATTTTCGACTACAATTGGAGATTCTTCATCTGCTACTGCATTTAAACTATCAAGTGATGGTTCTTCGATATCAGCAGCATTCTCCAATATTTCCATTTTTCCCAATTCAACAATATTCATAGTTTCCTTTAGGGATTGTTGCTTTGTTTGGTACATAATTTAGTTACAGCTACTCGTTTGAGGCTTGGTAGTTTTCCCTAATGGACAATGCACCCGTTTATATAGTGAAATACAGGCTGATGCTAATTTATCTAGAGAGATTAGGAGGCAGAAGGCAGAAGGCAGGAATAATCAACCTTTAAAAGTCCGGGACTTAAGCTGTGAATGCTTTGTATCTCGCAGCACTTTCCGCTTGATACAATTGTTCTTTTTAAACTGGGTTTTATACCCAGAGCTAAAGCTTTCATTGATAATTCTTTCCTTCTGCTTTATTCTCTGTCCCTCCTGAATTCTCTGATAAAATTAGCATCTACCTAGCATCTATGGTTACGGTTCTGTACAACCTATAACGAAACTGGTCTTAGCACCCAACAAAACTTTGTTCTTAGGTTCCCAACAGATATATTCTTCATTTTTTTCCGAATTATCAAATATGTCAAACCCCCTCAAACTTTCTCAACCTTAACAAACATAAAAATCTCAGTTAACCATCCAATTTTCTTAAACTTTCATATATTTTTCTAAATATTTTTAATGTCTTTGGCGTTGGAAGTCACTGGATAAAACAAAAACCTGGTATTAGTGTTATGCATTCCCGATTTCAAGTTACTCAAATGATACAAATTACAATAATGGCAGCTTAATTTCGGGATGTTCTTATTTGTATAAAAGCATCTCATAAGCAGAAAGGGTTGAATATCTATCGATAGGCGGAAAAAGGCTACTCCCTATTTAGTAGATGAGTAACTGTTGCAGCAAGAGCCGGGATGTTTTTATTTGTATAGTGGGTACCAAATATTTATTGCATGTCTAGTTGATACGAATTTGTCTAGTAGATTACATAAGAGGAAACTTATCAAGTATTATGAAGGATAACAGTATTGAGAAATACCATTTAAATTTAAGAAAGCAAAAAATTAGAGTTGACTTAGCTAGGTTAATTTAGACCAGGGATGTGAGGAAAATATCTAACTATAAAGTCAGAAACTATGTATATTAAAGACGTAAATTTATCTCCTTTAGTGGTATCTGAACCTAGAGAATCATACCAGCCAGATGCAACTCTTAATCGATGGGTTGAAGTACTGGTAGACTGTCCAGGAAGTACAGGACTATTTACTTATCGATTGCCAGCCCAGTTAGAAATCAAACCAGGGGATATTTTAAGCGTGCCGTTTGGGGCACAACAATTAGGAGCGATCGCGATTCGGTTACTGACACAACTAAATGTCGATTTACCACCAGAAAAAATCCGAGAAGTAGAAGATATAGTTAGCGTTGGATTTTTCCCAAGTGCTTATTGGGAATTACTCAATCGAGTCGCTGCATATTACTATACGCCGCTGATTCAAGTAATCCGGGTTGCCCTACCGCCAGGGTTGCTGGGGCGATCGCAGCGACGTATCCGCGTTGTGAGAGGCGAGGGGGGAGGGGGTAGGGAACAGGGGGCAGGGAACAGGGGACAGGGAACAGGGGGGAGTAGTTATTTACTAGGATCTCCTAATCCTTTGGCTTTTCTGACTCCAACTGCGCGGCAAGTTTGGGAACTTTTGCAAGGGCAGGCGGCGGGGGACTATAGTTTTGTCTACCTTCAACAAAAAGTCAAATCTGCTTATCGGGGAATTCGGGAGTTATTGCGATTTGGTTTAGTGGAAAGCTACTTAGAACCGCCACGACTGACTCGACCAAAGTTGCAAAAAGCAGTTACGCTCACAGGTACAATTGATCGAGATTTAACCACTCGCCAACGAGAGATTTTAGAAGTGCTGCGGCGGCGTGGTGGGGAATTGTGGCTAAATGAATTCCTACAGATTTGTAAAACAACTACTCCTACCCTGAAAGGGCTGGAGGAAAAAGGCTACATCGTCATCGAAGAACGAGAAGTATTGCGAACAGAACAGGGGCCAGCTTTAGTAGGCGATAGTGCTAAATCCTTAACTACTGCCCAAGCTAGCGCCTTAGAAACAATTCAGACATTAAATGGATTTGCTCAAGTTTTATTGCATGGGGTGACAGGTTCAGGAAAAACCGAAGTATATTTGCAAGTGATCGCACCTCTCCTCAACCAAGGCGAATCCGCCCTGGTTTTAGTCCCAGAAATCGGACTCACACCCCAGCTAACCGATCGTTTTCGCGCCCGTTTTGGCAATAAAGTCAGCGTTTATCACAGCGCCCTCTCCGACGGTGAACGTTACGACACTTGGCGACAAATGCTCGCTGGAGAACCCCAAGTTGTGATTGGTACTCGTAGCGCCGTTTTTGCCCCTTTGCCCAACTTGGGTTTAATTATTTTAGATGAAGAACACGACAGCAGTTTCAAACAAGATTCGCCCATACCCACCTACCACGCCCGCACCGTCGCCCAATGGCGAGCCGAGTTAGAAAATTGCCCCTTGGTGTTAGGTTCTGCTACGCCTTCCTTGGAGAGTTGGGTAAGCGTGAGGGGGCAGGGGGCAGGGGAGCAGGGGGGCAGGGGAGCAGGGGAGGCAGGGGGCAGGGGGCAGGGGGCAGAGGGAGAATTCGTAACTCCTAACTCCTCACTCATTACTCATTACTCATTACTCATTACTCATTACTTAAGCTTGCCTGAGCGCGTCAACTCCAGCCCTTTACCGCC
>NZ_KV757783.1 GCF_001712795.1 Nostoc sp. KVJ20
ATTATTACTGTCATCAACAAATACATTCTCTAGTACAGAAACTCAATTCTGAACTCGATGATGAACTGAGTCTTTGGTAGCTTTAGGATTTGCTAAAGCCGGATGCTTGGTTAACTTGCTTGTCCGGTTTGTCGGGGGGAAAGGGATAGAAATATCCCTGCCCTACCCATTAAACTTTTGGTTTTGCTGGGATTTTACATAACTGTTCGCACTTTACAAAGTCATTGCCCCGAAAGGGGATAAAACCCTGCTAGAATCCGCCTTAAGCATGGCTTGCAATCAGACTTGTTTTTTGCAACAGTGCGCGGATATGTAGGTGTACAAAAATAACAATCAGCAAAAATCGCTGTATTCCTCTATGTGTAAGCATTTGAGCGCGAACGCATTGATCAACCATCCGCGCACCTTATAGACACTGGCTTTCAGCGATTTACATCTAGTCATTTTCAAAACAGTTGTGTTATGATTCTTGCATTCGCGCTATTGAACCTTGAAAACCAAATACAGCAAAGGTTTCAGATGCAGTCCATTGCAATTAACCTAAATCCCTATTAGGGATTGAAACGAGTCTGGGGAGTAAACTGCTTTTGATAGGAGTTCAGATTGCAATTAACCTAAATCCCTATTAGGGATTGAAACCCAAAGGGAAAAGTGTAGCTTTTTGAATCTCCTTTATTGCAATTAACCTAAATCCCTATTAGGGATTGAAACTTTGAATGATTGAATCAATTACAGATTCTGCCTCAGCAAATTGCAATTAACCTAAATCCCTATTAGGGATTGAAACTTACCAAGTAGTTATTATTCTTGTCAGACCGGATTGCAATTAACCTAAATCCCTATTAGGGATTGAAACTTATCAACACTTACGTTTAATTCACGCTCAACAATATTGCAATTAACCTAAATCCCTATTAGGGATTGAAACTGATAGGACTTGGGCGATCGCTGGATGTACCCAAGATTGCAATTAACCTAAATCCCTATTAGGGATTGAAACATCCCAATCAAGTACCGGGGTTGCTTGCCGGACTATTGCAATTAACCTAAATCCCTATTAGGGATTGAAACGAATGATTACATGCCAATCAAGACCTTCGATAACATTGCAATTAACCTAAATCCCTATTAGGGATTGAAACTACTCTGCAATGATGAATGATTGGTCATAAAATTGCAATTAACCTAAATCCCTATTAGGGATTGAAACCAGTAGTAAAGATTGTCTAGTGATTTGAAAAAATTTAAGTTATAGAGAAATTACAAATCACCCCAATCAAAATTCAGAAAGCGTCGAGCATTCAGCTTGGTATATTTTTCAGTGTGTTTGATATCGCGGTGTCCCAGGAAGTCTTGGATTTCCCTGGTGTTATAACCCTGATTCACCAGATAGTAACCGCAAGCATGGCGCATCATGTGACAGTGAACTTTGATATCAAGCCCGGCCTGTGCCGCTAGTCGCCCAAGCAGCTTTCGCACTGCATCAGTAGACATCACCTCACCACGCTCAGAAACGAAAATATATTTGCTATCAGGTAACATCTCTCTGAGTTCTTTGAGCAAAACTAATTCATCATCTCTCAAGGGATGCACCCCAGAGTCACTGCCCTTTTCCCTGGTGATGAAAATCTGACGTTCGGCCCACATCACTGCATCCCAGCGCAACCCACATTTAGAACCCACAGCTTCCCCCACCCTAAGACCGTGGCGAAACATCATCAGCATCAGTGTATAATCACGGTGGGAATAACGAGCTTTGCGCTCAAGTGCAGCATTTAGTAGAGATCGCACCTCGCTTGGTGTAAGGTATTCTCTAGACCTGTAATGCTTGTTGGGTAGACGAGTTGGGGGCGGTGGCCTCATTTAGCTTTCAGGTTAGTGTCCGGTGTACGCGCTGTATTATGGACAGTCTACTACGCCACAAGCCCCATTACTCCGTTGATAGATAAGCCACTCAAGAGTTATTGCGAACTGTTATCAATTAATAAATACATCCATCTTGGTTCAATGCTAAATAGTTAGTCTGCGATGCCTGCGGCGTTCTCGTTGCGATCGCGGTCATTGCCAAGTCTGTTACTGAAGATTAGCTGTATATCCTGCGTATATGGTTCAATAGTTAATTCAAACGAAGAAATAAAATAAGAAAATTTTGTCAGCTACCGCACAATGTAGTAATATTTGCGGGTTATATTGCAAAAAATGGCTGGATTTATTTCAATCTAAAATCCTTGTAATTCCCATGAATCGCATTCTTACAGCATCAGAACATTTGATGTGGTTGTCATACAAGAACAGCCCGGAAAATGTTACCTTGTCGGCGACTATTAAAGGGTCATTTACCATTGATTTATTAACTGAAGCTCTGGCTTGGCTACAACTTCGGCATTCTCGGTTAAGAGTAAAAATAGTCACTAACAATCAAAATCAGCCACAATTTTCCTTAGAAAATGTTCCACCTATTCCACTGCGAGTAATTGAGCGACAAGGAGAAGAACATTGGTGTCGGGAGATGGTAGAAGAATTACGCCACCCTTTGAGTTGGAGCGAAGAACCCCTGCTGCGCGTATTGTTACTCCACTCACCTGATGTTTCTAACCTAATAATTACTTTTCATCATTGTATTGGTGATGGTTTGTCAGGAGCTTATCTCATCCGGGACATCTTGCAATTTATTGGTGAACCAGACAGCCCTCGTGAGCTTTTACCAGACTTGCCTCCCGTTGATGAAATTATCCCTGATGTGACAAAAAATTGGGTTGAGGAAGATTTAGATAATTCGAGAGAAGCGGAGTCTATATTAACAACAAATTATCGAAATAATCCGGGAGTAAATACTTCAGAAACATTTCCAATTCGCCTGTTTCATTGGGCGCTCTCTTATGCGGAAACTACCAAGCTTGTAGCTCGCTGTAGAGAAGAGAAAACTTCTGTTCACGGTGCTTTATGTGCTGCATTTCTTTTAGCGATTGCTGCTGAAATAAAAGCTTCTAACGAGATTATTCTTAGGTGTCATACACCAATAAATATCCGCAACTATTTGACAATTAATGTTGGCGAAAATCTGGGAGAATACATTACTCGACAAGTCACCGCTCATCGATTAAGCCAAAAGACCGATTTTTGGGATTTAGCACGTGAAGTTAAACATAAGCTCAATCAAGTGATAGCAGATGGAAAATTATTTGACGATGTACTAAAAGCAAGAGCCTTATTATCTAGTAACTCTAACAAAGGTGGGGAAACTTCAGATGCTAGAAATATAGGAGGAATAGATATTGTAATTACTAATCTGGGGAATTTAAATATTAAACAGCTGTTTGGAAAATTACAGCTAGAGAAACTTTATTTGATGGCTACGGGGGCAAAATCTATACCACTTTTTATAGGTGTAATAACACTTAAGGACAAGATGTGTTTTATTTGTCGTTACCAAGAGTTTCTCGTACCTAATGTGAACGCCTACAACATAAAAAACACAGCTATGGAACAATTACTTACAGCCTTGTAGAGGTTGGGTAGCAAGTAGCACTCGCAGCTCTCAAAAAAACGTCTTGACGAGTTATGCAAGTGCGAACAGATTAAGTTCAGATCGCATGAACAGAGTATGTCATGCTTTTCATTTTTAGTTAAAGAATGGCAATAAAGCCAAACCTATAACAACAATCAAAATTAGCGCAATAAGAACAATTAATAGGTTGGGAAGGAGTCCTCCTATCCACGTCCAAACTACTCCGCCTAGAAATGGAATAGCTAAACTGCAAATTATGCCCAGAATATTTGTGATACGTCGTCCAATTGGACTTTTTAGTATGGTTTTTAGCTCAGAAGTTAAGCCTTTTTGCACACGGCGTAAGGTACGCTCATCATCGCGAATTGCTCGATGAGCAGCAACCACTCCGACCAAAGCAGCGAAAGATGATCCAATTCCAACAGCAACCATCGCCTGATGGAGCGTGATCACTGTAGAAATAAACATTTTATAGGCTTCAGGATTGGAGTTTAAAACATCCAATGAACTGGCTTCAGCACTAAGAGAAAAACCATAAGCAGTAAATAAAAATCCCTGGAGAGTAATCATCCACATGATTCTCTGATTTACAAGGTTATCTTCGTGCTCAATCTTAGTGCGAATACGATCATAAAGAGCTTCAATTTCTTCTTTTGTGAATACATCAGGAATACTCTGACTCATATAAATTGGTTGAAAATTGAGTGATTAACTATTCACCCTATAAACAACACCGAAGCATCGTTTTACCAAAAATCTTAAAGTAACTTAACCTTGAACAAGGAATAGGGGTATTTATTCATTACTTTGCCCCTGGTGACACTTTCTGTAACAGGGGTTAAATGAGCATCTGAGGAGTTACCAATGTATTTTTTCAGTGTTTTGCAGGGCTTGCGTTAAGATGGCATTGAGCCGAGATAAGAACGAAAACGGAAATAGTGGCTGAAAAGGCTTGATTTTCCGTTGTCTATAACGGTGTTAAGTACAAAGAAGTAGCAAATTACCAAACCTAAGCAGGATAATAGTTAAGAGCCTTAATTTCCGAATATGTAGCTATCTCGGCTCAACGCCGACATGAAACTTTTCTTTTGAATTGTGATCGCACTCCACAGCAAAAAACCCCGGCGTTAAGTACCGAGGCAAGGGGGAGAAGTACGAATGACGATGAGATACAGCGATACCGAAATCAAAAAATCTTAGCTAACCGCAAAAGCAACCAAAACTAGAGCGGTAACAAACATAGCTGCAACTGCACCTTGTATAACGTAGTTACGTTGTTCCCAAATTGCCGGGTATTCAGCGCAGTATACCTGGGGAACAGGAGCGTAATTGTTGAGAACGCCGTTTTCATTAACAGTGGTATACATAGTTTTTTCTCTTGTTTGTTTAGTTATGTAAACCAATATAACAATATTGTTACAATTGGTCAACAGGACTTGACACCAAAAGGCTGATAGCGTTAACAAAAATTGCTTATCAGGAATACATGAGGTAGGCGATCGCTGTCGTGCTGACTCTCCCCCAGAACTGGGAAGGGCGTAGACGCGCAGCGGCTTGTCTGATGACATCGCTTTGGTCTGGAGTTTACTTGATGGGATGATAAAGCCCATCATTCTGATAGCGCCACGCTGTACTACTTGGATCTCGATTGGGGGTTCAGCCGGGATACGCTTTGCAATTTCCGTTTATCGAGTCACTACTCAACGAGAAAATAAGGGTTTCAGCTTCTAAGAATATTTGTCTTACTCATGTAATATCTCTTAACCCGGTTTTCTGCGCGAATGCTACTCATACCCCTATACTTTGGCGAAATGCAAAAATCAACTCCTTAACTTTCCCTAACTTATCCTCATCGACTCCTAGAAATTTTACTAATAGAGTGAAAGTGTTCAAGAAAAACCGACTCTTGTCAAAGCCAAAACAAGCAGACCTTTCAGAAAATCTTGAAACAATTATTAGTGAAAACAAGGAGCAATTTATTATGAAAAAATCTACTCTTGTCAAAGCAACAATGGGTGCTGTCTTATTGTTAACAACAGGTATATTTAGTGTTACCAATGTTAATTCGAGTCAGGCACATTCAGCAAACCAAAAACTCAGGTATGGACAAACATACAAGCTCGTTAATGGTTACGACAATTGGCAAGGAGGTTATTTAGACACGCGGGGAAGAGGCTGTTCTGAGAATCTGCTGTGTGTTTCTACAGCCAACAACCCCAACAGAGATAACGGTAGTGGGTCTTGGAAGATTCTATCAAAAACTGGCAAAACAGGAGTTGTTGAGTCGCTCGATGACGTTTACCTGCAAAATCAATATGAGCAAGGTGCTGGTGGTTACTTAGACACGCGGGGAAGAAACTGTTCTGAGAATCTGCTGTGTGTCTCTACAGCCAACAACCCCAACAGAGATAGTGGTAGCGGAACCTGGAAAATAATTTCTAAAAACAAATCTTCAGATGACTTACGTGAAGGTCAGCCTGTTCAACTTGTGAATGGTTATGGTAATGGTCAAGGAGGTTACTTAGATACCAGAGGCAGAAGTTGTAATGAAAATTTGTTGTGTGTCTCAACGGCTGCTGGCGCAGATAGAGATAGTGGTAGCGGAACTTGGAAATTTATTAAGCAGTAAATTTTAGCTGAAGAACAGACTATCACGGAGTGAAATGAGCATCCATTCCGAAACTTACGGGGTCAAATGAGCAGTGATTCCGAAAGTTACGCTAAGGAATTAATGAGCCGTTTTCAATACTGCGATCGCTACGGATAAGACTGTACCAATTGAAGTCTCTAAAATTTAGGAGCTTCAAACCCTTGCTGTGTCGTATTAAATTGTTGCACCAAATAATCTATAGGTTAGTTGGTACATCGAGATTGCGAAAAATATCGATTTACAAAATGCTTATTCAGTAAGGGTTACAGCCTTAGCGTAACTTTCTGTTCGATTGCTCATTTACCCCCACTTACGCCTTATTGTGGTTTCAAAATCGGCTTGTTTGCAGTTTCATCCCCCGATGTTTGCAGTTCGCTACACCTAAGTATCCAAAAACTCCAGTTCACTAACATCAATGAGATTTAATCCACCCGCCGCAGCGCCAGGACGCAACGACGATGCAGCAGTGAGAGGCTCTCCAGTGAGGGCAGAAACCAAAAGCACTTTATCACTACCACAGGAAACCCAAGAGATTTTATATTCTTCGCCGCTTGAAAGTAGCTTTACACGATCTCCTTTAACGGGTTGGCGGGTGGTGACGGATGCTGATGGAGCCGGTGACGGATTGGTGACGGATTGGTGATGGTTTGGCTTGATGGATGGTAATGCAAGTGGTGTATGGGTTATAGCTATCTCAGGTGATGGTTGTGACGGAGGTGATAGAGTTTTGCCCAAACTTTCTACAAAATCCGTTTTCTCATCGCCCAAACTTTCACTCTTCAAAAAATTAGATGGATGATTATTTACCTCGTTTACAAAAAGATTTTTCTGTAAATGTCCATCACATCCGTCACCATAAGGCTTTGAGTCCATCACCATATCCATAACCTTGTCCGTCACACCTCCATCACCAAGCCCCGTTGGGGCGGGTGTGGGGTGTGGGGTGTAGGGTGTGGGGAAACAGCCTGCCCCAACAACCAGTGGGTCAGAAGCCCCGCCCTCATAAGGGCGCTTGCATTGGTCGGGGTACGAAGCCCCTTCCGTCTCCTTCCCTACACCCCACACCCTACCCCCTACACCCGATAAGGGAGCGTCATCACCAGCTTGATTGGAAGTGATTGAAGATTCGGAAGGGAACGGAGCCTCATCGAAAGCGCCTCTTAACCGGATACCGTAAAAATGACTGCCAGTTCTGGTTTTTTCTTGCTTAACATCAGACCATCCCAGCACATGATTTAAGACTTGCAGTAAGTCTGGGGTGAAATTGGGTAAGCTCTTGCCCTGTTGCCCGGAATTTTGGCAGTAGTGATGGTATGAGCCAAACAGTGTACTGATTTCGGGGCGGTAACTGCTGCTTTGCCATTCGTTTTTGTTGGAGCCGACTTTGACCACCCCGGAAGGATCTCGCACGATATGCCGTTCCACCCAAGCCGCGATGGAGTCAGTCATTTGTGCCATTTCCCAGTAAGCGAGATCATAGCCAGTAGAGTTTTTTCCATTGAGAGTGTTAATTATTTCACTCTCTGGAATGGTAAGTAGGTACTGGGTGAAGGCTCCCATCTCTGGGTAGAGCTTTTCTCTGAGGTGAGTATCTACAATTGGTGGACAGTAATTCATGTTTACTACAATCAACCGCCTTTTGAGCCATCTCCCGACACCAGAGCCTTGGAGTGCCGCATAATTGGAAGTAATTAAAACTGTGGCAGCGAGTCTGACATCACAAGCTTTTTTATAAACTTCCTTTGCTTTGGTGCTTCCTCCCCCCGTGAGGGTTTTGAAAGTTTGCAAACCGCCATTGACCTTATCTTGATCCTCAAAAATGACTGAGCGTTTATTGTTGATGTCTACCAGGAAATTAGGATTATCCAAGTTTTCAATTTTGCCACTCCAAGTATTCTCTGAGCCGACTAACGCAGTCAGGATATCCGAGTAAATGCCTTTACCATTGCCGCCATTGCCCCAGAGGTAAAGAATTTTTTGGAGATGAGACATACCGCGAAGTGTGGCAGCTGCAAAACAGATGAGGGTTTGTATTTTTTGGGAGTCGCCCTCTGTTACTTCCTGGAACCAACCGCGAATTGTTGGCCAATCTCGAATCTTGGGATTATCAAAGCGATGGGGCAGTGTCCAGGTTAAATAATTACTGGGTGAGTGTTTCTCAAACTTTCCAGTAGCCAGCACCAGTACGCCATCTAGGAATGGAACGATGCCTGTTCTTTGGGGCCACGTTTCAACAGTTAGCCGTCGCGCCATGAATTTGCGAATATTGACTATATAGCTATCAGTGCCATAGCCAACAATGGAACGGGCATCTAATATTCCCTGAATCCTTGTTTCGATCATGTGGTCATCCTGGGATTTCCACAATCCCGAATCATCACCAAGATAGTACTTCCATTCCTTGTATTCGTTGCAGTACTTGAGGCGTTGTCGATAATCTTCTGCTAATTCAAATGCCAGTATGTCAGCCGGGATAAGTTTCGACTTCGACTGATAAGACTTTGACTGATGAGACTTGGACTCAACGGCATCTTTGCCGTGGGTCAATTCTCTGATTTGCTGATTTAGTGCCGCGATTAGATTATCCGCACTCATGCGAGTTTTCAAAATATTTAACTCTACAATCGTGCCGTAGAGTTGAGAAAGTTGTTCGAGTTGTTCAAAACTATTTACCTCGTCTACCGCCCCAATGCCCAGCATTTTGGTGACTATGCCTTGACACAGTGCCCAGTTATAGCTTTGGGCCCAAAGCGTTGAACCGTTTGATGTCAGCAACAAGTCATCAATCCCTTTGCCTAGTGACTCGTCCCAGGTGGGGCGCGATACGGTGGAGCCTACTTTTTGCGCCGCTATTGACAGTGCATCAATCCCCTTGTTTACAGATGCTATAACCGAGGGCTTAGAATCCATGTCATAGGCAACTAACAAGGTTCTAGGGCGATTCATGATTCGCTGTAAGCTGGGCTTGAATCGCTTGGTCTTTTTATCTACCCCACAGGTCGCGCCGTAGTTGGTGGTGGCGGGGTATCCCTGACAGATTAGACTAAACAGTTTTTCCCCGCCTTCGGTCGTAATTACAGGTAACTCGGAATTGGCTAACCATTCATAGAAATCCACATCATCAGGGATACTGCCTTTCTCAAGTCCTAGCTGTTGCTCAACGAGCCTTCTAATAGTGGGGACGACGCTAGGATAGAAGCACTGATCTCCATTCTTAGATGGAGCCAGCCGTTTGTAAGGCTTTGTGCCATCATCGTTTGGTAGACTCAAAATTGAATGCCAGATGCTACCATCTGCATTCAGCATCAGCGCAGCATACACAACGCCGGAATATGGTTTTTTCCACCTTAAAGCCTCGGCTATCCGGTGCGGTGAGTCTGTAAACTCAATCATCGCGTCAAACTGCTCTGCACAAAGTCGGTCACGCCCAAACTTCTGCTTAATAAAATCTTTGAAAGCGCCAAATGAAATCCAATGCTGTTTAACGCTCTCGTTAGTCCAGATTTGCTCAACACTATTGGGCTGTGTCGCCTGATTCCTGGGTTCAGATAATAGTGGGGCTAAAGTCAGTTGATCTAGATGTCCACGAACGTCATTTGTAGCAGTAGTACTAGAACCGTTAAAGGTGGCTACCATTGTGAAATCCTTGTGAGGTAAATTGTGTGGGCTTTACCTCCCCTGAAGATTCACCAAAATTTTAATCAAATTTCTCGTTAAACCCGTTGTAGGAAGTTGTAAGAAGTACTAGGAACTGATAACATTAGGTTATAAAGAAATTTAATAGAAAAAAACTACGGGGTGTCTTCTAGGACTGTTAAACAACTTGCTTCAACAAGTTGAGTCTTGGGGAGGCATTCTTTTCTTATGTATATCTGGTGACATGACACTTAGAAAAGATGGACTAAGGATATAGTCTTATTACATAGTAAATTATCTCAGGCAAAAAAATAATAAATATCTCAGCTTTATAAAATAAAACAATTTATCTATTTTCCTCAAGCCAAGACACAGCAAAGCTTTTAAAACTTTTGAACTAGTATTAAAAACCAAATAAATACCTCACTATATTAATAGCATTAGTGTGACTAAGAATAATTCAATTTGTTGATGCTGCTTCAAAAAGACATTAATCTAAAATTTTGACTGATTTAATACCTTGGCTGCATTTTTTCACTAACAGCCATCTTTTAGCCTCTGGCTCTAGCGCGGGCATGATTCGGAAGTTGAAAACATCTGCCCAAGTTTCGATCCCGTGAGCGTTTGCAAAACTGACTTCAAGTTCCTTAAACCGTACCCAATCGCGATCGCTGATAGCTGTCAAAACCGGGATAAATGTACTTAGTGGCATTAGAGTTGCTGTTTCAGTCATCGGTGTAATCCTCAAAAATACAAACTATTGGTAACGGTTCATCTTCTGTATCAATTATTTCTACTAATCGTCTACCTGTCTTTTTGGCGATTCGCCTGCAATACTCCTCAGATGCAGCTACTTGCCAATCTCTTGTTTCCGTAACTGGGTCAAATTTTCCTTTGGAGTGTTTTATGTCATCGGTCATGCTGCACCATCTTGCTTGGGCGGTTTCGCTGAGGGTAGCTCTCCTTTTTCTCGCGCATCCCTTACAAATGCTTCTACAAGAAAAGCAACCAAGGTAGCGGTCGGTCTTCCTTGGATTCGTGCGATCGCCTCTAAATCTTCAAAAACATAATCTGGAACGGTTACTGAAAATCTTTTACTCACATGCCTGTTTTTATCTATAGCCACATTATCTACCTCAATGATACATTTTGCTTCTGTAATTCGCTTATTTAGAGTCTTTTTAGCTTCCATAGTCTACAGCATCAAAAAAGAATTTAAATAAGCTCGTTAAAACATCTATTTAGATGCTATGCTAGCAGACATAAGGCAGAAACGCCAACGGCAGACAAGATACACGTATTCTTGGCGACTTCAGCCTGCAAATTTATTTTGAGGAGAATTTATGCGAGTAACAATCAGGCAATCCTTACACCCATTTATCAGCAATAAAGCTCAGGAATTAGGCATTAATGACCATGCAGAGGTAGTTAACTTCCTTTTACTCCAGATTCTGCAAAATTCGATGCTGGCACAGACTACTGCTACTGGGAGCCAAGATACTCAGTAGTGTTTCATAGATACGTTTCATGAAACAGTTTCAACGGTTGCATCAATGTTTCAGCCTCACTTTAACCGTGAAACGCCACTTACACCCGCGAGAAACATGAAACATGAAACATGAAACGTTAGTTGATGATGACTACTTTTGCTTGTGACAGTGACGATAAAAAGTTGAGGGTAAAACGATATGTCAAGACCTAAAAAACAACCAACATCTATAAGCACGAACGCACCTAACACAAACGAGGCTGAAACTATAACAGAGAAAGCATCAATGCCATCAAAAAAGGTAATTCATTTGATGCTAGATGCTGGGCGCTCCAGTATTAAATATCAGG
>NZ_KV757784.1 GCF_001712795.1 Nostoc sp. KVJ20
GGATTCAGGATTAACCGAAGTACAGCCAGATAATTTGTTCGGCTCTTTCGATGAAAATCCGCAACTGCTGTTTGAAGATGTCGCTGCAAATGATTCCACCTATATTCAGATGGAACCCACAGAGAATGCTGTGGATGAATTATCAGAAACTATTAGTTTTGGGGAAACTTCAGATTCAGCCCAGACAAGCCCAGAAATTTTAGATACTGAAGAAAATAATTTAGAAACTACCTTTGATTTCGCAGAAAACACAGCTTTTGAAGATACAGAACTGAGTTTTGATCATGATTTATTGTTTACAGAAAATGCTTTGCCAGAAGCAGAAAAGCAGGAAGAATTAGAAGAGAATACAGCAACAATTGACTCACAAGCTGTCCATGACTTCACACAAACGCTTATTCAGGAAGATGTCGAAACCGATTTGTGGGATTTAGGGGAGACATCTGAAACGGTATCAGTGTCAGAGGGAGAAAATGCAATTCTTGCTCCAAATGAAGAATTGGCAACTACAGAAATCGTTGAAGAAATTGCTCCAGAAGATGAATTTGCAGATTTGGCAGCATTACTAGGAGAGGAAGTAGCACCCATCCCTAAAGCCAAGGAGATACCAGAAGTAGACTTTGCTGCCCTGGAAGAATTGCTAGGTACAGATAATGAAAGCGATGTCTACGACGGGCTACGCCAACGCCAGCCCTTAGAGATTCAACCAGTCTTGGCTAAAAATCCCATTTCATCACCAGCGATCAAAGATGAATTCGGTGACTTGGAGAAGTTGCTGGCAGAAGCAGATCAAACAATATCCCATTCACCTTCAGTAAAATCGAACACCAGCAAAACTCCCCGCCCCTCTACTCGTCGGGCTGCGAGATTTGAAGAAACGATGAAGGTTCCAGTTAAGCAACTGGACGATATGAGTAATTTAGTTGGAGAGTTGGTGGTAAATCGCAATACTTTAGAGCAGGATCATGAACGGCTGCGGCAGTCATTAGATAACTTGCTGATTCAGGTACAACAACTCTCAGATGTGGGCGCAAGGATGCAAGAGTTGTATGAGCGATCGCTACTAGAAGCTTCTCTGTTAGCTGGACGTAAAAAGAAAGACCCCGGCTTTCAAGCTCCAGATTCCAATGCCGACAGGGGTTTTAGCGAGTTAGAAATGGATCGTTTTACACCCTTCCATACACTCTCACAGCAGATGATTGAGCGGATTGTGCGAGTGCGTGAGTCGGCTAGTGACATTGATTTTGTTACCGAAGAAACCGAGCGAGTCGCAAGGCAGTTCCGCCAAGTAACCACCCAGTTACAAGAGGGATTAACTAGAGCGCGAATGGTGCCTTTTGCTCAAACTATCGATCGCTGGCGGCGAGGAGTGCGCGACAATGCTATCAAGTGTGGCAAACAAGTCGAGTTGGTGATTGAAGGTGGTGATACCTTAATTGACAAGATGATTTTGGATCATCTCACCGATCCATTAACTCACATGTTGAATAATGCGATCGCTCACGGCATTGAAACGCCAGAACAACGCCAAGCTGTTGGTAAACCACCTGTGGGAATCATTACCATCCGCGCCTTCCACCAAGGCAACCAAACCATCATTTCTGTAGGCGATGATGGCGCAGGTATCGATTCAGCAAAGGTTAAGGCGAAGGCAGTGAAAATTGGCATGATTACAGAAGCGCAAGCAAAAGCCATGTCTCGTCTGGAAGTCTACGATCTGCTATTCCAGTCTGGTTTTACGATTAAAGACCAAGCAGATGAAATTTCCGGTCGTGGCGTGGGTATGGACGTAGTGCGTTCTGAGATTAGCGAAATTCGTGGGACAGTTAACACCGATTCTGCGATCGGCAAGGGAACTACCTTCACCATTCGCTTACCACTGACTCTGAGTATTTGTAAAGCTCTCTGCTGCGTCTCCGATCGCTCCAGAATTGCCTTCCCGATGGATGGTGTAGAAGATACGCTGGATATCCCAGTCAAAAATATTCAGCACGATGCCAATGGACAATCATTTATTTCTTGGCGCGATACGGTACTGCCATTCCGACCTCTAAAGGAACTTTTAACTTTCAATCGCCAAATCAGTCGTGGTAATGTCTATGGCGGTACGCGAGATGATGACATGGTTTCTGTGGTTGTGGTGCGATCGGCAAATACTCTGATTGCTCTACAGATTGACCTGGTGTTGAGCGAACAAGAAATTGTAATTAAGCAATTTGAAGGCCCAGCACCTAAACCCATTGGTGTAGCTGGTGCTACAGTCCTGGGTGATGGTCGGATTATGCCCATTGCTGACGTGCTGGAAATAATTGACATCTTCCAGGGACGAATTTCTACACAAAGTGGTGGCAATTCTTGGCAACAAAAAGCTACTCCTCCAGATACCTCTCCTGCGAAGATTGACCCGACAGTGCTGATTGTCGATGACTCGATTACAGTCCGAGAGTTGCTATCTCTAACATTTAATAAGGCAGGTTATCGCGTAGAACAGGCGCGTGATGGGCAGGAAGCTTGGGATAAACTCCGCTCCGGTCTGCCTTGCGATATCGTATTTTGCGACATAGAAATGCCCCGTTGCGATGGACTGGAATTACTCTCTCGCATCCAGAAAGACTCTAACCTCAACCACTTACCGATCGCGATGCTCACCTCACGGGGTGCAGATAAGCACAGACAAATTGCATCTCAACTCGGTGCTAGTGGCTACTTTACCAAGCCTTATCTTGAAGAAGCTCTCCTCGAAGCCGCAGCGCGAATGCTGAAAGGGGAGAAACTCATTAGTAGTCCAACTAATGCTTAGTTTCAAAAGCTTAAAAAATTAAATGCGCGTAGGTGTAGCCCCTTTGAGACATCGCTTGTCTACATTTACTAGTACCCTCTGGGACAATACGCTTGGGTTAAGGGCTAATTGTACAAAATTGCGGGTTTTCGAGACGCGATAAATCGCCGTCTCTACAAGTGTTTTGGTCTGTATTGCCCTCTGGGAATTTTCTCGTAGGTTTAGGAAGGGGTCTATCTTTGTAGTATGTAAAGAAGCACTTTTGACCTAAAACTATGCCTTCTTCTAAAAAACCTCTCACCTACCCATCCAGCTACAAAAGTAATCAAGTCGATAACTACCACGGTACTTCAGTCGCAGATCCTTATCGTTGGTTAGAAGATCCTGACTCTGAAGAAACAAGAACTTGGATCGAGGCACAAAATCAAGTTACTTTTGGCTACCTGAGTGAAATTTCTGCTAGGGAAAAAATTAAACAGCGTCTCACCAAACTTTGGGATTATGAAAAATATGGTATCCCTTTTAAAGAAGGCGAACGCTACTTTTATTTTAAAAATTACGGGCTGCAAAACCAAAGTGTCCTTTACACTTTGAAAACTCTCGACGACCAACCCAAAGTTTTACTCGACCCTAATAAGCTCTCAGAAGATGGGACAATTGCTCTTTCTGGATTGTCCATTAGCGAGGATGGCAAACTTTTAGCTTATGGTTTATCGTCTTCTGGTTCTGATTGGCAAGAATGGAAAGTACGTAATATTGAAACTGGTGAAGACCTCCAAGATCATCTGAAGTGGATTAAATTTTCTGGCGCATCTTGGACATACGATAACCAAGGTTTTTTCTACAGTCGCTACGATGAACCGAACGAAAAAACTCAATTAGAAGATGTTAACTATTATCAAAAACTCTACTATCATCAACTAGGTAAGCCCCAATCAGAAGATGTACTAATTTATCATCGTCCTGACCAAAAGGAATGGGGTTTTAGTGGTGGAGTTACTGAAGATGGACGCTATCTAATAATTTCAATTTGGTTGGGTACTGACTCTAAAAATTTGGTTTTCTTCAAAGATTTAACTAACCCTAATTCTGAAGTTGTAGAACTAATTAACCAGTTCGAGGCAGATTATAGCTTTATCGACAATGATGATAGTGTCTTTTATTTCCGCACAGATTTAAATGCACCACGGGGAAAAGTTATTGCGATTGACACGAAAAACCCTTCGCCAGAGAATTGGCGAGAAATCATTCCTCAATCTGCGGAAACGTTGGAAAGTGTTGGCATACTCAATAACCAATTTGTTGCTGATTATCTCAAAGATGCTCACAGTCAAATCAAGATTTTTGACCTCAATGGTGCATTTGTACGCGAAGTTGAATTACCGGGACTCGGTTCAGCCGGAGGTTTTGGTGGTAAGCGTCATGATACCGAAACTTTTTATAGCTATACCAGTTTCACCACACCAGGAACTATCTATCGCTACGATATGATAACTGGAAAAAGTGCCCTTTTCCGTCAGCCGCAGGTAGATTTTAATCCAGATGATTACGAGACAAAACAAGTATTTTATCAGAGCAAAGATGGTACTAGAGTGCCAATGTTTATCACCCATAAAAAGGGCATAAAATTAGATGGAAATAACCCAACTTATCTTTATGCTTATGGCGGTTTTAATGCCTCAATGACACCTGGTTTTTCTGTGAGTCTTTTGGTGTGGATGGAGATGGGTGGTGTCTATGCTATGCCAAATATACGCGGTGGTGGAGAATATGGCGAAGAATGGCATCAAGCAGGAATGAAGGATAAAAAGCAAAATGTCTTTGATGACTTTATTAGTGCTGCTGAGTGGTTGATTGCGAATAATTATACTAAGACTGATAAGCTAGCGATCGCAGGTGGTAGTAATGGCGGTTTATTAGTTGGTGCTTGCATAACGCAACGTCCCGATTTATTTGGTGCGGCTTTACCAGCAGTCGGCGTCATGGATATGTTGCGGTTTCACAAATTTACCATCGGTTGGGCTTGGACTTCCGAATATGGTTCAGCAGATAATCCAGAAGAGTTTCCAGTGCTGTATGCTTATTCGCCATTGCAAAATCTCAAACCCGATACAGCTTACCCAGCAACCTTAATTACCACAGCCGATCATGACGATCGCGTTGTTCCTGCTCATAGTTTCAAATTTGCCGCAGCTTTGCAAGAGGCTCACGCTGGTGATGCGCCAGTTCTAATTAGAATTGAGACGAAAGCAGGACATGGCGCGGGTAAACCCACGGCTAAAATTATCGAAGAAGCCGCAGATAAATGGGCTTTTTTGGTACGTGCTTTGGATGTTGAAGTTTAGATTAATATGATTGTCTCACGCAAATGCCCTCGCCTTTGCGTGAGATTGTGTCAGGAATGAGACAAGAAGATTCAGTATTGAGATAGATTGTTACGTAATTTTAAAAACACCGTATAAAGTCTTAACTCATCACTCCTAACTATTTAAAACAGATCCAGTCGCCTTCTACTTGAGCGATCGCACCACCAGGAAATGGATCGGTTTGCGATCGGTTGGGCGCTATAATTAAAGCCGTTAATTTTTCGATGTGTTCAAAACTAGGTGCATCAGTTAGTATTTGCTGCAATACCTGACGCATCACCCGACGTTGCAAGGCCAATGGTGCGTTCTGCAATACCCGACGATTTAACCGTAAGGGAAGAAGAGTAAGAGAATCTTCTTCATCCCCAATGTCCAATGCCCCATCCCGCAACTGCTGGGCAGCTTTTTCTAAATATTCCACTTCCGCTTGGAGAAGTTCTGCTGTTTGGGCTAAGGCTGATTCTACTTGGGGGTTGAAATTATTTCGCAAATATGGTATTAGTTCTTGGCGAATGCGGTTGCGGGCATATTGCAAATCTTGATTGGTAGAATCTTCCCAAATTGGTAATTTAAATTCGTGACAAAATTGCTCTGTTTGTGAGCGAGTAATTTCTAAAAGTGGACGCACTAACATAATGCCTGTAGTTAGAGGACGTTGCCAAGTCAAGGCTTGTAAACCATCAGCACCAGTACCGCGAATTAAATTGTAGAGGAGAGTTTCGGCGCGATCGCTAGCGGTGTGTCCTGTTACTATATATTGATAATTATTTGCTTGTGCGATCGCACTTAAAGCTTGATAGCGCCAATCGCGTGCAGCCGCTTCACTATTTATCGGTTTGTTCGCTGTTTCTAAATAAAAGGATGTACCCCAAGTTTTAGCTAAATTTTCGACGTGATGAGCATTAGCTTGAGAGTCAGAACGCCAGCGATGATCGCAGTGAGCGATACCTAAATCCCATCCCCATTTGGATTGTAAATCTAAAAGTAATTTTATTAAACACAGAGAATCTTGTCCGCCGGAGACAGCGATTAATAGTCGCTGGTTGCGCTCAAATAAGTGGCGCGATCGGATGGTGCGATGAATTTTTGCATGTAAGGGAGTCCATACCATTTTGTTTTTTTCAGCGCACACGGACACAAATAATTTTCTATTATATCTGTGTATATCAACTTGGGTATTAGTGATTAGCTAAACTTTCTAATTAAGAGATTTGACCAAATCCACCGCCGCCAGGAGTTTCTATTACAAAAACATCTCCAGTTTTCATCTCTACTGTTGCTGTGCTGTCTAAATTCTCTTCGATTCCATTCTGACGTTGTATCCAGTTGCGTCCTAATTTTCCTGCTTCCCCACCATTTAATCCAAAGGGAGAAACAACCCGATGACCAGAGAGAATATTAGCTGTCATAGGTTCTAGAAATCGAATGCGGCGGACAACTCCATTTCCACCCGAATATTTTCCTTTACCACCACTATCAGGACGAAGACTAAAGCTTTCTAAAAGTACAGGATAACGGGTTTCTAAAACTTCTGGATCGGTCAAGCGGGAGTTCGTCATGTGAGAATGGACACCATCAGTTCCATCAAAATCAATTCCCGCTCCAGAGCCGCCGCAGATAGTTTCATAATATTGATATTGCTCATTACCAAAAGTAAAATTATTCATCGTTCCTTGAGAAGCAGCCATGACACCCAAAGCACCATATAAAGCATCGACAATGGTTTGAGAAGTTTCTACATTACCTGCTACTACTGCTGCTGGATAGGTTGGATTGAGCATACAGCCAACCGGGATAATAATTTCTAGAGGATTAAGACACCCAGCATTGAGAGGAATATTATCATCAACTAAAGTACGGAAGACATATAATACTGCTGCTTGAGTTACAGCTTTAGGAGCATTGAAATTACTATTTAGTTGTAGAGAAGTCCCAGTAAAATCGATGGTAGCACTGCGATTTTCTGGGTGAATTGTCACTTTAACTTGAATTTGTGAGCCATCATCCATTTTATAAGTAAATGAGCCATCCTTGAGAACTGCGATCGCACGTCTAACAGACTCCTCAGCATTAGCTTGCACAAATGTCATATAAGCCTGAACAGTATCAAGCTCATATTGTGAAACCATTTTACGAAGTTCTTGAACTCCCCGTTCATTTGCGGCAATTTGTGCTTTGAAATCAGCTATATTTTGGTCAGGGTTACGAGCCGGATAAGTATGATTTGAGAGGTGCTGCCTTACTGAGTTTTCTCGAAATTTTCCCTCTTCAACCAAAAGGAAATTATCAAAGAGAATTCCTTCTTCTTCTACTGTGGTACTGTCAGGAGGCATTGAGCCAGGAGTAATTCCACCCATATCGGCTTGGTGTCCACGAGAAGCAACGAAAAAGATGGGCATGGGGCATTGGGCATTGGGCATTGGGGATGGATTATTTTCACTACTTTCTAAAAATACAGGGGTAATTGCAGTGACATCAGGAAGGTGGGTTCCGCCATTATAGGGATTATTAGATAGATAGACATTTCCCGGTTTTAGGGTGTCGCCTTTATCGTTAATTAAACTTCTGACACTTTCACTCATTGAGCCTAAATGTACGGGAATGTGTGGGGCATTTGCTACTAATAATCCTGATGAGTCAAAAATAGCACAGGAGAAATCTAGCCTTTCTTTAATATTCACTGATGTAGCCGTGTTTTGTAACACAATTCCCATTTGTTCGGCGATAAATTGATAGAGATTTTTGAATATTTCTAAACGGATGGGATCTGGTTGAGATTTTATCTGCATGGTTGATTTCTTTTTATTAAAAATACAAATTATGTAACCAAAATAACTGATATTGATTCTCCTGCAAATACAGATTAAGCCTGATCAATTCATCCATCTTTACGCTTTAAAATCAGATGATTACGTTCAGTTAATCTGGCATTCCAGTTAGGCTCAATTACAATTGTGCCAATTTTTTCAACGACGATCGCAGGCCCATTAATACTATCTTCTGGTTGCAAATCTTCCCGTCGATAAATAGGTGTATCATGCCATTTATTATGACTAAACATTCTGACTATTTCAACACATACGGGGGCTTCATCTAGAAAACGGGTACGAGTAATTAATGCTTCTTCGGGAGTATCCATTTTCTGAATTACTTCCACTGAAGCTGATTCGACAATTAAGTTTTTCTCTAATTGAATGAAACCGTAGCGAGATTGATGTTCAGTTTCAAAATCTTGTCGCATCAATACCACATTATTGGCAAAATTAATGGCCATTGTAGAGTTAGTTCCCTCATATTTTAAGTTAATTTTTCGGATTACTTCTACTCTACTCAGTGCCTCATCTATTTCACTTATAGCTTGAGCTTCTAAATATTCCATTAACTGCTGTAGTTTAGGGATTAATGCTTGGCTTAAAGGTTGTTCAACTCCTCCTTCTCTAATTGCCCTAACATCCGCTAATCCCATTCCATAAGCAGAGAGAACGCCAGCATAAGGATGTAAAAATATTGTTTTCATTCCCAAGGTATCGGCAATTAAACAAGCAACTTGCCCACCTGCACCGCCAAAACAACAAAGCACATATTGGGTAACATCATAACCCCGTTGCAGACTGATTTTTTTAATTGCATTCGCCATATTTTCCACTGCGATCGCAATAAATCCAGCGGCTACTTCTTCGGGAGTAGAATGATTTAATGTAGCGGCTTGAATGTCTTGGGCTAATTGTGTAAATTGCTGGATGACAGTATCTTTATCTAAAGGTGAATTTCCATCAATTCCAAAAACTGAGGGAAAATATTGTGGGTGAATTTTGCCTAACATCACATTAGCATCAGTAACCGCTAATGGCCCGCCACGCCGATAACAAGCAGGGCCAGGATTTGAGCCAGCAGATTTAGGGCCGACACGATAACTAGAACCATCAAAAAAGAGAACTGAACCACCGCCAGCAGCAATGGTATTAATTGCTAATACGGGAACTCGCATCCGCGCCCCAGCAATTTCCGAATCTAGTTGTCGTTCATACTCTCCTTTAAAGTGGGCAACATCTGTACTGGTTCCACCCATATCAAAGGTGATAACTAACTCAAAACCTGCTCTTTTACTAGTTTGAACTGCGCCAACAATACCGCCAGCCGGGCCACTTAAAATACTATCTTTACCTTGAAATTGCTCGGCTGCGACTAAACCGCCATCAGATTTCATGAACATTAATTTGACTCCGGGTAACTGACTCGCTACTTGGTTGACATAGCGCCGCAGAATCGGAGTTAAATAAGCATCGACTACTGTTGTATCTCCTCTGCTAACCAACTTCATTAAAGGACTAACTTGATGGGATATGGATATCTGCGTAAAGCCGATTTCTTGAGCAAGCTGGGCTATTTGTTGTTCATGATTGGGATAGCGATCGCTGTGCATAAAAACAATCGCACAACTCCGAATTCCTGTGTGGTAAACTGCTTCTAAGTCATTTTTGACTTGTTCAATCTTTATCGGTATTAATTCATTTCCTTTGGCATCATAGCGTTCATCTATCTCAATCACCTGCTCATAAAGCATGGTTGGTAAAATAATATGACGAGCAAAGATATTAGGACGATTTTGGTAGCCAATTCGCAGCGCATCTTTAAACCCTTTGGTGATGAGAAGAACGACGCGATCGCCTTTCCTTTCTAATAGCGCATTTGTTGCTACCGTTGTCCCCATTTTTAGCACTTCTATCGCTTCCGTAGGAATAGGTTCGTTGTTTGCAATACCTATAATATCCCGAATACCTTGGATGGCTGCATCTTGGTATTGTTCAGGATTTTCTGAAAGGAGTTTGTATACTATAATCCATTGCTGATTATGCAAAGGGACAATTAAAAAACGTTCAGGGTGTTTTGAGAGTCCATCTATAATTGCTTGATTATTAGTAACAGCAACAATATCTGTGAATGTTCCACCACGGTCAGCAAAAACCTTCAACATTACTATGTTTCCTCGACACTATAGAGGTAGCATAACAATAGCCAGCAATATTGCTTGAAAGTTTGAATCTTACTCCCCTTTCCTTGAAGGAAAGGGGCTGGGGGTTAGGTCTGTATTTCATGCAATTGGGAACCGCTATATCATTAGTACCAAATGACTAATGACCACTGACTAATGACTAAATCGGCGGGCTGCTATACCTTCTACCCCTTGAAACGATGGGATTCCCGCCGATTTCCGTTGATTATTAACTCCGCAAAGAGGTCACATTCATATCATCATTCAATCTGCGAATCAGACGGGATAATTCACGAATGATATTCACTGCAATTTCGGGAGTTTCTTCGATCGCATCATACAGCTGCTCTTGCGTCAGTTCTAAAAATTCACAGGGTTCCAGAGTCGTTGCAGTGGCGGAACGAGGTTGAGTATCAAATACTGCCATCTCACCGAAGTATTTTCCCTGTTCCACCTCTGCCAATTGTTTATTCCCAATGTGAACTTTAACTCGACCTGACACGACAATATAGAGCGATCGCCCTTCTTCTCCCTGTCGAAAGATGGTGTAATTAGCTGGAAATGACAATTCGTTCATCACTGAAGTGAGCCGCACAATAAAATCATCCCGCAATTCCTTAAAAATCGGGACTCGCCGGACAAATAATAAACGGTCAACACTGGTTAACATAATTACAAGTTAAATCCAACATTACTGGACATCCTGAAACTGAAGTTAGAGGGCGATTAGTCATATTAACCGATGTTGAATGCTAGCTGCCAAGAATATCCCAGCCTTTAGCATCTGACAAGGGTTCTCTTCAATAGGAGCAATCGCTCTTAAACTTCTCAGATACTAACTCAGTATGAGGTATGACGAACTGCTACTCTCTTCCATGCGGTTTAGTTGTCATGTAGAAAGCCCAAAATATATAGTCAATTTGTTAATCACTTTTATTTATCGTTTTAAAAAACAAGAGTATTTGCTCTTATTTGGCTGAAAGCCATAATATTGAGTTCATTAGCTCCCAAGGTACCTTGCTGAGAAAAAAATCACCAATTTGAGTAGAGGCATAGTTTAGCGCTATAGGCATCGCCTCTAAAAATCCTACAAATTGGAAAATTGACTGATTACTAGCGAACCTCGATTGGTTGTCGTTAAGTACAACAGTCACAAAATCTCCTGAACTGCATTCACATCGAGAAGCAGAGAAGGATGTAAGACAAACAGCATTGAATTATCGTGAGCAACAATTATGAGTTGGCTAATTAGTACATTAATTATTGGAATCTCTGTCGCTTTTGCAACCACCTTTGACGACAATTTATACTTGACGGCCTTCTTCGGAAAAGTCAATCGCAGCTTTCGTCCTAAGCATATTGTTCTCGGTGAATTTCTGGGATTCACTGTCTTAGTTTGTGCTAGTCTCCCTGGTTTTTTCGGCGGTATGCTTATTCCTAGTACCTGGATAGGTTTGCTAGGTTTGCTTCCCATTGCTATCGGTATCAGTAATTTCATCAGTCGAGAACAAGAAGAAGAAACAGTGCAAGCTGTGTCAGTTGACTTAACTCCTACTAAATCTGGACGCCAAAAGAAATCACTATTCGCAACCATCCGCGATCCTCAAACCTACCGCGTTTCGGCTGTCACCATTGCCAATGGAGGAAACAATATTGGGATTTATGTACCGTTGTTTGCCAGTAGCAATCTTCCAAGTTTGGGTGTAATTCTGTGTGTTTGCTATTTCACTGTTGGTACGTGGTGCTTACTCTCTTACAACCTGACTCGTAATCCTCTGATGACACCTGTTTTAACTCGCTACGGTCGGAAAATCTTTCCCTTTGTCTTAATTTACTTGGGACTCTCTATCTTGATTAAAAGTGAAACATATCGACTTTTACCTAGTTTGGCAATGCTTGGGAACTAAATATGAGGCGATGTTGTGCGGTAAACTATGCCTACGATAGACGCTCCACACTATGTCTGCGACGGGCTACGCTTACGCATCTGAATCTGAAAACTTGAAATTCTTGATGGGTGTTATGTCCCTGATGTCAGCAAAAAAATCAGCGATCGCTTCCCATCCAAAAAGATTTATCAATCACTTGAATTTATCAATATGAATAACAATAATATTTGCTCTTATCAATCAAGTTATCTAAAGTGAGAATAAAGCACATTATCGATGGCTCTTATAAAAGCAAGCCCACCAATAGGAATCAGATTATGAAGGAACTAATGAATCAATCAAACTCTAAAAAATTAACTCAGTGGCTCGTAACAGCAGTGTTTATGGTAGTTGTCGCGGGATTTACTCTGCTTATCCAGCCCAGCGCTAGAGCGCAAACACTAACACCATCCATACCTACGGAATCGGAACTAGCTCCAGTTGAATCACCAATGGAGCCTGTAACAGCACCAGTCATATCTCCGGTTGTATCGCCAATGGAGCCTGTGACAGCACCAGTCCTATCCCCAATAGTCTCTGTAGCAGATAACGTTAGACATTTATTACAAACCAATGAATGTGTTGGCTGTAATCTGACTGGAGCAATGTTAAAGGATGCAAACCTGCAAGCGGCAAACTTAGAAGGTGCTAACTTACAAAATGCAGACTTAGAAAGAGCTAACTTACAGCAAACAAACTTACAAGGGGCTAACTTTCAAGGAGCAGATTTAGGCAAGGTAAACCTTTTGGGAGCAAACCTAGTGGGAGCGAACCTATTTGATGCAGACCTAGAGAAAGCCAACCTCCTAGGAGCTAACCTGCAAACTGCTAACCTACAAAACGCAGACTTGGAAAATACAAATCTGACAAATGCAAACATCCAGGGAGCTAATCTGATGGGCGTTGATTTGGAAGATGCAATCAGACCAGAAGGATTTGCTATTCAGTAATTAAACTGAAGTTGTCCGTACAAATTTAAAAAAATACTTCAAAAGCCTGATTCGGTAACGAATACAGGCTTTAACTATGGCAGTAGTCAGATAGTTTCTGACATGATATCAATCATTTAATTCCATCAATTCTTTTGTTTTCAAATCAGCTGCTACAGGTTGAGAACATGCAATCTGGGGAGAGATAGAGCAAATCGCATCTGTGGTTGTTTCAAAACAATTTGATAACCCAATTGTATTTAACAATCCTGTACGTTCTAATAGTTGTTGGACTTCGGGTTGTAACCCTGTGAGAATTAAGCGGCAATTGTGCCGTTCCAAGTCATGATAAATATCCTCTAAGGCTACTAACCCAGTTGTGTCCATATTTGGCACAAACCGCAACCGGAGAATTAAATACTTTACTTCCGGTTCATCACGGAGGAAAGTAGCAAACCTTTCAGCAGCACCAAAAAATACGGGGCCATCTACCCGATAAACGGCAATTTCCTTACCTAATTCCAGAGGAGTACCAGGGGGAAATACTTCGGTTTCAGGTATTTTAACTAAGCTTAAATCGCTCATCCGTTTGATGAATAACGCTCCGGCTGCAATCAATCCCACTTCGACAGCGAGAACTAAGTCAAACAAGATTGTGACTAGCCAGGTGAGAATCATTACAGCAAAGTCGGAGTAGGTAGCACGCATTAATAAACCAATGGCTTCCCACTCAACCATTCGCAGACTAACCACCATTAAAATCCCAGCAAGTGCTGCTAAAGGAATCTGTGCTGCTAGGGGTGCTAAAGTTAAAACGATTATCGCTAAAGCAACACCGTGAATTACCCCAGATAGTCGGGTTTTACCGCCAGAACGGACATTGACAGCAGTCCGAGCGATCGCACCTGTGGCGGGGATGCCACCAAAAAATGGCACAATCATATTAGCTAAACCTTGACCAATTAATTCGCGATCGCTATTGTGTTTCTCGCTAACAGTCATCCCATCAGCTACTACCGCCGATAGCAACGATTCAATACTTCCCAGTGCAGCTAAAGCCAAAGCCGGATTAATTAGTTCCCGAATCACACTAAAATCATTCCAGTGGGGGATACCTTGAGGCATCGGTAAAGATTGGGGAATCGTGCCAATTGTTGGTACATTTAGATGGAAAGAAGATGCGATCGCAGTTGCTAACACCAGCCCTACTAAAGAACCTGGTATTGTCGTATTAATCCTAGGCCACAAAACATTAGTTGCAATCACCACTACAGCTAAAGCAACCGCTGCCCAGTTTAGAGCTTCTACATGAGTTATACTTTGCCAAAGTCCCGGTAGAAAATGTTCGCTCCGTGGTAATTTTAAACCAAAGAAATTATTTAACTGACCACAAAAAATAATGACGGCAATACCGTTAGTAAAACCTGCCGTCACCGGATAGGGAATAAACTTCACTAACTGTCCAAGTTTGGCAACCCCCAAAGCAATTTGGATAATTCCAGCCATCACCCCAGCAATCCAAACTTTCTCAATGCCGTACTTGGCGACAATTCCCACCAAAACCACAGCCATTGCACCTGTTGGCCCTGTAATCTGTACTGACGAACCACCAAAAATTGCTGCGACAATTCCCGCCACAATCGCGGTGTAAAGTCCTGCCTTTGGTTCCACACCGCTGGCGACTGCAAAGGCTAAAGCCAAAGGTAATGCTACCACTGCTGCTGTTAGTCCTCCCGTCAAATCACCACGCAACCCACTAAACAAGCGACTCAGACGCAAAAGCAGTGGTTCTTTGAGGATATTAGATGTTGCCATATCGTCATTTTCAACTCTTGTACACAATTTCTTGAAGCACACCCAAATGTTATTCCATATTTTCGGTAGAGTTCATCAGGATTGTCGAGAATTCCCCGATTGCGTGGGGGTTTTGGTTCAAGTTCGCCTATTTGCTGATTAATAAAAGTGGAGGTTTGCTTGACATAATGGGTAGAGCATGTATAGCAAGGTTGGCGATCGCTACCTAGAGTCTCAGTTACAGAAATAAATTTCTGCCTTAATCCAAATAGATGCGAATTTCAGATCGAGATGCAAAGCATACAAGCACGGTCGAGATCATTAGTTGAGAAAGCTATAATTTGCTTGGAGTAAAGGTGATGTATCCTTATGCTGACACTTGAGCAAATTGAGTCTGCGATTCTTCAACTGCCACCTAACGAGTATGAGAAGCTCATTCAATGGTTTGCTGATTTAGACTATCAACGGTGGGATGAACAATTAGAGAAAGACATTGCTGATGGCAAACTGGAAGCTTTTGCACAAGAAGCGATCGCTGAGTTCGAGGCGGGTAACTATCGAACAATTTGATGCATTACACAACTCATCGATTTTGGGAACGTTACAATGTTCTGCCTGAAGAGGTTTAGCAAATAGCTGATCGGTGTTACGAACTACTCAAGTCTCATCCCTCTCATCCATCACTGCATTTCAAGAAGGTTGGTAAATACTGCGAAACTATAGGGCATTGGATGTAGAAGTTAAGGATGGTATTTTGTGGTTTTGGATCGGGAGTTATGCAGAGTACAACAAGCTTATTGATATGTAGTTACAGCAGCAGTTGGCGCCAGTACAACCCCAAAATTTGATATTTTTAAGCAAGTCGGCATCTTTTTAGTATTAACTTTATAATTTATATGAGTAGAAATTTGGGAAATACTAATGTTGCAATCGATTGAAGGAGTGTACAAGAACGGTAATATACAACTTTCAGAATTACCATCTGATGTATCAGAAAGCCGTGTTATTGTAACTTTTTTAGAACCTGAGAAATCTCAAATCCAAAAGCAGATAATGCGGTTTGGTATGTTTTTTGGGCATGAACAATCAACAGAAAAAGATTTTCAAATTACTGAATTTCATGGAGATACTGAAGACGGCTTAAACTGGTCATAGGTAATTATGAAGTATGTGATTGATACTCATGCTCTCATTTGGTTTCTCGAAGGAAATTCGCGATTAGGTGCAAATGCCAATGCTATTCTTTCTAACCCTGATTCCCAGCTAGTTATACCAGCTACAACATTAGCCGAAGCTGTTTGGATTGTTGAGAGAGGAAAAACATCTATTCCTTCTGCCAAGAATTTACTTTCAGCAGTTGAAGCTGATCCGCGTGTGGTAATTTATCCACTTGACAAAGATGTAATTGAAATAACCATAAGCTTATCTGCTATTAATGAAATGCACGATAGACAAATTGCTGCAACTGCGCTAGTTTTAGTAGCAAAAGGTGATGAAGTGCAATTATTAACTTGTGATTCCAATATAACTGCATCAGGATTAGTTGCGATTATTTGGTAGTGCGTAAAATAGAAATGTTTTTAAATGCTCCAGGTAGTAAAGTAAACGCGGAGTAAGGCAGAGTTTTGCCTAATTTATTTTGCCAGGAATTAATGAAATAGTATACTGAAACTTCTCTAAGATAGCATTAAAAGCAAAAGTCAAGGCTTAAGTAATTTTTACGAAGACGTAAAAGTATTAATTAGTCTATGCTCTGGGTAATAAGGCTACTCAGATAAATTTATGGGACTTTACGACCAAGATCAATTATCACAGGATGCACTACGGAAGTTACGCGAAGGAGCAAGCCAATCCAGAGTAGCCCAAGAAATTGCTCAACGAGACTATGCGAAAGCTCAAGCCGAAGCTGATAAATGGGAACAAGAATATCAACTTGCTTTGAAAGGAAGTAATCAGGATTTAATTCGTCAAGCAAAATTCCAAAAGGAACGATACCAAGCTATTGCTAGTAGACTCAAAACCCTGGTAGAAGAGCAAAAACCACAAGTAGACGCAATTAAAAGTAGTTTGAAATCTTGGGAGAAAAAGGTTTCAGAAGCACAGAATGAAGTATTACGCAGTAAGCCTAACACCAGTGAGATTTTACCGACATTCATCAAGTTTGAACATGAAGATGTTGATTTATGGGCTGATGTTGATTTATCCGTTGATGATGAATTACAGGCACTTAAAGAAGCATTAATTCTACCACCTAACCCCCAAGAGCAAACTAAAGCTAAAAAAGATAGCAAAGTGCTTTTAGCAGAGGCTATCCATGAGACAAAAAAAACTGTCAACAGCGCTGTTGCTAATCAAGAAACTATTCAGAAAGATTTTGAACACGCGCAGAAAGAAGCTAAATACTGGAACGAAAAAGCTGAGACAGCTTTGAGAAACAATGATGATGATTTAACCCTTCAAGCTGTAGTGAATAAAAAAATACAAAATAAAATTGTACTTATTCTTCAAACTCAGCTTCAACAGCAGGAAGCAATAGTAGCTGTACTCAAACAAAATCTGATAACTCTAGAAAATTTCAAGAAAACATTAGGCAGTGACACAAAACTCTAAAACAGGCGCAGCATTCATTGCAGGTGGAACCATAACAGGTGTTGGTGTTTCCGCAACGGTAGGCGGGATGGGACTAGCAGGCGGATTTGGCGCAGTCGGCATTGGTGCAACTCCTGTAGTCGGTGCTGGCGCTGTGGCTGGTGCAGCTGCTTATGGCGCTTTTAAAGCCGTAGCAGAAGGAGATGCTGCTGCGATCGCTACAATGGGAATTGGTGCAGTTGGCGGTGCTGGTGTTTATAGCGTCGTCGGTGGTATGGGTTTAGTCGCACCTAAAGTAGGGCTGGCATTTGGGATTGGTGCAGTACCGATGGCAGGAATTGGTGCAGTAGTCGGACTCGCCGCCTATGGTATTGCCAAACTGTTAGACGAATCGGGAATTAGCGAAACTCCAGCACAGCTTTTTGAGCGGATGGAAGAGAAAGTTTTGCAGATGGGCTACTATTCCGAAGCAGTGATGGAATTAGAAGCATTTTTATCTGGTGAGGATCTCAACCAAAAATTTGCTGGTTTGGAAGTCGAGAATGAGTTACAAGCGCTTAAGGCTAAATTCAAGAAAAAATCAGAATTTGCTACACCTAAACCTTCTACTCCCAATATTGAACCGGAAAAAATATCTCCGACAACCCAGCTACCTGAAACTTGGAGATGTATACGCACACTCAAGGGACACTTAGCGGCAGTGAATGCGATCGCAATCAGTCCTGATGGTAATACTTTAATCAGTGGCAGTGATGACAGACAAGTTAATTTGTGGAACTTGAAAACCAGAAAATGGCTTTACACCTTCTCTGGACAAGCAGAAGCAGTTTTATCTGTTGCTTTCAGTCCTGATGGGAAAACGCTGGTAAGTGGCGGTAATAGTGGAAGCATCAAGATTTGGAATGAATTTACTCTTGACTCTGGATTATTTGGGGAATGGTGGGAAATCTTGGGCGTAAATCAGAGCGATCGCCTCAATGTTGTTAAACTTGCATACCGCCGATTAGCAAGATTGTATCATCCTGATCTTAATAGTTCTGCGCTCGCAAAAACTTCGATGCAAGCAATTAATCGAGCTTATAAAGAATTCCAGGAGCATTTAAATGCTCACAAATATATTAATTTTGATAAATAAGTTGCCTTACATCCTTCGTTACGACTAGCCGATATAGTGGTGGGTGGTGCGAGAATTGCGATCGCACGCGATTAAACAAGCGCCCTCAATTGCAGTCGTTTATGTTAACAGTTTATTGATATAGGACTCATATTTGATTTTTGAAAAAACTCAGTACAACTAAAAAGCCTTCTTGCCTATTGCCTATTGCCTATTGCCTATTGCCTATTCCCTATTGCCTGCCTACGCAAATTAGTTCAGAAATCAAAGTGGATTCCTATACTAGTCAAAATATGAATAACAATATTACCATCCTTAACCGACCTTTAAAACTAGCCTGTGGAGCAGAATTGCCAAATCGGATAGCTAAAGCTGCCATGAACGAACAGTTAGCTGACGATCAAAACAGCCCCACAAAAGAAATTATCCGCTTGTATAAGCGATGGGCATTAGGAGGAGCCGGTTTGATGATTACCGGTAATGTGATGATTGCTCGGACAGCTTTGGTTTTACCACGCGATGTTGTAATTGAAGATGAACGGGATCTGCCACTTCTCCAAGAATGGGCAGTTGCAAGCATTGCACAAGGTGGTCATATATGGATGCAGATTAATCATCCAGGACGGCAATCACCAATTTATTTATCACCACAGCCTGTAGCACCATCATCAATTCCACTACAACTTTCTGAAAAAGAATTCGCTCAACCCAGAGCATTAACTGAAGCGGAAATTAAACATCTAATTGAACGTCACATTTATACAGCAAAAATTGCAAAAAAAGCTGGTTTTACTGGTGTACAAATCCATGCTGCTCATGGATATCTAATTAACCAATTTTTATCGCCGCTTTCTAATCAACGTAATGATGACTGGGGAGGAACACCTGAAAAGCGAATGCGTTTCCTTTTAGAAGTATATCAAGGAATACGTAATTCTCTTGGTCAAGATTTTCCGATTAGTGTCAAACTCAACTCCGCTGATTTTCAACGAGGTGGTTTTACTGAAGAAGAATCTATTAATGTTGTCCAAGTTTTAGAACAAGTTGGTGTTGACTTGATAGAAATCTCCGGTGGAACTTATGAAAAGCTGGCGATGATGGGACAGACAGATATTGCTCAAAAAGAAAGTACACGCCAACGCGAAGCTTATTTTTTAGAATATGTCCGGAAAGTTCGCTCCTCAATTTCTCTACCAATTATGTTAACTGGTGGTTTTCGTTCAGCCGATGCTATGACTCAAGCAATTGAAGAAGGAAGCGTAGATGTTATCGGTTTAGCACGACCGCTTGCAATTGCACCAAACTTGCCGATTGAACTTCTGACAAATCGAACTAGCGGTATTACGCTACAACCCCAAATAGCACAGACTAATGATCTAGATCAACAAGGAATGCTTGAGATTATTTGGTATACACAACAAATTCATCAATTGGCAGCAGAAGACAAGTCAGCATAAAAATATATACAGTCAAATAAACAACCAACAATATCAGTTTATAGATCAATACAGTTCAGATAAGACCAAAACACTTGTAGAGACGGCGATTTATCGCGTCTCGAAAACTCAGTTTCGTGGTAATGACCAAATTCAATAGCCAAATTTCAGAGAGCTAAATCTGACTGCTGAACAGGTTTTCAAGGCTGCTTTGGGAGAACAGTAATGAGCATCGCTTCTCTGTTAACTTAATTATCAATGCAATTCAATACACACCACAAACAGGAAAGGTGACTGATTGCTTAGACCGTAGTGACCATTATGCTGTGATTTAGATTCAAAATACTGGTACTGGTATTCCGCAACAGAATCTAACTCGGATTATCGATCGCTTTCTTAGCATTGGCGATCGCTCTGTTGGCTGGATTTTTTTGAGTCTACTCCCATAAATACCCCATGTCATCTATCAGTAGGGTAATATATTTAACTCTTGAGAAGTATTGACATATTAAATTTTTTGAGCATTCATATTGCATATTTTGACAAAACGTTATAGATTATTAGGTTATAGGGGAATAATCTGACCTCTTCGTGTCAAAAACTAATCTTGCTCAGGTAAATATACTGCAACCAGTTTTAACTTCACACAAACCCTAAACAGCACTAAAGATATGTTTTTGTTTGGTAAAGCAAAGATTTCGGGCAGATAACGGAACAATAGATAATCTAAAAATATATCTTGTGTGACTGTTGTTAGGAATCATGTTACTACTTGAGGTGGAGAGCAACAACTATAATTCACCAAAACAGTAATAAATTACAGGCAATTAACTAACAATAAAATTGCAAAAATTTCAGCAAGTTTATTCATTGTTAGTTGATTATTTTTTGCCAAATTATATTTGCTATTCAAAGAATCGTTTTTGTTATGCTGAGAATAGCAAAATAATAAATGAAGACGCATCTACCACAAATTCACAATCCCAATGGAGTTATTCTGGCGATGCACCTAAACGAATTGGAAACTACTGAAAATTTCAAAGAAGTCGAAGAAGCTTGGCTAACACTAGAAAAATCAATTCTCTACTATCAGGGACGCCCCGTTGGGACAGTAGCCGCTTACGATGCCTCTGTAGAGGCGCTCAATTACGATCAGTGCTTCATCCGGGATTTTGTTTCTTCAGCTTTAATTTTTCTGATCAAAGGTAGAACAGATATTGTTCGTAACTTCTTAGAAGAAACCTTAAAGTTACAGCCTAAAGAAAAGGCATTAGATGCCTATAAGCCAGGACGAGGATTAATCCCAGCTAGCTTTAAAGTTGTATCAGAAAATGGACAAGAATATTTAGAAGCAGACTTTGGTGAACATGCGATCGCTAGAGTTACTCCCGTAGATTCTTGCCTATGGTGGATTATTTTATTGCGTGCTTACGTAGTCGCCACAGATGACTTTTCTCTAGCCGATCAACCTGAATTCCAAAATGGTATCAGGTTAATCATGGAAATCTGCTTGGCGAATCGTTTTGATATGTACCCAACGCTGTTGGTTCCAGATGGTGCTTGTATGATTGACCGTCGTATGGGCATTTATGGTCATCCTTTAGAACTACAAGTTCTTTTTTACACGGCATTGCGTGCATCTCGTGAACTGCTAATTTGTAAAGGTAATTCTGATATTGTTGAAGCCATTGATAACCGGTTACCTCTTTTATGCGCTCATATCCGCCAGCATTATTGGATAGATATTAATCGCCTGAATGCAATTTATCGCTTCAAAAGTGAAGAATATGGTAAGGCTGCTGTTAATCTGTTCAATATATATGTAGATTCTGTTCCCTATTATGAATTAGATAAATGGCTGCCGAAAAAAGGTGGTTATCTAGCAGGTAATGTTGGCCCGTCGCAGCTAGATACTCGCTTCTTTTCACTCGGAAACTTAATGGCAATTATTTCCGACTTAGCCACCGAAGAACAGTCACAAGCGATTATGACTCTCATTGAGGAACGATGGGATGATTTGGTGGGAGATATGCCAATGAAAATCTGTTTCCCAGCTTTGGAACATGAAGAATACAGAATTGTAACTGGATGTGACCCCAAAAATATCCCCTGGTCGTATCATAATGCTGGTAGTTGGCCAGTTTTAATGTGGATGTTGGCAGCGGCGGCTGTGAAAACTAATAGAACAAGTCTTGCACAAAAGGCGATTGAAATTGCCCAAGGACGCCTCAGTACAGATGAATGGCCAGAATATTACGATGGGAAGAAAGGGCGACTGATTGGCAAACAAGCTCGGAAATATCAAACTTGGACAATTACTGGGTTCTTATTAGCAAAAGAACTGATGGCAAACCCTACTTATTTACCATTAATCAGCTTTGGGAAATTACCAGCAGAACAGGTTTCTAGAGCGTGTGAGTTTGAAATTGCTAGTGTAGACCCATATATGTCTTGATAGGTGAAGTTAGGAGAGACGCGATTAATCGCGTCTGTACAAGAGTTAGGAGTTAGAATACAAAAGCCTTCTGACTCCTGAATCATATTTCCATGACAAACCCCCGTCAACTAGCTTTTATCGCTCTGCGAGATGTTCACAAGGGGGCTTATACTGATGTTGCCCTAGATAGAGTGCTGCAAAAAGTTAATTTGCCTGATAATGATCGCCGCTTATTGACAGAATTGGTCTATGGGAGTGTCAGAAGGCAGCGCACTCTTGATACTCTCATTGATCAACTCGCCACAAAGAAATCTCATCAACAACCGCCAGACCTCCGCACCATCTTACATCTGGGTTTTTACCAGCTGCGCTATCAACAGCGTATTCCCGCCTCGGCTGCTGTTAATACTACCGTCCAACTCGCTAAAGAAAACGGTTTTTCTGGACTAACTGGTTTTGTTAACGGTCTATTACGCCAGTATTTGAGAAAAGCAGGGGTGCAAGAGAGCAGAGGGGCAGAGGAGAAAAACTCATTGTTACTCGCCCACTCCCCACTCCCCACTCCCCAATCCCCAATCCCCAATTTTGATCCGTTACAACTTCCAGAAAACCCAGTGGAACGCTTGGGTATTTTACACAGCTTTCCTGACTGGATGATTCAAGTTTGGTTAGAACAATTGGATTTTTCCCAGACAGAACAACTGTGTGAATGGATGAATCAATCACCAACAATAGATTTGCGTATCAACCCGCTTTGTACTTCCATTGAGGAAGTGGAGGCGGCTTTGCAATCTGCTGGTGTTTTGGTGAGACGGATTCCTCATTTACCCCAAGCTTTACGATTGATTGGTAGTGCAGGGTCAATTCAAAAACTACCTGGTTTTAGAGAAGGTTGGTGGACTGTACAAGATAGTAGTGCCCAATTGGTAAGTCATTTACTCGACCCGCAACCAGGTGAGGTGGTAATTGATGTTTGTGCCGCACCAGGCGGTAAAACAACCCATATTGCGGAATTAATGGCAGATAAGGGAAAAATTTGGGCTTGCGATCGCACTTCTTCTCGTCTTCGCAAACTCCAAGAAAATTCTCAACGCCTGAATTTACAATCTATTCAAATTTACACTGGCGACAGTCGCCACTTCAAGCAATTTCAAAACACCGCAGACCGCGTATTACTGGATGCCCCATGTTCTGGTTTGGGAACTATGCACCGTCATGCTGATGCGCGTTGGCGACAGACACCAGAATCAGTCCGAGAACTTTCGGTGCTGCAAAAAGAATTGCTAACACATACATCTACTTTTGTCAAACCCGGTGGTGTACTAGTTTATGCCACCTGTACATTGCATCCAGCAGAAAATGAAGAAGTAATTTCCACATTTTTAGCTGAGTCACCTGATTGGCAAATTGAGTCTGCAAAAGGCGTTGAGTTACCTGATTCTGCCCATAGCACGCCTCAAGGTTGGTTTAAAGTCTGGCCCCATCGCCAGGACATGGATGGCTTTTTTATGGTGCGCTTAAGAAAAACCAATAATTCCGAGTGAATACTGTTTGGGATTGTACTATTTGGTGGAGGCCTGAATCTACCAGAGGAGGCAGCAATGGTTTCCCCTTCCAATGTAAAAAACTTAGTTAAAATCCTGATTGGAGCAGCCTGGATTGATGGCAGAATCCAGCCAGAAGAACGGCAATATCTCCGCGAAATAGCTCAAGCAAAAGGTTTGGCTAACGACCCAGAAATTAAGCCTTGGCTGTACGAATTAGTTCCTGTACAGCCAAAAGAGTGCTATGAATGGGTGCGAGAGTATTTAGGCGATCGCCCCAGCCTGGAAGATTGCGAAGACCTGATTGAAGCTATCAGTGGCTTAATTTATAGCGATGGTGAAGTCGCCGTAGAAGAAGCCAGACTCCTAACGGAACTGCAAGATATAGCGAAGCCGAATGAGTCAACTCAACCGGCTCACACTCTGCTTCTTAAACAAATTCAAAAGCTTTACCGTCGTTGGGTTGAAGTGCAAAACTAAATATATAGTCAAAAGTCCATAGTCTAATAATTAATGACTAATGACTAATGACTAATGACTAAATTATGACTTCGGTTTACCCACACCCGGAGTTTCTTCTTTATCAATTTTAGGCACAAAATCAGGACGCTCTTTGCTTTCCCAACCTGCGGGGCGCTTTGAGTTGTACCAAGCTATTGAACCAATGGTTACAGCGGCAATAAAACCAACAACATACACCAAGGTAAAAGCCAAGGGAAAGTGAGGGGCAGCATCTATGGCTGGTGCTGCCGTTTGCATAAATACATGCATGAGTATATTCTCCAAGGTTAGGTAACAGTACTTAACACACTATAAAATGAGCGTATCACCTAACATCCCCCTGTAGTTTAGTTTGAGCAACTTCATATTGCAGAGAAAAGGGATGAGGGAGAGAGAGTGGGGAGCAGAGGAGCAGGGGAGCAGGGGGGAAGAATAAAAATTATCTCTTTCTCCTCTGCTCCAAGTTTTGTACCCCATTCCCCATTCACCATTCCCCATTCCCCATTCCCCATCATTCATTAGAAGGTCTGAGTCTATCCCGCCAGGATGGCTGTGATGATGAAGAACCTGAAGAACCAGAACTATTTGCGGGAGAAGGAGATCGCCGAGTTCTTCTAGGCGGGGGAGAATCAGATTCTACTCTTCTAGAGCGCCGCCGTGGAGTGGATGATTCTGAGGAAGAGTTATTAGAACTTGATTCTTGGCTGCGTAGGCGTAGCCCGCCGTAGGCATCGCGCCTTCTCCGTCTTGGGGTATAGTTACTTGTTTGCTGATCTTCTTGAGAATAGCTCCTCCTGCTTCTACGTCTCCTAGATGATCTGCTGCTGTCTGCACTTTCTCCCGAATCATCATTAGAGGAGATAGAACGATTTAGGATTTGTTTGGGCTTAATAGACTGGGCTTTGATAGTACCTTTGCGACCATCTAACTTGGGTCGTTTGGGAAACTTTTCTACTGGCATCTCCTCTACCGCTTGTTTCATAAATTCGCGCCAGGTGTAAGCGGCACTACCACTACTGCCATAAGTGGGGCGGTTGTCATCGTTACCTAGCCAAACCCCTGTCACCATCTGGGGAATGTAGCCAATGAACCATAAATCGCGGGCTTCGTCGGAGGTGCCGGTTTTGCCAGCAACCTGTCTATTACCTAATTGAGCAGCAGCACCAGTTCCCGCTTCTACGACGTTGCGTAGCATCCAAGTCATGATGGCAGCACTGTCAGCATCAATGGCCCGTTTAGGCTTGAAATTAGCTGACCAAATCACCTTACCTTGGCGGTTGAGGATGCGGGTAATGCCATGAGGTTCTGTATGCAAGCCAAGAGTAGCAAAACTGCCATAAGCACTGGTCAACTCTAGCAAATTGACTTCATTTGAGCCAAGAGCTAAGGAGTAGGTGGGCTTAAGTTCAGATTTTATCCCCATATCATGGGCAAGTTTAATCGTTGGCGTAAATCCCATATCAATCAACACTTTCACCGCAATCACATTAATAGAACTGGTGAGAGCGTCTCGGATATTCATGGAACCTCGAAACCTTTCGCTATAGTTTTTTGGTTCATAACCATCTACGACAAAGGGTGCATCCTGGTAGGCATCGTAGGGGCTTTTACCGCTAGCGATCGCAGTGGCATAGACAAACCCTTTAAATGTCGATCCTGGCTGCCGTTGCGCCTGAGTAACCCGATTAAACTGGTTTTTGCCAAAGTCTTTTCCCCCAACCATTGCCTTAATTTCACCGTTACGGGGGTCAATGGCCACCATTGCTGCTTGCTTAAAGTTCTCCCAGCGTCCTTGATTTCGTAGCGTTTTGGCAACCGCCTCTTCTGCCACTTTTTGCCAAGTCGGGTTCAGGGTAGTTTCTACTACTAGACCCCCACTTGTTAGCACATCAGAAGAAACATACTTCGGCAATTCTTTTTGGATGTAGCTGGTAAAGTAGGGTGATTCTACTTGCACTCGCTTCGGTAAACTGCTTTTGAGGGTTAATGACTCCTGAACAGCTGCTTGCCTTTGTTCTGGTGTAATAACTCCATCTTCTTGCATCCGTAACAATACCAAGTCGCGTCGCCGTTTTGCCGCTTCTGGATTTTTATCTGGTGCGTATAAGCTAGGAGCAGGAGCTAATCCAGCAATCGTTGCCATTTCCGCTAAAGAAAGCTGGTCTGGCGACTTACTAAAGTATACCCAAGATGCATCTGCCACACCGTAAGCTCCAGCCCCCAAATAAACCAGATTCAGGTAACGCTCTAGAATCTGATCTTTGGTTAACTCTTGCTCCATTTTTTGGGCAAGGCGGACTTCTTTGAGTTTGCGCCAGATTGTCTGCTCTTGTTTCAAAAAGAGAATCCGCGTTAGCTGTTGGGTGATGGTGCTACCACCTTCAACCACACCTTGCGATCGCAAATTATTCAAACCTGCTCTGACAATCCCTTGCAGATCAACTCCGTTATGTTCTCTAAATCTTTTATCTTCTGAGGCGATGAAAGCTTTTTTTAAATTATCTGGTATTTGTTCTAGCTTTAGTTGTTCTCTGGTCGCTTCACCTTGTTGTTGTAATATGGTGCCATCGGCAGCTTTGATAGTGAGTGTTTGCTCTCTAAGTACAGCATTCAACTCGGCCTGATTTGGCAAAGTCTGGTCTATTGAATTAATGCCGTAGATCAAGGCAAATATCCCACCACCTATACCCAAGCCTGCCCAAAACCATAAGCGACGATAGAGTGGTTTCCCGCCAGTTGCCTGATTGGCCTTCATCCTAGATGGTAAAATTTTCATTTTGCTCAGTAACTGCCTCGTCTGCGCCAGATGTGCTGGTGGTAAGCTCTCATTTGTTCCTCCTTGTCCAGAGTCACTCAAATTTTTTGGTCTTCGCTTGAACCAGGAGGTAAGCTTCCCCACGTCAGTTCCTCGCTCAAAGTAGTAACTATATAACCACCATCAATCAACTTTGGGGTTAGCGCACCACCATTGTGTTAGTATAATATCCTATAAATAATTAACTAAATTCACCATAAAATAATGTTTTTTAGATTTGGTTAGTTTAGTTTTGTAAAAATGCTGCAATTTTGATAACTATTCTGAATACAAAAGCTATTGGTATTTTCTGGAACAAGCGCAGCAAAGTATCCGCAAAAACAGCCAGAAAACGGCTCAATTAAGGAGAGTAGGATGCCAACGGTGAGCAACGCCTACACCAAACCCAGACGAAGCGCTCTTGCCCTTGGTAGTAATATCGGCGATTCGCAGACGATTTTAGAAGCAGCTATAGAGATTTTAGCCCAAACCCCAGGTATTCTCTTAGAAGCCAAATCCAATTGGTATCAAACTAAAGCTATCGGGCCACCACAGCCAGATTACCTAAATGGCTGCGTCACATTGCAGGTAGAAATGCTACCTCAGCAGTTATTAGAAATTTTGTTAGGAATTGAACAACAATTTGGGCGGGTGCGACAGGAACGCTGGGGGCCAAGAACCCTGGATTTAGATTTGTTATTATTTGATGACTTTATTGTAGATACACCAAATCTCCAGATTCCCCATCCCCGAATGCGGGATCGGGCCTTTGTGTTAGTACCACTGGCAGAAATTGCCCCAGATTGGGTAGAACCAGTTTCTAGGTGTGTTATTAAAGAACTGCTGAAAGAGGTAGACTGTTCAGATGTACATTTATGGATGGGCAATTAAAATCACCATCCTTAAACGCAGAAGAACGCTGATTTCGCCTCTGTATTCACAGATAATCAGATTTTATTATGCCATTAGGTAGAGAATTACCACAACTACTAAAACAACGCCTGTTTTATAAAGGACGCAAGTTTGATTTTGAAGTTAATCGCTTGCGTTTACCTAATAAATCGGAAGGAGAATGGGAATGTATTCGTCACCCTGGTGGTGCTTTAGCTGTACCGGTGACACCAGAGGGTAAACTTGTGCTGGTGCGCCAGTATCGTTTTGCAATTCAGGGACGAATATTAGAATTTCCGGCGGGAACTGTGGAAGCAAATGAAGAACCTTTAGAGACAATACAGCGTGAAATTGAAGAAGAAACTGGTTATAGTGCCAAAAAATGGGATAAACTAGGCGAATTTTTCTTAGCTCCCGGCTATTCTGATGAAATTATCTATGCTTTTCTGGCGCGAGATTTGGAAAAGCTGGAGACACCACCACCACAAGATGGAGACGAGGATATCGAAACTGTATTTTTGACTCCCGAAGAATTGGAGAAAGCGATTCTGGAGGGAGAACCGGTAGATGCTAAATCAGTTTCTAGCTTTTTTCTGGCGCGTCCGTTTTTAATTTAATACCCTTATGCTGCTAGAGTTAGCGATCGCAGATGCCTACGGTGCAGGCTTTGAATATGCTGATGAGATGATCGTTAACAACGATTTGAGTCGATACGTCGAGCATCCGCGTTTTCGACTCATTCCTGGCAGCTATACTGACGATACTCAGATGAGCATTGCCATTGCCGAAGTAATTGTTGCTCAAGCACCGTGGACGCCAGAAGTTTTAGCCGATAGTTTTGTTAGAGCCTTCAAGCGCGATGAGAGGGAAGGTTATTCTCGAAGCTTCTACCATTTTCTGGGAGAAATTCAAGATGGGGAAGAGTTTTTAAGCAAAATTAACCCTGATAGTGACAAAAGCGGAGGGGCAATGCGTGCAGCACCCATTGGCATCTATCCCACACCAGAAAAAGTCATTGAAGCGGCAACAATTCAAGCAGCAATTACCCATAATACACCTGATGGAATCAATGCTGCCGTTGCGGCTGCCCTAATGTCACATTATTTTATCTATCGACTGGGAGCAAAACGCAAATTAGGACTATTTCTCAAAGGTTATGTATCTGGAGAGTGGTCTAAACCTTGGGAAGGTAAGGTAAAGTCCAAAGGCTGGATTAGTGTCAGGGCTGCGATTACTGCGGTGATGCGAAATGACAGCATGAGCGAACTTTTACAAGATTGTATCGCTTTTACCGGGGATGTAGATACAGTAGCGGCGATCGCCCTAGCTGCTGGTTCTTGTAGCGAAGAAATTATACAAGACATTCCCCATAATCTTGTCACAGGCTTAGAGAATGGAGCTTATGGTAGAGATTACCTCATTGGGTTGGATAAACAGCTAATGAGTTTGGTAAACAAAAAGACGAGCTAAATGTAATACATGGGTTAAAGGCAAACTTGCCTTTTCAATACTACGATTTTTCGATATTATTACAGTAATTTAGGTAAATATAAAGCTAGCCTAATCTTCATTAGCTCCAAGTTGGAGTAGTAAAGTACACATTGGAGGCTTAACTATATACCTGTATATTCAATACATTAACTGCTCAGTCAGGGACTTACTTATTAGTAATATAGGACTCATATTTGATTTCTGAAAAAACTCAGTACAACTAAGAAGCCTTCTTGACTGTTGCCTGTTGCCTATTGCCTATTGCCTATTGCCTATTGCCTATTGCCTGCCTACGCAAATGAGTTCAGAAATCAAAGCGGATTCCTATAATGTTTTGTTACTTAGCTAGAGTGATATGAAAATTGACTTCGAGCCAAAGTTATAAGAGCATGACAGGAAGAAGCTTACAACTCCTAAATATGTGTCTCAAGACAAGACGCATACATGTTTCACACAGATGAAAAAAAATACAACTTTTAATAGTGCTGGCAAACTGACTGCTCTTTTGTTCCTGATAACTCTTTTCCTCACGCCTTGTGTGATTGTAAATGCAGGTGAACGTGGTGTATTGATGAAATTTGGCGAAGTCCAAAACCAGATATTAGGAGAAGGACTTCACTTGATTATTCCTGTAGTCAATACTGTAAAAAAGTTGAGTATTCGAGTCCAAAAACAGGAAATTTCGACTGAAGCTTCTTCCAAAGACTTACAAAATGTTTTCACCGATGTAGCTCTCAATTGGCATATTATTCCCCAAGAAATAAATGCCATTTTTCAAGAAATAGGAGATGAACAAGATGTAGTTATTCGGATTATTAACCCAGCAGTTGAAGAAGTTATAAAAGCAGTCATGGCAAAGTATACTGCTGAAGAAATTATTACTAAACGAGGAGAAGTCAAAAGTGGAGTAGATGATGCATTGTCTACACGACTAGGTAGCTATCACGTTGCAGTCGATGATATTTCTCTAGTTCATGTCCATTTTTCAGAACAATTTGGTGAGGCGGTAGAGGCGAAGCAGATTGCTGAACAAGAAGCAAAACAAGCAGAGTTTATCGCCCTGAAAGCAACAAAAGAGGCTGAAGCAAAAGTTAATTTAGCCAAAGGAGAAGCTGAAACCCACAGATTATTACGTGATGGTTTAACTCCAGAAATATTACAAAGGCAAGCAATACAAAAATGGAATGGTAAGTTGCCATTAATTGTAAGCAAGGAGGCTCCCAAGTTGTTGAATTTAAGTGAATTTTTAAAATTTGATTAAAGTTGATATTGCTTTTTACGAAATATCTACTAGATATACATAGTAGGGGTTTACAGATGTGTACACCCCATAATCGATTCCTTTACAAAAAGGTGATCAACTAAATCAACTGTTAGAGAATAAAATGGGAAAATCGAGAATCTTCAACTGGATTAAGAGCATAATCAACAGGGTATAAACTGTTGAGGAAATTAGACCAGTGAATAATTCTTTTTTGAGATTATGCTCTTGAGGTTCCTTTTGAAAAATGTCCTTAGAACCGAATTGCATCAAGAGAATTCCCACAATATTAGAGAGCCAGTACCCTATAATTGAACAAGGTAGAAGTAATTTTGGGGAAAGTAAACTACATGCATACCCAAAACCATAAGCTATTGGCAGATTAAATAGTAAGTCATTCCACCAACATAGTGGTGACAACAAATATCCCAGTACCAGAAAAAATCCACCTCTGAGTTTTCTGAAAATGTCTTTTTTGAACTCTTTTGGAGTAGATTGTTGTAATTGCTCTGGCGCTGTGTCTCCTGTTACATTCAACTCTTGACTAACGTTTTGGACGCTTTCCATAAAAACCCACTATTCCTATCGTCTTAGTGTAGTTTAGTATATAAACTAAATCAAAGTCTAGTACAAGAGTGATAACATTTTGGCTTTTTGATGCTGAAAGTTTTACCAATGAATAGTTTCAGCAAAATAGTAAAAAGCAAACGAGAGGTTTAAATCAGTTGCAACTTAACAATATCTGATTTCTACCAGAGGTACATAAGTAAGTTCCCTTCTTGCCTAATCTGGGTTAGTCCTTCGGTACTTGAGCAAAATAAAAGTATTTATACACCATTGAGACAATCAACACTATTTTTCGCTCAATAGAATTTGAAAATAAAAGTATATTTTTATAAATTATAGCACACGATGAGATCCAATACTGATATTAGAATGCCCAGAGCATCCTTATGCATGGTTATTGAGGAGTAAAAATTTTATGTTTTTTCATATAGTCAGGGCAGAAATTTGAACTAATAATAGCTACAATAAAAATACTGATTCATATTAATAGGAACATGACAGATTTAACTCCAAATAGCACATTTTTAATAACAGGAATTATTTTTATAACGATTGCTGTAATCGGGCAATCTAAATTAGGGTTTATTGAAATTAATCCTGGTTGTTTTGGTAGATTATTGGCTCTATTGATTGGGACTTCGAGCCTATTATATGCTTTAGGATTACTCAATTTTTCAGCCGGAAGCCTTGACTTCTTAAGAACTTCTCTGACAGAACAAATTAAACAGAGTATAAGTTCAATAAATGATCTTTTACAAGGATCTTAATAAGGTTAAAAATTTTATTTCTAGGTGAATTTCAATAACTGTTTTATCAAAAAAAGGAAAAGGTAAAAACCTTGCCCGCAAGTGGCGCGAAATAATCCTTGTATCGCAAGGTAGGTCGAAACCCATTGGTGTCAACTTAAGAGGTTGTTTGAAAAGTGTTTCGCTGTGACTTTAGGCACTTTTAGATCCCCCTAAATCCCCCTTAAAAAGGGGGACTTTGATTCTGGTTCCTCCCCTTTTTTAAGGGGGGTTAGGGGGGATCTAAAACTATTTAATACCGACAAAAGGACTTTTCAAACATCCTCTAAGCTAGAAATAGCTTTGCTGCGGGCTTCATAACCCGCCAGAGAATGAATTCTCTGGCTCATAGCTAAAGTCTACTGAAGTAGACTGAATATTTTTGGGGATATCTAGTCATCTGAAGATGACTTTCGCTATGATTCTTGGAACTTCAGTTCCTTGCGGGACATAGTTTTTGCGTTAAGTTGACACCAATGGTC
>NZ_KV757785.1 GCF_001712795.1 Nostoc sp. KVJ20
CGCCCGTAATTCTTGGGAAACGAAATCATAAGCCCGTAGGTTGAGTGCTAAACCGACGATGCCGACGGCACTCATCCACAAACCTGTGACTGGCACGAACAACATGAAGAAGTGCAACCAGCGTTTGTTAGAGAAAGCAATACCGAAAATCTGTGACCAGAAACGGTTTGCTGTCACCATTGAGTAGGTTTCTTCAGACTGGGTGGGATTGAAGGCGCGGAAGGTGTTAGCACCATCACCGTCTTCAAACAGTGTATTTTCCACTGTGGCACCATGAATGGCGCACAATAGAGCACCACCCAATACACCCGCAACACCCATCATGTGGAAGGGGTTGAGTGTCCAGTTGTGGAAGCCTTGCAGGAATAGTAGGAACCGGAAAATTGCCGCTACGCCAAAGCTGGGTGCAAAGAACCAGCTAGATTGTCCCAAGGGGTACATCAGGAATACGCTGACGAATACTGCAATGGGAGCTGAGAAGGCGAGGGCGTTATAAGGACGGATACCTACCAGACGGGCAATTTCAAATTGCCGCAACATGAAGCCAATCAAACCAAAGGCTCCGTGCAGGGCTACGAATGGCCACAAACCACCCAATTGAAACCAACGGGTGAGGTTGCCTTGGGCTTCTGGGCCCCACAACAGCAATAGGGAATGTCCCATGCTGTCGGCGGGGGTGGATACTGCCACTGTCAGGAAGTTAGCACCTTCTAGGTATGAGGAGGCTAATCCGTGGGTGTACCAAGACGTAACAAAGGTTGTGCCGGTCAGCCAACCGCCTAGTGCTAGGAAGGCGCAGGGGAACAATAGTATCCCTGACCAACCTACGAATACGAAGCGATCGCGCTTGAGCCAGTCGTCTAGAACGTCAAACCACCCTCTACTGGGGGCGCGTCCAACTGCGATGGTCA
>NZ_KV757786.1 GCF_001712795.1 Nostoc sp. KVJ20
ATAATTTCAGCTTAAGCCTTGTGAGCTTTCTTACAATTGCCCCCCACTTTTAAAACATCCTCTTAGATTTGCTACTAAAATTTATGGAAAATATAAGGAAGGAAAAAATGTTTTTAAAGGTGAGTTAACACTTGAAGATTGGAAAGAAATTGGTATAGATACAGCTACAGGTGCAACACTTAGTAGTGTATCAGCGACAGCAATTTATGGGTTAACTAATTTCGCCGAGATGTCTGCACCTTTAGCTGGTGCATTTGTCAGTGCTGGTATGGAAGTTGCCAGTTTAGTCAAAAGTTGGAATCGCGGAGAAATTTCTTCAGAAGAATTTGTAAAATTGAGTTTATTTGCTTGTGCAGACTCTGCAATAGTGGCAACTGGAGCAGCTATAGGACAAGCATTGATACCTATTCCTGTTCTTGGTGCGGTTATTGGTTCAATTGCTGGTCGTATAGTTTCTGATTTCTGCAAAAATTTCTTAGGAGAAAATACAAAACTATGCGAGCAAGTAGAGCAGCATTATCAAAAGTTACTTGCTCAAATTGATCAGGATTACAAGACTACTGTTGCTAATATTATTGCTACTTACGACAAATTGGGCGACCTAGCTAAAGCAGCTTTTGATCCTAAATTAAATCTAAAATTGAGACTGGAAGTTAGCATTAAGCTAGCTGAGTCATACGGGGTTTCTGATTCAAATATTATTCACAATGTAGATGAACTAGACTTATTTATGTTTAGCTGAGTACAAGTAAAAAATAAAACATTATAAAAATCGGGACTGAGATTTATTTCTCAGTCCCGATAAAAAAGCGGGCTAACCGCTATTTATATGGTTAACCCGTGCAGCTTTGGGAACGCGCAGAGAAATTGTTATTGCAATACCAACTTCACATTGGCGTTTTGCAGACCGCGCTGTTTTACTTCAGCCAAAGTTTTGTTAACGGCATACTTTTGGTTGATTGAGTTGATCAACTCGGTTTGGTTGTGCTTCTTAGCAACGCCCCACAAGTCAGCGATTAGGTCAAAAGAACCATCGCTATTGCGAGACCAGCCGAGGTCATATTCGCCTTCCAACACGGCAACGATGTCAGAACGGACACGCTGACCGTTATAACCACGGACATCAGCTTCAGTCTTTACGCTGATACCGAGGTCGCGCAAAGAAGCTTTGAGGATTTCGGCATCGGTGATCTTGGTACGCAGGGTGCTAAAGTGAGACATTTGGGTTTCCTCCAATGAGAAGATTGAGAAAAACGACAACGGTTTGTTTTGGGCGAAGCCGCGCTTAATTAGGATGCGGCTTTTCTTATAACTGCTAGCATTTTCAGCTAGCCTTTCCCCCTGGGATGGCAGAGGAAAGCTTTTAAAACTCCATTCGCTGATATTCAGCTACGGAGGATGCTGCGGGGCGTGCACGCTGTCTGGCCCAATCTCTCAGAGCCGTTACTTGTTCTTGCATCGTTCGAGACAGCGGCAATGTTGCCTTCAGTGCAGCAATAATATCTAGTTGGGTGAACTCCCGATCTTGGGCAAAAGCTTCATACATTGCCGCAACGATCGCTTGCTCAACTTCTGCCCCAGAAAAGCCATCAGACATCTTAGCTAGTTGCTCAAGATCAAATCGAGAGATGTCTTCACGGCGTTTCGTCAGGTGGATATTAAAAATATCCTGCCGTTCTTCTGGTGTTGGCAGATCCACAAAGAAAATTTCATCAAAGCGTCCTTTCCTCAAAAACTCGCCAGGTAAGCGTTCTACTCGGTTGGCGGTTGCCATGACAAACACTGGTGACTTCTTATCTTGCATCCATGTGAGGAAAGAGCCGAAGATTCTACTTGAAGTCCCCCCATCAGAATCTGAGGAACCTCCACTACCAGCAAAGGATTTATCTAATTCATCGATAAACAAAATCGCTGGAGAAATAGATTCTGCTGTTTTCAGGGCGTTTCGCAGATTTGCCTCACTTCGTCCCACCATTGAGCCGTCGTAGACTCGCCCCATATCCAACCGCAACAGTGGTAAACCCCACAGCCGGGAAGTAGTTTTGGCAATCAATGACTTACCGCAACCGGGAACACCTAGAATTAACATCCCCTTTGGTTGAGGCAAACCATACTCTCTCGCTCTTTCTGTGAAAGCGTTAGAGCGTTGCTTGAGCCATCTCTTTAACTCTTCTAAGCCACCTACAGCATCAATGGTTTCATCTTCTTCGATGTATTCTAAGATCCCATTGCGGCGAATTAGTTGCTTTTTCTCAGATAAAACAATATCTACTTCATCTTCCGTCAAACGCCCTGTAGTTACCTGTGCCTTACGGTAGACTTTTTCAGCTTCGTCTTTAGTTAGACCTAAAGCGGCTCTGAGAAGTTTTTCTCTGGCTTCTGTTGTCAGCCGCCGACCACGATTTTGCTCTATATGGTGAGTTAGTACTTTATTCAACTCAACCATATCTGGCAAAGTAAAGTCGAGAACAACAACTTCCTTTTCCAGTTCTATAGGCACTTGTTGCATCGGAGACATCAAAACGATGTTCTTCTGCATACCTTTGAAACTAGCGATCGCATCACGTAACGATCTGTTAGTTGCAGGCGCATCTATAAAGGGATGTAAATCTTTAAGAATAAATATACTTGGTTCTTTCTGGCGGATAATCCACTCAATCGCCGCCTCTGGAGACACGGTATTATGTTGAGTAACATTCCGGGGTTGACCATACTCCACAATCCCGTGTGTTACTGTCCAAATAAATACTCGGCGCTGGGGCTTTAACAACTGGGCGATTGTGGAAATTGCTTGCTCGGCCCTCTCTTCCTCGGAGGTCACAAGGTAGATTAAAGGGTATTGAGCTTGAATTAGGATATTGAGCTCTTCTTTCATACTTCGACCTACTTGAGACCTTATAGAGACAGTAGAGACATTGCTTCTGGTAAAGACAACCGAATCATGAATGAATAATTCATAATTCCTATTTATTTAGCAAGGAACTAACTCTTCCTCACCTTTGGGATGGGTTTCATCTTCATCCATCTCATCAATGGAAAGATGCTCTTGACCAACTAATCCTGGTTGATTGCCCAAAGCAACCAGTTCCCCATCACGTAAAATTAGTGAACTATCACAAGTTGGGCATGAATAAACTCTATGAGTCCGCCCATAAGAAGAATCTTCCGCCTCGTCAACCAATTCTGAATTAGATAGGTAAAAAACGAGGGCACGTTCGGCAAGCTCTGACATTGGTTCTGAATCGACTGCTGAACGAATCTTCAGTTTCTTGTGCAACTCTGGCGATAAATACAAAGTGACCTTTTGCTTAGTTTGCGTTTGCATATAACTCTTTAACGGTCTTACCCGGGTATGTATATCAAGTTATAGGTTCTTTTATTAGTTGTCAAGACAGTAAAGCGTTTTGACGCTAATTTTGTTACATTCGTTTACATTCTCGACTGAGATGCTATTTATAAATAGCCATCATCAACTGTATGCAGCAGAAAATTTGATGGGTTGTGGTTCGTAGTCAGTGGCTCTAACCCTTGAAATTGAGCAATTTATCGAACAGAATAAAGGCGTCAGTCGTCAGAATTCAGCAATGTTTTCTGTATGACTGGCGGTGCTTCGTAGCGTATACCCTTCGGGATGCTTCGCTTAGAGCGACGCAGGAGCGTCTGAATAATCGGCATAATCGGCGTTTTTGCACCCCCACCAAATTTTCAAGTTGGTGGTGCAACAATTCCTGCGCCGGTCTAAATCCACGACTAATAGCGTTGCGGAAAGCGAGTCTTGTCTACGACACGCTACGCGAACGAGCGTCTTTATTCTGACTCCTGAATTCTGACTTCTGAATTCTTCTTCAACGCTGACTACAAATCTAATGTTGTGGCAGACTACTAGTTTGCTGATTGAGAATGGTGCAATATCTGAGTTTCTGGTATTTCTATAAAATCAGTGACTTTGACAAAATGTGTAATGTAAATGGCGACTGCTAATAAAACCTGTAGTTTGGGGCGAATAATTTATCGGTTTGCCGCCAGCCTTAGCCGAGTCATTGCCCTGTTAATAATCCTGTGGGGTTGTACTGCCAATGATTTTAACGCCGGAGCGATCGCCTGGAAAACTTATAGCAACTCCCGTTATGGCTTTGAATTTCCATATCCGAGTAACTGGACTTCTTTAGCAGTCCCAACAAATGATGATGGAATTGCGTTTATTTCACCACAGGATAACACCGTGGAAATTCGGGGATGGGCAAGTCAGTATCTACCAAATGATCAAGAGACCGGAAAAAAGCTAAAATCCAACTTTAAAACAGCCCAAGGAGTATCAGGGGTAATGGTTGTAGAAGTTGATCAGCGAGTAGGTTCAATGACACTGACACTAACTCAAAGTCAAGTGAAATACTATTGGCAGGGACGAAGCAAGAGCCAAGAATTTCCAGAGTACTATCGTTTGTTTTATTACATTGCTCAACAGTATCGGATTTTAAAGTTTTGAAATTTGAGCATTGGTTGTTAATTCTTCTCCCCTTGCCTCCCCTGCTTTTTCCCCGCTCTCCACTTCCCAAAATCCACATTTCCCTCAGAATGATGATTAAGAGGGGACAGAAACCTGGTAGATTTAGCTATCAGCGAGTAAAAACTGGTGAAGATGAAAGTCCTGGTTATTGGTGGTGATGGATATTGCGGTTGGGCAACTGCTCTTTACCTTTCCAATCGAGGTTATGAAGTTGGAATTTTAGATAGTTTGGTGCGGCGGCACTGGGATAATGAACTTGGTGTTGAAACTCTCACTCCGATCGCACTAATTCAACAACGTCTCCAGCGCTGGCAAGATTTGACAGGTAAATCGATCGACTTGTTCATCGGCGATATTACGAATTACGAATTTCTCCATAAAACATTACAGCAGTTTCAGCCAAATGCTCTGGTGCATTTTGGTGAACAGCGTTCGGCCCCATTTTCCATGATTGACCGAGAACATGCAGTTGTTACCCAGGTCAATAATGTAGTTGGGACGTTGAACTTACTGTACGCCATGCGGGAAGATTTCCCGGACTGTCATTTAGTGAAGCTGGGGACGATGGGTGAATACGGTACACCCAACATCGATATAGAAGAAGGGTATATCACCATTGAACACAATGGACGCAAGGATACCCTACCTTATCCCAAGCAGCCCGGTTCAATGTACCATTTGAGCAAAGTTCATGATAGTCATAACATCCACTTTGCTTGCCGGATTTGGGGATTGCGGGCAACAGATTTAAACCAGGGTGTAGTTTATGGCGTCTTAACCGAAGAGACGGGAATGGACGAACTATTGATTAATCGGCTGGATTACGATGGTGTGTTTGGTACAGCACTAAACCGCTTTTGTATTCAAGCAGCAATTGGACATCCGTTAACTGTCTACGGTAAAGGTGGACAAACTCGCGGATTTTTAGATATTCGGGATACAGTCAGATGTGTAGAATTAGCGATCGCTAACCCTGCACAACCAGGTGAATTCCGCGTATTTAACCAATTTACCGAACAATTCAGCGTCGGTGACTTAGCCTTGATGGTGAAAAAAGCTGGTAACGCTATGGGATTGAGCGTAGAAATCAATCACCTAGATAATCCCAGAGTTGAAAAAGAAGAACATTACTTCAACGCTAAAAATACAAAATTGCTCGATTTAGGTTTACAGCCTCACTTGCTCTCTGATTCTCTACTCGATTCTCTGTTAAACTTTGCCATCAAGTATCAGAAACGAGTTGATCACAAACAAATTCTGCCTAAAGTCTCTTGGCACAGAAATTAAGTTAAACCCCAGTAAATCGTGGGTCTAAAATTGGTCGTCGTATTTTAGCACAATATGACGACCAACCATTTATTATTTATCGAGGATGTTGGAGGCAGAGGGCAGGATAGCGCAGCGTTAGCGAGTCCGCGAGCGTCGGCAGGAGGAAAACTGCCCGACGCTCCTTTCCTGAGCTACCGCTGCGCTATCTGTAACAGCCCGCGACCATAGGGTCTTGGGTTTAAGACAAGAACTCCAAAAATTCTAGTTTTGTGGCTCTTTTTCAGGAGGGGTTTGAATCCTATAAGTGAAAAAACCTCCTGCCTCCTGCCTCCTGCCTCCTGCCTCCCGCCTCCTGCCTCCTTCAACAGGCGTATCGTCCAGCTACTACTAAATTTGCCGTTTACTACAGTTATTTTGACTGTGCAAAATTGATTACAGCACACGAGACAGTTTATTCTGTGTTTAAAGCAAAATGCACTCTTAAGCTGAGATTATCTGCCTGGACTGAATAGTTTTATATGAGAATTGCTCTATTTACCGAAACCTTTTTACCCAAGGTTGACGGCATTGTAACGCGCCTGCGCCATACTGTTGATCATCTACAGCGTAGTGGTAATCAAGTGATGGTGATTGCCCCTGATGGAGGCATCACAGAACACAAAGGCGCTAAAGTTTACGGCGTTAGTGGCTTTCCTCTGCCATTGTATCCAGAATTGCAAATGGCATTACCCCGCCCAGCTATTGGTTATGTTTTAGAAGAGTTTAAGCCAGATGTTATTCATGTCGTGAATCCAGCCGTTTTGGGTTTAGCAGGCATATTTTACAGCAAAATCCTCAAAATCCCCTTAGTGGCGTCTTACCATACCCATCTACCCCAATATCTTCAGCACTATGGCTTGGGTATGCTGGAAGGTGTTCTTTGGGAACTGTTGAAAGGCGCTCATAATCAAGCAGCTTTGAATCTGTGTACCTCCACAGCAATGGTGGAGGAACTGACAGCACACGGTATCGAACGTGTAGATTTATGGCAACGTGGGGTGGATACAGAATTATTTCACCCCGATCTAGCTAATGTAGAAATGCGATCGCATTTATCACAAAATCATCCAGAAAGTCCATTGCTACTTTACGTTGGACGGCTTTCTGCTGAAAAAGAAATTGAGCGCATCAAACCAATTTTAGAGGCAATTCCCCAAGCGCGGTTGGCATTGGTTGGGGATGGGCCCCATCGTCAAGCACTGGAAAAACACTTTGCTGGCACAAACACTTATTTTGTTGGCTATCTCATGGGGCAAGAATTAGGTTCTGCCTTTGCAAGTGCTGATGCTTTTATCTTTCCCTCCCGTACAGAAACACTAGGCTTAGTACTACTAGAAGCGATGGCCGCTGGCTGTCCAGTGGTAGCAGCCCGTTCGGGGGGAATTCCTGATATTGTGACAGATGGGGTAAATGGATATCTTTTCGAGCCAACAGCAGATGTTCAAGGGGCGTTAGCTGCTACTGTCCGCCTTCTAGAACAAAAACAACAACGAGACATCATTCGTCAAAATGCTCGCCAGGAAGCAGAAAGTTGGGGTTGGGCAGCCGCCACCAGACAGCTACAAGATTATTACCAAAAGGTAATAATTTCTGAACAGTTAGCAAAATCGGGGAGTAGGGAGTAGGGAGTAGGGAGTGGGGAGTGGGGAGATGAGGGAGATAAGGGAGCAGGGGGAGATAAATAACTCCTAACTCCTGACTCACAACGTCCAAAATCTAAAATCTAAAATCTAAAATCTAAAATTACCATGACACTCCCCAATCCTGGCAGCGTCTTGGCTACATTAACTGAACTGACTCAAGTTAATCGTACTCACGCTCTACTACGTCGCGTCAAAGATTTATCTGTTAATGAATTTGTTTGCTTACTCGACTTTATAACTGCTGAATTCCAGCAATTTCTTAGAGCTATTGAACTAATCAATAATGAAGCTCTAGAAACTATGTTGGAAAAGGTACTAGAAGCTATCACACTCAAAATTGGTCAAATTCTGCAAGCAGAACACACAGCCATTTTTTTAGTTGACTATGACAAAGGTCAACTGTGGTCAAAAGTTCCTCAAGATAATAGCCAAAAATTCTTAGAAATTCGTACTCCCATTACAGTGGGTATCCCCGGTCATGTTGCCAGTACCGGTCAATATCTCAATATATCTGAAACTTATACTCATCCCCTATTTAGCCCAGAACTTGAAAAACAAATGGGCTATAAAATCCGTAATATTTTATGTATGCCCGTTATTAGTAGCAAAAACCAGACTGTCGCGGTAGTACAACTGGCTAATAAAACTGGGAATGTTCCGTTTAATCATGATGATGAAGAACGTTTTCGAGACTTTGCTGCTTCTATTGGTATTATTCTGGAAAGCTGCCAATCTTTTTATGTAGCTGCTCGTAATCAAAGAGGCGCAACAGCTTTGTTGCGGGCAACTCAGACACTAGGGCAAAGTCTTGATTTAGAAGCAACTTTGCAGATAGTCATGGAGCAAGCCCGGATTTTAATGCAAGCAGACCGCAGCACACTGTTTTTATATCGTAAAGAGATGAGCGAACTCTGGACGAAAGTTGCAGCGGCGGCGGATGGCACAAACTTGATAGAAATCCGTATTCCCGCTAACCGTGGCATTGCTGGTTATGTAGCTTCCACTGGTGAAGCCGTAAATATTTCCGATGCTTATAAAGATCCCCGCTTTGACCCAACGACAGATAGTAAAACTGGTTATGTAACTCGCAATATCCTCTGTTTGCCAGTATTTAATTCTGCAAATGAATTGATTGGAGTCACGCAATTAATTAATAAGCAACAAAGCAGTTTTACTGCTTCTGATGAAGAATTTATGCGGGCTTTTAATATTCAGGCAGGAATTGCTTTAGAAAATGCCCGCCTGTTTGAAAATGTGCTGTTAGAAAAACAGTATCAAAAAGACATTTTACAAAGTCTGTCAGATGCGGTGATTTCTACAGATATGGCAGGACAGATTGTCACAATTAATGATGCGGCCTTGCAATTGCTGGGTTGTCCGATAGGAGATGTTAATAGCAAGAACAACAAGCTTTTGTGGGAACAAAATTTGATTGGCCGCTTAGTTTGGGAAGTTGTGCCAATTGAAAATCTCCAAATGCGACTAGAAGATAGTTTAAAAACTGGAGCTAAACATTATGTGCCAGAACAAAGTTTGATGCTGGGACTTTATCAAGTTATGAGTGAGGAGTTAGGAGTTAAAAATGGAACTCAACACTCAAAATTCAAAACTCAGGATTCGATTTTTGCACTACGCGATCGCACTAACCCCGATTTTTTCATTCCCTGGAATCTACCCCTCACTCCCCAATCTGAGTTTCTCACCGCTGATGAGGTACAAACACTAGAGCGCAGTATCAATCTCACTGTTAATCCCCTAACTAACCCAGAAGGCGGTGTCCGCGGTGGTTTGGTGGTGTTGGAAGACATTAGTCAGGAAAAACGGATGAAAACTACTATGTCTCGCTACCTAACGCCCCATGTCGCTGAACAAGTTATGGCACTGGGGGAAGACGCTTTAATGGTGGGTGAGCGTAAGGAAGTAACCATCTTGTTTTCTGATATCCGGGGCTACACAACACTTACAGAAAATCTCGGTGCAGCTGAAGTAGTATTGCTGCTCAATCAGTATTTTGAAACGATGGTAGAGGCGGTTTTTAACCACGAAGGCACTCTCGATAAATTTATTGGTGATGCCTTAATGGCGGTATTTGGTGCGCCGCTACCACTGACAGAAAATCATGCTTGGAGGGCTGTGCAGTCAGCTTTAGATATGAGACGACGCTTAGATGAATTTAACCAACGGCGGATTATTCAGGCGCAGCCACAAATTCGTATTGGTATTGGGATTAGTTCTGGGGATGTGGTTTCGGGTAATATTGGTTCCCGCAAACGGATGGATTACACCGTAATTGGTGATGGTGTAAATTTGAGTTCGCGCTTAGAAGCAGTAACCAAGGATTATGGTTGTGATATTCTTTTAAGTGAATTTACTTACCAATTGTGCAGTGATCGCATTTGGGTGCGCCAGTTAGATAAAATCCGAGTCAAAGGGAAACACCAGGCAGTTAATATCTACGAGTTAATTGGCGATCGCAATACTCCCCTAGATGCCAAAATCCAAGAGTTTTTGTTTCACTATCATACTGGACGCGCGGCTTATCTATCGCGCAACTTCTCACAAGCGATCGCCAGTTTTAAAGCCGCCAAATCCATCCAACCCCAAGACCAAGCTGTTGATATCCACCTAGAACGCGCACATAATTATCAACAAACGCCGCCCCCAGAGTCCTGGGATGGTGTCTGGACAATGCTTACTAAGTAGTCGTCATGGGGCATAGGGAATTGGTTATTAATTTTGCTCCCCTGCTCCCCTGCTCCCTCATCTTTGCGTCTCGCGTTCAACCTTCAACCTCTCCCTGGTCATCCTGAAACGGGTCTTCGCCAATTCGCAGTTCTTTCTTTGAGTGTTTCAACTGTTTCCATAGCTCCTTTATTTGTTTGTAAGCTTCACCTGGAGGCAGTTTTCCACCTGTTTCTAAATTGCAAATGTAGCTGACTCGCTGGGCAAATTCCTGTAGATTTGCATTAAAAACCAAGTTTTCAGGCTTTACCTGACCGTAGTAGCGGCCACGGGGAAAGAGAAAATCATCTTTGTTCACTATGTTTTTTTCCATTTATTCAATTTACTTTGTGTTTGGATCTCTTAAGCTGACTCACTAGCTGCCTTGATCTTTACTTTCGTCAGACTTGGGGAAATCAAATCATTCAACTCCTTTTTCAATTGGCGATGCCGGAATTGGTTGACTCAGATTTTGATACTAAAGGAGAAAGCTTAAAATACTTTTGTTGTAAATGTTACAGAAAAAAGTTTCTGCTAAAGTAACTAGAGAGAAATTTGATTTTCCTCCCAGTTGTCAATTTATCTCATCTTAATTTATGAAGTTCCAATTGTAATTAACTTCAGTCGAAACCCGGAGTCAAAAACTATTAAAACATATCCGTATATCTTGCTAAAATTTTACCCGCAAGAATAGCTACATTTTAAACAGTAAAACTACTTAGAAGAATATACTAGATACCAAAGCTAATTGTCCTCTGTTAAAAGTTAGAGATTTAGTAGTGAGTATTTAGCAGAGGTTTTCCAGAACCCGTGAAAAGTCAGATTCAGCAATATGAGGGGCGTTGGGCATGGTTATTTTCCTTGTCCTCCTTGTCCCTTTTATTTCCTTTGTTTTCCTCTGCCCAATTATCGGTAGCTCCGCTTCCTCTTCAACAATGGCTAATAGTTAATAACTAAAGATAAAATGGTGAAGCCTCAAAGGACAACTTGTGTCCATCGCCTAAAACTTTATCTGCCACCATGTCTGTTAATTCCAAGTTATACGAAGGCAAAGCTAAAATTCTCTATACAACGGACGATCCGGAAATCCTGTTGGCTGATTTTAAGGATGACGCCACGGCGTTTAACGCCCAAAAACGTGGCAATATCCAAGGGAAAGGAAAAATAAATTGTAGCATTTCCAGCCAGCTTTTTAAACAGCTAGAGGCTTATGGTATAAAGACTCACTTTATTGATAGCCCTGCCCCGAATCAGATGCGGGTGAGGGCAGTAAAGATTTTACCCTTAGAAGTGGTGATCAGAAATATTGCTGCTGGTAGTCTGTGTCAGCAAACAGGTTTACCAGTGGGTACAATTCTGAAACAGCCTTTGGTTGAGTTTTATTACAAAAACGATCAGTTAGGAGATCCATTGTTGACACGCGATCGCCTATACCTGCTAGAACTAGCTACTGCGGAACAAGTAGACGCAATTACACATCTTGCATTGCAAATCAACGAATTTCTCAATAATTTTTGGCAGCGGTGCGGCATTACTCTAGTAGACTTCAAACTAGAATTTGGTTTGGACTCACAACAGCAGTTGCTCTTGGCAGATGAAATTAGCCCCGACACCTGCCGTTTGTGGGATACCACAGAAGAGGACTTAAACCGCCGGGTAATGGACAAAGACCGTTTTCGTCGAGACTTAGGAAATGTAGAGGATGCTTACCAGGAGGTTTTACAAAGAGTGCTAAAAGCAGTAGAGAGTAATAGTTAAGTGGGTAAAAATCAATTAAACTCGTGTGGATTGTCCTTTGTCAATTTGTCAATTGTCCTTTGTCATACACCAATGACCAATGACCAATGACTAATGACTATTTGTGATGGTGTGTGGTCGTGAAGAGGAATTATAAGTAAAATGCGTTTATCTCCCGTATTGCTGGCAGTAGTAGCAATTACAGTCCCTTTCGGCGGTTCATTGAGTGCAAATGCAGAAACCGCCAACAGTTCAAAACAGACAACAGAAGTTTTGACACTAGAAACAAATCAGCAGCCAGAAAAGGACACAGGTCAGGTTGACTCTAGTAAAAGTTTAGAATCTCGACCTAATCCCACCGGGGATATAGAGGCGGATAAATCCCGCATTGTCGCAGTTTACCCTGCCAACCCAGCAGCGATGCCTGGGTTGGGCTACGCCTACGCGAATCCAGAGGTAATTGTGCCAACCTCCACAACGCCAACAACTGCACAAACCCCTGAAATAGCTCCTAGCCCTACTCAACAGCCGTCTCCCGCTCCAGATATTCCACTCCCAGATAGTCAACAAACAACGCCTTCCCCAACTCCTGAGACAACTCCAGTCCCAGAAAATGTCAACCCCCCTGTAACGGAACCTGTATTACCTACAATTCCAGGAGATACTCAACAGCCATCTCCCACTCTTGATATTCCACTCCCAGGTAGTCAACAACGAACACCTGCCCCAAGCCCAGGAACTCCAGGAGATATTCAACAGCCATCTCCCACTCCCGACATTCCACTCCCAGATAGTCAACAACGAACACCTGACCCAGCCCCAGGCACTACTCCAGAAAATACACAACCCGGCGCAGCCCCAGAAGCCAATGACCCCCGCGTACTGGTGTCGGAAGTAGTAATTAGATCACAGACTGGACAACTATCATCAGAACTAGAAGACCAAGTTTACAGAGTAATTCGTACCCAACCAGGACAAACGACAACCCGCAGCCAACTGCAAGAAGATATTAACGCCATCTTTGGGACTGGCTTCTTTTCCAACGTCCAAGCAGCGCCAGAAGATACCCCCTTGGGAGTACGGGTGAGCTTTGTTGTGCAGCCTAACCCCGTCCTGAGCAAAGTAGAAGTGCAAGCCAATCCTGGCACTGGTGTCGCTTCTGTACTCCCAGCGAATACTGTTGATGAAGTATTTAAGGAGCAGTATGGCAGAATCCTCAACTTGCGTGACTTGCAAGAAGGCATCAAGCAGTTAAACAAGCGCTATCAAGACCAAGGTTACGTACTAGCCAACGTGATTGGAGCGCCACAAGTCTCTGAAAACGGGGTTGTTACCTTACAAGTAGCAGAAGGGGTAGTAGAAAACATTCGAGTCAGGTTCCGCAATAAAGATGGTCAGGAGACAGACGAGAAGGGACAACCAATTCGGGGACGGACACAGGATTACATCATTACGCGAGAAGTGGAGTTGAAGCCAGGACAAGTATTCAATCGCAACACAGTCCAAAGAGACTTACAGCGCGTGTATGGACTGGGACTTTTTGAAGATGTGAATGTGTCCCTTGACCCTGGTACTGACCCCAGCAAGGTGGATGTAGTAGTGAATGTAGCTGAACGTAGCAGCGGTTCTATTGCCGCTGGGGCAGGGATTAGTTCTGCAAGCGGACTTTTTGGAACAGTTAGCTATCAACAGCAAAACCTGAACGGTAGGAACCAAAAACTGGGAGCAGAAGTACAGGTGGGAGAACGGGAACTGCTGTTTGACCTGCGGTTCACAGACCCCTGGATTGCGGGAGATCCTTACCGGACTTCCTATACAACCAATCTTTTCCGCCGCAGTTCCATTTCGTTGATTTTTGATGGCAAAGATCAAGATATTAGAACATTTGACCCAGGTGATCCCAATAATACAGATTCTCAGGATCGCCCCCGTATTCTCCGTCTAGGTGGTGGTGTCACCTTTACTCGTCCCCTATCTGCTAATCCCTATAAAAGTTCTGTCTGGACTGCCTCAGCGGGTTTCCAGTATCAACGAGTTTCCGCCCGTGATGCCGAGGGCGATGTCAGAGAAAATGGTGCAGTATTCGATGATAATGGCAACCTTATCCCCGGAACCGATGTTCCACTGAGCTTTTCTGGTTCAGGTGAAGATGATTTAGTGCTATTGCAACTAGGGGCACAGCGCGATCTCCGTAATAACCCTCTGCAACCCACTAGCGGTTCTTACCTCCGCTTCGGAGTAGACCAGTCAGTGCCTATAGGACAAGGTAACATTTTCCTTACCAGATTGCGGGGTAGCTACAGCCAATATTTACCTGTCCAATTGATTAACCTCAGCAAAGGGGCACAAACCTTAGCATTTAATGTGCAAGCAGGAACCATACTCGGTGACTTGCCTCCCTACGAAGCCTTTACCATCGGCGGTAGCAATTCCGTCCGGGGTTATGAAGAAGGAGCATTAGGTAGTGGACGCTCTTATGTGCAAGCATCAGTTGAGTATCGGTTTCCAGTTTTTTCAGTAGTCAGCGGCGCACTATTTTTTGATCTCGGCACTGACTTGGGAACTAGTACTAGGGCGGCTGAAGTATTGAACAAAAATGGTAGTGGCTTCGGCTATGGTCTTGGCGTTCGCGTTCAGTCTCCACTGGGGCCAATTCGGATTGACTACGGTATTAACGATGATGGTGATAGCCGGATTAATTTCGGTATTGGCGAAAGATTTTAATTTGTCATTTGTCATTGGTCATTTGTCATTGGTGAATAACAAAGAACTAATGACAATTCTCTTTTCCTAATTAGCTTGCTAATTTTTACATTTACCTCAATACTGTTCCGATAAAGGGATTAATGACATTTTTAGGGGAATATCAGGGATTTTACCAAAACAGACGATGAACAATACTGAAGGAAATATATTGACTTTTCGGCTATGCAACAGCACACTCTAGCAGCGGAAATCACCCAAATAGGGGTGGGACTGCATAGCGGTGTGAGTACCCAGGTGCGGATACTACCAGCTGAGGCGGGAAGTGGACGTTACTTTGTGCGGGTGGATTTACCGGATTTACCGATTATTCCAGCCGAAGTTGCGGCAGTTAGTCACACTGTTCTCTCAACTCAGTTGGGTAAGGGTGAGGTATCTGTTCGCACGGTAGAGCATTTGTTGGCAGCGCTTTCGGGTATGGGCGTGGATAATGCCCGGATTGAAATTGATGGCCCAGAAGTCCCACTTTTAGATGGTTCAGCAAGTGTGTGGACAACCAACATTACCCAAGTTGGTTTAGTATCACAACCCGTTGACAACCAAGTTCCCAAGGCTATTACAGAACCAATATGGGTCTATCAAGAGGATGCCTTTGTATCTGCTCTCCCAGCATCCGAAACCCGTTTTAGTTACGGTATTGATTTTAACCTGCCCGCCATTGGCAATCAATGGCATAGTTGGTCACTAACCGCTGAAGTAGGAGAAGCTTCTGCTAGCTTTGCTGCGGAAATTGCTCCTGCCCGTACTTTTGGGTTATTGCATCAAATTGAACACTTACAAAAAACAGGGTTAATTAAAGGTGGTAGTTTGGATAATGCACTCGTTTGTGGCCCAGAAGGCTGGCTAAATCCACCGTTGAGATTTGCAAATGAGCCAGTCCGTCATAAAATCTTGGATTTAGTAGGAGATTTAAGTTTACTAGGAACTTTTCCCCGTGCTCATTTCTTGGCGTATAAAGCCAGTCATAATTTACACATTCAACTGGCTCAAAGAATTTTAGATTTGGGATTTTAGATTTTGGATTAGAACTAAAGCTTAAAATCCAGGATTATTAAGGCTTTGGATATACGCCTGCCTACTCAACTTTCAGATGAAAAATCAACTACACGGCCAATGTCAATCCTCACTGAAGTGAATACCATCGATACGACTACATCTACCGAACCACAGACTATAAATGAGACTACAATCAGTTCTGTGATTAAAACGACTTTTACATCTGAAGAAATTCAGAAATTGCTACCACACCGCTACCCATTTTTACTTGTAGACAAAATAATTGACTACGTTCCAGGTAAAAAAGCAGTTGGCGTTAAAAATGTCACCATCAACGAACCCCATTTCCAAGGACATTTCCCTGAACGTCCACTGATGCCAGGGGTGCTAATTGTCGAAGCAATGGCACAAGTTGGAGGCATTGTCCTAACTCAAATGTCTTCGGTAGAAGGCGGGCTGTTTGTCTTCGCTGGTATCGATAAAGTTCGTTTTCGCCGCCAGGTCGTACCGGGGGATCAACTAGTCATGACAGTGGAACTGTTATGGGTAAAACAACGTCGTTTCGGTAAGATGCAAGGTCGTGCCGAAGTTGACGGTCAACTTGCTTGTGAAGGGGAATTAATGTTTTCTCTTGTTAACTAAAAGTTTGCTTTCGTGGTATGGCATAGCCGTGAAATGCCCCAACTGAATCCTGGAAAAGGATAACAGTTAAAAAAAATCCACAACAGCATCTGATAATTTCTTGATTTTCGACGCCCTCTTTACGAGATGCTACTCGAACACACTTAACTTGCTTTGCCCGACACTTTCGTTCACTGAAATACTTTACGCTCTACCAGTCGCCTCGATAGGACGATAGATAGTCTGTACAACTCTCTTAACCAGAGTAACACGCTGCCTCAAAAACCCTACCTGGCGCTGACTTATCAAGACAGTTCTGGAGATTCACCCTTGAAAACGCTAATTCATCCAACTGCTGTAATTCATCCTAAATCGGAACTCCACCATACAGTGCAAGTCGGTGCCTATGCTGTGATTGGAGCGCATGTCAAAGTGGGCCCTGAAACAATAATCGGCGCTCATGCAGTGCTAGAGGGGCCTTGTGAAATTGGGGCGCAAAATCAGATTTTTACAGGTGCAGCCATCGGCATGGAACCCCAGGATCTCAAGTTTGTGGGAGAACCAACCTGGGTCAAAATTGGTGATAACAACCTAATTCGTGAGTATGTTACCATTAACCGCGCTACTGGGGCTGGTGAAGCGACGGTAATTGGCGATGGTAACTTACTAATGGCTTATGTCCATGTGGCTCATAACTGCGTGATTGAAGACCAAGTTGTGATTGCTAACTCTGTGGCGTTAGCAGGTCATGTTCATATAGAATCACGCGCTAGGCTGAGTGGGGTTTTAGGTGTCCATCAATTTGTACATATTGGTAGACACGCAATGGTGGGAGGTATGGCACGTATTGACCGGGATGTAGCTCCGTATATGCTCGTGGAAGGAAATCCCGCGCGGGTGCGAACCCTCAATCTTGTCGGACTCAAACGGTCTGGTATGGATTCAACAGATTTGCAAATGCTGAAAAAAGCCTTCCGCATTCTTTACCGCTCTGATTTGTCCTTTAAGGATGCTTTGGAACAGTTGGAATTGTTAGGGGATAGCGAAGAATTGCAACATCTGCGCCGCTTTCTGCTACTTTCTCAGATGCCAGGAAGGCGTGGCTTGATTCCCGGTAGAGGGAAAAAAAGCGCGAGTGATGAATCGTGAATTATGAGTTAGGAGAGACGCGATTAATCGCGTCTGTACAAAAGGTGGGAGTAGAGACGCGATTAATCGCGTCTCTACAGGAGTTATGAGTTGATGAATTGAATTTTTCACTCCTCACTCTTAACTCCTCACTTCTAACCATTCATTACTAAGTTTTTAATAATTACCAATTATCAAATGCGGATTTTTATCAGCACTGGCGAAGTATCTGGCGATTTACAAGGGTCGCTACTAATTACAGCGCTGAAGCGTCAAGCTATAGCGATTGGGTTGGAATTAGAGATTGTGGCGCTGGGTGGGGAAAAAATGGTAGAGGCTGGGGCAATTCTGCTGGGCAATACTAGTAGTATTGGCTCAATGGGTATTTTAGAAGGGCTGCCTTATATTTTACCGACTCTCCAGGTGCAACGTCAGGCGATCGCTTCCTTAAAACAAAATCCACCTGATTTAGTGGTGCTGATCGATTACATGAGTCCGAATATAGGAATTGGGACTTACATGAAACGGCAGTTACCAGATGTGCCTGTGGTGTATTACATTGCTCCCCAAGAGTGGGCTTGGTCATTAAGTTTGCGTAGAACTAACCGGATTGTTGGTTTTACAGACAAGCTTTTGGCAATCTTCCCACAGGAAGCCCGTTATTTTCGCGAGCAAGGGGCAAAAGTTAGCTGGGTAGGGCATCCTTTAGTTGACCGAATGCAAGATGCTCCTAGTAGGGAAGCAGCCCGTGTAATGCTGGGGATTGCACCAGAAGAAATTGCGATCGCACTCCTCCCCGCTTCTCGCCGCCAAGAACTAAAATATCTTTTACCAATTATTTTTCAAGCCGCCCAAACTATTCAAGCTAAATTACCTGAAGTTCGTTTCTGGATTCCCCTATCGCTGGAAGTCTATAGACAGCCAATTGAGGAGGCTATTGAGCGTTACGGTTTGCGGGCTACAGTTCTATCAGGTCAACAAAAAGAAGTTTTTGCTGCTGCTGATTTAGCCATTAGCAAATCTGGTACTGTCAACCTAGAACTTGCTCTGTTAAACGTGCCACAAGTTGTAGTTTACCGCCTCAGTCCCCTGACTGCTTGGATAGCTCGTAAAATGCTCAAAGGTTCTATAAGCTTTGCATCGCCACCCAATTTAGTAGTGATGAAGCCAATTGTGCCAGAATTTTTACAAGAGGAAGCCACAGCCGAGAATATCATCCAAGCTGCGATGGAACTGTTACTCAATCCCAGTCGCAGAGAGCAAACTTTGGCAGATTATGAGGAAATGCGGCAGAGTTTAGGAGAAATTGGAGTCTGCGATCGCGCTGCTCAAGAAATTTTGCAAATGCTGCCGAGGAGTGGGGGTTAGGGACTGGGGACTGGGGACTGGGGACTGGGAAAATTTTGTATATTTAATACCTAATACCCAATCCCCAATCCCCTTGGAGGTGTTATGGCTTATGAGATGAAAAAACAAAGAGCGATCGCAGTTGATTTGTTTGCTGGCGCGGGCGGTATGACTCTTGGCTTTGAGCAAGCTGGTTTTGATGTGCTGGCGTCTGTGGAAATCGACCCGATCCACTGTGCAACACATGAGTTTAACTTCCCTTATTGCTCAGTGTTATGTAAAAGTGTTGTGGATACAACTGGGGAAGAAATTAGAAATCGGTCTAAGATTGGCGATCGCGAAATTGATGTGGTGATTTGTGGCTCACCTTGTCAAGGATTTTCTCTAATCGGTAAACGGGCTGTTGATGATCCCCGAAATTCTTTGGTGTTTCACTTCCATCGGCTGGTTTTTGAGCTAAAACCGAAATTTTTTGTAATGGAAAATGTCCGGGGGATTACAGTTGGTGAACATAAACAAATCCTCCAAAGCTTAATTAGCGAATTTAAAATTTACGGCTATAAAGTAGAAGAAAACTACCAAATTCTCAATGCTGCAAATTATGGAGTACCACAGTCCCGTGAGAGATTATTTCTCATAGGCGCAAGGGAGGATGTAGAGTTACCGAAATACCCTCAGCCAATTACTAAACGAGCATTACCAAATAATTTAAATTCTAAAAAAAAATCTGATATTCCCTTAAGTCCTACAGTATGGGATGCAATTAGAGATTTACCTGAAATAGAAAAATATCCTGAGTTGCTAACAAGAGATTGGGTTGTAGCGGAATACGAAAAACCTAGCAACTATGCTTTTATTCTTCGCGGTCTTAAATGCCTAAAGGATGATTATTCTTACAAACGTGAATATGATTTGCGAATACTTTATTCAAGTTTAAGAACAAAACATTCTGCGGAAACTATTCAACGTTTCCAGGAGACTCAACAAGGCGAGAGAGAAAAAATTAGTCGTTTTTATAAGCTTCATCCTGCTGGTGTCTGTAATACTTTAAGAGCCGGAACAGACAAATACAGAGGTTCTTTCACGTCTCCTAGACCAATTCATCCGACTACACCCCGCTGTATCACAGTCAGGGAAGCAGCGAGATTGCACTCTTACCCAGATTGGTTTAGATTTCATGTAACCAAATGGCACGGATTTCGGCAAGTTGGTAACTCTGTACCACCGTTACTAGCCAAGGCTGTGGCATCAGAAATTATTCGCAGTTTGAATATTTCGCCTTTTAAGCCGAGTTTCCGATACAAGTTGGGAGAGGAGAAGCTATTACAATTTAATATGTCGCAAGCGGCACAATATTATCAGTGTGAATATTGACACTCCCCGCGATAAATCGACGGGGATTCTTGGTTCAACGAGACCACTTAAACTAAGTTCCTTGCGTTACCTAGCCCAGAGGTGGGACTCTCCCCAAGCGTTAACTTTGGGCATGCCCTACCCTAGTTGCATTTCTGAGGCAGTGCTAACTTGCGGCTATGCCGACTTTAAGCAACTGCCGTGCAAGTCCTGTTTAGTTTGAAACAAATAGTTCCAAAAATCTGAGTCGCCTAGCTCCTATAAATCTTTTACCTACTGCTAGGAGGAAACTAGAACAATGCAGTAGAACCGCATAGATTTAATTGTCAAGGTTCAGCGCTTTGTCTTTCGACGGCTAGGTTTTTTAAGTGGTTGATTACCTTTCCACTATCATTAGTATAGTGTATTTGGTACACTAATTAATTGAAAGCCGTCGTAGAACAACGGGGCTTTAAACCCAATTTTTCGGTAATATGTGCAAGGTTGGGCTAAGTCCAAGCACGGAAAAATGTACTATCTTCCCAGATGTTAGCAGTCGCCAGTGCGATCGCTGTTAATTCTTCCTTTTTAAGAGGCACAAAAGCCCGCGCTATCTTGACATTATTCTCTAATTGTGAAACTGTTTCTGCGGCAATTACACAACAATGAACTCCAGGCTGAGACATTGCGTAACCTAAAGCTTGCTCCATACCTGTCAACCCACCTGATTTGAATAGCCGCCCATAAGCCGGGACTTTCATCGCAATCACACCGACATTTTTTTCTTGAGCAACTGGTAGAACTACCGGGATAAATGGACGTGGGTGGTGTTTGTCGGCGGCATTCACAGGAATCAGTGTAGTGTGAAAAGGATAGCGACGTAACCCTTCGGCAATTATTTGAGGGTCGTGATGTCCGGTAATACCTGCGAACCGCACCAATTTTTGTTGTATAGCTTCTTCTAAAGCTTTAATTGCGCCAGATGCACCAAAGATGGTGTCGAGTTCTTCGGAAAAAGAAACGTGATGCAACTGCCACAAATCGAGATAATCTGTATTGAGACGTTTTAGCGATCGCTCTAATTCTCGCCATGCACCATCCCGATCTCTTTGATCAGTCTTGCTTGCTAGAAACAGCTTTGAGCGATGGGGTGGTAGCACTTTGCCTAAATAATCTTCACTAAGCCCATAACTAGCGGCTGTATCAAAGTAGCGGATGCCAAGTTCTAGCGCTCTTTGAATAATTGCCACAGCTTCACCCTCTTTTCCCTCCCAGGATAGCGGTGTTTGTCCTGCTCCTCCTAAACCAAAGATAGGAAGTTTTACTTCCGTGCGTCCCAGTAACCGTTCTGGCATCATTGCTGGCGGTGTTGCGATGTTGGTAGCATTTTGCTGTAAGGCATTTGTACAGTGACTAATTATCTGTCGTCGAGACAAATTAATGTCATCCATTAAAATCTTGCTCGGTATAGGTTACAGCGTTTTAGTAGTATTAGGATAACATCTTGACAGTGACAGATTAGCTGTCATTTTAGGTAATAGTGACAAATTAGCTGTCGCTTCATCAGAGATAAAAAAGCTTTTGTGTATTTTCATAATGACAAATTGACTGTCGCTTTCTGTTTAAGTAGAATAACAATATGTTTTTATAAAAAAGTTTTGCATTATGAACAGTCAGCAAAATCCTGATTTAGCTGTTCATCCCTCGGCAATTCCTATAGAAGGCTTACTAGGAGAAAGCGATATAACTCTTGAGAAGAATGTAATTGCCACACAACTATCAGAGGAAGCGCAAGTAAGGCTAGAGGTAATCCAAAGTTTACTGGAACCCTGCGATCGCACAACTTATGGACAAAAGTTGCGAGAAGCAGCAGAGAAACTAGGTGTATCGTTGCGAACGGTACAAAGATTGGTGAAAAAGTGGGAACAAGATGGTTTAGTCGGACTCGCTCAAACAGGTAGGGCTGATAAAGGAACACATCGCATTGGTGAGTTTTGGGAAAAATTCATTACCAAAACCTACAACGAGGGTAACAAGGGTAGTAAACGTATGACCCCTAAACAAGTTGCTCTCAGAGTCGAGGCTAAAGCCCGTGAATTAAAGGACTCTAAGCCGCCCAATTACAAAACCGTGTTACGGGTATTAGCACCCATCTTGGAAAAACAAGAAAAAACTAAGAGTATTCGTAGCCCTGGATGGAGAGGGACAACGCTTTCAGTTAAAACTCGTGAAGGAAAAGATTTATCTGTTGATTACAGTAACCATGTTTGGCAATGTGACCATACCCGCGTAGATGTGTTGCTCGTGGATCAACATGGTGAATTACTAAGTCGTCCCTGGCTAACAACAGTAATTGATACTTACTCTCGTTGCATCATGGGTATCAAATTGGGCTTTGATCCACCCAGTTCTGAGGTAGTAGCATTAGCGTTACGCCATGCAATTCTACCCAAACAGTACGGTTTCGAGTACAAACTGCATTGTGAGTGGGGAACCTATGGTAAGCCAGAACATTTTTATACTGATGGCGGTAAAGATTTTCGCTCTAACCACTTGAGTCAGATTGGAGCGCAATTAGGGTTTGTCTGTCACTTACGCGATCGCCCTTCTGAAGGTGGAGTAGTGGAACGTCCTTTCAAAACATTAAATGACCAACTATTTTCCACGCTTCCTGGATACACCGGATCTAATGTACAGGAACGCCCAGAAGATGCGGAGAAAGACGCAAGACTTTCTTTACGAGAACTAGAACAGTTACTTGTACGTTACATCGTAGATCGTTACAACCAAAGTATTGATGCGCGGATGGGCGACCAAACTCGCTTTGAACGTTGGGAAGCAGGTTTGCCTACAGTACCAGTACCAATACCAGAACGAGATTTGGATATCTGTTTAATGAAGCAATCACGGCGCACTGTACAAAGAGGTGGTTGCTTGCAGTTCCAGAACTTGATGTATCGAGGAGAATATCTGGCAGGTTATGCCGGAGAAACTGTCAACTTAAGGTTTGATCCCAGAGACATTACAACAATTTTGGTTTATCGCCAAGAGAAAAATCAGGAAGTATTTTTAACTCGCGCTCACGCTCAAGGTTTGGAGACAGAGCAGCTGGCATTAGATGAGGCTGAGGCAGCAAGTCGCAGACTCCGTACCGCAGGGAAAACTATCAGTAACCAATCATTATTGCAAGAAGTTGTTGACCGTGATGCTCTTGTGGCTAGCAAGAAAAGTCGTAAAGAGCGTCAAAAATTGGAACAGGCTGTTTTGCGATCTGCTGCGGTTGATGAAAGTAAAACAGAACCCTTGCCTTCGGAAATAATTGAACCAGATGAAGTGGAATCTACAGAAACGGTTCACTCTCAATACGAAGACATTGAGGTGTGGGACTATGAACAACTTCGTGAAGAATATGGGTTGTAAAAAATGACAGATGCTCAAGCAATCGCCCAGCAGTTAGGTGGGGTAAAACTAGACGATGAGTGGTTACAAGCTGAAATTGCTCGTCTTAGAAGTAAAAGCATTGTGCCGCTAGAACAAGTAAAAAAGCTCCATGAGTGGTTGGATGGCAAACGCAAGGCAAGGCAGTCCTGTAGAGTTGTAGGGGAATCACGAACTGGCAAGACAGTTGCTTGTGATGCCTATAGATTAAGGCATAAACCATTGAAAGAAATTGGAAGACCTCCAATTGTTCCTGTGGTTTATATTGAACCCAATCAAAAATGTACTTCTAAAGATTTGTTCAAAGAGATTATTGAGTACCTGAATTTTCGGGCAACAAAGGGGACTGTATCAGATTTCCGTGGAAGAGCGATGGAAGTACTCAAAGGATGTGGAGTAGAAATGTTAATTATTGACGAGGCTGACCGTTTGAAGCCAGAAACATTTGCTGATGTGCGTGATATTTATGACAAGTTAGGAATTGCTGTTGTCTTGGTGGGTACAGATCGTTTGGATGCGGTGATGAAGCGAGATGAGCAAGTTTACAATCGCTTTCGGGCTTGTCATCGTTTTGGGAAGTTGTCAGGAGATGATTTTAAAAAGACAGTAAAAGCTTGGGAAGATAATATTTTGAAGCTACCTGTTCCGTCTAATCTAATCAGCAAAGCTATGCTCGGAATTCTTACTTCGGCAACAGAAGGTTACATTGGGCGGTTGGATGAAATTCTTAGGGAAGCAGCAATCCGTTCTTTATCAAGGGGATTGAAGAAGATTGACAAGGCTGTTTTACAGGAAGCAGCTAGGGAGTACAAATAATGGCAGCAACAAATATTGAGCCTTGGCTATTTTTGATTCAACCCTATGAAGGGGAAAGCCTGAGCCACTTTCTTGGCAGGTTCAGACGTTCCAATCATTTATCCGCAAGTGGATTGGGTAGTTTGGCAAGAATTGGTGCAGTGGTAGCAAGATGGGAGCGATTTCATTTTAATCCTCGCCCTAGTCAGCAAGAATTGGAAGCGATCGCATCTGTGGTAGAAGTGGATGCCCAAAGGTTAGCCCAGATGTTACCGCCTGCTGGTGTGGGAATGCAGCATGAGCCAATTCGCTTGTGTGGGGCTTGTTATGCTGAAGCGCCTTGTCACCAAATTCAGTGGCAGTATAAGTCAGTGTGGAAGTGCGATCGCCATCAATTTAAGCTTTTAGCGAAGTGTCCAAATTGTGAAGCTCCTCTCAAAATGCCTGCGCTGTGGGAGGATGGGTGTTGTCATAGATGTAGAATGCCATTTGCGGAAATGGCAAAGCTACAGAAGGGTTAATCCTACCACCAGAAAAAGGTGTGAAATTAACTAACCCTCTTTTGTCACTTCGGGAGAATCCAATCACCCAAACCCTTACGGGGCTTTAGTTTCCACTTTTTGCCTAGAAATTTTAGTTTCTGTTAGAAAATAGAACCTCAAACCTAGATTAAATCAAAGTCTCAGAATTCGGCTGAGATTATTGTTTTCCTAGAGTGACAAAAGAGGGCTAAGTCCCTGAATTGATCTGGTTGTCCAAAAAATTTGTGCGATCGCACAAATTTTGTTCCTACTGTTAACATGGCATGGATTAGATAACTTGTTCTAACTCCACTTACGTTTGGTAAACAACCATGCTAATAACCAAAAAAAGGCGGTAGCCAGAAAACTCCATAGCAAGGATGATACTAGGGGATGAACTGGGTACTTGAAATTTATCTGTGCAAAAGGTTTATCTATATGTCCGGTGACAACACCAGAAACTATTGCACCGCCACCAAAGGCTATACCTAGTATTTGAATGGTTTTTTCTAAAGAGCGATCGCGTTTAGCTTGTTCTACTTCTACTATGCCGCGAATTGTTGCAATCATCTGGTCAAAGAGGTTTTGACCAGGGGTAAGATAAGCTAAGTTTGTGTTGATTTGTTCGACAAAGGTATCTTCAGCCAATTCCAAGAAATTGGACAAGAATTCTAAATTATCTGATTTTAAGCATATTTTTTTAGCTTGTCAAGATATAAACGATAGTTTTTGTTATTAGTTTGAATTGTAGTTCTGTGTAGTTCTGAATCTCTTAAATAATCAATATAATTAAAAGAAATTTCTGGTATTTCCTGAAGCCATTGATTGAATTCATAAAATTTTATATCTATAGATTGATTTTTTAGTTCTTTAAAATCTTGCTTATATTTTTCTAAATCAGCATAGGCTGATCTAGCTTGTTCATGACACCATATAGCTTCCGAACGAGCATACAGAATTTTACTGCGGCAAAGTAAAAGGTCAATTAAAGGATAATAATATTTTCCGTTGTTTTCTAATTCTGTAGTAAGGTCGTGATTATTTAACCAAATTAATAAATGACAATGTGCTTCAGGAGAATCAGCATCATTGTTATATTCAAATATAGAACTACCTAGTAATTTTCCTTGATGCTGACGATAAATATTTAGTTTTCGCAAAGTTTCTTCCGATAGTAATGCTTTGACACAAGCATCAGCGAATTCTTGCTCATTATCTATTTTTCCTACAGGTTGAGCAAAAAATACTAGAGTTTGTCCTAGAGAAGCGTTGATATTTTGAGAAAGTAAGCAATCATCTGGATTTAGCCCTCTTAAATCAGTGAGTTTTATTTCTGGATGGGGATAACGTAAGGTTAAATCAAGGGCGTAGGTATCGTGAATTTCTAGAGGATTAACTTCACCGCTTAAGTGTAGATTTTGTTGATGTTGGATGCCAGTAAAAGTTAAAATACTTTTCAGGATTTCTCCAGCAATGCTAGTTTTTTGATTATTTGCTTCTTCAATGAGTTCAGGTAAAGTTTCTAGTTTAGGAACACTAAGTTGTTTAGCAAGCTGCTGGCATTTTAGCCATAAATGGTTGGCATTTTTTACAGGCTCTTTAGGTTTTTGCGCCAAGCTATGCTTCAGATGAAAGGCATAGAGAGTTAGTTTGGGATAAGCTACCTTTCCTGTTGAAAAATAATCCATTTGAGAATAAAGATAAATGTCGTGGTGTCCAGATCCCCGACTTCTTTAAGAAGTTGAGGATCTAAAGCATCAATTATTACGAGTTGGTTTTTCTACGTCTTTAGGAGATGACGAACTTTGTTGAATCTCATTAAGTATATTCTTTTTATCGAGTTCGTATTTGGGAATATTTGTATTTGCTTGCTTATCCCCTGGCGCTTTTGTTCCTATTTCCTCAAATTTGGCTAAAACCTCATCTACTTCATCATGTTCTGACAACCAATCTGAAATAGCATTCGATAAAAACTGGATGTCATCAGCTTGGTTCTGAATCAATTCCATTAGTGTAATTCTATCTTCTTCTGAAAATAGAGAAGGTTGAGTATTCAGCAGATGGACGAAAATATTAACAGTTGTTTCATGATCTGACATGATTATTCTCCTATTTGCCAACAGCAGTAAATGCAGCCCAATGATAAGGAGAGTCGAATGGTTTCTCTCCAGTCATCTTATTAATTTGACGGCGTATCTTCCCTTTTTTAGTGCTATCTAAAGCCAATTTATTTGCCCATTCCTGTAACTCTTCTTTTGTAGCATCCCGCAACCATCGCTGCGCTTGATTCATCGCAAGTGGTACTGACATAACTGTAGCATCCTGCAAAATTTGAATGAACTTAATCAACAGAAAGGATGTTGATAATTCGTTTACTGTCCATAAACTACTTACAACACTGCTACTACCTGCATAGAGAAACCCACTAGGTAAACCGATATATTCATCACTGGTATTATTGAAGTCAATTAACCCAGTTTCGCAAGCGGAGAGAACCACGAGACGAGTTTGGCTAAAGTCGAAACTTCTCTCAAACAAATTACCTAATGTCAGGCATTTACTTAAATCTACAGCTTTGTCTTTAGATACTTTTACATATCTTTCAGGGTAAGCATCAGCAAGTTCTGGAGAAACATAAGCATCTGCTAGTACTAAGCAGGAATTTTGTGGAGAATTTAAGTTGAAGGAACCGTGACAAGAAAAGTGGAGATAATTCACTTCTTTTAATCGTGATGCTACTTCAGATAAAGCAGCTTTTGTAGCTTGTTCTTTGGGTAATACTTGATGGTGGGGAAAGGGAAAGTAAGATAATATACTTTCTACTTCCAAGTCAGTAAAAGAGAGGTCTTCTGTGGGGTTTTGAATCGCAAACAGGGATTGAAAATCAGGGCGATCGCGCTTTTTTACCTGTTGCAGTATTTGACAACTGGGTGCATAAGTCACGCCACCAGCAAATAAATCTAGAAGACAACGCGAATTTTCAGAATTTTGACTGACTGGGAGTGCATGAAGGGGGAATAAGTGCAGAAACCGATGGGGAATTAGGATGAGTTTATCGCAGTGTTTCGGTATCTGAGTTAATACTTCATCAATATGCAGAATGGAGGCTAATTTGTTGAGTTCTTCCCCTAAGCTATTCTGCCACTGATCTTTTTGATTGTAGTAGTTTTGCAAATATTGATCTGCCCAATCATACAAGGCATCTAGGTCTTCTGGTTGGGATTGCCAAATAGTTACCTCTTCTGTAGATGTGACAATAAACACCAGAATTTTATCTTTGAGAGTATACCACTCAATAATGGCTGTACGCTCATCCAAAGTTGCCTGGAAAGAGCGAAATTTGAAACCAAAACCAACTCTTAAGTAGCGGTTTTGCAATTCATTACGCTGCTGTCGTAATTCTTGGAGATGTTGTGCTAGAATGCGTGGATTTTCAGCCTTACCATTTTGGATTTGATATTGTCCTATAGCTATTTCATCCCTGTATGTTTCTAGTTGAGTGACAATATCTGCGGGAAAGATCGTTTTCAGGTCACGGCTGAGGATCTGTTCAACTAAATTGCGGGTTTTACTACGTTCAACATATTCAATCGTTTCTGTGGGATTACGTAATTCCAGGCAAACTTCTACCATACAGCTATAAAGTCCGTTCCATTCTTCCGCTTGTTTGCGCTTGGTTTCCTCTCCAGAAACTATTTCCTCCCGCAAAGATTCTACTGTGGCAATGGCAGATTCAAAGGTAGTGTAAGCTGAGGTAAACTGATTTGCGTTTTGGTAAGTCATCCCCATGTTCCACAAAGATTCTGCATGGTTTTGGGGAAATGCGTCAAAAGTTCTGACTTTCAGAGCCTTTTGTAAACAAGCGATTGCCTGCTCTAAATTCTCAGCCCGCTCTCCTCTGATTCTCTCACGGTAAGCATTCGCGAGATTATTTTGTGTACCTGCCCAATCTTCGGGAAATGCGTCAAAAGTTTTGACTTTGAGAGCCTTTTGGAAATAAGCGATCGCCTGCTCTAAATTCTCAGCCCGCTCTCCTCTGATTCTGTCACGGTAAGCAACAGCGAGATTATTTTGCGTACCTGCCCAATCTTCGGGAAATGCGTCAAAAGTATAAACTTTCAGAGCCTTTTGGTAATAAGCGATCGCCTGCTCTAAATTCTCAGCCCTCTTCCCTCTGATTCTGTCATGGTAAGCAAGACCGAGATTATTTTGCGTACCTGCCCAATCTTCGGGAAATGCGTCAAAAGTTATGACTTTCAGAGCCTTTTGGAAACAAGCGATCGCCTGCTCTAAATTCTCAGCCCGCTCTCCTCGGATTCTCTGACTGTAAGCATTCGCAAGATTATTTTGTGTCATTGCCCAATATTGGGGAAATGCGTCAAAAGTATAAACTTTCAGAGCCTTTTGGAAATAAGCGA
>NZ_KV757787.1 GCF_001712795.1 Nostoc sp. KVJ20
CTGACTTGCATATTTTTGCGGTCTGACAACAGTTGTGTATTTTACCTGCTTTTCTCCCTCTTTCTTAAACCCCTACCCTTGAAAGGGGGGTTAGGGGGGATCAACAAGTGCCTAAAATCACAGACAATTACTTTTTAAACATCCTCTAACCCCCTTCTCTTCTGTTAGGACGATGAAGTAAATTATTTGCCATGCCATCATCAGCTATGAAACAAAACGTCAACTGAGGTTTTTCATGGCATTAGAAGGGGTGATTTTAGATATTGATGGCACACTGGTTTTAAGTAATGATGTTCATGCAAATACCTGGGTGGAAGCATTTGCAGCTTATGACTTGGAAGTGCCATTTGAAAAAGTTAAACCACTTATGGGCATGGGTGGAGATCAACTGATTCCCAAGGTAGTGCCAGAATTAAATGATGAAGAAGGAATTGGTAAAGCGATCGCTAAACTACGCAAAGAACTATTATTTGACAAATATATACCGCAAATTACTGCTGCCAATGGGAGCAGAAACTTAATATTAAAGATGCAAAAATCGGGATTGCATCTGGTTGTTGCAAGTTCAGCCAGTTCTGAAGAACTTGAGATCATGCTCAAAATTGCCCAGGTAGATGATTTGCTCTCGGAAGTCACTACATCCGATGATGCCGAAGCATCTAAACCTGCTCCTGACATTGTAGAAGCTGCCTTGAAGAAAGGGCAAATGACTCCTGAAAAAGTCGTGATGCTAGGAGATTCGCCTTACGATATTGAGTCTGCCGGCAAAGCAGGGGTAGGTGTGATTGCTTTGCGCTGCGGTGGATTTAGCGATGAACAACTGTCGGGAGCGATCGCAATTTACAATGATCCAGAAGATTTGCTACAGCATTATGACTCTTCTATTCTGGGTGCAAATGCTTAAATTCTAAAAGGAGGAAGAAGGGTTAGCGATCGCAATCGATTCAGTAATTGCGTTAGCGGAGCGGGGCGTTAGCCCATTGCGAATTGTTTTAATATCTGCCGCGTATGCCAGCCACCGGAGCATCGAACGGCGGCATACGTTTATTTTTGATTCTTCTCTTCTGGCTTAAGCCTTAGTGTAATTGTTGATTACATTGGCTAAATCTGGCACTGCTTCTTCTACGTGCTTTTTGGCTGAACCGCGAAGTTTTTCATAGGTTCCTCGCACGATTTGGCGCTTTGTGTTTTTGACTCTAGCATCAGTAACACTCAGCAGCGCATCTGCGGTACGAGAGCTATTGCTACTCAGGTGTCCAATTGGGTCGCCTTTCTCTACGCCTTCATTCCAGATGGGATCAAGTGCTGTGAAGCATTGGGGTAAAATCAGCTCAACAACGTAAGGGATATACCCTGGTTTAACCCCCTTCAAGGCGGCAAAGGCAGTTTTTAAAACCATGCCGTTCATACCTGACTTGGATGCAAGCTGTCTTTCAATCATGTTGCAACAGTCATCTATGACCATAGCTTTTTTCGTCGGGTTCAAAAGTCCGTCGCTAAGTCCCATTTCACTCTTCCTTATCTAAGTACTTAATTTCTATTCGACTAATTTTTTTAGCAAGCAGGAAATTACAGAAAATGGTATCAGAGTTAGAGGATGTTATGGATATAAGCCTTTTGTAGAGGCATACATAGAAATAACTCCACCCCCTGCGGCACCTTTCCTTGGTAAGGCTACGGTGTACATACAAGTTGAATTACCCCACCCTAACCCTCCCCGATGCATTGGGGCTACGGTGTACACACAAGTCGAAAAAAGCTTGATTTTCCATTCTTCTCTTGTTTATCTCGTTTACCTCGTTTTTATCTCGTTCCCATGTTCTACATGGGAATGCTCCTCGTGGAGGCTCTGCCTCCAATCTGGCATTGAGTCAGAGACTCAATGAATGCATTCCCAGTCGGAGACTGGGAACGAGGAAAGTCTTATCAAGCTAGGTTTTTAGGACTTGTGTGTACACCGTAGCCTTAAAGAGATGGGAACTGGAATCCAAGTCTCCCAATTTATCGGGAGATTTAGAGGGATCTAAAATTTTTGATCCCGACTAGAAGACTTTTCAAACATCCTTTATACGCAATTGAAAACTGCCATAACTTAATCCTCTAAAATCTGGATTTCATCAAGTTGATTAATCACC
>NZ_KV757788.1 GCF_001712795.1 Nostoc sp. KVJ20
GTTAATCGGCAAACCACAACTGAATGATTCTACCCGAAGGATAGCGGCAGAAAGCTTAGGGAAAATTGACCCTGGCAACCAAAAAACGATTGATGCTTTGGTAGAGTTAATCGGCAAACCACAACTGGATGATTCTACCCGAATGCAAGCGGCAGAAAGCTTAGAGAAAATTCTGTCAGAGGAACAGATGCCGAATGTTGTCACCATGTTGAAGGATTATTTATCACCTGAAATGTATAAAAATGACTTTGGGAGATTTTATACTTCCTACGAAGTTATCTGGAAGTCCGCCCAAAGTATGCCCTACCCGGCTTTTTATCAAGCTTGGCATCAACAAGAGAAAGTGAAAGATGGAGAGTAAGAAAGAAAGATACTTCCTCCAGCCAAAACATAAGCGAAATGTGGAAGCAGCAATCCCTTGTAAAGACGCGATTCATTGCATCTCGTAAGCGTCTCGTAAATCTATCGCGTCCGATATGTCCGCAATCCTGGGAATGCGTCGCCCCTAATAAAACAGATATTGTAAACAGAATGGGAATGCGTAGGCGTAGCCCGCCGCAGGCATCGTTTTTGCGATCGCCGTGATGAATTGATTAAGCGATCGCCTTTACGGTTTATATACCTCACTGCGATGAGCAATTGCCACAACAAGTACCTGCACAACTTCATCGTCTATAGAATAAATGACCCTGTAATCACCGATTCGGTAGCGATAGTAACCTGCATAATCTCCCTTCAGGGCTTTAATGTTGGGGTGCGATCGAGGAGTTTGTTCTAGCTGCTGCAAACATCGGGCAATTTTCTTAGCAAAAGCTTTGTTAGCATTGACATAAACTTCCTGGACATCGGGATGAAGAATAACTTCATACATCAGAGCGAAGAGTTCTCCAGGCGGTGTATTGGGCTTTAGGCGTTACTTGATTTTGCTTAACTCGCTCTAACAATCCAGGAATTGCCAAAAGTTCTTGGGTTGCAGCTTCGCTTTCAGCATTTGCCAAATAAGCAGCAAAATCAGTCAGCACCCGTAATCGTTCTGGAGATAATTGCTGTAGTAAGTCATTAAGCTGTTGCTGTAACTCTGCGACAGAGATCAAATCTGCTGATGAGCCATCATCCATCGGAGAATTATCGGTAGTATTCATTGCCTACTTCATAATTTCAAGGTTTAGTTTTTATTATGCATCAAATCTTCCAAGTGCTTTGGTTATCTTAGGGGAAACTGCGGCAGACGCGATCGCCCCCCTTGTAGAGACGGCGATTCATCGCGTCTTCTTCCTTCCCATCATTTACATAGCGCGAAGAATAATTCAGAGTTTTTTGGGTTGGCAATTACATCAATGCAAAGCAATAATTGCATAAATTTTTGTATCAATCAAAGATGTAATCATGAATAATGATGAGCCTCAACCAGAAAACAACAAATCCAAATACAAAGGTAAATATCGAATTGACTCAACCCGTTTGCCTGCATGGAGTTATGCTAGTAATGCTGGATATTTCGTTACTATTTGCACCGACGGTAAAAAATGCTTTTTTGGTGAGATTGTACAGGGTGAAATGCAGCGATCGCCAATTGGAGAAATTGCTAAGAAATTGTGGTATGAGATTCCTAATAATTTTTCTAATTGCCAGATAGATTCGTTTTGCGTCATGCCTAATCATATTCATGGGATTTTGGTTATTAATCAAACACAAGAAGACGCGATGAATCCACGAACACGAGAAGAAGACGCGATGAATCGCGTCTCTACAAGGGGGGACAATCAACGGGGTGGGGTTACTGGGTTATTTAATCCGATGTTGTCTAAAAATTCCCTTTCTAAAATTGTTAGGTGGTACAAAGGACGATGTTCATTTGAAATTAATCAAATATATGAAGGTTTTGGATGGCAAGAAAGGTTTCATGACAACATAATTCGTAATGAATTCGCCCGCGATCGCATCAGACAATATATTATCAATAACCCAATCAATTGGGAAAATGATCGCGAACAACCACCCCATCCCCCCTTGTAGAGACGCGATTCATCGCGTCTTCTTGTATTTGATTCATCTATTGACGCGTATAACGATGTTTCACCCCAATCGGAAAATATTCAAAATCACCCATTGGAGCTAATGTAACCTGTGGTGTTTGATACTCTGCCGGAACATAATTAGCAAACTCGCTATTCAGACGTAGCAGTTGTGAAAGAATAGAAGATGCGATCGCAACTCTTTGATCTTCACTACCCTCTACTCCTGCTCCTAACTCTACAACCACAGATAAAAATCGGTTTTTGTCACCATCTTCCTTCACCTGCAACACAAATTTACCCGTCACCCATTCTTGAATTCCTGGTTGCTCTAATCCCACCGTCACATTTTCGGGATAGATATTTGCGCCAAAGTAGGAAACTGTAAAGTTAGAACGCCCAAAGACATAAACAAAAGGTAGCTGATGAATACCTCTAGATGATTCTTGAGCCTCAGAACGGAGATTTTCGAGCGGGTTAAATCCCCATTCAGCTAAAAATTGCAGCATGGCATCATAACTAATTATCCCGCCAGTATCTAAAATGTCATAACGCACTAAGGGAATACCGTTATCTCCCGAAAACAGCAATCCGCCATCTTGAACTTCAAAAAAGCGACTGCAAGGATCATATTGTACTAGCGTGGGTAAACGCGATTCCCCAAATAAAGCTCTAGCAGCATCGGGATTTTCTGCCAAAAAACGGCGAATGCAGATACTTAACGGTGTTTCATTACCCAAAACTCCCGCATCCGCAGTGCCGTAGAGTGATGCAAAATCATAGCAAGGATTTTGTGAACTAACTCTTTCACCAACTAAACTCCGCCATTCTTCACTAAATACTTCTCCCGCCATCACTAATTTAATCTGATATTGCTGCCACTCCACACCACGAGCGATACCAGTATCAATGACATCTTTTAAAAATGGCGGGTATCCCAATAACACTACCTGTTCAAAAGCTGAACCTAATTCCTGCACAACTCGCAAAATTTCTTCTTTATTGTTACCAGGAGTAATTACGGTGATGGGATAACCTTTGCTAGCAAGATAACGACAGCAATTAGTAGTAAACATTCCACCTACCCAAGTGCCCAAAGTGAAACAAATTACTGCTAGGGTACGTCTGGTATCTGCATAGAAACTATCGTGAAAAATTTGTTCAAAGCGTGTGGCGATTTGGAGTTCATCTGTGAAAAAACGAGGCCAAAATGTCGGTTTCCCACTGGAACCTGATGAAGCAGCTATCATGTCGCACCCTTGGAGTTGTCCGTTGCGGCACAAGTCAGCTAAGGGATAACGCAGTATATAATTTTGTTTAGCGATCGCTGGGAGTTTTTGAAACTCTTCCAAGGTTTGAATAGTTGCGGGATTAATTTCCCTTTCTGCTAAAAAAGCCTTGTAGGCTGGCACATTAGCCGCCACATCGTGAAATAAACTCAAAGCTGCCGAAGTTTGAGTGTTGAGATGCCGTTGCAGTATGGTTTCTAGGGGGGTAGACAAAAAATCTTCAAATGCTTTAATTACTTGCTGCTGTCTTGATTTGTGGTTCATGACGCTTGTTGTTTATCCTGAAGTAAACCAACACCGTTAAAATAATTCGTAGTTCGTAATGACGCTCTCTACGAGACGCTAAAAGCGAACGCGGACTCGCTACCGCTGCGCTAACGTAATTCGTAGGATATCCGAAAATGAGGGTATATGCGTTGTAGTTACTCAATAAAACCTTAATTTATCCTTGGGCACCATGCAGCTCTATTGCAGTAAACAACACACAAATAATGGTAGTAACCGCTTTTGTACCCATTGCGGTGAGCCATTACCTCTTGGTGTGGGACAGGTTGTGGATAATCGCTATCAAATTATCCGTCAATTAGGGCAGGGCGGCTTTGGACGCACCTATTTGGCTGAGGATATAAAGAAATCCCATCAAACCTGTGTGTTGAAGGAATTTGCACCCCAAGTACAAGAACATCAAGATTTACAAAAAGCTAAAGAGTTATTTGAACGAGAAGCCAATGTTCTCAAAAAACTCCAGCATCCACAAATTCCGCGTTTTCACGCCTCGCTACAAGTGAAAATTGGTACTAAAGATTTTTTCTTTCTAGTACAAGATTATGTGGATGGTGATAATTATTACCAATTATTAGAACAGCGGGAAACTCAAGGAAAAACCTTTAGTGAAGAGGAAGTAATCACTTTACTCCAACAGATTTTACCAGTGTTATCCTACATCCACTCACGAGATGTAGTTCACCGTGATATCTCTCCCGATAATTTGATTTGGCGGCGTTCTGATAATCTCCCGGTGCTGATTGATTTTGGTGGTGTCAAGCAATTGCCAGCTTCTCAAGGTTTTTGGCAGACTAAACTAGCTGAAAATAATACTTTGCTGGGTAAAAAGGGCTACGCCCCAGAAGAACAGCTACGTCAGGGAAAAGCTTTTTTTAGTAGTGATTTATACTCTTTGGCGGTGACAACATTAGTGTTGCTTACAGGTCAAGAACCGCAAAAATTATACGACAGCTATCAGGGAATTTGGGGATGGGGAAAGCAAATCCACGTTAGTCCTCAACTGGAAGCGGTGTTAAAAAAGATGCTAGCTTATAAACCAAGCGATCGCTATCAACGATCCGAGCAAATCCTCAAAGATTTACCATCATCAACTGCAACTAAATCCCCAGGTAATTATATTACTGGCAAGATTAAGACGATGGTCGTTGCTCCGGGAAGACAACGCGCTAGTGCTATTGTGAGTAGATTCCAAAGCAGAACGCAAGCGATGGCTAAACCGATATCTTGGCCTGTTTGGATTCGCCCTTTTGTGATCAGTTTAGGGGGAACAGCTATAGTTGGATTAACTTTGGCGGCTGGAAATGCAGTCATTCGGGCTGTAACTTCAATCACTATTCCATCAATTTCCTTACCGGAAATTCCCCAGTTTCCAAATCCGATTGGTAAACCAGTCAGCGACAAAGGAAAAAATAGCAATCTCCAGGAAATTATCAGTCGTCGTCAACAGCTAGAAATTACTGAAGGATTTTTTATTCCCTTCGTCGATAATTTATTTTATACAAAAAAACCAGAATTAAAAGGACGTAGCCTGTCATCTAAACCTGAAGACGCTGGTTTACGAGATGAATGGTCTGGTATTGCTAATGATTTATTGAATAAACTAGAACAGGCTAACCTCAGTACCGCAGCTCGTCGGCAATTGGGGAACTATAGTCAAAAAGATTACGATACATGGAGAAGACAAGCGCGATCAGGGCAGTTTGGGAACTATACAATTGATCAGCTGACCAAAGACACAAATGAAAAATTTGATCGGTTGTTTCCTGATCAGCAGCGTGGAAAACTCAATCAACAGACTTTCGGTCAAATTTGGTATGCGATCGCAGCTGATCAAGTCAGTAAAGTACAATCTGGCAAGTAAGGGGACTGGGGACTGGGGACTGGGGACTGGAGAAGAGTTACTAATAACAAATGACAAATGACTAATAACTAATGACTAAAATATATTGTTCTAAAGGACATGAAAATACTCCAGGTAGTCGCTTTTGTCTCCAGTGTGGTGAAAATTTGTTGGATACGCCCATGAGTTATGGTATCCAACCAGGATTAACTTTAGGCGATCGCTATGTGATTGTACGTCAAATTGGCCAAGGTGGCTTTGGACGCACTTATTTAGCTGAAGATGTCAACCGTTTCCGCGAACTTTGTGTTTTAAAAGAATTTTCTCCCCAAGTTCAAACCGCTTACGTTGTCCAAAAAGCTGAAGAACTGTTTGAAAGGGAAGCGAGTGTTCTTTATAAACTGCAACATCCCCAAATTCCCCGCTTCCGGGAACTGCTGCGGATGAACTTAGGAGGCAAAGAATATCTGTTTTTGGTACAAGATTATGTAGAAGGGGAAACTTACAACTCGTTGTTAGATGCTCGAATAAAGCAAGGTTTGCGCTTTACAGAAGTAGAAGTACGCCAATTATTGCAGCAAATTTTGCCAGTGTTGGAATACATCCACTCACTAGGAGTAATTCATCGAGATATTTCTCCAGATAATTTAATGCTTCGCACTGTTGACAAACTGCCAGTATTAATTGATTTTGGCGGTGTCAAACAAGTAGTAGCAGTAGTTGCTTCCCAATATTACCAACCCGGCGTAGTTGCATCTTCCCCATCACCAACCCTACTAGGTAAGATAGGATTTGCGCCTCCAGAACAGATGCAAACTGGGTTAGTATCTCCCCACAGCGACTTGTATGCTTTAGCAGCAACAATGTTGGTTTTACTGACAGGCAAACAACCTCAAGAATTAATTGATACCTACACTCTTAGTTGGCAGTGGCGACGAGAAGTAAGCCTGAGTCAAACTTTGGCAGAGGTATTAGATAAAATGCTATCTGCAAGACCAAGCGATCGCTATCAATCAGCCCGTCAAGTACTCCAAGCTATCAACTCGTCCCCAGCTAACTTTCCCCCAACTCAATACCCCACTCCACCACAACCACAACCCACATCCGCCACCGTCGCCGTCTCTCCACCTCCCCCATCTTCCCCATCTCCCTCATATCCCCCATCCCCTCAGCCCACAAGCTGGTGGACACCAACAAAAATCTTCCTTGTAGCGGCGTTAGTCGTTGGTAGTGTTGGATTAATTTCGTGGGGATTGAATAGCAGGCGAGATATCGGTGAAGTCGAACCTACACCCACAGCCAGTCCAATTCCAACCAGTGAACAACCAACCGATCCCTTAGCGCAATATTCACCAGCAGAACGGGAACGCAAAGAAAAATTAAGCGATCGCCGTCAACAGTTGGATATTAGTTCTAACTTCTACGTGAATTTGGTGAATCAAGTTTTTTGGGATAGAAATCCCAGTTTGCGAGGACGCACTCTCAGCGATGGCCCTGAAGATGAAGGTTTGCGGGCAGAATGGGATAAAACAGCCTCAGAATTGCTGGAAAAACTTGCACCATTGAGTTCCAATACACGACGACAGTTGGGAACTTATACAAGTGCTGAACGCGATCGCTGGAAAGTGGAAGTCAATAAAATTAACGTTGGTAGTCGTTCTTTGTATGATTTGGGAGATGCGGCTTTCTTACGTGTATTCCCTGAGCAGCGGGGTAAAAATTTCCAAGATCAGCCCATTGGACAAGTTTGGCATGGATTTGTTAGCGATAAACTCAGTGCTATCCTTGCCGGTAGTGCTTTCCAGAAAATTGTCTTTGATCCGGGGGCTACTGGTAAAACAGTCAGCGGCACTCTCCAACCTGGTGGTGGTAAAGTATTCATTGCTGGACTTGCCAAAGACCAATCTCTAGACTTGAACCTACAAGCAAATTCCCAAGTTTTGTTATCAGTCTATTCACCCTCTGGCAAAATTCAATTTTTAGAAGATTCTACCCAGCGTAGTTTGTCAACTAAATTACCAGAAAACGGATTTTACGAGTTTGTTGTAGTTTCCACAGCATCGAAACCAGTAGATTATAAACTCAGCATTACCGCCGAAAATCCCACTCCTCCCCCATCGCCAACACCAACGCCTACAGAAACACCAACGCCTACAGAAACACCCACGCCAACTCCCACACCCACAGAAACACCTACACCAACTCCCACAGAAACCTCCACACCTGAACCGACACCGACACCGACACCGACACAGGAGACAACGCCCTAGTACCGCAAGGCGGAATTAAAAATTAAAAATTAAAAATTAAAAATGAAGACAGCGTAAGGGTTTTGTTGATTGGGAATGGGTGGTTTATTTCCGCCGTGCTGTACTAGTTGTCTTCGATTTCAAAAGTTTGTAGTAGTTGATTGACTTTTTTGGTTGATTACTTTGTCCTAGTATCACAGACTTGATTGCAAGATTGATGGTAGTTTATTTTTGCACAAACTCCTTGATCCCAATCGCGATACAAGCTATGACACTCAATTTATATTTACTGCGACATGGAGAAACTACTTTTAGTCAAAGTGGTAATTTCTGCGGTGAAACTGATGCGGAGTTGACTTCTGAAGGGATGCAGATGGCAGAGAGTTTTGCCGATGTTTATCAAAACTTGAAGTGGGAAGCTGTTTATGTTAGCCCGATGAAGCGGGCAATTGCAACTGCCAAGCCATTTTGTAATGCTATCGGTATGGATATGCAGTTGCGTGATGGACTTAGAGAAGGTAGTTACGGCGAATGGGAAACTAAGAGTAAATCGTTTGCCCAAGAGAATTACGCAGAAAACTATGTAAAATGGTTGACAGAACCAGCTTGGAATGCGCCCAAAGGTGGAGAAACTGCGGTAGATATTGCTAACCGTTCTATGCCTGTAATTGCTGAAATTCAAGAAAAACATCCCCACGGTAATGTTTTAGTAGTTTCCCATAAAGCCACGATTCGGATTACGCTTTGCAGTTTACTGGGAATTGATTTGGGACGCTATCGCTATCGGGTGAATATTTTGGTTGCGTCGGTAAGTATGGTTAAATTTGACGTTCATGGCCCTTTGTTAGAAATATTAGGCGATCGACATCATATACCCGATCATATTCGCTCTCGTCCGGGAACATAATAGTCCCTACTAGGTATTGAGCCGAGATGCGCGACGTGAAAGTTGTGAAAATTTGCGTTGCCCAGATCCCCGACTTCTTAAAGAAGTCGGGGATCTAATTTTTCACGAATGATTTAGGACTGCTATAAAACAATACAGTTCAGATAAGACCAAAACACTTGTAGAGACGGCGATTTATCGCGTCTTTAAAACCCACAATTTTGTACTATTAGCCCTTAACCCAAGCGTATTGCGCTATAAAAACCTTTTTAAAGAAAGGTTTCAGAATTTGTGTTGCCGAAACTGACAAAAGAGGGATAGTTAATTAGTGTAGATAGGAAATTTGTGTAGTAGTATATTGCCTAAAAAATTTGGCAAAGTATATTAAATATTGAAGGAACTATAGGACTCATATTTGATTTCTGAAAAAACTCAGTACAACTAAGAAGCCTTCTTGACTGTTGCCTGTTGCCTATTGCCTATTGCCTATTGCCTATTGCCTATTGCCTGCCTACGCAAATTAGTTCAGAAATCAAAGCGGATTCCTATACTAATCAAAGTCTGTCGGTAAATCTGGTTGGCGATAATGTTGAAAAAGTCGCGTGATTTGCGCTGGTGTCACACGTCCAATAGAAAGTTCTGGTAACCCATCTTCAGGAAAAAAGCCTACATCTTCAGTTTCAATACTTGATGATGGAGAACCGCCAATGAGTTCACAGTGAAAAAACAGTTTGTAGACATAAAACGGCAATGGTGGATGTCCCTGTTTGTTTCTGTCATAGACTGCTAAAAGTTTAATAGCGCGTGCTTGATATCCAGATTCTTCATATACTTCTTTCACAACTACCTGACTAGGCGATTCACCAACATCAGCCCATCCACCAGGTAAACTCCAACAGCCGTCTACTCTTTCCTTGACTAACAATATAGTGTCATCACGAAAAATTGCTGCCCGCACGTCAACTTTGGGAGTTGCATATCCTAGTTCACGGCTAAATAAATCGAGGATATAGCTGTGTTCTACATTCGAGTAAGTCGCCATAATTTCTGTGGCGATCGCTCGTAATTGTTTGTAACGTTCAATATCAAACACGCCCTCAGAATAAGTTAACCCATTTTGAGCGATCGCTTGTAATTTTTGCGTCCATTCCAGCCATTTAGGTTGCATATATTTTTCTCATGTAGTGGCTTAGGAATTGGGAAAAGGTGACAGGTGACAGGTAATAGGGAATAATCTGTACCCTGTAACCTGTACCCTATTCCCTTCCCCAATCCCTAATTACGCATCATCTAAAGCTGCAATTCCAGGCAATACCTTACCTTCAAGTAACTCCAAGCTAGCGCCGCCGCCGGTGGAGATGTGGCTCATTTGGTCGGCTAAACCAACTTTTTCCACAGCCGCTACTGAGTCGCCACCGCCAATGATGGTTGTTGTGCCAGTTTTACCGATTTCGGCAAGGGTATGAGCGATCGCTTCCGTACCTTTCGCAAATTTATCAAACTCAAACACACCCATTGGCCCATTCCAAATTACCGTTTTGGTATCTGCAAGAGCTTCTTGGAAAAATTTCACCGAGTCTGGCCCAATATCCAAACCCATCCAACCATCGGGGATATTCTCAATGCTAACGGTTTGAGAATTGGCATCAGGGGCAAAGTTATCTGCCAATACCACATCTGTGGGAAGCAATAAAGCAACGCCCCGTTCCTTAGCCTTAGCTTCTAAAGACTTCGCTAATTCCAGCTTGTCTTCTTCCACCAACGACTTACCAACATTCAAACCACGGGCTTTGTAGAAGGTGAAAATCATCCCACCACCAATAATCAGCTTGTCGCACTTCTCCAGCAGTGTTTCAATTACGCCAATTTTGCTGGAAACTTTGGAACCACCAATAATTGCCGCTAAAGGACGTTGGGGATTTTCAATGGCGTTTTGCAGATATTGCAATTCCTTCTCAACCAAATATCCAGCCACAGAAGGGCTGAGGAATTTAGTCACACCTTCAGTAGAAGCATGGGCGCGGTGTGCAGTACCAAAAGCATCATTTACATAAAAATCAGCATTAGCTGCCAATTTTTTCGCAAATTCTGGGTCGTTCTTTTCTTCTTCTTTATAAAAACGGACATTTTCTAGTAACAGCACTTGGCCATTTTGCAATGCGCCAACCTTAGCTGCAACTTCATCACCAATGGAATCATCAGTTTTAATGACTTCTTGCCCCAGTAACTCAGACAGACGCTTGGCAACGGGAGTTAGGCGTAATTTGTCATCCACACCCTTGGGACGGCCAAAATGGCTGGCGAGAATGACCTTAGCTCCCTTCTGCGTCAAATCTTGGATGGTTGGTAGAGCGGCGCGAATGCGAGTATCGTCGGTAATGTTGCCTTGATCGTCCACAGGCACGTTAAAATCGACCCGCACTAAGGCACGTTTCCCAGAGATATCAGCCGAAGATAAACTTGCTAAACTTTTTTTGGACACACCAAACTCTCCTGATTGCCTTTTTGTTATTGTTTTGAAAGTAGAACCATCAAGATTTTACCGGAGTCAGGGGTACCCAAGTGACAGATATATTTAAGACAGTACTATTTCCTATCGATCAAAGCCGGGAAACGCGGGAAGCTGCTGACGTTGTTACCAACGTAGTTAAAAAGTACAGCAGTCGCTTGGTGCTGCTGTCTGTGGTAGAAGAACCACCTCCAGATGCGCCTAGTGCCGATCCGATGGTGTCGCCAGAGGTAGTTGCCAAACTGCTACAAAATGCCCAATCTTTATTTTCTGAGCAAGGAATTCAATCTGAAATCCTGGAAAGGCAAGGCAAACCAGCTTTTACTATCTGCGATGTCGCTGATGAAATTGGAGCAGATTTAATTATCATGGGCTGTCGGGGTCTAGGTTTGACTGAAGAGGGAGCAGATGATAGTGTTACCACCCGTGTGATTAACCTTTCCCCTTGCCCAGTGTTGATTGTGCCTTAGCAGTGTGTTGCTCAATACTAGTAAATTTGTAGTGTAGTGCGATCGCTAAAAAAATTCTGCGGTTGTTGCAAAAAGGCGGCTGGGGTAAATTACCCATAAAACATCTCTAGAAATTAAATATGCTTTACTTAGAATCATTGTAGAGACGTAGAAATGCTACGTCTCTACATTTTTTTCACCAAATATTTAATGACAAACAGAAAGTTCTGAGCGTCGGAAGCCGACACTCAGAACTTGGGAAAGAAATCTGGCGTGTAAACATGCAATGTTTATTTGCCTAAGAGCTTAAAAGCGATAGTTGCGATCGCGCACCCACATACTAACTGGCACTGCTTTACCTTGTGGATCTACCTTCGCCTTCACCACAATGGGCGGTATTTGTCCCCTGCGGGCGCGTTGGGCTTGCAAGTCGTTCCGAATCTGCTGACGTTGGTTTTCTGGGATGTAATATGTTTCCAAGCCGTAGTTAACAGAGCCATCCTGATAAACACCTCTTAAAGCTACTTGGTTGGCTCTAAGAGTCGTGGGGCGATCGCTACTTACTCGTAACGGTCTCCAAGCCCTAGGAACACCGCGACCAGAGGATAATTGCTCTTGCAAAATCACATAGATGTTGGTTCCTTCAGGCAATCTTCTGCCACTTCCCCGGCCTTTGCTGACTAATGGTTGCCAACCAGGCAGTCTACTCAAATTTGCGGTACGGGATATGTTGTAATCTAACGCTAAGGTGTTACCTTGAAGCACATTGCTAGGATCTACAGGTACGGTTTGCAAAATCACCGTCTTACCTGTCACATCTGTATAAACAGCTTGGGCTGGTACTGCCATAATTAACCCCGTTTGCAGCGCCAGGGGAGCTAGTAACCGCCAAAAAGGTAAGGGCTTATTCGATTTTTGTTCGGTAGCGATCAAGTAATCCCGAAAAGTTACCTTACTGGAGAATTCGGCTTCGGGAGACAAGGTTTTATTTTTAGATTCAGAAGAACTATTAGTCATGAGCGTAGTCCTAAAAAGCAGAGGTCTTGAGGAGGTCAAAGTAATGAGATTAGGACTGACGCAGAGAAACTTTAAAAACTTTAACTCACAGAGATTTTCAGTTAGGAGTTAGGAGTTAGGAGTTAGGAATAATTCAATTTTAGATTTGGAGTTTTGGATTGAAGAAAAAATCTAAAATTTAAGTGAACTTTTCCTGAATTCTGACTCCTGAATTCTGACTCCTGAATTCTTTCATCTTTTGCACTACTTTTTACTTGTAGAGCTACCACCAGGTAGACGGCGTTCAAACCAGAGTCCGGCGCTAATTAAAGCAGAACCGCACAGGACGAAGACCAAAGACTTAAAAAGTAAGTCTGTATCGTACTCCTGCACGCGACTGATAATTTGCAGTGTTAATAACAGCATACCGCCCCAAAAGGAACTTCTGTTGCTTAATTTCAATCCTTCTTGAATTAGTCCCCAAGCTAATGTTGCAAGAAGTACATTGAAAATAAAAATGCCAAGTTCATCAATCCGGCTGATAGTTTGATGCCAAAAAGGTACTAGGGTAATAAAGACAAGAAATGTACTAATGACAGCAGTCGTGAAAATTACTTCTCGACGCGGAGGGTTATTTCTTTGGCGCAGTAGAAACAACCATTGCAATACCGCCAAGCCGCTGAGAATCCCCAAATCGATGATCGGCAGAGACTCGAACAAGTTTGTCAAATTCGTTGGCTGATTAAAACTATATGGAGATTCCCAGACCCAACGAAAAGACAGAATGTAAAAGACAACGCCGAAGCTTACCAACGCTAAATTACGGGCTAGAGATTGAAACAACCTGTAATTTATGGTTGGAAACAGCAGGTCATCATAACTCCAGAATAATGCAGGTGGGAGTGCAAAAGCAAAAGATGCCACCCAAGGGGCTATATCAGCATAATTTAGCAGTGGCAGAGGGTTAAGGTTGGCTTGTAAGGAACTAGCAAAAACAAAGGCTGCTAGACCAAAAATCCAACGCGATCGACAGAAGTAGGCTAAGGGTACAAATACCAGCCATGCCAACAATGGCATATGCTGGACTACTAGACGCGACCAAGTTAACTCACCTGAAGCGTACCACAAGTCTTCTAATCCCGTCCAATAGCCAATTTCCACGAGGACAATTGACAGAACTCCTAAAGAATTTAAGGACAAACTGAAGGCCATCACCACAACACCCAACCCCCAGGCGAGAAACAGTTGGGAAGCTGAACCAGTGATATTGAACATCTGGGCCATTAGCAGTAAATTTGCACCGAAGATGAAGGCGCTTAAAATTAGCAACCCTTCTCCCAGTATGCGTTTGCTTCGTTCTGGCTTCTTTCCTTCAGGTGGTCTCCAACTGTAAAATCCAGTGATTGCGATCGCAAAAAACAAACTTATCATCAGAATAAATTTGACTTCTCGCGATCCTCCTTGCCAGTTTCCTGATACAAAGGTAATTATGCCTAAGCATAAAAGCACACTGCCTACAGCAATTGCGATCGCTTTGTTGCGATCGCGTGCAGCAGCTTCCAGGTTTTTAAATTGATAACGCTCTGCTATTTGCTCATATTGCGAAGAACTAATTAATCCTTCATCCCTCCATAGTTGTGCTTGTTTGCGTAATTTTTCCTGAAAACTATCTAAGAACATGACCTTCTCCGGTGCAGTGGGGTAGCTTGGCCATTGCGATCCCAATGGCGGTCATTATATTTTGAGTATGAAGCCAAAAGCCTTAATTACATTGTTCTTGTGTAACAGTTTTATTTGGATTGTGATACAACCTATAAATTCGTAATTCGTAATTCGTAATTAAGAAACTTAAGTTACAGATAATTGAAAATTGGTATTATATTTATTCACATGGAAAAACCTTCTAATTTATTACTTAAAGTCTCGCGACGTTTGTTCACTAATCTAGATGATCAAGAAAAATTTATTGAGGCTTTGATGAATCCTCAGCCTTTTTCACCAAGTATTCTTTGGTGTCAAGAAAAGTCAGAAACTTTGCCTTTTGCAGTGGAAACACCAACTTCTTGGCAACCACAATTTATAGACCGCTTATCTTTGGGAGAAAAACCCGGACGGCATCCCTTTCATGAAAAAGGATATTTTTATTGTTTAGATTTTTCTTCGGTGTTTGCAGCTACTACTTTGTTAGCTATTCCTCAGTCAGTGCGTTTAGTTTTTGATATGTGTGCTGCACCAGGAGGTAAAAGTATCTTCGCGTGGAAAGCTTTACAACCTGACTTACTTATCAGTAATGAAGTAATTGGCAAACGTCTGGGAATGCTAATTTCTAATTTGAAGCGTTGCCAGATCAGCCCTAGTGCAGTGGTTAATAGAGATTCGAGTATATTTGCCGAAATGTTTCCCTGCTCTAGCAATCTAGTAATAGTAGATGCTCCTTGTACTGGACAATCTTTACTTGCTAAAGGTGAAAAAGCGCCCGGATGTTTTCACCCAACTGCTATTAATAAGAGTGCAAATCGACAAAAGCGTATTATCGCTAACTCGGCGAAAATTGTTTTATCGCAAGGCTATCTTGCTTATATGACTTGTACATATTCACCCGAAGAAAATGAGCAAGTATGTGAATGGTTTTTGGAACGCTTTCCCCATTTTCAGGCAATAGAAATTAGTAATTTAGCCAAATATCAATCGCATTTAACTACAATGCCTTGTTATCGGATGTTTCCTCAAGATAGGTTAGGCGCTGGTGCGTTTACAGTCCTGTTTAAAAATACTAATGACGATGAAGATGAGCGTAAAGAAATATATTTAAATACAATATCTTCACTGTATATCTACCAAAATCTAAAAAAGTAAAATCATACCACAATACAGTTCAGATAAGACCAAAACACTTGTAGAGACGGCGATTTATCGCGTCTCGGAAACTGATTGCAAATTGCGTTAGCGGATCGGGGCATTATACCATTTTACTTTAATAATGATACAAATAC
>NZ_KV757789.1 GCF_001712795.1 Nostoc sp. KVJ20
TTGACATAGCACATATTCATGCTTTATTCTCGCCAATAATTAGTGCTGCTGCAATTGTGTGTCGTCAGCAAAAGCTACCTTATATTTTCCGTCCTTTGGGTACTCTCGATCCGGCTGATTTAAAGAAAAAAAAGCGATTAAAACAGCTTTATGTCGCAATTATAGAACGTCAAAACTTAGCGGGTGCGGCAGCAATTCATTTTACCAGCGATCAAGAAGCTAAAATATCAGAACGGTTTGGAGTATCTACACCAGATTTGGTGATTCCCTTGGGTGTAATTCCCCCTCAATCTTCTTTTAAAAATATATGTAGTCAGTTAGAAATACCAAAGGATGTGCCTTTAGTGCTGTTTATGTCACGAATTGATCCGAAAAAAGGGTTAAATTTGTTGATTCCGGCGCTAGAGAAGCTATTAGGGATTGGTTATAAGTTTCATTTTGTCTTAGCTGGGACTAATCCTCAAGATCCAGATTATGAACAAAAGATAATATCCCAAATTCAAAATTCACCACTGCGATCGCACACTACAATTACTGGCTTTGTCACTGGTGAGTTAAAAGTTAGTTTACTACAAGCTGCTGATTTATTTGTCTTGCCTTCCTACTATGAAAATTTTGGGATTGCTGTAGCTGAAGCGATGGTAGCAGGTGTACCCGTTGTCATTTCTGATCAAGTGCATATTTGTCAACAGATTCGTGATAGTGAGTCGGGTTGGGTGGGCGCAACAGATGTCCAAGCATTGATAGAGTTACTGCAAGAAGCTTTGCAAAATCCCGCAGAACGCCAACGACGGGGATTAAACGCCCAAAAATATGCCTTGGAAAATTTTAGCTGGGATGCGATCGCAAGGCAAACAATCCAAACCTACCAGAAAATTCTGGCGAACAAATTAATTTAACAATATCTAAAATAGGGCTTGCTGAAAAANNATGTCCTAACCTATGTGGCTACTGCTATAATCCTTGCTGTGATAGGGTTTTGGCAGCGTGTTCGAGAATGGTGTAGGTTCTGGAAGGGTGAGAGGGACTGCCGGCGATGCCTACGGCAAGCCGCTTTGCGACTACGCTAATATATTTATCATGGTAATTAAACCTTTTGGGATTTTAAACGCAGAGGTACTTGAAGGCGGAGTGTTTTTTAATCTACGGTGGCGATTTGTTGTTTGGGGAATTCTTGGTTGGCTACAACTTCGCCAAAGGGACTTAATAGTTGCGGTTCTAGTGTTGGCTGATTGTCTAGGGGTAAACGAGGGAAAAGTAATTCTGCTACCCGATATGCTTCTTCTAGGTGGGGATAACCAGAGAAGATAAAGGTATCGATACCTATTTCTTGATATTCCAGCATTCTCTGAGCAACGGTATCAGGATCGCCTACTAAAGCTGTGCCAGCACCACCACGGACTAAACCGATTCCTGCCCATAAATTCGGGCTAATTTCTAAGGCTTCACGAGAGCCGTTGTGTAATTCTTTCATCCGGCGTTGTCCTTCGGAATCCATGCGGGCGTAAGCTTGTTGCGTTTTGGCGATCGCATCTTCATCTACGTAGCGAATCAAATCGTTCGCTGCATCCCAGGCTTGGCTTTCTGTCTCTCGCACAATCACGTGGAGACGAATCCCAAAACGTAATGTTCTCCCTTGGGCTGCTGCTAACCGACGTACAGAGGCAATCTTTTGGGCAACTTGTTCTGGTGGTTCGCCCCAAGTTAAATATACATCTACGTGTTTGGCTGCAATTTCTTGAGCAATTGGGGAAGAACCTCCAAACCACAGAGGCGGATGAGGTTTCTGGATTGTGGGAAATAATAGCTTACCACTTTGGATATTCAGATGATTTCCCTGGAAGTCGGCAGTTTCTCCAGATGCAATCTCTCGCCACACTGCCAAAAATTCATCTGTTAATCTGTAGCGATCGTCATGGGAAAGATGCAATCCATCTCCCGCCAATTCCACCGGATCGCCACCGGTGACGACGTTAATCAACAACCTTCCACCAGAAATGCGATCAAAGGTTGCTGCCATTCGTGCTGCTACTCCCGGCGACATCAAGCCCGGACGAATAGCCACCAAAAACTTCATCCGCTTGGTGTGTGTCACCAAAGTTGATGCCAAAATCCAGGCATCTTCACATGAACGGCCTGTAGGTAGTAATGCCCCTGTAAAACCTAAATGATCTACTGCTTGGGCAATTTGCCGCCAGTAATCAAAGTTGACTGCCCGCCCACCTATGGCAGTACCAAGATAGCGCCCTTCACCGTGAGTTGGAATAAACCAAAGTAGCTGCATGATATCTATGTCAGAGTAGCTGCAATATTTCCTGGACTTAAAGTACGGTAATTTTGTCAATTTACCGTATTATTTAATTCACTTTTAGACTATCGCACAGCCAGTCAAGCAAAGCAATACCTTTACAAAACTAAATACTGTTAGTCGGTAGAGTTTTAGTGGTTTAATGCTTGCGGTTTTGTGGTGGCTATGACATACTTGAGCTTGAAATTACATTATTCCTATAGACTTGCCGTAGTTTATAGTTTGCTTCACAAATCTTGCTGCAAAGAATTAATCATGCTTAAAGATGCACAAGGACTAGTAGTTACAACAGATTCAGCCGATGCGAAAGCAGCCATTAACCGTTTTATCGATCAGATGCTTGGTTATGGTAAAGATGCAGAAACAGCAATTTTACAAGCAATTGCAGCAGATCCTACTTGTGCATTAGCTCATGCTTATGCAGCTGCTTATTATCTCACCCAAGAAAATCGCAAAGCTTGGCAGCAAGCCCAACCATATCTGCAAACTGCACAACAGCATTACACTAAAATTACTGCTAGAGAAAAGTTATATGTGCAAGCGATTTTAGCTTGGGCAAATCAAGAAATTGATGTAGCGATCGCCACTCATGAAGAGATTGCCAATCAATTTCCCCGTGATTTGATTTCTGTGCAGCAAGGACAGTATCACTATTTTTATACAGGCAATAAAGAAAAATTACTAGAAATTGCCCAGAAGGTTTTACCTAGCAATCCTCAACAACATTATTTATATGGCATGGTGGCCTTTGGATTAGAACAATGTCACCAACTCAAAGCAGCAGAAAAGATAGCTCGTCAAGCGATCGCCTTAAATAGATATGATCCTTGGGCGCATCATGCTTTAGCTCATGTCATGGAAACTCAGGGAAGAGTCGATGAGGGAATAGCTTGGATGGAGAGTTTTGCAGATACCTGGGAAAACTGCAACTCCATGCTCTACACTCATAACTGGTGGCACATTGCATTATATTATTTGCAGTTAGAAAACTACCAAAAAGTTCTCAAACTCTACGATACGCATATTTGGGAACGTGCTAACAAACAATCTCCTAAAGACCAAGTAGGAGCAATTTCATTATTATTGCGCCTAGAATTGCGCGGTGTAAATGTGGAGAACCGTTGGCAAGGCATTAGTCCTTATCTTTACAGCCGGATTGATGAACACGCATTACCATTTCAGGATTTGCATTATGTCTATGCTCTTGCCAAAGCCGGACACCATGATTGGGTGAACCAAATGCTTCAGAGTATGCAGTATCACACTTTGAGTATTAATCCTTTTCTGCGACGGAGTTGGGTAGAGTTAGCAATTCCCGCAGCTAGAGGAATGGTAGCTCATGCCAAAGGCGATTTCCACACGACTGTTGCAGAACTGAAACCTGTTTTACCACGCTTGCATGAGATTGGAGGGAGTCATGCACAGCGAGTATTATTTGGGCAAGTTTATCAAGATGCAGTATTGTCGGCACAACAGCAGAGTTGGAATTATGCCGTGTCTTAAAAACTAGTGCAAAATAAAATTATCCTCCACACCCTCATCATGGCTATCCAAGAACTCGAACAACAACTCCTTCAGCTTTCGCCCAATGATAAACTGTATATTATCCAACTTCTCGCTCAAAGCTTGACCACACACAATAACAACGCCCACCCAGATCAACCAAGCAAACTCTCAGACTTTTTCCGTGAATCTCCTTTGGCTGAACTCACTGAAGAATTAGATATTAACCGAGGTTTGGTATTACTAAAAACCCTGATTGAGTCTTTACAACCAGAAACCAAAACTGAAACCCCAGAATATCCCCTGACTCAATTTTATGGATGTATCCAAGATGAAACATTCTTTCGCCATCCCCAAGGACAACAACAAGAACGTGAACCCATCCTGTGAAATTCCTGCTAGATACTAACACTTGCATTATTTATATGCGTGGAAAAAATTCCACCTTAAAGCAGAAACTAGAATCCACTGCAACTAAAGATATTGCGGTTTGCTCAATCGTTAAAGCTGAACTATTTTATGGCGCAATGAAAAGTGCCAATCCAGTACGTAATCTTACATTACAACAAGAATTTTTAGCTCAATTTATATCATTACCCTTTGACGACCTAGCAGCAATGAGTTTTGGAACGATTCGCTCTCAACTAGAAGCATTAGGCACTCCAATTGGAGCTTATGATTTACAAATTGCCGCTATCGCACTGACAAATAACTTAACCCTTGTCACCCATAACACCAGGGAGTTCAAGCGCGTTAATAATTTGTTTACTGAAGATTGGGAGATAGATAATTGAGAACCTGTCTCCTTCTCTTTGTGCCTCTGCTTGAGCTTTTCTTTTATTTCTTACCTAGACAAGCTAACACAAGAGCGGTCTTTATAAATCTGATATAACATCTGATAATCTTCCAATCTCACTGCGGCAAAACGTCTAACTCCGAACTGTTTCATCACTCTTTGCAACTCTGCATCTGGTTGGAGTAATGCCAACTGCATTTGCTGAATTAAAGATATACCTAGACGCTGTGCTACTACCAATGGTGGCATCGGAGAAGGCCCTAGCACTTCCACCACACGCAAATGCTGTGATAATTCAGGAAAATCCTTTAATTCCTGTTCTAGTACCACACTATCAATCGCTGCACAATCTGCTAATCCCTCAACTATCCAGCGAATTGAACGCTGATGCGAACCTGATTGTAGCGTTTTGCTAAAGAAATTTTCAGGATATTTTTCTTGAACTAATCTATGAGAAAGTAAATTATAACCACTATTAGAACCCAGGTCATTATAACAAAATGTTTTTCCTGCTAAATCTGTAAACTTTTTGATATTACTATTAGCATTGACAATAACATCTGCATAGTAAACAGGGCAGTTGCTATATCGTGATGATTGCATTACTGGCGCAACTAAAGTCTGAAATTGGTTTGAAACTATTTGACTATAGCGAATTAGTGGCAATCCACAAATAAAAGCTAAATCTATCTGGTCTTGAAACAATAGATCATCTTCTAGAGGATCATATTCACCTTGTTGTAGTTGGAATTCTACTCTTAAAACACGACCTAAATAAGCTGCGATCGCCTGATAAAATTCAAACCAATTGGGAGCCAGATAAGATGTAATGTGCAATCTTTTATATATAGTCATTTTTGTTCTAAAACAGTTTTATGTTGAATAAATCGACTTAAATTTTTTCCAGATAAATAATGTATGTATAAAAATCCGAGACTGGCAAAGGTCAACAACATAATACCCAAAACTGTTGTGTATGCTTTAGTGTGCCACCATAGCTGCTTTAAAAAATCTGTACCAAGTAGTAATATCTTCCACAAGAAATAATCATTTACTTTTTTAGCGTCTTGGATATTGATGTGTTGAGCTAATGCCATTTCGATTTCTGCCTTCAATCAAAGTAAAGAACGGTAATTCGATAGTCTTAACGTAGATTATAATATATATTATCTAAGTTCGTCAAAAAATCTGAATAATTAACGTTAATAATTTTGGAGTTGAAGAAGAATTCAGAAGTCAGAATTCAGAAGTCAGAATGGGCTAAACGCCCCGCTACCCCTAACAGCAGTCAGAATAAATCAGTCGGGGATTCAGACCGGCGCAGGTCTTATTGACCACCAAATCGTAGATTTGGTGGTGGTCTTAAACCCGGCTATTCAGACGCTCCTGCGTCGCTAACGCTGCGCTATCCGCCACTCGCACAGAATACCCAACTGAATTCTGACTCCTGACTCCTGAATTCTGTTCGATAAAATTCATATATTCTCAATCAATAAAACTTAAATCGTCATAAAGTACAAAACCCCGGTTTATTCAATAAACCAGGGTTATTCTATCTCAACTTATTTTTTCAAATAAATGGGATTTTTCCTCAAAATGGACGGCTACCCGCTAAACTTATCCGTTTCATCACCCGGCGCTGATTGGGATCAAATGCTTGACGATAATGCAAAGTTGCTTGATTATCCCAATAGACAATATCGCCTACAGACCATTTATGTTGATAATAAAACCGAGGTTGATGTAAATGCGATCGCAGCTGTTCAATTAATTCAGATCCTTCTTGCGGATCTAGACCAACAATTTCTACTTCTGTGGCGTAATCTAAATATAAAATCTTTTTCCCACTTTCTGGATGTGTCCGTACTAGTGGGTGAGGAAATACAGGGCTAATTAGGGGAATACTGTTGTCTAAACGGTATTTAGAACGAGGTATATTTGGTTTATTTAAAAAGGGATTGTATGTAATCAACTGCAAATCTGCAATTCGCCGCTTGATAGATTCATCCAAAGTTTCATAAGCCAAATTCAAATTTAACCAGTAAGTATCTCCACCTTCATTGGGTATTTCTAAAGCATAGAGTAAAGAACCACTAGAAGGATAAGGAGTCCACTTATGATCAGAATGAAAAGTTAGTTCACCAGTTCCAGTATAGCCACCATCAACATTAGAAACGGGAATTATTACGGGTGTGACTCCTGGCTGAGAAGCAAGAACTGGGATGTCATCTGGCGGGACAAATAGAGAACCAAAATGAAAAGCAAAGTTTAAGAATTGCTCATCAGTCAGATTTTGATTTTTGAAGATAAGGATCTGGTGTTCAAGTAATGTTTGTTTCAGTTGTAAGATAACTTCAGGTTTAATCGGTTGACTAGCATCCAGTCCAGTGACTACAGCACCTAGAGGTGCATTAATGGGAGTAATTTGAAAGTTAGTTAAGGTGAGTGTAGACATAATCAGCTATTAAAATTTTCCACAATTTACAAATAAAAACTAGTAATTCATGCCCCAAATATTATTGTTTTGTAAGCACTTCTTGAGGAGTGATTTCGGCATATTCTTCAGGAGTCAAGAAGCCATCTCTCACATTTACCTTCTTAGGTATCAGTCCCAGGCTGTACCATTTATCTGCAACTTCTTGTTGTTTATTAATTATTTTTTCGGTAATTGGTATAAGGGTGAAATCATACTTTTTGTGCATAATCTCTAATGTTGGTGGATCAAGTTGAGTTATTGCAGAGAGCAATTGGGAGATTTCTTTAGGATTATTCTTAGACCAATTTTGGGCTTTTTGCACTTCTTCTAAAAAAACCTTGATGGCTTCTCGATTTTCTTGATAGAATTTGCGGTTTGTGGATATAAAGTTGTTAGTATCTCGCAAGCCGTTACCACCATCAGTTAAAATCCGTGCCGTGTTATTTTGGACATTTCTTGTAACAAATGGTTCCCAAATAAACCAAGCGTCTACTTTACCTTGACTAAATGCCACATTAGCATCTGGAGGCGCTAGACCGATTGATTCTATATCACTAAGCTTTAAACCTTCTTTTTCTAAGGCTCGAAGTATAAGATAATGACCAATTGATGCTTTTTGAAAAGCTACTTTTTTTCCTTTTAAATCTTTGACACTTTGAATAGGAGAGTTTTTAGGAACTAACAGTGAAACTGCTTGGCCATCAGAAGAGTTAGCTGCTAGATATACAAGAGGTGCGCCGGCTGCTTGAGAGAAAACAGGAGGAGATTCGGCTGTAGAGGCAATATCAAGTGCGCCTGCATTTAAAGCTTCTAATTGTTGTGGCCCGGCAGCAAATTCTGGCCACTCTACCCTATATCCTAAAGGTTTTAATCGTTCTGCTAGAATACCTTTTTCTTCTAAGACGGCTAGGGCAGTAAGTTGTTTAGAACGGACAATTCTAATTACTTTATTGGTAGTAGTATTACTATTAGCTACATTAGAAGCCGATGAAGCTGATTGTTGCTGAGAATTATTTGGTGAATTACTGCAACTAAATACTGTGGTAAGTACTAAACTGTAACCAAAAGCAAATAAGGCGTGACGACGAGTTATGTGTTGGTTTTTCCAGAATGCAATTTGTTTTCTGAAATCTTTCATGAATTAATTTACCTCTAATTATCAAACAAGTTGTTAAATGAAAAATTTCTGCGCTTACTCTTTGCTACGCAACGCTACCGCCTAATGCAATACGCTTGGGTTAAGGGGTAATGGTACAAAATTTTGGGTTTTGGAGACGCGATAAATCGCCGTCTCTACAAGTTTTTTGGTTTTATTTATCTGAACTGTATTGCCGCCTAATGGCGAATGCATGAGATTTGATCTATTTACTTAACTACATCCGCAATTAAAAAAAAGGAATTAAGGTCGCAACCGTTGGATTTCTATATCTGGCAGCTCTGCCTTGTTATCTCTTTCCACTGCGGTGGCTGCCAATTCCGTAGATAAACAAGTAGCAACATTAATCCAATGTTTGGATTCTTGTTTAACTAATAGTTGCACCATTATCTATTTTCTCCTTGTGGTGAGTATGGATGAGGAAATGGGAATTGGAACACGCTGAAGTTAGGATTCAGTTGCGACACGAGGAGGTATAGTTCGCCCAATTCCCAAGATTTAATCCTTGACATTGCTGATTGAAAATATGAGCTAGTCTCGCGCAGAGAGTAAGAGCTTAAATCAGTGATTTTTTAGTTAGATGGGCAACAACATTTTTGAATTAACACTGCTTCTCCTTAAGTTCTGTTGAGTCTGCTTAATCTTAAATCCTTACCGAGCAAGCACTTTTACAAAATAACTATCCTGGTAGTGGCAAGATAAGCTTAAACAAAGTACTGTAAATTGGTAGGTATTTAGTAGATTTTTGCTAATATAGCAGTGTTGCATGATTGCCTGTAAAAGGCAAGTACATTTTGTCAAAAAATTCGGGGTTGCTGAGTGTAAATATGAATTTGCCTCATCTAGAGGCGCAGTAAGCAGTCCGTTGGGTGGCTGTGCCGACTTGTAGGAACTGCAAACCACCACTGTATGATGAACTATGGCTTAATAAAGTCATGAAAATTTAATATTACTGAAATATAAGAAAATGTACTCATAGCGTTTTTTCAACTAATGAGTTGTTTCAATGATGGATCTAGCTATAATCTTTACTTGACAAAGCTTTGACGGTTTATACGCTAGGAAATAAAAGGGTATTATCTTTCAACTGTTTTTCGATCTAGTAGGCAGACAAATCAAATAAACCGACAGTCAATTCTAAATATTAAGTAATTCGCTATAACTAACAAAAGAGTCTCAGCCCTTAATAAATAAGGATTTTAGTCAAATAGCTCCCAATTAAATATGAAAAGCCGCTTAATTTACGTCAAGTATATAGGTATATGGGCCTTCAAATTGCTAGAACTCCAGAATCTATTGATTTCTCAAAAATAAAGTTTTACCTTGCTAATTAAGTCAGCCACACCACTAACGGCGACAACAAGGAGACTATTTCTATGATGACAACCGAATCTATATTCACTGAAATGGAAGCTTGCAAACAAATCTCTATTGAATGCCAAACTACTTGCATTGATACCCTCAAATACTGCAAGAGTCAGGGTGGTAAATACATGGATATGGCTATGATGTCCATGTTGCGGGACTGTGCAGAAATGTGCATGATGTGCGTCAACATGATTAATGACGGTTCTGAGTTTATGGGAAACACCTGTAGTTTGTGCGCCCAAATTTGCGATCGCACCGCCCTAGCTTGTGAACAAATGAGCAGCGATGCCACAATGATGTTCTGTGCCACTATTTGCCGCAAGTGCGCTCAACATTGCAACTCAATGGGACTCAATTCTGCTTCCTATTTCCGCAGATCAAGCTTGGTGACAGAAGATTCACTACTATCTAGCTAATTTTCCGCCAGGATCAAGTTGCCCAATTTATAGCAGACTTGCGATTATACCTAAATTCATAGTTTCTCCAGTATCTTTAGTTTTTCGCCGCTCAAAAAGATTTTGGGCGGCGAAAACTTAGGGAAAGATACAATTCTTGTGACTACCAAAAAGTAGTATTAGACAGCAACAGGGGTAGCAAATCTAGCATATCGCTCTATGTAAAACTCCTTACTATTAGCGATCGCCACTACAGAATCACGTTGTTTTAAAGCCTTTTTCCACTGACGTAAACGAGTAAATTCTTCTGGTAGTGCAAAGCCTCGATGGTGCTTCAGTGCAGCCCAACGCTCAAACCAGGGATAAAAGGTGAAATCAACCAGACTAACGGATTCGCCAAACCAGTAAGGGCCGTCTCCTGATAACTTCCCAAAAGCTTCATTCTCGATAAATTCCAGATGTTTATATAGTTCTTGTTTAGCTGCTTCTTGCTGTTGGATATCAGGACTACGCAAGAGAGTAGAAAAAGCCGGAACGAATCGAGTATTAGCAAAATCAATCCAGATTCGAGCTTGTGCTTTAGCAATGGAACTGCTAGGTAAAAGCGGCGGATTTGGAAATACTTCGTTGAGATATTCGTTAATTACTGCCGATTCCCAAACTCGGTGATTATTATGTACAAGTGCTGGCACTTTTCCATAAGGAGAAATATCTGTAAATCCGTCCGGCTTGTTCTGCAAATTAATCTCAATCAAGTCAAAGTCGATGCCTTTTTCTTGCAATACCAAACGCGAACGGTGAGCATAAGGGCAAACAACCGCACTATATATCTTGATTTCAGCCATGTTGATATTCCTCTATGAATAGGATTGGTTTATTAGCTTTGGAAATTAATTCAATTTAATCCAAAATCTAAAATTGAACTAGAGCCAAGGTACTTCTTCAGGGGCATAACGAAAAGCACGGAAGACTGAATTTTGCTCCCCACTAGCTACTGCTGACTTCTCACCCAGATTCCTCGCCGCAAAGTGAGGATTGACATATTCCCAAACAATCTCTCCTGTAACTGTCACCTCAAATATGCGACCGAAAGCACCTTCTGTAATTAAAGTGTTGCCATTCGCTAGACGCTGTGCGCCTGATATATAAGAACTGAAGAAATTTTGAGGTGGGTTGTCACTGTATTGCCAAACTATTTCTTTCGTTTGACGGTTAACTTCAATCACACGAGAGAAATTCAGCGCAGTGTGACGGCGATGTGCGCCATTGTCAAAAATTAGGATATTGCCGTTAGCTAATTCGTTAGGAAAGTGTTGCTGTGCTAAGATGTCGTCTCCAAGTGTCCAGATAATCTCTCCTGTGTTGCGATCGATAATTGCGACGGTGGAGATGTTGCGGAAGCTGACTATAATATTGCCATCAGCGAGTTCGCCTACAGTATTACCATGAGTCCATTCGTGTCGTTGATCCTGGGGAGTGATAGTAAAAATATCTGGATCTAAGTGTTCATGGGCGTGCCAAGTCCAAACAATCTCACCCCCAGGAGTAACCTCATAAAGTACATCAGCATAGATATCACCGTCTGCTTCTGTTCCTGCTACACCGCCTTTGATACGGGGAATCAAAGACTGAGGTATCTTTTCAATAGCTAATAAAATCGTGTTCCCGTTGCGTAGTCTCCGGCCGTCGTGATGATGATCTGGATGTTTATATTCCCAAATAATATTTCCCTTGGGATCTGCTTCTAAGACAACGCCGCCTTTAAAGGCAGCCCACAAAGGAAAATGTGGCGGAATATCTAGCGTCTTGCCATTATAAAAAAGGTTGCCATTGGGTAAAAGATAACCATATAAACCCGGTGAATATGGCAAATTCCATTGATGTACTACTTCTCCTTCTAGATTCAGAAGATATACTTCTCCCTTACCTGTAAGAGGTGTAAAAAGTGTATATCCCTTGAATGCTTTGTCAGGATTATAAGCTCTTAAACCAGTACCACGGCGACGAATAGTATTTTGATCAACTGATGCTGTTGCGATCGTCATAATTTGAAGTGGATATAGGGATTAGAAACTGTTTTCAAACCCAAAATTGGCATTGATTTGTTGGGTTGCACTGCGCTTAGAGGATGTTTGAAAAGTCCTCTTGTCGGTATCAAAACTTTTAGATCCCCCTAATACCAATTTAATGTGAAGTTGCATATATCTTGATCCTCCTAAATCCCCCTTAAAAAGGGGGACTTTGACTCTGGTTCCCCCCTTTTTTAAGGGGGGCTAGGGGGGATCTAAAGTGCTTAAAGTCACAGCGAAACACTTTTCAAACAACCTCTTAACCCAACCTACTTTTAATTTTAAATTAAGGTGCTGGATTGGGAGATTGAGTATGAACTATGTCTATTTCTGCCAAAATATCTTTGTCGAGAACTACATTGATACTTTCTATATTCTCTTTGAGTTGTTCGAGTGTGGTAGCACCAATAATCGTACTAGCAACAAACCAACGACTCCGCACAAATGCGATCGCTAATTGTGCAGGACTCAATTGATGACGTTTAGCTATTTCTACATAAGCTGCTACTGCTTCTTGCACATTTGGTTTTAAATAACGCTGACCAAAGTTTTCAAATAAAGTCACTCTGGTTTTTTCTGGTTTACCGTTGAGGTATTTACCACTTAAATAGCCAAATCCTAAAGGACTATAAGCTAGTAAAGGAATGTTTTCGTAATAAACTGTTTCTGCAAGTGCGCCATCAAAAACTCGATTAAGTAAATTATAAGCATTTTGGATGGAAGCAACTTTAGGTAATCCTAATTGTTTTGCTGCTTGACTAAATTGTACAACGCCCCAAGGTGTTTCATTACTTAACCCGACATAACGGATTTTACCTGCTTTAATTACATCAGCAAAAACTTCCAGTTGTTCGGCAATGGGAACTGTTTCCTTTACCTGTTTGGGGTCAAAAACTGTTTGCCCAAAACGAGGAACATAACGGTCGGGCCAATGGATTTGGTATAAATCAATATAGTCTGTCTGTAATCTTGTGAGACTATCATCTATTGCTTGTTTGATATTGTTTCGTTCAATTCCTTCCGCACCACCACGTAACCATTTAAAGCCGCGACCAGGCCCCGCAATTTTAGTAGCAATTATTAATTTATCTCGCTGTTGATGCTTTAACCATTCTCCAATATAAGTTTCGGTTAAACCATAGGTTTCTTCACTGGGTGGTACGGGGTACATTTCAGCCGCATCTATAAAATTAATTCCTTGATTAATCGCATAATCTAGCTGCTGATGCGCTTCTTCTATAGTATTTTGTCGCCCATAGGTCATTGTGCCGAGGCAAATTTCGGAAACTTTTAGGTCACTATTACCTAGTTGATTATACTGCATATTCCTGGATTATGTTTGTTATTAAATTAACAAGATTTTACGCAATTGATATTAGACAATAAATTACTCATCGTTCAGTAACTTATTGTTTTTTACAGAAAGAATGAGAATGATTTAGATTATACTACGATATGGATATCAAATTACCGGATTTATAAATAAAGTTTAAAAACTTGTACTCAAAATACTTTGTCTAAGCACCTGACTAAAGTTAGCGATCGCCATACCCAACATTATAGTTATCGATATAATTTTCTGTGTAGCCTAGATATTAGTCTACGCACAACTAGGAGAACCTGAGCATGACAATCTTACAAGATGTAGATAAAGAGTTTTCACAAGTTCCCATAATTGATATTAGTGCGCTAATTCGCCAAACTAGCAACTCTTGTAAAGTAGTGGCAGACCAAATTAGGCAAGCGTGCCAAGATTACGGATTCTTCTATATTGTTGGACATGGAATTGATGAACAACTACAACAGAAACTAGAAAATCTCAGTCAACAGTTCTTCGCGCAAGATGTAGAAACTAAATTGAAAATACGTATGGCTATTGGTGGTAGAGCATGGCGAGGATATTTCCCCGTGGGTAACGAGTTGACATCAAGTAAACCAGACTTAAAAGAAGGTATTTATTTTGGTGCAGAACTAGAAGAAAATCACCCACTTGTGAAAGCCGGTATACCAATGCACGGTCGCAATCTTTTTCCATCCAACATTCCCCAATTTAGGGAAACAGTACTGGAATATATAGACTCAATGACTCAACTTGGACATATCCTGATGGCTGGTATTGCTTTAAGTCTAGGTTTAGAAAAGTCCTATTTTGCAGACCGTTATACCAAAGACCCATTGAGATTATTTCGGATTTTTAATTATCCTCCTAATTCATCATCTCAATCTGCATGGGGTGTTGGCGAACATACAGATTATGGTGTATTAACTATCCTCAAGCAAGATAATATCGGTGGATTACAAATCAAGTCCAAGTCTGGTTGGATAGATGCACCTCCTATTCCTGGTTCATTCGTATGCAACATTGGGGATATGCTCGATCGCATGACTCAAGGGCTGTATCGCTCAACACCCCACCGCGTTCAGAACTTATCAACAAGTCATCGACTTTCTTTCCCGTTTTTCTTTGATCCCAATTTCAACGTTGAAGTCAAACCCATTGAATTGAAGGATGTAGTAGTGAATGATGATAAAAGCGATCGCTGGGATAAAGCCAGTGTTCACGAATTTTGCGGCACTTATGGCGAATATCTCTTGAATAAAGTTTCCAAAGTATTTCCAGAACTACGCCAAAAAGTGCTTGAAAGTGCTGAATAAAAGCCCACTCCCCAGTCCCCAATCCCCAGTCCCCAGTCCCCAAATTAACTTTGATAAGGACGCGGTAGTTGGCGCAGTTTATGAGCCGTATCCAATTCACTATTGTTTTTTCTACCATATCCCCAACCTAAGAGGCGACGATATTCGCCCATGATGTCACTTTCAATTAAATCATCCTCATTGACTGCAACATTGGTATGAGATTCAGGTGCAACATAGAGTGCATCCGCAGGGCAATAAGCCTCACACATGAAACAAGTTTGACAGTCTTCCTTGCGGGCGATCGCAGGTGGTTGGTTGGGTACGGAGTCAAAGACGTTGGTAGGACACACTTGGACGCACAAATTGCAATTAATACAGAGTTTATGGCTGACAAGCTCGATCATGATATGCTCCTGCTACAACTTTGATACAGTAGGTGTGGTTTGAGTGGTTTGTACTGGTGGTGTAGCAGGAGCATCCGTAATCCAATCACGCCTCACCCAAAGCTTATCTAAGCCACCTGTTGCTTGATAATAACGCTGATTTGGATCGGTTTCGGGATAGTCCACACGAATATGTTCGCTGCGCGTTTCCGTGCGATGTAACGCGCTAAAATATGCCCATCGTGCTACAGCCGTCAAAGCAGCGGCTCGACGAGAAAATTCCACATCGCGCACACTATCTTGTTTCGGGTTCCCTTGTACTTGCTCCCATAGTTTCTCTAATTTAGCGAGAGAATCCAAAAGTCCCTGTTCAGAACGCAAATAATTCTTCTCCAACGGGAACATCTCGGCTTGTACACCGCGCACGATCGCTTCACTATCGAATGTTTCAGAAGTGTGTGAGGGCGATGATCCCAATCCCACTTGACCAGCAGGACGCGCAACCCGTTCATTTGCATGAGCGCCCAGACTCTTAGCAAAGTTCGCCGCACCTTCTCCTGCCCATTGCCCTGTGGAGATTGCCCAGGCAGCATTGGGGCCACCACCCCCAGAAGCTAAACCGGCTAAAAACTCCCGTGATGCAGCATCACCGGCAGCGTAGAGGCCAGGAACTTTTGTAGCGCAATCATCATTCACAATCCGAATCCCACCAGTACCACGAACTGTACCCTCCAAAACAAGTGTCACAGGCACTCGTTCTGTATAGGGGTCAATACCAGCTTTGGTATAGGGTAGAAAAGCGATGAAATGAGACTTTTCAATCACTGCTTTAACTTCCGGTGTGGCTCGATCCAAACGAGCATAAACGGGGCCTTTCAAGAGGGCTTTAGGGAGGAACGATGGATCGCGACGACCATTGATATAGCCACCCAGATCATTGCCTGCTTCATCGCTATAACTAGCCCAACCAAAGGGAACACCCCTGGTTACAGTCGCATTGAAAGTCGTCGAAATCGCATAGTGATTAGAAGCTTCCATACTAGAAAGTTCCCCACCAGCTTCCACTGCCATCAATAATCCATCACCTGTATTTGTATTGCAACCTAATGCTTTACTCAAGAATGCACAACCGCCATTCGCTAAGACTACTGCACCAGCGCGAACGGTATAGGTACGATGATGTTGCCTCTGCACACCTCTTGCTCCCGCTACTGAGCCGTCGTCAGCCAATAAAAGCTCTAGAGCCGGACTTTGGTCAAGAATCTGCACACCAACACGCAAAAGGTTTTTGCGGAGTACCCGCATATATTCAGGGCCATAATAACTCTGACGCACAGATTCCCCATCTTCTTTAGGGAAACGATAGCCCCAACTTTCCACTAGGGGCAAACTCAGCCAAGTTTTTTTGATAACACGCTCGATCCAACGTGAGTTAGCGAGGTTTTTTCCTATGCGATAACGCTCCGATAAAACTTTTTCCCAATTCTCTGGAGAAGGGGCCATGATGCCGTTACCACTAGCCGCCGCCGCACCACTCGTACCCAGAAAACCTTTATCAACAATGATGACTTTGACACCTTGGGATGCGGCTGCCCACGCTGCCCATGCTGCGGCAGGGCCACCACCAATTACCAGTACATCAGCAGATAATTGTAGTTCATTTTCACTATGGACTGTTAGCAATTCCCTGTCCTCCTTTTTAGTAGTTCACAATTTGGTTTTAATATCTTTCTCCCCCAGCCTCCGCAGCTTCAACTGATTTTGGTATTAGTTTTCATGTTTATTTTTTCAATATCCCATTAAAAGTTAGGTAATTTTTTGACCAGAAGCATAAATAAAATAGTTATCTGTCAGCTTCACTTCGGCTTGAAATTTAGCCTTAACTAATTCATTATTCAATTCATCTGGTCGATAGAAAATCTTAACAATTTGAAATTCTTGACCATCATTTAATTTACGCTTCTTATAAAGATTTTCATCATTTTTAAGAATATGATCTTTCGCAGTAGAGGTTGGTTCAAAGCGAGAATCAATCATAAATATTTGTCCTCCAGGGCGAACAGAGCGAGAAACTTTCTGGAAAAACGAATTAAGTTCTATAGGGGGAACATGAGACAGCCAGAAAGAAAAAAATACTAAATCGTATTGCTGATGGGGTTCCCAAGTAAATAAATCCCATTGCTGATAATTAACTTTGGGGGATTGAAGTTTTCGTTGATTAATCTCGATGACTTCAGAAACAGCATCAATCGCTGTAATTTTCTGCCCCTTTTGTAAAAGTTCTTGCGTCCAGATTCCTGTACCACAAGCGAGTTCTAAAATGTGTTCGACTGGCTCAATTTGGTGCAAGGCAGTTTTAACGATTGCTACTTCATCAAACCAGCGTTGATTGAGTTCTTCACCACGATCATAACGACCAGTTCGATAAAACCACTGATCATATTCGTTAGCTCTGGCACGATAGTACTCAATTTGTTGTTGAATCACATCAGTTGTCATGCTATATCTCTGAAAATCTTTTCTTCATTCTCTAACTCTGTGTCCTCTGCGCCTCTGTGGTTCGTTCTTTCAACCCCCAAAATTAATAAACAGAAGTCAACAATTTATCGATCGCAGCCCGAAACGCCGTTGCTGCACCAGCACTCATATCACGGGGGGCGCAGATGCGATTTCTCAAATATGCGAAAGTAATAGCACCCACAGCAGCGAAGATAGGATCAATGCTGCTATTTTTACCACCAGTCCTTCCACCCGGTAAAGTTGCACCATTGCCATGAATCAGATAATCAGCCAATTGTCGTAGGTGAAAATCAACAGCGTCCTTAACTGTGTTAAAGTCACCGTCTGCTGCTATTGCTTGGACTCCAGAATTTTTGATAATATCTGCGATCGCAACTTCCCGATTATCGCTCAATCTCTCAGCTGCTTCGGCTCGATATTGAATTTTCTCACTATCTGCCACATCCAGAGGTAAAGGATTGGCGATCGGTTCAACACCCCATCTGCGACGCAACAGTAAATTGTTGGTGATATTATCCGATTTCACTCTGTGATAAGCAGGACGCTGATTAAGTGCATCAAACCAAGCATTAATGCGAGGAAAGCGAGAATTTCCTTTGAGGTGATATCCTCGATATACAGGTAAATTAGCCGCTAATCTATCTAGATGGGGGCTATATAGAATGTCAACTAAGCTAAACGTACTTACAAAGTAAGGGCCAGGATATTTAGCCAAAGCTTGCTCAAGTTCATCTAATTTAGCCTCAAATGCTGCTTGTAAGTTTGCCAACTCATCAGCATCTACAGGTGCTTCTCTCAAGAATTTGTACGCAATCTCTCTAAAACCGTTAGTCTCAGCCTCCTCAACTAACTGCCTAGCAACAACGTTTTCCTCTGGATTCTCAGGCAATAATGCAGGATGTGGAAACCTTTCTTCTAAAGCTAAGAGAATATCTTTAGATTCGTATACTAACTCTCCCTCAATTTTTGCTGCTGGCACAAGGGTTGTGGGAACTAGGTCAGTGTACCATTTGGGTTTATTAGTTAAATCAATAAACTCCGTTGCAAAGGGAATTTCCTTTTCTTCTAGAGCAAACCAAACTCTCTCACAGAAAGGACACCAAGAATTAGTATCTCGATAAAGCAGGACTGGTGGTTCTGTGTTTGGGGGAAGTTTATGTAAACTGCTGGGTATTGGTGCAGTAGAAGGAGATTGTCCTGTCCTCTTTACCCGACGCGCAGAGGTATTTTTTCTAGCAGTTTCTAAAACTTCTTCCCAACTCGATACTGTGTTTTGAATAGACATTTTTTACCTCGCTTTACTAGGAACGCCGGAAAACACAAATAACTGTTGCTCTTTGGGTTGAGGTAAGTTTTCACCCAGGTAACGATGAATACCTACACCCATGTCTCCTGTAGCCGTGAGTTTGAAATTTACTTCCTCAAATCCAGATGCAATCAAAATTTTCCGCACATTGTCAGAGTAGGTAATACCGTTGGAGTGTCCACGAGTCCAAATGACAAAAGCACCCGGTTTACTCAGAAAACTCAGGTTATCTAGTAAGCGATTGAGTTCAGTTTCCTGAAGATTGCCAAAGACACCACACACAATCACAATATCTGCTGGTACTGCTCCTACATAGTTAGTGGCAAGAGTTGCATCACCATTGATAATCTCAATTTGCTTTGTCAAACCCAATGATTCTATAGTTGCTCGTCCCCGTTCAACTAACTGGGGGTTGAGTTCTACAAGTCTTGCATATACATCTTTTGCACGAGGGTGATTTTTTAAAGTTCCTAGTAAATCTCGCCCATCACCCGCGCAAACACTTACTACCCGGATAGCGCCATCTGGCAAGGCATTCAAGCTATAAGCAATATATTCCTGCACGATTTCTAGACGCTGCTGCAATTTTGGCTCAGTGTTGTAGAGATCGTGCCATTCGTACCAATCTTTCGGCATAGAGGGCGATTCCCATTTGATGCACACTGTGTAATCTCAAACTACGAATAACTTATCGAGTAACTGTAGTTTATAGCTGAAGGCAGAGTATCACAAACATTTATATAAAATCAAGTCTTATTCCGTACAATCATCCTTATCAAAGTATTTATACATAGTATTTTGTATAATAAATAGCCATAAAATAAGGACGAACCTGGTGAAAGAAAAAATGAATTTACAGCCTCTCAAGTGGACTAAAAATGTAAAACCTGCTGATGGTGGGTATGCTTACTCTGAATTCAAAGTTTCTGAACTATTCAAGTTAGCTTGGAAAGATGATGAAGCCAATGCCAATCGACCTGAAAGAAATGATTTAATCTTGCTTCGGCAACACGGGTATGTTACGCATCTGGTCAAAGTTTTAGATCACCAATCTGAACGTGAAGACTGGCAAGGTGATTACAATATCTATCGCATTGTTGAGGTGCTATGGGCGATTGATTGCAGTAACCCACCTGTAGCAGCCAAGGCAGATGCCATATTTGATTATCCAGCAGTCCTTGATTACCGGGGCGGTAATGCTATGAAGCTAGAGGATTTGTCCACGTTTAAGGAACATTGGGATACTCAAGGCGGACTTCTCGCTTTCCAGAAACTTCTCCAATCAAGACTTACAGCTGTTTAAGGGCTGATCTAGCCTTCTCACTTGCTATAATTATGTGCAAAGACTATATACTATACCATGAAATATCCTCTCCAAACAGAATCTAAGCCTGTTTCAGGTATTGCCGCTAAGAAACTGCTGGAAGCAATTGACTCTGGCGGGGCTGTAGTTAACCGCTCAGATGCTTGCCCTGGCCAAACGTCTTGCCACTCGCCGTCGCCGCAAAGCTCTGAAAAATGGCTAATTCCGGTAAATTTGATGGAGTTGACTTTTCTAAACTCGATATTGAGCTACTAACTCCTGAACTACGGCAACTTGGTCAGGGGTTTCGCTGTGTCAGGGGAGAATTTGTCACTTATTGGAAACAGGGGCGAATCCAACGGGAAGTAGATTCCTATCTGTGTCAATGTTGGATGGTAAGGGTAGAAGATGCTCTAGCTGGCTACATTACGCTTCTGGCGGATAAGTTACAGGTAGAGGATGCGCTCTTAGCGCATGAAAGCGTGAAATATCGTACTTTTCCGGCTATCAAGATTGGGTTACTCGCGGTTGATCGGCGTACAAAAGGTCTTGGAGTGCGGTTGGTAGAATAGGCAATTGATTATGTGATTACAGAAGTAGTGCCTGTTGTTGGGGTAAGATTCATTACAGTAGATGCGCTCTACGATGCAGATGTTGAGCCAAGTTATGATGCGTCTGGCTTCTACGTTAAGTTAGGATTTGAGTTTGCTGATCCTACTGAGCTTTTACCACCTATTAATCCATATCGCACAATGTATCTTGATCTGAAGCCATTGATAGAGGTGTTGGCTACAGAACAAATGGATGAAGACTGGATATAGTCGCTGTGAATTAGCGAATGAACAAGTTACTCATAAATCTCGCACCAAGGGATCAATCAATTCATCAGGGATTCGGTTACGTTCAATATAAGCATTAATTTCATCTTGATGATCGCTGTAATAACTCAATGCATCAAACACTTGTGCTAGGGTTAAATGAGGTAAACCTTGGGGAATTTCTTCAGGAGATACACCCATCCGCCAAGTTTCAACGATCACCCTAACAGATGTACGAGTTCCCTTGATAATTGGCTCACCACCTAGAATATGCTCGTCTTTGACGATATAAAGATGTTCTGTTGCTTGAACCATAGCTGTAAATATCTTAAGAATTTCCCCAGACACCAGACATTAATTGTACCGATTCTGTTGAGAAGTAAAGCTGTGGATTTGTTGAAGTTTGCAGGAAAGCCGCAAGGCGATGATTGAGAAGAGTGCCTTTAATCCTTGATCCGGGATTTCAGTCACAAATGAAGAACAGAAACAAATAGAACTCACAGTTATGACTAATACAGAAATCTACAATGATTACTTGGCTATGTATATCTAGAGCAGAGTGAAAATCAAAATTTTTCTACCCAGGGACGCAATTCCACTTCCCAAGTCCAAGCATTGCGAGGTTGGCGGAGAATGCTCAGATAAGTTTGGGCTATGGCATCTGGATCAAGTAAACTATCTGGTTGATTATCTGGTTCTATCCGGGTAGCAGAACGAATTGCTCCATCAATCACAAAATGCGCTACGTGGATATTCTGAGGAGCCAATTCACGGGCAATGCTTTGAGCCAAACCCCGTAAAGCAAATTTACCCATTGCAAACGGTGCAGACTGAGGATAACCCTTAACACTGGCGGAAGCACCTGTAAAAAAGATAGCTCCTCCACCCACAGCTAACTGACGTTTTGCCGCCGCTTGTGCTACTAAAAAGCCGCCATACGCAGTAATTTCTAATGTTTTGGCAACGTCTGCTGGGTCAAGTTCAACTAGCGAACCCCGAACACGCCAGCTAGGATTATACACAACTACCGTTGGCACTCCTAGTTTTTGTTCCACATCCTTGAACAGTTGTTCAACTTGATCGGGTTTAGAAGCATCAGCAGCAAAATTAACGGCTCCAATTTCATCAGATAATTCACTCAGCTTATCAATTTGCCGCGCTGCTAAGGCAACGCTGAAACCTTCTTTTGTAAACAAACGGGCTAGTGATGCACTGAGTCCACTACCAGCCCCGACAATCAATGCAATGTTTGCCATCTGCGATGTTCCTTCTAATTTCCAGGTCTTGTTAGATTATACAAATTTCATATAATATCAAACTGCTCTGTAAATCCATATTTCAAACTTAGCATCAGAGGAAAGAGTAATTTTCAAAGAGCCATAATGTCTGATACAAAATTCTTCAAATTCATTAATTACCTGATGAAATATTTCATCTGATACTCGCCAACATAAACCGTAGGCTCGTGCTTTGAAAAAACTTAGTAGTTCCTCAACCGTATTGCTAACTGTCCATTCTCTAGCTACTAAATAATTTGAGACATAACCTTTTGGCTGTAAATATCCTTCTACATCTATCTTGTGTATTACTGTATCAATACTTTGGGATTCTTGCTTGGCTCCTTTATACTTAGACAATATGTCTCGAAAATAGCCTTCAAATTCTCTTCTAGCTGGTGGGGTAATCCACTGACAATTGAGATAAAAGCCTCTAGGCTTTAGTACTCGATCAATGTTGTCTAAAAATACTCTCCAATCAGAGACAGTATGGATCATGTGGACAGTCAATACAACATCAAAACTGTTGTCTGGAAAAGGTAATTGCGAAGCATCACCGTGAATCAGGTTCAGATTAGAAGGAGTGACATTTAATTTTTGACGGAACTGATCAAGCATTTCTTGAGAAGCATCAATTCCTGTTACAGAATAACCGCGTTTGACAAGAGGAATAACATTCAACCCTGTGCCAACGCCTGGTTCTAAAAAAGAAGTCTCAGGTGTTGCACAAGTACGCTTAAGAATAAAGTCGGCGACTTCCTCTGCGACTGATTCTGTTAGCCAGCGTGTTTGGTCATAGATTTGTGCAATATAGTCATAGTAGTTGGATTTTTTCATATTTTTAGATAGGTGTGGAAGACTGAAAAGACTGAAGGTTTAAATTTAAACGCAGAGGGACGCAAAGTTAGTTGAGCTTAAGTACGTAATAATATTGAATTAATGTCATAAATATTACATTTCTAGATATTTAGAATAGCTAAATGTTTGTAATTAATAAATTTAGGTAAGCATATATTTTAGTCGCTAAGGGCTTGAATTTTATTTATTGCCGTGTAATACTGCTAAATTAATCACCGTTAAATCGGTCAATGATTAGTATTTTATCTAAAAACGTCTGTATTACATTAAAAATCAAGTCTTTCAGGTTTTCCAAGAATTATGCACAAATGAATTTGGCTAGTCACACCTGTGGTTTTAATAAATATTGCTGTCTATGAATGAAGGAGTGAGAGCTAGTGAGCGCAAATCAATTAGCGTCTGAGCAATCATCTAACAATGGCTCTGATTTAAAGTTAGAAGCCGATGTCTTGGTTATTGAAGAAGACCCGGCTGGTGCTTGGGCTGCTGGTGGAGTCCGGGTTGTTTTGGTAGACAAAGGCTATTGTGGCTCTAGTGGAGCAACTGCATCAGGTGGAACCAGTGTGTGGTATGTAGCAAACCCCGACCAACGGGAAACAGCTATGGCTAGTCGGGAAGCTCTAGGAGGCGGCACGTTGAATGTATACTTAAGCACAAGCTAGGAAAGAACCTCGTGGAATGCACAAGCACCAGGATTATTCCCAGCAAAACCCTAACCAGCAATATTGGTTAATTAGAGGTGCATTGGATACAGTTTGGGCAAAGCCTGACCAGGAAGTAGTGAATAGGGAGTTAGTAGCACGATGATTGAATTAGTAAGTGAATCTCGCTGCATTAAGTGTAATCTTTGCGTCACTGCCTGTCCTACCAATGTTTTTGATGCAGTACCGGGACATGCGCCCAAAATTGCCCGCCAGAGCGATTGTCAAACTTGTTATATGTGCGAACTCTACTGCCCCGTAGATGCACTGTATGTTGATCCTAACGCTGATGAATCAGTTACTGTGGATGAAGAGACTTTGGTAGCATCTGGGTTACTTGGCAGTTATCGGAAAAACATCGGCTGGGGAAAACAGCAAATTAATTCGTAATTCGTAATTCGTAATTGAGAAAGTTCTTAGTCCCTAGTCTTTATCTATGAGTTCCCAAGCAATTGAGTGCAGTGTTCTGCATCGACTTTTAGCTTCAGTTGCAACTGTTGCGCTTTTATCGAGTCTTACCAGTTGTACTTTTCAACAAAGCCAGTCCAATAACTCAGCAGTAGCTTCATCAAATACTGGAGCAAATTCGGCAGAGGTAAAAACCCTGGTTTTGCGAGTTGGTTTCATCAGTTCGGAAAGCAAGTTGCCAATCGGGCCAGAGGGTTGGGCCTTGCAAAAGGGGACGTTGACTCCTGCGCTTAAAAGCCTGGGTGTGACGGAAGTGAAATTTATTCCCTTTGTAGGAGGCCCTGCACTTAATGAAGCCTTAGTTAGTGGTCAATTAGATATGGGTTTGTATGGAGATACCCCAGCTATAGTTGGTAGAGCAGTAGGTCTGCCAACTAAATTGATTAATCAGACAAGGGTTGGTCAGAATGCCTGGTTAGTTACCAAGAAAAACGGCCCTCGTTTAGTATCACAACTCAAAGGTACAAAGGTAGGAGTTGCTAAAGGTACTTATCCGCATCGATATCTGATGGGTTTGCTCGAAAAAGAGGGACTGACTAAGGATGTGAAGGTAGTACAGATTCCTTCGGCTGATGCTAAACCTGCATTAGAACGAGGAGATATTTCAGCTTATCCATTTGCTATGGGGGCTGGGCCAACGTTAGTTTCTCAAGGATTTTCAGCAATTGATCAAGCAAAAGATCATCAGGGATTAGTTGGCACAGGGGTAAGTGTCGTTACGGAAAATCTCCTCTCTCGACACCCAGAACTACCGCAAAAGTGGAACCAGATTAGACGACAAGCATTGCAGGAGATCAAAGCTAATCCAGAGGAATTTTATCAGTTTGCGGCTGTGGCAAGTGGGAATGTGCCGTTGGCGATCGCTAAAGAATCCTATCCACTAGACCTTTATCCTACTGAACCTTTTACACCGGAAGGATTGAAACTCCTAAATTCAACAAAGCAGTTTCTCGTTGACCAGAAATTGTTGAAGTCAGATTTTGATATCAAAGATTGGCAAATCCCCAATCCCTAAAAGTTTTCACAAGAGTTACTCTCGCATTCTTGGGGAAGCTCCGCCCTTCCCCTTTTCTTAATTCTATCAGGAGTAAATTTCATGAATAGTCATATCCATCAAGATGCTTCTAACCTAGATTTAGTCACCGATGTATTAATTATCGGCGGTGGCCCGTCTGGAACTTGGGCTGCTTGGAGTGCAGCAAATAATGGGGCAAAAGTTGTTTTAGTAGACAAGGGTTACTGCGGTACAAGTGGTGCAGCCGCATCTGCCGGAAATGGTGTATGGTATGTTCCACCAGACCCAGAGCAACGGGAAGCGGCAATGGCCAGCCGGGAAGCAATGGGAGGCTTTCTGGCAGACCGCCACTGGATGACTAGGGTATTAGATCGCACCTATGACAACATTAACTCCCTCGCAGATCAGGGTTATCCTTTTAGCGTTGATGCTAATGGACAAGTTATCCGTCGCTCTTTACAAGGGCCGGATTATATGCGTTTCATGCGGAAAAAGATTAAGCAAGCAGGGGTGAAAATTTTAGACCACAGTCCGGCTTTAGAGTTGCTTGTGGATACAGAAGGCACTGTAGCCGGGGCTAAGGGTATCAATCGCCAATCTGGGGAACGTTGGACAGTTCGAGCCGGAGCAGTTGTGATTGCTACAGGTGGCTGTGCTTTCTTGAGTAAGGCTCTCGGTTGTAATGTCCTGACAGGGGATGGTTTATTGATGGCAGCCGAGGCTGGTGCAGATTTCTCTGGTATGGAATTTTCCAACGCATACGCAATTTCCCCTAGTTTCTCCTCTGTCACCAAGACTCGTTATTACGATTGGGCATCTTTTACTTATGAGGATGGCACGGTAATTGAAGGTGCAGGTTCTAAGCGCGGTCGCTCGGTGATTGCTAAAACATTGCTAAATCAGCCCGTTTATGCGCGTCTGGATCAAAATATGGATGAAGAGACAAAAGCCTGGATGAGAGCCTCTCAGCCTAACTTCTTTATCGTTTTCGATCGCGCTGGGATTGACCCCTTTACTCAACGATTCCCGATAACTCTACGCTTGGAAGGCACTGTACGCGGTACTGGTGGGATTCGGATCGCAGACCAAACTTGTGCTACCTCAGTTAATGGACTCTATGCAGCGGGAGATGCGGCTACTAGAGAGTTAATCTGTGGTGGCTTTACCGGCGGCGGTAGCCACAATGCAGCCTGGGCAATGTCTTCTGGCTATTGGTCTGGACAATCTGCTGCTAGCTATGCACTAAGTTTGGGAGAGCAAGCAACCCAACGCAGTGTGCAGGGAGTTGGCGAAGCGGGATTGCATGGTGAAGGTAATAATAGATTCTCTCCTGATGAAGCGATCGCCACAACTCAAGCTGAAGTTTTCCCCTATGATCGCAACCTCTTCCGCACTGCAACAGGTTTAAGTGCATCGCTGGATAGACTGGATGACCTCTGGCGAGAAATCCGTAATAGCCAAACACTAGATGATAGCCAAATTGTGCGATCGCGCGAAGCGGCGGCGATGGTTGCTACAGCCCGTTGGATGTACAACAGTGGTTTGCAACGTCAGGAAACCAGAGGTATGCACAAACGCGAGGATTACCCGCAACAAGATCCTAACCAGCAATATCGCCTACTGAGTGGTGGGTTAGATAAGATTTGGGTCAAACCTGAATCAGTAGTTGCTACGCGGGAATTAGTAACTGTGTGATTTTCAATTAAAACCTTTGAAGTGGGAAGGAATAAGGTTGTTGCCTCGTTTCTTCCTCTTTTCTGTGCTTTTTTAAACGCAGAGGTAGGCTGAGGGAAGCGCAGAGTGTTTATTCGTGATGAACTTGTGAGATTTTGTACTTAGTTGATGAAATTATTACAGAAATTTGGATTCAAGTTGAATCTTGAACTACCTGCTTTGCGATCGCGTAATTATCGCCTTTACTTTACTGGACAAGCCTTGTCTATGACAGGCAACTTCATGACACAAGTAGCGATTCTCTGGCTGATTTACCGATTGACTGATTCAGCTTTACTGTTGGGGTTTGCAGGATTTTTTGGACAATTGCCAGTATTTGTACTTGCTCCAATTTCAGGAATTTTAGCCGATCGCTATGACCGACATCGCCTGTTGCTGCTATTTCAAGTTATAGGCATTTCTATGTCTGTAATTCTGACAGTCATCACATTTTTGGGTTGGGCAAATTTTTGGACATTGCTGACTCTGAGTGCATTGTTAGGTTTTCTGAAGGGTTTAGATGTACCTGTACGTCAAGCATTTGTCAGTGATATGGTTAGCCGTGAACTGATGGGAAATGCGATCGCACTAAATGCAGCCTTCCTCAATGGTGCGCGTCTAATTGGCCCTGCGTTGGGTGGCATTTTTATCGCTCAGTTTGGCGCAGCATTCTGCTTTCTCTACGATAGTCTCAGTTACCTTGTTGCTATCTGGGCAATCTCAGCAATGGTGATTACACCCAGAATAGTAGAAATACAGACAAGTAATACTTGGCAGAAGTTAAAAGAAGGGTTTCAATATGCCTACCAATTCTTACCTGTGCGTTCCATTTTGCTATTACTGGCAGTAGCTAGTTTAGTAGGTATGTCATATACGACACTTCTACCCATCTTTGCAGTTGAAGTTCTACAGGGAGGAGCAGAAACATTGGGCTTTCTAACGGCCGCAGCAGCGATGGGATCAGTGTTTGCCTGTGTCTACCTCAGCTTTCGCCAAAACGTAGTAGGTTTAGAAAAACTCATAGCCTTCTGTCCAGCCATCATGGGGATTGGCTTCATCTTTTTCTCTGTCTCTCAAGTCTTTTGGATTTCTCAGTTAGCTTTGGTTTTGGTTGGCTGGAGTTCTACGCTTCAGGTAGCTGCTAGTAACACAGTGCTGCAATTTATTGTGGAAGATAGCAAACGTGGCAGGGTGATGAGCTTTTACGCTATGTGCTTTATGGGTATGGCTCCTTTTGGTAACTTAGTAGCAGGAACTCTGGCACATTATTTGAAGGCTCCGAATACACTGATTTTGGGTGGTGTCGTTTGTATTCTGGGTTCGGTGCTATTCATGCAACAATTGCCCCAAATGACGAAGTTAATTCACTTGGATACGAAGCAAGTGGCAAGTAATTAACTTCAGGAGATAAGCTGTTACGCAAATAATATTGTACATTTACCTGATGACTGATGACTGAAAACCCCTCAACAGTCATCAGTCAGCAGTTAACGACATCAAAAGTGTTTATATAGTTTAGACGCGCATCAGCTTATACCATTTCACGAAAATCTTGATACATATAGATTTTTCGTAGGGGTAAAGCACTGCTCATTGGTGTCAACTTAACGCGAAACCGCACGTCCGCCAGGGATTGTAAATCCCTGTCTCATAGCTAAAGTCCTCTGAAGAGGACTTCATAGCGCAAAAATTTTCAGTCTACTTCAGTAGACTTGAGCAATTAGTCAGGGATTTACAATCCCTGGCTGGCGGGTGAACAACACCCA
>NZ_KV757790.1 GCF_001712795.1 Nostoc sp. KVJ20
AAGCGTATCATTTCCAGCTTCACCGTAGAGGCTATCATCGCCAGCACCACCTTCAAGTAGGTCATTTTCTGTGCCACCGCGCAAAGTATCATTGCCTACTTCACCGTAGAGGCTATCATTGCCTACTTCACCATAAAGGCTATCATCGCCAGCACCACCTTCAAGTAGGTCATTTTCTGTGCCGCCGTGAAGAGTATCATTGCCTACTTCACCATAGAGGTTATCATCGCCAGCACCACCTTCAAGTAGGTCATTTTCTGTGCCGCCGTGAAGAGTATCATTGCCTACTTCACCATAAAGGCTATCATCCCCAACACTACCATCGAGTAGGTCATTTGCTGTGCCGCCGTGAAGAGTATCATTTCCAGCTTCACCGTAGAGAGTGTCATCACCAGCACCGCCGTCGAGCAGGTCATCATCTTCTCGGCCATATAAAATATCGACACCTGCATCACCGTAAAGTTTATCGTTACCAGTGTTACCTTCTAGTCGGTCGTCTCCCTCTCCACCTCTTAAGGTGTCATTGGCAGATTCTCCATACAGACGGTCATTACCAGCGCCGCCAAGAAGACTATCATTGCCATCATTGCTGAAGAAATAACTCAGACCACCATAAATGGTGTCATTACCATCTCCGCCATCAATTACATCATCTCCATCGCCCCCGTAGAGTGAATCATCACCTAATTCTCCAAACAAGCGATCGCTACCGTCATTGCTGTAGAGGTTGCCGTCGTTTCCGTAGAGAATATCATTGCCTTCTCCACCCTTTACACTATCGTCATCACCTCCTCCATAGAGGGTATCGCTGCCTAATCCCCCTTCAATGGAGTCATTACCTAATCCCCCTTCAATGATGTTATTTTGAGAATTGCCAATCAGGGTATCGCTGCCATCAGAACCAATGATATTTTCAATATTGAGAATTTGATCTGTTTTACCGTAGCTATCTGTGGCAGTATTTTGGGCTAAATTAACATAAACCTGAGTCGGCTGATCGTAACCATAACTAACCGTGTCTACGCCATCACCACCATCTAAAGTATCATTGCCATTATTACCAATTAAAAAGTCATTGCCTTGCAATCCCTGAATATTATTATCAAAACGGTTGCCAATCAGAACATCTTCGCTATTTGAACCAATAACATTCTCTATATTCGTTATAGAGTCGGAAATACTGTAGTAATTATCTCTTGCCTTTCCTGCATCAATCGAAGAGATATAAGGAGCGCTTTTCCAACGCTTATCAGTATGCTGATATCCTTTCTCTTCGTCAAGATTAACTGTAATACCACTAGTTGAGTGGTCATAGTTAATAGTATCTACCCCATTACCACCATCAATTTGGTTAGATCCTGTTTCGCTATCCAAGTAGTCATTACCATCACCGCCATATAAGGTATCGTTACCTGCCTCACCATAGAGGAAGTCATTTTCTGTCCCCCCTTCTAAGCGATCGCTACTTTCACCGCCA
>NZ_KV757791.1 GCF_001712795.1 Nostoc sp. KVJ20
CAATTAGTCCAAACTCAAGTTACTCAAGCTGGACTACTTATTGAAAGTCATCAGCCATTTTTGCTTGGTCAAGTCATGGGTCAAGTCATGAATAAAATTATGGTGGCTGAGGATTCACCACAGTAATTTTACTAAATTTAATTTTTTATTTATTTTTCTTTGATTTTCCGTAACTATTGCCCAAATTGTTGCATATCAACCTTTTTTGGCAAATTGTTTGTATTCAGCCTTTTGGATAATACACAAAAAATGATCGTTAGAATACTTTTCTGCTCAAGCAAAAACTATATATTTTGCACATCTAGCACAGTAGGAAACGTCAAGGGAGAGAGCAGGTAAAAAGTAAAAGGTACAGGGTAAAAAGTAAAAGGTAAATTTACTTCTTCATTTTTGCTTTCTTTCTATCCTTGTGACGCAAGCATTTAGCCTGCTCCCTCTTGGCGTTTTAATTTTTCTTTTCTCCGCCGTAGCAAGTTCACAACAGCTACGACGGGGTTTTGCTTTCTTTGTTTCTTAGGTCTAGACTTGGTTGTTTTAAACTTCCTTGGTATTTAAGTAATTAACCTTCATTTAATGATTTGTCAAGATATTTCTGAAAATATTTTAGATGAAGAATTCAGATGGCTATTCTTGTGCCCCAGCTTTTTGCAGACTCCGCACTACATTCTTATAACCATTAAATTCTGCAATCATTAAAGCAGTATAACCACCCCGGTTTTTCAAATTCATATCTGCCCCAGCTTGGAGTAATAACTGCACAATTTCGCCATAACCTGCTGAGGCAGCCCACATCAATGATGTTGCCCTCGCTGAGTCTTGAAAATTCACATCTGCCCCCTTTGCCAGCAGCAAATGTATAATCTCTGTGTGTTTGCGTTCGGTTGCCTTGATCAAAGCAGTTTTGCCATCGTCCCCCACAGTGTTGGCATCAGCACCATGCTTTAGTAACACTTTGACTGTTTGGGTGTGTCCTTGTGATGCAGCCAATGTCAAAGGTAATTCACCAAGATTTTTCCCATTAATATCTCCGCCAGAATGCAGCAATGTCTCGACAATTTGGCTATGTCCCTGTAATGCTGCTACAAGCAGTGGTGTATCACCCAGGTGGTTCCTAATTTGGACATTTGCATTCCTGTTAAGTAAGACTTGCACGACATCAATGTAGCCTTCCACAACAGCAAGATGTAGGGCAGTTTCACCATCTTGGTCTTGGAGATTAATTTCGGCACCTCGATCCAGTAAAGCTGCTGCGATCGCACTGTGTCCAGCAGCGGCGGCGGCCGATAGGGCAGTTCCACCATCAGGATTTTTCACATTCACATCAGCCCCCGCTGCTAGCAGTGCTTCCACAATTTCCAGATGTCCTAAGTCTGCCGCTAGCATTAAGAGTGTTTCACCCTCCTCATCTTGGATGTTGACATCAACACCAGTTTGGAGAATTGCTTCTAGAACTTCTATTTTTCCCTGCTTAACGGCGATTTTCAATGCAGTATCATTATCTTGATCTGCGATATTTACCTTTGCACCAGCAGCCAATAAAACTCGCACTACATCTACATAACCTTTGAGGACTGCTGCCATTAAAGCTGTGCTGCCATCTTCATTTGTGGCATTGACATCAGCATCTCTAGATAGTAAAAGTTGCACAATGTCAAGCTGTTTAGCACTAGCCGCCAACATCAAAGCTGTCAAACCATAGAGTTTTCTGGGCAAGTCGATATTTGCCCCAGCATCTAGCAGCGATCGCACAATTTCTGTGTAGCCTAAATTGGCAGCAAACATTAACGCCGTCGTACCTTGGCGATCGCCCGCGTCCACCCTTGCACCAGCAGTCAGTACCCTACGCAACCCCTTAATATCGCCGCTTTTAGCAGCTTTTAACAGCAAAGTATCGTTATTTTCAGTCATGGATGAGATCCCATACAGGGGATTTTGTTCGTCTACCCTCAAAATTTAGTCTGAGATTGTTTATCCACTTTGGCAAGAGGGTTATGCAATTAAAAATTAAAAATTAAAAATTAAAAATTAAGAAATGCAGTCTTGGCAAGCATTCTATCTATTGACTGGATGCAAATTAAGGCTAAGAGAGGCTTCACTCCTGTCTTCTCTCCTCATCTCTTAGTCTCTTTTTATCGAACAGAATTCAGTAGTCAGGAGTCAGAATTCAGACTTAATTCTGACCGAAAAAGCGGATGTCAGAGCGTTAGCGACGCAGGAGCGTCTGAATCCCCGACTGATAGCGTTGCGGAAAGCGAGTCTACGAGCCTCCTGAATTCTGACTCCTGAATTCTGACTTCTGAATTCTTCTTCAATTTGTGCAACTTTAAGCACAGAAAATAGAGTTATGCTAATTTTTATGAAGATTTAAGAATTAGGCGAGAACACCATGAATCTGGAACTTTCTGCATCGGTAAAATATTGGCTGAACTTCTTCCATCCGGTGCTGATGTGGGCGCTATTAGTACTCTCAATTTATGCCGCCTATTTGGGGCTGCAATTACAGCGTACCAGAAATGCTCAGGGGGAAGAAAAGAAAGAACTGATTAAAGGTAGATATAACGTCAGACACTACCAAATCGGTTCTATACTCCTAGCTTTGATGGTGGCAGGTGCGATCGGCGGGATGGCCGTCACTTACATCAATAACGGTAAGTTATTTGTGCAGCCTCACCTGTTAGCAGGATTAGGTATGACAGGTTTAATTGCATTTTCTGCTGCTTTGTCTCCTTATATGCAAAAAGGAGCAAATTGGGCGCGTGCAACTCATATTTTAATAAATTTCACGCTTTTGGGACTTTTTGCTTGGCAGGCTGTGACTGGGGTGCAAATTGTCCAAAGAATTCTCACTAAAGCATAGGTAAGTCGGAATCATATCAAGCCTAGTACGTGGCGAGTGGCGATCGCCACGTTAAAACAGTAATGGACCACGGTTTATCAGGAGAGGCAGAGGGCAGTAGGCAGCTTTGGTGTCAGCAAGGCTGGTAAAATCTACCCATAGCGAAGAGGAGAAAATTATCATGCCTACCGAAACTAACTCAGGGAATCAAACCACTACAGGTGCCGATGCTATTGATGAAGCGATCGCACAGGGAATTGATTTTGATGGTTCTCCCATCCCGCCTGCCAAGCTAGAACTTTATGGTAAAGTCATGGCGCTAGAAGGCAATAGACAGCGTAGTGGTGTATCTAATACTATGCGATCGCGCATTGTGCGAATTGGTGCAAAACACATTCCTCAAGCAGAACTCGACCAACTACTTGTAGATGCTGGCTTCGCACCCCTAAAAGAGAAAGAAATTGCCTTTTTCTATAGTGGAAAATAAATGTTGGTTGATGTTTTACAACAATTTTCATTTATTTGAACCAAATATGTTGTAGGGGCACAGCAATGCTGTGCCCTCAATACTGTTCGGTTAAGGCAAGAGACGCGATGAATCACAGGCAAGAGACGCGATGAATCGCCGTCTCTACAATAATCTCAATTCTTTACCTCACAAATCCTAAATTGCCATCGGTATTTTGGCCTCTTGAGTCTTTTCCTGATTGGATCAAAAAGTGTCTCTTCAGCAAGATATTATTAACTTTTCCTTGTGTTTCAATTAGCACAGCTATATGTACTTAAGTAATAGCTGATAGACTTGGAGAATACATGTCAGGAAGTATGCCAAATTTAGAAATGCCATACCGAGTTCTCGGCAATACGGGAGAAAAAGTTTCCGCTATTGGATTGGGTGGTTGGCACATCGGCTTGAAGCACATTGATGAACAACTGGCTATCCGCATTGTTAGAACAGCCATTGATCGTGGCATCAACTTTATGGATAACAGTTGGGATTACAACGGTGGAGTCAGTGAGATTCGCATGGGAAAAGCGCTGCGCGATCGCTATCGAGACAAAGCGTTCCTGATGACGAAAATCGACGGTCGTTCTAAGAAAGAAGCAACAAGACAGCTAGACGAATCACTTCAACGTCTGCAAGTTGATTACATCGATCTTGTGCAGCACCATGAAATTATTCGATACGAAGATCCCCATCGAATCTTTGACAAAGAAGGAGCGAATGCTGCCTTAATTGAGGCGCGGGAAGCTGGCAAACTCCGATACATCGGCTTTACTGGGCACAAAGATCCCCATATTCATCTGCATACACTGGAAGTTGCAGCTACTTATGGCTTTAAATTTGATACAGTGCAGATGCCGCTAAATGTGATGGATGCTCACTACCGAAGCTTTGCAAAACTAGTTCTACCAGAACTGGTTAAACAAAACATTGGTGTTCTGGGGATGAAAAGCTTGGCGAACGGTATTCTTTTGCGGTCAAACACTGTAACGCCAATTGAATGTTTACACTATGCTTTGAATCTGCCTACATCGGTTGTGATTACCGGAATTGACAGTATGGAGATTTTAGAGCAAGCCTTTGAAGCAGTGCGGACGTTCCAGCCAATGAATGACGAACAGGTGCGATCGCTCTTAGCAAAAACAGCAGAAGTGGCATCAAGCGGCGAGTTTGAACCTTTCAAAACCTCATCAATTTTCGACAGCACTGCCCAAAATCCAGATTGGCTGGGAGAGGAGCCACAGCGCATCCAGCAATTGATGCCAGCGTGATGCTTCAGCAGGCAGCCGAAAAGTCGCTGCTACACAGGCAAAATACACCTGCATGGGTTTGAAATTCTTGATTTTACATTAGTCTATGCCGGTGGATTTTGCTTTTGTAGTAGTGAATCCCATCCGCCAATAATTGTCAAAAATCTTCCAAGCTTAAAATTCAATCTATCAAAATAGTGAATTCATCTAATAACTAATGACGCTAGAACCTCTATCTAAGGATCGATATGGCTAATAAGCTAAATGAAGTAAAAATAGTATACTACATCACATGAGATTGTATTGTATGAAATCAAATTATGTTGCAAAACAGCTTTCCACGGTAAAACGCTGGATGGCCACAACACTGTTTTGTATGTTAGCGATCGCTTTTGTTTGGCAAGGTGCATTTTTCTCGAACACTTCAGCAATGGCTGATCCCGCTGCAACCCTGATTGCATCGTCAGATGCAGGCGATCGCGCTCAAGAAAAAGCCAGTAAAGATGCTGGACGAACCAAAAATTTCATCGAAGATACGGCAGATAAAGTTAAGCAAGCTGCCAAGAGCAATGCCAATAAAGTTGACCAAGCAACAGACAATGGTAGTTTTGTTGAGCGCAAAGCCAAGAAAGATGCGGCTACAATTCAGAAAAGAGCAGACGAAGATGCCGCTCGGACTAAAAAAGCAGTAGACGACACTAAGAATGTTGTTGAACGTACTGTAGACAGCATCAAGGATGCTTTTGGTCAATAGAGAATAGATATAGATATAGCAATCCTATTGGATTTGTGAAAATCGAAAACCTCAGATTTCCGATTTCTTAGAGAAGTCGGAAATCTTGCTGTTTAAGCTAAATAAATACCGAAGTTATATCAAACTAGCAAGTATTTTTACATACGTTATCACTGCGTCCGTATGAACTAGCGATCGCTGAGAAAATTAACTGCTATCACTGAAGAAGAGAAGAAACAATTGTTAAATATTTATCAGGAATTATCCTAGATAGATAGTTAAAAATAAAATATTTAACTTTCTTTTTTACTAACTTTAAAGGTTAAGATTTAAGAATCCGCTTAGGATATTTCCGCAAATTGCTTCTGAAAAACTTGTTTTTCTATACGTGCTACAGGCTACTTTTAAGTAGTATTGCTTATTGACAAATGTGTTGTAGCTTTAATTGATTGCAACCTCACTTGACGAATTGTTAATGGGTAACAAATTTTTCACCATTATCAATTACGAAGTTATACTTTCCACTACAACTTAGTAACAATGTAAGAGTTTGATTCTGTGGACAACCCGACCGTGGGAAAATCAAAATACCGAGACTAGAAGTTAGAGAGGAAAACCCTATAATATGCATCTGAGCGAAATCACCCATCCTAATCAGTTGCACGGTTTATCTGTTCGCCAACTGCAACAGATTGCCCGTCAGATTCGAGATAAGCATCTCCAAACGGTAGCGGTTAATGGTGGACACTTGGGGCCAGGATTGGGTGTTGTCGAATTAACACTAGGACTTTACCAAACACTGGACTTAGATCGGGATAAAGTGATTTGGGATGTAGGACACCAGGCTTATCCCCACAAACTGCTTACAGGACGTTACGATAGCTTTCACACCCTCAGACAAAAAGACGGAGTTGCAGGTTATCTCAAACGCGGTGAAAACAAGTTTGACCACTTTGGGGCTGGACACGCTTCTACAAGTATTTCAGCGGCATTAGGTATGGCTTTGGCGCGAGACTTGAAAGGCGAAAAGTTTAAAGCCGTTGCTGTTATTGGCGATGGGGCGCTGACTGGGGGCATGGCTTTAGAGGCCATCAACCATGCTGGACACATGCCGAAAACTAACTTGTTGGTTGTTCTCAACGACAACGACATGTCTATATCTCGCAACGTTGGCGCAATTCCCCGCTATCTCAACAAAATGCGTCTCAGCCAACCGGTGCAATTTATTAAAGATAATCTTGAGGAACAATTTAAGCAAATTCCCTTTGTGGGTGAATCCCTGTCTCCCGAACTCGGACGCATCAAGGAAGGTATGAAGCGCTTGGCTGTTCCCAAGGTAGGTGCAGTTTTTGAAGAACTCGGCTTTACCTACATTGGGCCAGTAGATGGTCATAATCTCGAAGAATTGATTGCCACATTCCAACAGGCACATCAGATACAAGGCCCAGTTTTGGTACATGTAGCAACAATCAAGGGCAAAGGCTATGAAATTGCTGAACTAGATCAAGTTGGCTACCACGCCCAAAGCCCCTTCAACGTAGCAACTGGCAAAGCCATTCCTTCCAATAAACCCAAACCCCCGGCTTATGCCAAAGTCTTTTCTCACACTCTGGTAAAACTTGCCGAACAAAACCCAAAAATCGTCGGCATTACTGCGGCGATGGCAACGGGAACAGGCTTAGATAAACTTCAGGCCAAATTGCCCAATCAATATGTTGATGTCGGCATTGCTGAACAACATGCAATCACCCTAGCAGCAGGACTTGCAACCGAAGGAATGCGCCCCGTTGCGGCTATTTATTCCACCTTCCTGCAACGTGCTTACGATCAGATAATTCATGATGTCTGCATCCAAAACCTGCCAGTGTTCTTCTGCTTGGATCGGGCAGGAATTGTCGGATCTGATGGCCCCACCCACCAAGGTATGTATGACATTGCTTATCTGCGTTGCATTCCCAACATAGCAATCATGGCACCCAAAGACGAAGCAGAACTGCAACGCATGGTAGTAACTGGTGTTAATCATACCAGTGGCCCCATCGCCATGCGCTATCCGCGTGGCAATGGCTACGGCGTTCCCCTGATGGAAGAAGGTTGGGAACCTTTGGAAATAGGCAAAGGCGAAATTCTGCGTACAGGCGATGACGTGTTAATCGTCGCTTATGGCACAATGGTTTATCCAGGAATGCAAGCCGCTGAAATTCTCAGCGAACACGGCATTGAAGCAACTGTAATTAATGCCCGTTTCGTTAAGCCTCTGGATACCGAGTTGATTTTGCCTTTAGCGAAGAAAATCGGCCGGGTTGTCACCTTAGAGGAAGGCTGCGTGATGGGTGGCTTTGGTAGTGCGATCGCTGAAGCCTTAATGGATGCAGAGATTCTAGTTCCTGTGAAGCGATTCGGTGTACCAGATGTGTTAGTAGATCATGCTGAACCCAATGAATCTAAAACAGAACTAGGTTTAACTAGCCATCAAATAGCAGAGAGAGTTTTGCAAGCTTTCTTTAAACAGCAAGTATCTGCTGTGGTTTAGCTAATTCTTTGTAGAATAAATCGCCCATACTTGTTACTCAGGTGTGGGCGATTCCCTTTTGAAAACGACAAGTTTAATATCCGTAATATAATGTTTGGTTAAATCTTAATCAATTACCGAAAACTATCAGGTATTAAATAATTACTTAAATTAATTTTTATCGCTTTATTATCTGTATACTTAATCTAGTTAATTACTACGATTCTTATACCATCAATTCACTAGCAATATCAATTTAGTGGCTAGCGATCGCTTTCTAGTTTTCATGGGTTAAACAACTTAAGTTTAACCCCCTATTTTGTCGTGGTCTTTTTCAACAATCAAACCGAATTCCAATATTCAAAGGACTGTAAAAGTATGGCTATTGTAGGAACAAACAATAACGATAATTTAGTCGGCACTTCTGGAAATGATACGATTCAAGGCTTAAACGGTAATGATAGCCTTTCTGGACTAGGTGGAAACGATCGATTATCAGGTGGTGAAGGAAACGATACCTTGTATGGCGGTGCAGGAAAAGACCAATTTGTCTTAGAGAACTTTAGTGGTTCTGGTTTTGTTCAAGACTTAGATATCGTCACTGATTTTAAGAAAGGAGAAGACAAAATTGACCTGAGTACCATCGGCATCAGTGACTTCAATACTCTGTCACTTCTGTTAAGTGATAACACAGTTGGTAACGCCATCATTACTACAAGATATCGCCTTGCCGATGGCGATTATTATTATCGACTTCAAATCAACGGCATTAGCAAAAGCCAATTACAAGCTAGTGATTTCATTTTCAAGAGTGCAGTTGTAAATGACACCATCACAGGAACTTTTTTAAATGATGATTTGTTTGGTGGTTTCGGTAACGATACCCTTCTTGGTGATGATGGAAATGACAGTTTGTTTGGCGAACAAGGAGATGACAGATTATCAGGTGGTGAAGGAAACGATACCTTGTATGGCGGTGCAGGAAAAGACCAATTT
>NZ_KV757792.1 GCF_001712795.1 Nostoc sp. KVJ20
GGATGTCAGCATATATCGCCGCGTCCCGTCAATCCCTCTCCTCGCCCAATAGTGTATTTTTCATGGATGAGGCTAGCGTATTGCTTGGTTTTTCTGCATTGTCGCGGCTTGCGGGTCGGAAATGCGCTACGGCTCGAAAGCAAGGCTGTCGGGTGTTTCTGGCAGCGCAGGACGTTATCTCTATCGCCAAATCGGAGGCGGGAGAACAAATATTACAAAATATGCCATTGCGGTTGATTGGGCGTATTGTCCCAGGCGCGGCTAATAGTTTCTCTGAGTTGCTGGGCATCCCTAGAGAAATTATCGATAAAAACGAAAGCTTTGTCCCTAATATTCAGCAGCTATACACTTTGTGGCTGTTGGACTACAACAACAAGTATGTGTGCTGCCGCTATTATCCCTCGTATCCCCTGCTGGCGTTGGTCGCTAATAGCAGAGAAGAACAAGCCACGCGAGATAAATTTAAGAAAATTCACAGTGACAAGTTCACCTGGGTGGCAGAATTTTCTAAATATTATGTCGAGTGCATTAAGCAAGGTAAGCCCTTATGAAATTTGTATCATCGCTCATCCAAAATAAATTTTTAGCGGCAATACTCGCAGGCGTTGCGTCAATAGGAGCTTTTCAGGTTTGGCAACATAACCAAGCCCAACAAGAGAAGACTCTCAAGCAGGCGAAGACTAACTGTGGTGTCTACTTAGGGCTAGGAGAGGACGCAGTTAAGCGCAGTCCTAGCCTTAGAGCGCTCAAGTACGACAACAAGCTACTACGCGGATTGGAGCAAGTTGGTAGTAGCCCTGATTTAACAAAGCCTGGGGCTTATGTGATGCTTTTTCGCACCCCAGCTTCCACTCTTCCACCTAATGCTGTGCCCTTTGATGATTCGTTCTTTACTAGTTTGTTAAACAAGGAAAAATACCCATCTAAAACATTAATGGTTCGGGCAGTTTCCTTTGATTTAAAAAGTAGACAAGCCACTGTGGAATCATTTTGTACTAGAAGACCTTTTGTAGTTAATTTTGATGATTTATATGCTGAATACCAAACGATTGATCGTGATATCAGGCGCAGTAACTCTGATCTCCTTTTCTAGCCTTCCAGCCAATGCCCAAGCCCAGCCGCAGCAAAACCAATCATTCCTGACTCAGTTCCAACAGATTTACAGTAGCTTGCAGACTTACATCAATAATTATCAGAGGGAGTTTTCTAAAAGTTTGGGCAAGCTGTCAGCTGAATTAACCCAGGCAATTGAATCTAGCGTTGGCGATTTGGGTATTCCTGATCCCCTAAAAGCTGGCAAGAATATCGAGAAAGTGATTCAGAAGCAAGAGGGCAACTTACTAATACTAGATCCTCGCATTCAAGCCAGAGATGCTATCAAAGACTGGAACCAGCAATATACACGGGGTCAGTCCCAATCGGTTCTAGGTGCTGAGGGTCAAAGAGTCCAATCGCAGGAGGCAGCAATAACTAATGAGGCCACTGCCCAATCAAGTGAAAATGCGATCGCCGCGCAGGATGATGTAATCACCCAAGACATTCTCAAAAAGGTCGCCATTCAAAACTTGCAAGGCGTTGTAATTGCCAAATCTATCCATGCAGAAGCGCAAAAACAATCCCGTTCTTTGGCTGTTACAAATATCAATCTTGCCGATATTTCTAACCGCATGGATGAGCAAGCGGCGGCGAAAAATCAGGAGTCCAACGCCGCATCTCGCCAAATCATCCAATCTGCCGCCTCTACTGATTCATTCTGGAAGAATCAATGATTACGCTACCTATTCTTCTTGCTCAAACATTGGGGCAACAGCCTGGAGAAAATACGGGCACTACAAACTCAGGCGAAATAGTTCAAGGCGCTATTGAGGGCGCGGATTTAATCTATAAATCGTTTGAGAATGATTGGCTAGAGTTAGCGTCCGGCACTAATCCAATTTATACGGCTGTTGTCGCTATCTCCACCCTTGCGGCAGTTGTAATGGTCGCTTTCGCTTCTGTTGGATGGTATCGGAAATATGCAGAGTCAGGCTTTGCCTTCGACTTCGTTTCCGAGATGGTCTTACCATTATTAGTAATCGTAATGCTTAGTAATAATGGCTTTCTTCTGGCAAACACCACCCTGGCATTAAAAAATGTATCTACTGGGTTAAATAGGAGCATTCTAAGTATTACGAGAAACGGTGTAAATCTGAAGGATGCTATACGAAATGTCAACGCCGATCAAAGCTTTATTATAGCCGCACAATCAGCATTAGCTAAGTGCGAAACACTAGGAAGTGAGAAACAGGAAGGCTCGGAATCAAGCCCTAAACAAGCTTGTATTCAGGATGCCATAGACAATACCCGGAGAGACGCGCAGAAGGCTAGAGAAAAGACTGGCGCAGGCTCTGGCACAGGAAGCTGGAACCCATTAGACCTTAGTGGCGAACTTATCAACAGCGCGATTCAAGGCTTTGTTTATGTGATTCTGAGTGGGTTATCGGCAGCATTTCAATATGTAGTTCAGCTATCGTTTTTAATGGTTGCTTACGTTGCGCCAATCTTCCTAGTTTTATCTTTACTGCCTTTCCAAAGCAAGCCTATTTATGCTTGGCTTGCTGGCTGGTTAGGGCTGACATTGGTTCTCATTTCGTACTCGATAACTGTAGGTATTATTGCTAGCGCAATAGTCTCCAAGCCTTCCAGCAATCCTTTGCTATTGCAACTTTTGCAAGCCATTTTCTCGCCATTACTCGCGGTAGCCATAGGCACTGGTGGCGGAATGGCTGTATTCTCAGCTTTCACTAGTGGGGTTAAATTCTCGGTGGGGTTACGAAAATGAAATTATTAGAGAGAAAAGAGTTAAATTTCACCCCAATTTTCTTAATAGTCAATGCTATTTTATTAACGCTTTTACTATTTATAGAAATTGTCAATTTTGCTCGAATAGCAACGTTTTCTAAAACGAAAGCTTCGACCTTGGTAGAATTGTCTGACGGCGAATCTATCAGAGTTCTTCCTATAGGCAGCTTGGAGCGATCGCCGCAAGCTATTACGTATTTTATCGGGCAAACAATGACCGGGCTTTTAAGTTGGAATGCTCTACCAAAGCCAACCGATGATTACAAGATAGACCCCAGCAAACAATTAAAGTTAGATGTTGGGATATCGACATCAAAAGGCAAGATTACTACTAGTGTATGGGCTTCAGGTTTTGCGTTGTCAGAAGATTTTCGCGCACCATTCCTTGAGGAGATAGGTAATCTTACGCCGCCCGATGTCTTTAATGGGTCTACGCAATCAATCCTAAAAGTCAGCCTACTCAGTCAGCCGACTCGCATTAAGGACGGGCAATGGAAAGTGGATATGGTTGCAGAGATTGTTGTTTTCCAAGGCAGCAATTTAGTTGGTAAGCCCATCGCTTTTAACAAAACTGTATTTGTCAGGGCGATTGATACAGCTGCCCTGCCTAGATTTGCGTCCGATGTTCAAGAAACCGCATCGAGGGTTCGTAAAGCGGGGTTGGAAATTTACAAAATCCAAGATTTAGATTTATGAGCCAGAACACCCAATCAGCTTTGCCAGAGACAACTATTGAAATAGAGTCGCAAGATTTTGCCGCCATGAACGGCGCTAAAACTTCTCACGCTAATGATTTAATTCAAGCCTCCGAGAACCCCGCCCCAGAAGAAATTGTTACTGCTCGAACAGTCTCGCAATCTCCACTCTTAAAAATGGGCGTTGTTGCCCTAATTTGCTTTATCTTCGTGGCGCTCATTGGGGCAATGCTAGGCAACTCAATGAATGTGCTGAAGTTTTCTAAGGGCATTGTGCAACCGCCTACAGAAGAGCAAACGCCCCTAGCAGAGCCGGAAAATGAGACGGGCAAGGATAAAACAGCGCTTGCTCTGACTAGTCAAAATTACGAGTTAAAGCAGATTCGCGATCGCTTGCCAAGCCCAAACCCAACGCCGACCCCTAGCCCAACCTTAGCCCCAGCCCCAATCGCAGCTGTTACCCCTCCGATGCAACCAGTGCAGCGCGGACAACGTTCTTACCCAGTTGCCAGTCAGCCAGCCCCGCCCTTCACTTTGCCGCAGGTTAGAGGATCGCAATCTCAGCCCAGGATCGCCCAGCCGCTCAGACAAATTCCTCAGCCGCGTCCCCAAGCGAACATCGCAAAGTTAGATCCCACGCAGCAATGGCTTCTTGCTGCGAACGCTGGTAGTTTTAGTAGCTCAGGTGATGAGTCAGACGGCGAGGAACTAAAAGTTACTGGAATAGAAGGAGGGACGGGAGGAGCGCAACAAGTCGCAGAGGTCAGCAAAACTACTATTGATTACAACGCTCTTCGCGTACTCGTTGGCAGCACCGCAGAGGGCAGATTAGAAACGCCGATCGCTTGGGGCACTGGTGACGCTGGCAACCAGAATTACTTGGTGAAACTAACAAAACCCTTAAAAGCCTCAGATGGTAGGGACGTACTACCCGTGGGCGCTTATCTGGTTGTTCAACTAGCAGAGTCGAATGGTTCGGGTTTCGCCAAACTGCGCGGTGTTTCAGTGTTGGTCAATATAAACGGCGATACGCAAGAAAAGCAACTGCCAGAAAATGCCGTTCTGATAATGGCCAAGGATGGTGGTTTCTTAAAAGCAGAGTCTCGCAGAGGCAGTAATCTGGGCAACAATTTCATCTCTGCTATTGTTGCAGGAGTCGCCAAAGCTGCCGAAGTACAGAATCGCCCCATAACTCAAGTCAGCAGTAACTCTAATGGCTTCTCTACTAGCTCTACTACCAACGATCAAAAAGACCTATCCGCCGCTTTTGGAGAGGGTGCATTTAATAGCGTTCTCGATAATATCAAAAGTTCAAATGTCGCCCGTTCTCAGCAGTTAAGCGGTAGAGAACAAGTATTTGTGATCGATGTTGGTAAGCCAGTGCAAATATTCGTTAATCAAACAATATCGCTCTAGTCACAATAACGTTACGGTAACTGAGGATATAAATGTTAAAGAAAACCACTATTATTGCAGCATTTTTAATCTTAACTAGCGCGGCAAAAGCAACGGCGATACCCATCCGAACGGTTTACGAGAATGATGCAAACTCTAGCGCTATCGAATTAAAAGTATGGAAAGGCTATGGACTAACTATTAATTTAATGTCTACTGGGGAAACTATCAAGCAAGTTTGGATTGGCGATCCAAGTCGCTTCGCTTTTACCTCAAACGGTGGTTTATGCCCGTCATCAGGCGGCGATTCTGAATGCGCGGGAGGTAAAGCGACCGTAATCTTTCTTCGCCAGATTGACCCAATCGATTTTCCTGTGTCCACAAGCGGCGATGGTAGCACTCAAATTACACTACTTACCAGCCAAAAGCAATATCAGTTTAAGATAGTTCCCGCCACAGGCAACCCAGCCTATACAAGCTTGGTAGTTAAATCTGATTCGGATCGCCCATTGCCCATTACCCGTCCGCGAACGCCACTTCCCCTAACAGTTGAAAAACCGCAATCAGCGCCGCCACCACAAACAATAAAAGTCCCTCTGCCTCAGCCTGTTGCCTTAATGCGCCCCAATCCTGGGACTATGCTAAATGGTGCGATTCAGAGAAATGATGCTAATGCCCTCGCTTTTGGGCTATCAGAAGCTGGGCGCAAAGGTCAAGTTAAACCCGGATCTACCACATGGAACAAGGTGCAAGATGCTATCAAACTATTACGGCGTGGCAAGACAATAGATGAGGCAATTTCGCTTTCTCAGGTCGATAAAACTACTTTTCATCAATTACTTGAATGGGGGCGATTGTGAGCGATTTCTTAAGATATATTCGTGAATAGCTAAACACTTTTTGTATTTGCGTAGGTTTAAAAGTGAAAGAAAAATGTCCCAATTACACCAATAAAAATGATGAAATCTAAACTCTTTCTACTGACTGCGATCGCTTCAGTAGTTCCGCTTTCCGCCTCAGTCGCACAGACACCGACAATCGATTATTCACAAGGCTTGTACAAGACGGCTGCCCCCGACTGGTCGAAAATCACATGGGATACTTTGCCACCCGTTCAGCAGCCAGGATTTTTAAGAATCCCTAAAAACCTGATTTCAGTTTTTGGCTACGACCCCTCGCGCTCGTGGACAGCAGGGCAAAAACTAGACTCTGTTGTGATGCTGGGCGATGCCGATGATGCTTTTAAGATGTCGGACTTGAGCTTAAAGGCTATTGACACGGTGGCTTTGCCCACTACAGCCACAACCACCAAACCCACCCTCAAAGACTTTGGATTAATGCAATGGCAAACGCCAAAAACATTAGTTAAAGCAATGCCTGAATTAAGCAATTTGAGCCTATCAGAAGTTCCCCCACTAGCCGATCTATTTTCTAGGAATGGTGCTGCTGGACTGGGTAGCAGCACTATTTCTCAAGCCATAGCCTCAAATCCTCAAGCCGCAGATTTGACGCTAGACAAGATTGACCTAAATAAGTATTCTCTTAATTCAATTCCTGGATTGACCAAAACTCAGCTAGGAAAGTTTAAATCATGGCAGCAAGCATTAGTCAATCAAATTCCTAAATTAAGTCAAGTGCCCTTTGATAAAATGCCTCAGCCTATTAGCTCTGATATAGGCGTTGTGGGGATTGCATCGGTTGTACTTGGCACAGCAGAGAAGGGCGACACAAGGGCTGGGAATGATTACTTTGTTTCTGGCAGCGTTGTCAGAGGCGACCGCACTTTAACAGTCGCCTGTCCTCCAGGCATTGAATGCTCATACTTAGAGATGGGGGATTTTGCTGGCAGTCAGGGCAGCTTGTATGGTAAGCGTTGGGCATCAGGCTCATCTCAGCTAGTTTTGGGCGGCTATGGGTTCCTAGCAGCCGTTAACGGTGGGAAGGAACCAACAGGGCGGCTAGTGTATGGTAGTGGATTCAAAGTAGCGCTAACTGGAGTTAATGAATCGAAGGGGACTGCCGACTTTGGCTTGTTCTTTAGGATCTGTGCGCGTCCGCCATTCCAGCAGAAAACTTGCACCCCTTACTTCATTGGGCCAGTTCCCTGGTTGCCCGTGAGTGAGAATGATTTGGTTATCGTGGGGACGGGACGATGACCGAACAATTCGCAATTCGCAATTCGCAATTCGCATTGATGGAGAATTTGCTTACATAGAAGTTGAGGGTAGACAGGTTCTTAATAAACTCGGTGGAATAGTTTTACCAGAAGTAGCGATTAATCCTGAACTGTTAATTCAGTCAATTCTCAAAGGTGAAAATAATGATTGATGATGGCGAAGCTAAAGAGATTAAGCGAGATTATCTAGAAATTTTAGAATCTCTTCTCAAACTCATCCATGCGAAAGCTAAAGAAAAAGGATTAGATCCCAGCAAGGATATTCATATTTACTCTAGCTCTAGCAAAGTTTATCAAGGAATATTGGGAGAATCCCCCTCTAAAAACTTCTTAACGCCGACGATAGTAGAGAACTTAAAAAAAGCTCTGTCTGACCCGAAAAATTCTCAAGGGGCAATTTCTATTAAAATTGGTAATGAAAAAGTATTCCATATTAAAAATGGAGAAGTACTGACTGACAAATTAGGTTTAACTCCCCGAACACAGAAAAATGAAGTTGTAAGTAATGAGCGAATTTACAGTGTAGAAGCTTTGCAAAAACAAGTGGCTGTTTTGCAATCTAAACTAGAGTCGCAACAAAAACTGGTTGACAGTCTCAAAAAAAATGAACAAACACCTGAATCCTTGTCAGAACTGGCTGCTCAAGTTAGCGAAATGGGCAAGTCTTTAGAAAAGCAACAACAGTTGATTGAAAACACCCAAAAAGCATTGTCCCAGGTAAATAAACGGTTTTTACCACAAGTTCAAAATACGGTTCTTCAAAACTGGGTTGGGTCAGTTGAACGTCCAGGGTTAGCGCGTCTCAAAACCTATTGACAGTTGGATTCTAGGAGAGTGTTGAATTTGGGAGAGCCGCAGCCAACACAGAAAGCATATACTGATCATTCATAACGGCTCGTCGTGACTTTTGGCGAATACTGCGACGGAAAGATGATTCTCGTTGTAAGGCATTAAGAGCAATGCGACGTAGCAAAGCAAAATTCTGTGGACTGTGTAGAGAACGAATTCGACATTCATCTTCATTAAAAGTGACATCTAATGTCCAATGAACAGAATTTTCTATTCCCCAATGCTGTCGAATGGCACTACCAATTTTATTAGCATCACTGGCAAGACTAGTGATGTAAAATTGCACCTCATGGGTAGTCTGATTCCAATGCTGAATCGAACGCACTACCATAACTACTGTTGTCAAACCAGCCCATAAATCTTGTTCATGAAGTGCAGGAAGTTGTGACACTGGTACGGTGTAAACCTGACGATTCTCGATTCTGTGATGCCCTTTTTCTATCCGTTGACTCATGCTCACATTAATATTTTTAAATCCATTGGACTGGGCTGTCTCAAACCAATTCTTTACTTGCTGGTGCAGTGTAGGATGATTATCTTTCAAGCTCAAAACGTAATCAGAATCAGCGGCAATAATTTTCTGGGCAATCGATTTTTGAGTACCCATTGCATCAATAGTAATGATGCAGCCAGATATGTCTAGCATTTCTAATAGTGCTGGAATGGCGGTGATTTCATTGGATTTGTCAGTGACCTTTGTTTGTCCTAACACCAAACGGTGTTCACTTGACCATGCACTGACTGTGTGTAAAGCTTTTAGCTGAGATTCTCGGTCATATGAGCCTCGATGAGTTTTGCCATCTATAGCTATTACTTCTACTCCCAACTTCTCCACTAGTGATTTTACCCAGCAACGAAAACATTTCTCAAATTCTTTGGGGTTAATTTTCTCAAATACTCTTCTAAAAGCGTCTGGACTGGGTATTCCCTCTGGCAGTTCTAGAAATGTCTCCAACCACTCCTGTTTATTGAGTCCGTACTCCTCAATATCTTCCCAACCTTGCCCTCCTGCTATTACTGCCAAAATCGCTATGGTGATGATATCGGTCAGTGAATGCCATCTCGTCCTTTCTACTCTGGGGTCTTTGATTTCTGTGAAGTATTCCTGAAACTTAGTGGTAATGTCTTTGCTATCTATGCTGGGTGCAAAAGATCCTTTGGTTTTGCTTTTCTTGTTCTCAAATCCTGTTGGCATTACTCGAACCTTGCACCTAGATGTATTAAATCTTACCCTAGCTCGGATAGTGCCACTTTCAACCCGACATTGCATATCAGGTAAATCAGGTAATTCCTCTTGTCAATAGGGTTTGAGACGCGCTAACCCTGCAATTACTACCAAGCCCAGCGCGAACACCAAGGGTTAGATTACCTAAAAAGCTTAAGAAACACTTGAATAATATTGAGTACGCTAGTCAAGTATTACTTGAGCTTCGTAGCATAACTCAATTAGCCAAATTGCCAGTAGTAATCGCTACGCTACGCAGGATATCGCCTTACGTTTTTGAAGAATTGGTACTCACTTGTTGCTTTGAACAGGGCTGGCAAATCCAACGCAACTTTCGGTACACCGGTGACGGCGGGATAGATGGTCGCGTGTTGATTTTAGGAAAGCTCTATGTAATCCAGGTTAAACGTTACGCTGATTACATTAGCCCAGAACACATCAAAGATTTCCTGTCCTGTATTGAAAGTGAAAGAGCTAGTGGTGGATTCTTCGTGCATACTGGCATAACTGGACAGTTATCAAAACAGTTGATTCGTCGCTCCGATAAAATAATCTTAGTGAGCGGTCAGAAACTAGTAAATTTTGTCTTAGGTGAGCAGTTGAAGATAATAGGGATAACAATACCAGTTAAATCAGTGAACATTGAACAGTGAATAGTGAACAACTAACCTATCAATGAATTGATGGAAATATCTGATACCTGATACCTGATACCTGATAATTGATAACTGATAAGTTAGCGCCGGAACCGTAGATGCTCCTCGTTGTCATTTGGCGATGGCGAGTTGATTCCCAATCTTTTCATAATCGATGGTTTTTCATCTTTAATGAGTTGCCTAACGATGTTCATTTTTTGCTCAAAAGTCAAAGCTTTGGCATCAGTTGTAACACTCGTAAATAACTCGCTGACCTTTGCTCCTGTTACCTTTTCACCTTTGACATATTTTCCTACTTCCATAACTAAAGCAGCCAATCTTTCAATATCTAAACCGTGAATTATTTGTTTAATGTGTAATTTAACTGACTCTTTTAATAA
>NZ_KV757793.1 GCF_001712795.1 Nostoc sp. KVJ20
GGATGTCAGCATATATCGCCGCATCCCGTCAATCTCTCTCTTCCCCCAATAGTGTATTTTTTATGGATGAGGCTAGCGTATTGCTGGGATTTTCCGCATTATCGCGGCTTGCGGGTCGGAAATGCGCTACGGCTCGAAAGCAAGGCTGCCGGGTGTTTCTGGCAGCGCAGGACGTTATCTCTATTGCCAAATCGGAGGCGGGAGAACAAATATTACAAAATATGCCATTGCGGTTGATTGGGCGTATTGTCCCAGGCGCGGCTAATAGCTTCTCTGAGTTGCTGGGCATTCCTAGAGAAATTATCGATAAAAACGAAAGCTTTGTCCCCAACATTCAGCAGCTATATACTTTGTGGCTGTTGGACTACAACAACAAGTATGTGCGCTGCCGCTATTATCCCTCGTATCCCCTGTTGGCGTTGGTCGCCAACAGCCGAGAGGAGCAAGCCACGCGAGATAAGTTCAAAAAAAACCACGGTGATAAGTTCACATGGGTGGCAGAATTTTCTAAGTATTATGTCGATTGCGTTAAGCAAGGTAAGCCGTTATGAAGGTTCTATCATCAGTCATTCATACGAAGCTATTGCTGGTAATACTAGCAGGTGTTTTATCAATAGTCAGCTTTCAGGTTTGGCAATACAATCAAGCCCGATACGAAAAATTTATTATTCATGCGAAGAATGACTGTGGCGTGTACATAGAATTGGGTGAAGGTGCAGTCAAGAACAGTCCTAGCCTGAGAGCATTGAAGTATCAAAATAAGCGCCTACGTGAACTAAAGCAACCGGGGATTAACTCTGAATCCGCAGACCCAGGAGATTACGTTATGCTTTTTCGATCTCCTGCTTCCACCCTTCCGCCTAATGCTTTGCCTTTCGATGATCCCTTCTTCACCAGTTTATTAAATAAAGAAGAATCACCTAAAACATTAATGGTTTCGGTTCTTGACTTTGATTTACAAAAAAAACAGGCGACCGTAGAATCTTACTGCGCCAAAAAACCTTTTGTAGTAGACCTGGAGAATTTGTATGTTAGATACCAACCGATTGATCGCGATCTCAGGCGCAGCAATTTTGATATCCTTTTCTAGCCTCCCTGCCAATGCTCAAGCTAGTCAAAACCAATCTTTCTTAACTCAATTCCAACAAATCTATAGCAGCTTGCAGACTTACATTAGTAATTATCAGAAAGAATTTACTAAAAGTTTGGGCAAGTTAGAAGCTGAATTAACCCAGGCAATTGAATCTAGTGTTGGTGATTTGGGTATTCCCGATCCCCTAAAAGCTGGCAAGAATATCGAGAAAGTGATTCAGAAACAAGAAGGCGCGTTGCTGATATTAGACCCTCGCATTCAAGCCGACAATGCTATCAAGGATTGGAACCAGCAATATACACGCGGTCAGTCAGAATCAGTACTAGGAGTTGAGGGTCAACGAGTGCAATCGCAAGAGGCAGCAATAACTAATGATGCTACTGCCCAATCAAGCGAAAATGCTGCTGCCGCGCAGGATGATGTCATTACCCAAGACATTCTCAAAAAGGTCGCTATTCAAAACTTACAAAGTGTTGTAATTGCCAAATCTATCCATGCAGAAGCGCAAAAACAATCTCGTTCCTTGGCTGTTACAAATATCAATCTTGCTGATATTTCTAGTCGCATGGATGAGCAAGCTGCGGCAAAGGATCAGGAATCTAACGCCGCTACTCGTCAAATCATTCAATCTGCCGCCGCTAACGATTCCTTCTGGAAGAATCAATAATCAAGTCAACATAACGTTACGGTAACTGAGATGATAGCGCTCTTAACTATTCTTTTTGCTCAAACTACAGGGCAGCAAGCCGGGGAAAATACGGGGACTACAAACTCAGGCGAAATAGTCGAAGGCGCTATCGAAGGCGCAGACCTAATCTATAAATCTTTTGAGAATGATTGGTTGGAATTAGCATCTGGAACAAGCCCAATTTATACGGCTGTTGTCGCGGTTTCTACTCTCGCGGCTGTTGTGATGATTGGCTTTGCCTCATTCGGCTGGTACAGGAAGTTTGCAGAAGAAGGGTTTGGCTTTGATTTTATCTCTGAGATGGTTTTACCCTTGCTAGTAATTGCAATGCTTAGTAATAATGGGTTCCTTCTCGCCAATACAACAGTCGCTTTGAGAAACGTTTCGACTGGGCTAAATAGGAGTATTTTAAGTATTACGAGAAATGGCGTAAACCTGAGAGATGCGATACGGAATGTTAATGCTGATCAAAGCTTTGTTTTAGCCGCGCAGATAGCCTTGGCTGATTGCGAAAAAATGAGCGAGGAAAAAAAGGAAGGTGAAGAATTAAGCCGTAAGCAAGCTTGCATAAAGACTGCTATAGAGAGTACACGAAAAGACGCGCAGAAGGCTAGAGAAAAGACTGGCGCAGGTTCTGGGGGCGGAAGCTGGAATCCATTAGACCTTAGTGGCGAACTAATCAATAGCGCAATTCAAGGTTTTGTTTATGTAATTCTCAGTGGACTATCAGCAGCTTTTCAATACATCGTCCAACTGTCATTCTTAATGATTGCATTCGCCGCCCCAATCTTCCTAGTTCTATCTTTGCTGCCCTTCCAAAGCAAACCTATTTACGCTTGGCTGTCTGGCTGGTTAGGACTGACATTGGTTCTCATTTCGTACTCGATAACAGTAGGCATTATTGCCAGCGCAATAGTCTCCAAACCTTCTAGCAATCCTTTATTATTGCAACTTTTGCAAGCGATTTTCTCGCCATTACTTGCAGTAGCCATAGGCACTGGTGGCGGAATGGCTGTATTTTCAGCTTTCACTAGTGGGGTTAAATTCTCGGTGGGGTTAAGGAGATGAAATTATTAGAGAGAAAAGAGCTAAATTTCACCCCAATTTTCTTAATAATCAATGCGGTTTTATTAATGCTTTTATTATTAATAGAAGTCGTTAATTTTGCTCGGATAGCAACGTTTTCTAAAACGAAAGCTTCGACCTTGGTAGAATTGTCTGATGGCGAATCCATCAGAGTTGTTCCTATAGGTAGCCTTGAGCGCTCGCCGCAAGCTATTACGTATTTTATCGGGCAAACAATGACCGGGCTTTTGAGTTGGAATGCTCTACCAAAGCCAAGCGATGATTACAAGATAGACCCCACCAAACAATTAAAGTTGGATACTGGGGTATCAACATCAAAAGGCAAGATTACTACTAGTGTATGGGCTTCAGGTTTTGCGTTGTCAGAAGATTTTCGCGCACCATTCCTTGAGGAGATAAGTAATCTTACGCCGCCCGATGTCTTTAATGGGTCTACGCAATCAATCCTAAAAGTTAGCCTAATCAGTCAGCCGACTCGGATTAAGGATGGGCAATGGAAAGTAGATATGGTTGCAGAGATTGTTGTTTTCCAAGGCAGCAATTTAGTCGGCAAGCCCATCGCTTTCAACAAAACCATATTCGTCAGGGCGATTGATACGGCTGCCCTGCCTAGATTTGCGTCCGATGTTCAGGAAACCGCCTCAAGGGTTCGTAAAGCGGGGTTGGAAATTTACAAAATCCAAGATTTAGATTTATGAAAAAGAACACCCAGTCAGCTTTGCAAGAGGCAACTATTGAGATAGAAGAGCAAGATTTTGCCGCGATGAACGGCGCTAAAACAACAAGGGTTGACGATTCAATTCAACCCTCCGAGAACCCCGCCCCAGAAGAAATTGTTACTGCTCGAACAGTCTCGCAATCTCCACTCTTAAAAATGGGCGTTATTGCCCTGATAGTGCTTGCCTTTGTGACGATCATCGGAGCCTTGATCGGCAATTCAATGAACGCCTTGAATTTTTCCAGTAACAAGGCACAGCCGACTAAAGCTAAGGAACAAACGCCAGAAGCAGAAGTGGTGGACGAGACGGGTAAGGACAAAACAGCGCTTGCTCTGACTAGCCAAAATTACGAGCTAAAGAAGATTCGTGATCGCTTGCCAAGCCCAAACCCAACGCCGACCCCTAGCCCAACCTTAGCCCCAGCCCCAATCGCAGCTGTTACCCCTCCGATGCAACCAGTGCAGCGCGGACAACGTTCTTACCCAGTTGCCAGTCAGCCAGCCCCGCCCTTCACTTTGCCGCAGGTTAGAGGATCGCAATCTCAGCCCAGGATCGCCCAGCCGATCAGACAAATTCCTCAGCCGCGTCCCCAAGCGAACATCGCAAAGTTAGATCCCACGCAGCAATGGCTTCTTGCTGCGAACGCTGGTAGTTTTAGTAGCTCAGGTGATGAGTCAGACGGCGAGGAACTAAAAGTTACTGGAATAGAAGGAGGGACGGGAGGAGCGCAACAAGTTGCAGAGGTCAGCAAAACGACTATTGATTACAACGCTCTTCGCGTACTCGTTGGCAGCACCGCAGAGGGCAGATTAGAAACGCCGATCGCTTGGGGCACTGGTGACGCTGGCAACCAGAATTACTTGGTGAAACTAACAAAACCCTTAAAAGCCTCAGATGGTAGGGACGTACTACCCGTGGGCGCTTATCTGGTTGTTCAACTAGCAGAGTCGAATGGTTTGGGTTTCGCCAAACTGCGCGGTGTTTCAGTGTTGGTCAATATAAACGGCGATACGCAAGAAAAGCAACTCCCAGAAAATGCCGTTCTGATAATGGCCAAGGATGGTGGTTTCTTAAAAGCAGAGTCTCGCAGAGGCAGTAATCTGGGCAACAATTTCATCTCTGCTATTGTTGCAGGAGTCGCCAAAGCTGCCGAAGTACAGAATCGCCCCATAACTCAAGTCAGCAGTAACTCTAATGGCTTCTCTACTAGCTCCACTACCAACGATCAAAAAGACCTATCTGCCGCTTTTGGAGAGGGTGCATTTAATAGCGTTCTCGATAATATCAAAAGTTCAAATGTCGCCCGTTCTCAGCAGTTAAGCGGTAGAGAAGAAGTATTTGTGATCGATGTTGGTAAGCCAGTGCAAATATTCGTTAATCAAACAATATCGTTATGAGGGAACAGGGAACAGGAAAAACTGATGGTTTTTAAACATGAGATTGAGATAATGACCGCCGAATGATTATTGCTCTTATAAAAAAGCTACAACAATAATTTATCTTCCCTGTTCCCAGTAAAAATGGAAAAATGTTAAATAAACTCGCTATTGTTACAAGCTTCTTAATAGCTACTGCCTCAAGCGTGGTAGCAATGCCCATCCGAACGGTTTACGAGAATGATGCAAACTCCAACGCTATCGAATTAAAGGTGTGGAAAGGCTATGGATTAACTATTAATTTGATGTCCACTGGGGAAACTATCAAGCAAGTTTGGATTGGCGATCCAAGTCGCTTCGCTTTTACCTCAAATGGTGGCTTATGCCAGTCATCAGGCGGTGATTCTGATTGCGCGGGAGGTAAAGCGACTGTAATCTTTCTTCGCCAGATTGACCCGATCAAGTTTCCTGTTACCTCTAGCAGTAATGGAAGCACTCAAATTACAGTGCTTACCAATGAAAAACAATATCAATTTAAGATAGTCCCTGCTACTGGCAACCCAGCTTACACGAGCTTGGTAGTTAAATCGGACTCGGATCGACCCCTGCCAATTACCCGTCCGCGAACGCCACTTCCCCTAACAGTTCAAAAGCCGCAATCAGCGCCATCAGACTTCCCGCAGCCCTCGCCGCCACCACAAACAATAAAAGTCCCTCTGCCTCAACCTGTTGCCTTAATGCGCCCCAATCCTGGGACTACGCTAAATGGTGCGATTCAGAGAAACGATGCTAATGCTCTCGCTTTTGGGCTAGCAGAAGCTGGGCGCAAAGGTCAAGTTAAACCCGGATCTACCATCTGGAACAAGGTGCAAGATGCTATCAAACTATTACGGCGTGGCAAGACTATAGATGAGGCGATTTCACTTTCTCAGGTCGATAAAACCACTTTTCATCAATTACTTGAATGGGGGCGATTGTGAACAATTTTTCTAAATCTATCCGCCAAGAATTAGGCAATTTTCTATATTCGTGTAGGCTCGAAGGTGAGTTATGGATGTTTCCACCAATCGGCTATTTGCTGCTTTTGACTACTCTTTTGGCTGTGGATAAGACTTAGCTTAGTCCTGCAAAAACCTACTTAAAATGGCTGTTACCCGTGCCCTTTGCAACGTTAACTGTATTGCAAATAAACCAGTACATAAAATCTAAAAAGCTGTTAGCACCAACAGGAAATGTAGAACTACAGCAAGACAAAAGTGGATGCGAAAGTTGTGCCTATTTTCATGGGCGACAATACGACCAAGAAATCCTAATATGCACGGTACATCCACGCGGCTCCAATTAAGAACAATGTCCCGATTACTTTAACAAAAATCATGAAACTTAAGCCTTTTCTACTGGCTGCAATAGCTTCTCTAGTTCCGCTTTCCGCCTCAGTCGCACAGACACCAACAATCGATTATTCACAAGGCTTGTACAAGACGGCTGCCCCCGACTGGTCGAAAATCACATGGGATACTTTGCCACCCGTTCAACAGCCAGGATTTTTAAAGATACCTAAAAACCTGATTTCAGTTTTTGGCTACGACCCGTCGCGCTCGTGGATAGCAGGGCAAAAAGTAGACTCTGTTGTGATGTTGGGGGATGCAGATGATGCCTTTAAGATGTCTGCCTTGAGCTTAAAGTCCATTGGCACGGTGGCTTTGCCCACTACAGGCACAACCACCAAACCCACCCTCAAAGACTTTGGATTAATCCAATGGCAAACGCCAAAAACATTAGTTAAAGCAATGCCTGAATTAAGCAATTTGAGCCTATCAGAAGTTCCCCCATTAGCCGATCTATTTTCTAAGAATGGTGCTGGACTGGGTAGCAGCACTATTTCTCAAGCCATAGCCTCAAATCCTCAAGTTGCAAACCTGACACTAGATAAGATTGACCTAAGCAAATATTCGCTTGATTCAATTCCTGGGTTGGACAAAACTCAATTAGGGAAATTTAAATCATGGCAGCAAGCATTAGTCAATCAAATTCCTAAATTAAGTCAAGTGCCCTTTGATAAAATGCCTCAGCCTATTAGCTCTGATATAGGTGTTGTGGGGATTGTATCGGTTGTACTTGGCACAGCAGAGAAGGGCGACACAAGGGCTGGGAATGATTACTTTGTGTCTGGCAGCGTTGTCAGAGGCGATCGCACTTTAACAGTCGCCTGTCCTCCAGGCATTGAATGCTCATACTTAGAGATGGGGGATTTTGCTGGCAGTCAGGGCAGCTTGTATGGTAAGCGTTGGGCATCAGGCTCATCCCAGCTAGTTTTGGGTGGTTATGGAATTCTAGCCGCCGTGAATGGGGGCAAGGAACCCACGGGGCGGCTAGTGTATGGTAGTGGGTTCAAAGTGGCGCTAACTGGAGTTAATGAATCCCTTGGGACTGCCGATTTTGGCTTGTTCTTTAGGATCTGTGCGCGACCGCCATTCCAGCAAAAAACTTGTACCCCTTACTTCATTGGGCCAGTTCCCTGGTTGCCCGTGAGTGAGAATGATTTGGTTATCGTGGGGACGGGACGATGACAGGGACTCCTAAGACAGAGGTTAAGCCAAATCAATTTATTCCCGCAGGACTTGAATCGGCTCTGTTATCCCCCGCAGGTTTAGGGGTACTCGTTTGTGGCGCGGTGATTGTAATCGCCAAAATCATCGATAGTAGGGGAGGTATTGCCAAGCTAGCGACAGCGCGGTGGGGCGGGACAAGAGAGAAAACAGCGGCTCGTCAGTTGGCGTGTAAACAAATCCAGCAACGCTTGCATAACCGAGTATCGCTGTATGTGGGAACTCCCAAGAATACAACGAGCGAGGTTATTAATGGTGTCCGTAGAACTTGCATCCCTAAAGATTCAACAACCCTTTATTTTCCAGAGGCACAGCGAGGCATCCTAGTTTGTGGTGGCCCAGGGAGTGGAAAGTCATTTTCAATGATTAATCCCCTGATTCGCTCTGTAATTGATCAGGGCTTACCTCTGGCTTTATATGATTTCAAATACGCCTCCCAGGAATCAGCTGATTCTCCATCTAAAGGGCAAGCTCCAATACTTGCAGGGTATGCGATAGAACGCGGTTATCAGGTTACTGTGCTTGCCCCAGGCTTTGCAGAATCAGCAGTTGCCAACCCTATAGACTTTCTTCGCAGTAATGAAGACTCAGAAATGGCACGGCAGCTTGCGATTACACTCAATCGCAACTTTCAATTGGGTGATAAAGATTCTGGAAATAGCTTCTTTACCAACGCTGGCGATCAGTTAGTCCAAGCCGTCTTTATGCTGGCGAAGGGCACAGAGTATCCAGATATCATGATGTGCCAAGCGATACTAGGATTGCCAAAGTTAGTTAAGCGCATTGAGCAAGCCGCCGAACTAAACTTCATGGTTAGAGAGGCTTTCGCACAGTTTGTATCTGTTGCAGGGTCGCCAGAAACAGCAGCTAGTATTGTGGGTACAGCTAGCGGATTGTTCAGTCGTTTTATGGTTCCCTCGGCCTTAGCAGCATTCTGTGGAAAAACTAATATTCCACTGGATTTGAAGGGACGGCAGATGGTGGTATTCGGGATGAACAAAGAAAAGCGTGATGTAATTGCCCCTTTGCTTGTCTCGATTCTGCATTTATTAGTTAGTCGGAATGTAGCTAACAAACGTACTTGTCCTTTGGTGTTGGGGATTGATGAATTACCCACATTATATTTACCAGCACTGGTTGATTGGCTGAATCAGAACCGCGAGGATGGACTAATTTCTATCTTAGGTTTACAAAATCTCTCAATGCTGATTGAATCTTATGGTGAAAACACAACTAATGCAATATTTGGTGGTTGTGCGACCAAAGCATTCTTTAATCCCCAAGATGATGTAGCCGCCGAACGATTTAGTAAGTTTTTAGGTGAAGAGGAAATTAAATACAAGCAACGTTCTCGCTCATCAGGAGGCAAGGGTGGTGCAAGCATTTCTAATTCTGACCAAAACAGTACCCGAAAATTATTTGATGTCAATCAATTTAACACTTTACCATCGGGGAAAGCAGTAATTATTAGTCCAGGTTTCCGTTCTCGTGGTCAAATAAGTTTGCCAATATTGCAATCAATTAAAATTCCTCGACATGAAATCCAATCGGAAGCTGACAGTGTGAAAGCTTGGTACGAGTTTCAAAAGTTCTTATCTAAAAAGTCTACTCTCTTAACTCCAGCAGATGAAGAAATGAAAATTCGCCGAGCCTCGGCTTTAAAATTGTTACCTTTGATAGAAAATCAAGAGCAATTATCAGAATATGCGAGTCTGATTTAAAGAAATATTGTCTGGAATAAAATGGAAGTCAAAAATACTTAGGATAAAATTCATGTCGCCAAGTAAGTTTTACCCGTTCTCTGATTATGACAGAAAACAAATTGCTAAACTCCCTCCTGATATAGCAGCCCTAGCAGATAAATATCCAAGCGAGATTTTAAACACTGCTGATAGTTGGGATAACTTGCCTTTTGATGCTAACTATTTTCCTGAGTGCCTTGAAGTCTATAGCGGCGATGCAGATGATGCCAACATTTTTGTATTAAATGGTGTTCTGAAAGATTATGTACCGGCTGATGCTGAAAAAAATACATCATCGATAACAGTGATGATTGATGGAGAATTTGCTTACATTGAAATTGAAGGTAGACAGGTTCTTAATAAACTCGGTGGAATAGTTTTACCAGAAGTAGCGATTAATCCTGATGTGTTAATTCAGTCAATTCTCAAAGGCGAAAATAATGATTGATGATGGTGAAGCTAAAGAGATTAAGCGAGATTATCTAGAAATTTTAGAATCTCTCCTCAAACTCATCCATGCGAAAGCTAAAGAAAAAGGATTAGATCCCAGCAAGGATATTCATATTTACTCTAGCTCTAGGAAAGTTTATCAAGGAACGTTGGGAGAATCACCCTCTAAAAACTTGTTAACGCCGACGATAGTAGAGAACTTAAAAAAAGCTCTGTCTGACCCGAAAAATTCTCAAGGTGCAATTTCTATTAAAATTGGTAATGAAAAAGTATTCCATATTAAAAATGGAGAAGTACTAACTGACAAATTAGGTTTAGCTCCGGCATCACAGAAAAATAAAGTTGTAAGTAATGAGCGAATCTACAGTGTAGAAGCTTTAGGAAAACAAGTGCAAGTATTGCAGAAAAAACTAAGCGAACAACAAAAACTTGTAGATAGTATCAAATCAGAACAGCTTTCACCCGAATCTTTATCACAACTAGCTGCTCAAGTTGCCGAAATGAGTAAATCCTTGGAGAAGCAGCAACAGTTGATTGAAAACACCCAAAAAGCATTGTCACAGGTAAATGAACGGTTTTTACCACAAGTTCAAAATACGGTTCTTCAAAATTGGGTGGGTACGGTTGAGAACAAGGTAAAACAAACTGCCAAGAATGTTTTTGAGCGGATTAAAGATGTGCTGACACCCGAAGTAACGAAGCTCAGAAAGGAAATTACTTCACTTAAATCTCAAATTAATGAACAAATTACTAGCTTCAAGGATGAAGTTAAATATCAGACTGACAGTGTAAGAAATGAACTCAATCAACAAGTTGGTAACTTAACTCAAGAGATACGTACACAGGTAGATAGTGTTAAAAACACGGTTGATCAAAGCCTTATGGGTGTCAAGTCAGCTATTGACAATACTCGAACTGAACTACAGGCTGCTGTTGAGGATGTTAAAGGTCAAGCAATTGAACAGAGTGTCAAAGCAATGCTGAATATCTTGGGCAAAGATAACCCTGATGGTTCTAAGAGTTTTAAAAGTACAAATTTTGATTTTGAACGCCTTGGCGATAATGTAATTGTTCGTGCCAAAAACGGCGAGACTGTTCTCACTGATGGAGTTTTATCGGCTAACGTTTCAGAGAAACAGTTACAGGCACTTGATAAGGTTCAATCTGTTGTTGATATGCATCATCAAATTCAGCAGGATTCTCAACAAGAATCACAATTTAGAAATATGCACAGGTAAGCCATGATCAAAGGGGAGCAATGCCCGCATTTCTCACAAGCTGCTTTGCGTATAAGTAATAAGTAATAAGTTAAGAATTTTACTCCTTACTCATTACTCCTTGCTCACTACTCATTACTCCTCCATCCGAGGTGTGGTGAGAAATCCGGGAATGGTGTTCCATGATCAAAGGGGAGCGTAAAAATGATACTAATCCTAATCATTGGTTTGTTGTTTGCACTGGGTGGAATGATTTTTCTAGCTTGGCTGTTTGTTTTATTTCCACCTTCAATACCAAAGTCAAAGTATCGCTCCCAAGGTTTTAAGCAATCGCCATTACCACCTAAGAGTACAAAATCGTCTGACATTTCATCTCAAAATTTTGTACGACAAAGCCCAGCACCAACGCAAAAGACTTTCTTAGCTAAAAACTTTAACAAGCCTGTACGAAAAAGCTCAGTAGCAACCCAAAAGGCTTTCTTAGCTAAAAATTTTAAGAAGCAATTACTACCAAGCCCAGCGCGAACACCAAGGGTTAGATTACCTAAAAATCTTAAGAAACACTTGAACAATATTGAGTACGCTAGTCAAGTATTACTTGAGCTTCGTAGCATAACTCAATTAGCCAAATTGCCAGTAGTAATCGCTACGCTACGCAGGATATCGCCTTACGTTTTTGAAGAATTGGTACTTACTTGCTGCTTTGAACAGGGCTGGCAAATCCAACGCAACTTTCGGTACACTGGTGACGGCGGGATAGATGGTCGAGTGTTGATTTTGGGAAAGCTTTATGTAATCCAGGTTAAGCGTTACGCTGATTACATTAGCCCAAAACACATCAAAGATTTCCTGTGCTGTATCGAAGGAGAAGGAGCTAGTGGTGGATTCTTCGTGCATACTGGCATAACTGGACAGTTATCAAAACAATTGATTCGTCGCTCTGATAAAATAATCTTAGTGAGCGGTCAGAAACTAGTAAATTTTGTCTTAGGTAAGCAGTTAAAAATAGTGGGAATAACAATACCAATTAAAACAGTGAACAGTTATCAGTGAACAACTAACCTATGAATGAGTTAATGGAAATATCTGATAACTGATAAGTTAGCGCCGAAACCGGATTTGCTCCCCGTTATCATCTGATTGTTGAGGGTTTATTTTCAATCTCTTCAGAATCGATGGTTTGTCATCTCTAATCAGTTGCCTAACGATGTTCATTTTCTCCTCAAAAGTCAAAGCTAAAGCATCAGTTGTAACACTCGTAAATAACTCGCTGACCTTTGCTCCTGTTACCTTTTCACCTTTGACATATTTTCCTACTTCCATAACTAAAGCAGCCAATCTTTCAATATCTAAACCGTGAATTATTTGTTTAATGTGTGATTTAACTGACTCTTTTAATAA
>NZ_KV757794.1 GCF_001712795.1 Nostoc sp. KVJ20
ACCCCTACCCTTGAAAGGAGGGGTGAGGTGGTAGAGGATTTGGGCGAGGAAGTAGTGGTGGCATGGGATCACTGGAAGGAAAGATCAAAAAAGACTGATAGCTACTTCCGAGACGAGTTGCGATTCTGGCAAGGCTAACTGATCTGTTGCCCATACCAGTAATTCTTTAGACAACCAAATAGGAAATAGCAAGCCCCGCAATCACAGAGGGGGAAATTTCCGTGCGTCAACATAAATAGGAGATTGTAAAATGACTGCAACCATTACCCGTCCCAAGTCTAAAAAGGCTGTTGCCAATAAACAGCAATCCCCATATAAAAGGCTTCATGTGATTATTCCCATAGAAGATATGTTATGGGCTTCGCAACAAAAGCCTTCAGTTACGCAACTGTGGCAGGAGTGTTGGACGGCTGACCCCTACGGTTCTCGGTGGATGCCTTTGACTTCTGCTTTGGGGTATAGTACTTTTATCTCTGCAAAGAAAATTCTATCTGACAGTGGTTTGTTCATTTTCACAAGCGTATTTAATTAAAAGTTAAATACTGTCCTGATATTGCCCAGAAAAATGTCTCTATTGACATCATTATGGTTTGGCTGAGTGAGATATATAATACCAGGTATGATCGTGATATTTTCTGTTAAAGGATATTGATAAAAAGCTTCAAAGTGTAAACCTGTTCCCGGATCTTCGCGGCTATTAATTGTATTATTAGTGACTTTAGGTGGCATTCCAAATCCAATCCCACCCACGGCTTTTTCTTTAAATAAATCAGGAAAAGCCAGATTCACTGCATAGTTGATAATATTTGCATTACCATTCACACCGTCAACTCGTTCTGCATTCATGTAGCCAATCCAACTACTTACAGCCATCTTGGGGGTTATTCTCCACAGTGCTTGGACACCATAGGCGTTCACCATTAATGGTATGCCTGCACCAAAAGGAATGTTTGCAAAATCACTACCTGTGCGATGTAGCAAATTGCCATCAGGAACATAGCTGCGAATATAAGTTAATCCAAATTCTGTATTTGGTGAAGGTTTGAAGGAAAATTGTGCTAAAGCACTATAGTTTCCCCCAAACAATCCTTCAATTCCAGTTTCGGCGTTTTCTGCTAAATAACCTATATCCAAACGAATAGTTCTGTTGTTGTAAACTGCTGCTACACCCGCTGGACTCATAAATCCAATACGGTAAATAGGGTTACGTTCCGAAAAGCGAGAAGGAGAACCTTTTGCACCGCCAAAACTGGCAAAATCGGGGTTAACAACTGTTGCATAGTAATGGTGAGATGCAGCATTTCCATAAAGATAGAAGTTGAAGTTTTCAGCAACAGGAAAGCGATATTCTAGTAAATTTAAATTAAGGCTACTGTCACTGTTACCAACTTCAAATGATTGGCGCGTCATATTAGTAGCAGAAGCACCATTAAAATTAGGTACTCTATTTGCAGATTGAAGACGTACAAGCAATCTATCTTGACCTGTAAAACTGCTAATTAAGTTTAAACGAGTCCGATAATTTAAAGCTAAATTTGAATCGATACTAGTTTCCGGGTCTGCATCAGCACTGTCTCCAGTTATACCACTAGCTAAAACTACAACGGAAGTGCTTACTTTAGTTGTGGTAGAAAACTGTTGCGATCGCAATACAGCACTATTTACCTCTAAATTTTCTACTCTGTTTTCAATAGTGGCTAACTCTGTAGCAAACTCATATTCTAATTTTTTAATAGTTGTAACATCTTCTGGTGCAATTTGTGAAAGCTGGCTGCCAAACTGTTGACTAATTGTACTGATGCAAGTATTCAGCCCCGCAGCAAACTCATAGCGAGTCATCACTCGATTTCCTCGAAAAAGATGATCGGGGTATCCAGTGATACAACTATACTTTTCAACTAATGATTGTAGGGACACAAAAGCCCAATCTGTAAATTGTACATCAGAGAATTGGGAAACTGGCGTAACTGTCAGGGTTTCTTGCAAAACTTCAAATGCTTTCACTGGCTGAAAAACCGCAAGTGTAACACTTAAAATAAAGGAATTTACAGCCAAAAAGCTCTTTAACACTCACTCACAATTAAATTACTTTTTTGTTTTCGCCAGGATTTTCTCAAATTATATAACTTGTTGCATCTATCAAAAAGAATAGCTTTTAACGGATCTTTTACTAATTTTAATATCTCGTTTGTTAGATGCGATTTTTTGGAATTTTATGTAATCTAACTCACTAAAAGCCCCTTTTTGGCTGATTGGTTCCATTGCGGTTACTAAATTATGTTTGATTCGGGCCGATTTGAACAAAAGCAACATTATCACTTCTTACTTGAGGTTTCATGGAATTAATCAAAAAATCGAGACACTTTTTAATTGGATGTGCTTTGATATTAAGTATTACTCAAACCGCTAATTCACAACAGCCAGAAAAACAAAAAATTGAGCGAGTGGAGGGTTACTTAGCAACACCACAAAAAATTGAATTTCAGGAATCTCTTTTGCAACAGTTGCAATTACCTCCTGGATTTGAAATTAGTGTATTTGCGAAAGACTTAGGTAATCCTCGTAACTTAGCAATCGCTCCTAATGGTACAGTCTACGTTACTCGTCGTGAACAAGGTGATGTCATTGCGCTTTTAGGTACCAACCAAGATGGACGAGCTAAGGAAATACGTACCGTAGCTAAGGGTTTAAAATTTGTTAACGGTATCACAATTCATCGAAATAGGCTTTACTTTGTCACCAATACGCATCTATATGCTGTGGACTTGCGATCGGACGGTACAGAGGGCAAATTGGAAACTCTCATTTCTGATTTACCCGATGCTGGACAGCACCCGAACCGTACCATTGCCTTTGGGCCTGATGGGATGCTTTACATTTCCGTAGGTAGTACCTGTAACGCTTGTGATGAACCAAATCCAGAACACGCCACACTTTTACAGGCGCAACCAAACGGCAGTAATCGCTCCATCTATGCAAAAGGTTTACGAAATACTATTGGTTTTGCTTGGCATCCCCAAACACGCGAACTTTGGGGGTTAGATCACGGTTCCGATTGGCGAGGAAATGACCAGCCGCCAGAAGAGTTGAACCGCATTGTAAAAGATGGGAACTATGGTTGGCCTTTTTGTTGGGGTGATAGGCGTCCTGATGTATACTTATCTGCTGAACCTGAAGGAGCAACTAAAAAAGAGTACTGTGCCAAAACTCAACCGCCAGTGCTAACTTACACAGCCCACAGTGCGCCTTTAGCAATGGCGTTTTATACTGCCAAACAATTTCCCCAAGAGTATCAAGGTGATGTTTTTGCAACTATGCGGGGTTCTTGGAACCGCAATCCACCTGTGGGGTACAAAGTTGTGCGGATTCGTTACGAAAATGGCAAACCTGTGAAATTTGAAGATTTTGTGACTGGCTTTTTGACTAAAGACAGAACTGCACAGTTTGGTAGACCTGTTGGTTTAGCGATCTCACCAGATGGTTCGCTGCTATTTACTGATGATACCAATGGAGTGATTTATCGTGTTTCCCACACTGCTAAATAGAGTAATCATCTGACCTTAGCAAACTTGCGTTTAAGACTCCCATCAAATTAAAAATTTGGTGGCTTTTATTCAGGAGGGGTCTGAATACCCAATAGAGGTAATATCGTGTCCGGTTGAAGACTGAGAATCAACAGCTTAGGCAGCGTATTCAGGATTTGGAAAACGCCGTAGAGCAGCGTCCTTCTCTACGAGACGCTGCGCGAACGCAGCAGTGGGGAAATACCATGACCCAGCAAGCGAGTAAAGCGTTGAACAAGCAGGTGAAGCAAGCACTGGAGAAGACAATTGATTTGCGATCGCTAATCAAGCACAAGAGCAGGTAGAACAGGGTAATCCCACTTCGTTGTTAGTTAAAAATTCAGTTTCAGGTGGAGAAGTCAAAGCAGTTCATGAAGGTACTTGTTCCGCCGCACCCGTGCCAAATCCTGAAAAATGGTCGCATGAGGCGATTGTTGCTTTTGTCGAATCTGCGACCAGGGCGTATGCAGAAACTGAAAGTTGCGGCGAATTCAGGGGAGAATCCGGGGTTTGACTTTTTGCAGGAGTGTTGGGATGATCCGGCGCTGGTGGTCGTGATCAAGAAATTGGTGGCGAATGTTTCCGCAGTGGAGGATTGCTTGTGTGGATGGGGTGTTGGTGAAGTGGAATCAGTAGCGATCGCCTATTATAGAAAGAGATCGCGCAAATCTTGCGAGTTATAGCTTATGTCTCTGACAATCAAAGACTTAGAACAATTACAGTCACAGAATCCCGATTGGCAGATGGAGCTAGTAGAGGGAAACATCATCGTTATGGGCCCATGCGATTATGAATCAGACGAAATTGGTTCTCGCCTGTTAACGTTTCTTAATATTTGGGTCATGCCTCGCAAGCTGGGCAGAGTTACAGGTTCCAGCGCTGGTTTTATCTTGCCAAGCATTGAAATCGGTGAAACTACGGGCGACCCAGAAAAAAGAAACTTACGCGCTCCAGATGTTTCATTTGTTCGGGCAAAGCGACTCAAGAAAACTCAGCGTGATTTTGTGCAGTTAGTCCCCGATCTGACGGTTGAGGTCAAATCTAAAAGTGATCGTATCAAGCCACTGGAAGAGAAAATTAAACTATTCCTAGAACTTGGTTCTACAGTAGGTATTCTCATTGACCCGGATAAACTTTTAGTTACAGTTTATCGCGCTAATCAGGAACCAGTCGTTTTGAAAGATAACGACAAATTAGTAATACCAGAGTTACTTCCAGGTTGGGAAATAGCAATAGCCGAATTATGGCCACCTGAATTTGAATAACTCAACCGCCTCATGATGCAATTTGCTTGTAGGATTGAGCAACTGTTGGGTTTACACCTACCAAGCTACCTAACCCAGCAATATATTCGTTTTATCTATCAATAAATACTAAAAAATAAGTTATGCAAACGTCAATATTTTGCTGTCTTGTGGGAACTGTGTCAAATGGCTACTTATGCAGTAATGATATAAAAATTAAGGTAAAAGGCAATTCGGAATCTGGGGATGGAATCTGGCAATTTATTCCTGTTACAGACTCAAATGGTGTCGTGATGGGCGCATTCGATGTTTTGAGAATAGAAGAAATTCAAGCGTCGATTTGCATCGGTAGAGTTGCCCAATCCAGTAAAAACGGCACTGCTCTGATAAAAGTTTCCGAGCGTTGCAAAGTTACATTGCACAGTTCCCGGCGGTTGCAGACTGGAATTATTTATCGGTTTGAGCTTGAATTTAGAGACGGCGGCTTATATATAATATCTGATCAGAGTGAAAATATAATCGAATTAGCACCAGAACTTCTTGCATCTCAACAACCAAATAATCGCAAAAGCCTGGATCAAAATTGGGCAGCAAGATTAGAGCCACAGATTTATGAACATTACCCTGGAATTCAACTCAAAGCAGCTATCCTGAGTAAGGGAATTGTTGAGTGGGAAGGGATGGTCGATAATCGCAAAATTAGAGTACAGGGAGAATCTGGATCAACTGCATTAACTTTCCATGAATTCACTCCAAAATTAAAGGAAAGCGTAGAAACGCATCCAGATATCTTACGAGTAACTCCTCTTGGTGCAGCCCGTTCAATTGGCGCATCTTGTTTGAGAGTAGAGATTGGCAATTATGAGATAGTTCTGGATGCTGGAACCAGACCCAAAGGTAGCAATCCATTACCTGCATTTGAGCATCTAGAAAACCCGAACCTAATCCTGATCACTCACGCTCATCAAGATCATATCGGCGCACTGCCAGTGCTGCATTCAATGTTTCCCACAGCCGCAATGATCTGCACTCCTGGCACACGGGAAATTGCACGGGTCATGTTGTCGGATTGTTTGAAAGTGCAACAAATTAATGAGGATTTTGAACCGTTATTTGATGAAACTGAACTCCAACAAACCTTACTCCAGTTAGACACGCAACCGATTGGCGCAGAATTTGAACCATTGCCGGGACTGAAAGTTCGGTTTATTAATGCCGGACATATTGTGGGAGCCGCCTGCATCTATCTGCAATTAGGTAATAAAAGCTTGCTGTACACTGGAGATTACAACTTAGCCAACAGCCGCACAACTGAAGGATTAAAACTCACAGACTTACCCCAGGCGGATGTGTTAATCACAGAAGCTACCTATGGAGCCAGCGTCCACTCCAAACGTAACGAACAAGAGTCAGAACTTGTTGCAAACATAACTCAAGTTGTACAACGTGGTGGTAGTGTTTTAATCCCAGCTTTCGCCCTTGGTCGCGCCCAAGAGATAATCCTCGCCCTGAAAACTAGCTCTACATTTCCCGATAACATACCTATTTATATTGATGGGTTAGTCCGGGCTGTAACAGATGTGTTCGCTGACAACCTTCAATTCCTGCCTAGATCAGTACAAAACCTCGCCAACGCTAGTCGCACAGAGCCGTTTGCTGACAATATCAAAGTAATCCCCATTAGTGATCCCTCATATCGACCTCTGGCGATCGCAAAACCCAGTGTAATTATTGCATCAAGTGGAATGCTCACCGGCGGACCATCAGTCTATTATGCCCAAGGGCTTCTAGAGCGAGAGAACGCGGCGATCTTCTTTAGCGGCTATACGGATGAAGAATCCCCAGGACGCTTGCTGCAAGAAATGAAAACTGGTGAGGTGGTTACAATTGACGAGAAAGATTACACAGTTAAAGCTACAGTCAAGAAATTTAATCTCTCAGCCCACACCGATCGCGCCGGGATTGGTTCGGTAATTGCAAAAGTTAAACCACGGCATTTAATTCTGATTCACGGGAGCAAAGATGCACTGCACGACCTTGCTCGAAGTGATTTGCAAAAACATTATATTGTCCACATTCCCAGTGTGGGAGAGATTATAGAATATGGTGTTTTTCCCAAATTTGTGACCAACTCAACTCAAATCGCACTCAGCCACGAAAAGGAAATTCAACTGGAGATTATTTCAGAACATGATGGCGCTTGGATTCGAGTTCCCCAAAACGTAGTAGAAGAAGACCCGCGGTGGCAGACACTTGGACAAGTGGGGGCTGTTCGAGCTAAATGGCACAATAATGGGCTGATGTTGATGCCAGTCACTGCAAAGACGATCGCACTTGAAAAAGCGAAAGCCGGATTAACTAACTGTTGTGCTAAGTGTCAATTTTTAAAGGCAGGTTTCTGCAATCACGAAGATAGCCCAATGTACCAATTGTCAGTCGATCCAAATGGTGTATGCCCGAATTTTGTAATCAACAATAATACAGTCATATAATTTATTTCATGGAGCTTTCCTTTCTTGAAGGACGTATTGGGGCTGTGATTTATTTCGAGGATATAAAAATTGGGTTAATTGCAGTGTCGGCGGATTATCCCCCTACCGATGCAGTTAAGTATTCACGTAATTCTTTGATGATTCAACTGTCGGCTCCTAATGACAACGATCCCGCTCCTGAAAGCATCTTCTAAACCATAGCTCGATGCTTCTAGAGTGTCTTGGAGTTGCTCGTCATTAAAATTTACGCCGAGCGATCGCAGGGCTGGAGCGTACAAATCAAATAATTCTTGTTCTACTGAATCGGCAGACCAGAACCACATAAGAAAAAGAAAACTCCTGCTGGGTGGCTAAATAAAATTTAGCATTTACCGTGGGAAGTATTGATGTGGGGACAAGTAGCGATCGCTAATCAAACACCAGGGCAAGTAGAACAAAGTAATTCCGCTTCGTTGTTAGTTGAAAATTCAGTTTCGGGTGAAGGAATCAAAGCGTATCGTGGGGGCGAAGGTTCCGCCGCGCCTATCCCCAGTGCTGAAAAATGGTCGCATGAGGCGATAGTTGCACGGTCAAATATGCGGCCTCTAAGAAGGGAAAAACTCAATCGAGCGGCAAATTCAGGGGAGAATCCGGGGTTTGAGTTTTTGCAAGAGTGCTGGAGTGATGACCCTGCTTTGCAGATTGTGATCAAGAAGCTGCTGGCGAAGTTTCCGCAGTGGGGGTTGCGATTGCAGGCAGAGTATTGATTAACTTTAAGAGTTAATGCTAAAAGGTAATTGAACGTGGATTTATTGGTTCGAGAAGTTGAACTGAACGATGCTGAAGCTATTGTCAGCATTTTGAATCCAATTATTGAGGCTGGAGTATACACAGCGTTTGATACACCCTTGACTGTAGAGGCGGAACGTGAGTATATTTTGCACTTCCCAGCGCGTGGAGTATTCCATGTAGCTCTCTGCTATCAGGAGCAAAAGGTTGTAGGATTTCAAAGTATGGAACCATTTGCTAACTACACCCATGCTTTTGATCATGTGGGAGTGCTAGGAACTTATGTTGATCTGTCATATCGACACCAAAAAGTAGCTACAAGTTTATTTAATGCTACGTTTGAGCTTGCGCGTCAGCGAGGGTATGAAAAACTGCTCACTTATATTCGTGCAGATAATATGGCGGCATTAGCTACTTACCAAAACTTTGGTTTTGGAATTATTGGTACAGCCAAAAGACAAGCCAAAATTAACAGCAGATATATAGACGAAATCATTGTTGAAAAATTCTTGTAGAGATTACACATGGACACTCATAAGCTGCTAGGACAAAGCTACATTTAAACCGATTAGAAAACCTCGAAATTCCTCAATTTCCGTGAGAAAAACCAGGTTTTAAGTAGTTCAATGATGTCTAGTGATAAGTCGTTTCACGTCTAGGCTCATCAAACAGAGGAGCAAGCAAAACAAGGTTACTCTGCTTGTCTACGAGACGCTGCGCGAACGTTGATGGTTGAAAATTCAGTTTTAGGTGGAGATATGAAAGCGGTGAATGACGGTACTGGTTCCGCCGCGTCCGTGCCAAATCCTGAAAAGTGGTTGCATGAGGCGATTGTTACGCGGTCAAATATGCGACCTCTTCGGATGCAGAAACTGAAAGTAGCAGGCAATTCGGGCCAGAATCCAGGGTTTGACTTTTTGCAGGAGTGCTGGGATAATCCAGCGTTGCAGATTGTGATCAAGAAGCTGCTGGTGAAGTATCCGCAGTGGGGGATTGCGATTGTGGATGGGGTGTTGGTGGATTGAAAACCAGATTGATCAGTGTGAGATTACTGAAGATTTATCCGCAGATGTAAGCTAATTAATACTTGAAAATCAGAGGCTGTTTGTAAGAAGCAATAATGATTTCCTATTTTTTCAAAAACTAATATTATGCCAAATTTACAATCTTAATTTTACAAATTTAATGATTCTATTAAAGTTGACTTTGATAGTAATCAAGTTTTTACTCTTTTTTCTTTCTGGAATAACTTGAAAGTAGGTTTAGTAGGAAAAGTAGGATGTTTTTATCAAACATCAAATTAACTCTTATTTAAGTGTAATCTGTAGTCATCAGTAACTTGAAAGACAATCTTTTTAATAAAGGATAGCTCGTTGCTGAATCAAAACTAGAAAAACTGTTATTGGAGTTTAGGATGAAAGGTCTGCTCACACGTAAAATAGCCCTTGTAGTTGCTGTAGTCACTGCGAGTCTTGGCTTGAGTGCTAACAAAATTTCAGCTGACGTTGGGCTCACGAAATTAGCTGATATCCTTCAAATTAATGTTAAAGGCAAATGGTCTGCTTTAAGATTTATTGGTATAACCTCAAATAATACTCTTGTAAATATAGATCCGAGTGGATTTGCTAAAGCAGTTCAAGTTAAAGGAATTGACGGCAACTTACAAGGTATCGATTTCCGTCCAGCAAACGGTCTGCTTTACGGTGTCACAGATACTGACAATGTATACAGGATTAACTTCATAAGTGGTCAAGCTCAATTTGTGAGCAAACTATCTAGCAGCTTTAATGGAGGTTTTCAATCAGGGTTTGACTTCAATCCCGTACCAGATCGCTTACGCATAGTAGGCAGCAATGACCAAAATTTCCGTACCAATGTAGATACTGGTGCAGTTATTGTTGATAAACCTTTAGCCTATGCTAGTGATGATGCCAACGCCACAGTTGACTCCAACGTTACCGCTGTCGCTTACACAAATTCCGTTGCTGGAGCCACATCAACTCAATTGTTTGGCATTGACTACGATCTTGATGTATTAGTACTGCAAAACCCACCTAATGATGGCACTCTCAGAACAATCGGCAATCTTGGTGTTAATTTTGCGCCGAATAGCGGCTTTGACATCTTTACAGATGCACAAGGTAAAAATACTGCCTATGCACTGTCTGGTTCAGTTCTTTACAGTATTGATCTATCTACTGGCGTTGCGACTGAAATCGCCGATGTCCCTAAAGGTACATTCATTGGTTTAGCCGTTACATCTAAGTAGCTATCCCCAAGCCCAATCCCTGTATTTAGGGATTGGGCTTGGGGATAGCTCATACGGAACTGCGATCGCTTCTCTACTGGATAAACTAACCATCACTTCTATTGTTGAAACTGCGGCCACATATTTTTATGCAATTGTCGCAGGGGTGATAAAGGTAAAAGTGCCGCCGCGCCCGTGCCAAATCCTGAAATGTGGTCACATGAGGCGATTGTTGCTTTTGTCAAATCTGCGACCAGAACGTATGCAGAAACTCAAACTTGCGGCGAATTCGGTGCAGAATCCGGGTTTTGAGTTCTTGCAGGAGTGTTGGAATGATGATCCGGCTTTGCAGATCGTGATTAAGAAACTACTGGCGAAGTTTCCGCAGTGGGGGATTGTTGCGGTGGATGGGTGTTGGTGAAGTGGGATGAGTAACGCGATTGCCTTTCATTGCAGTACCAGAATACGATAAGTGAAGGGTTAAGCCTTCTCCTTTGGAGACACTAGTGCGAACAGCTATTGCTTATTTGAAGGAAGAGTTACGAACTTGGAAGAGTCCGCACAGACCAAATCTGATGTGATTGCTTGGTTTGAGTAAGCAAGGCGGGAGAGAATTGTGATTGCTATGTCGGGGGCAGATATGTATACACCAGAAGGTGAGACAGTGACGTTAGCCGAGATGATGCGGCGGTATCCAGTGCAGAGGTAGGGTTTATATAGGGTTTGCTGAAAAAGCAGGAGGCTGTAAAGCAAGGTTATTCATTGGTCTTTAAAGTCAGGTTAAACTAACAAAAAAGCATTTGCAATTAAAAAACACTCGTTGAGGATCTGTGTGACTTATCTTGATGGACTACTTTGGACACAACAAAGCTGGCTTGAGCAAGCCAGTAGTTGGATTGATTGTGAGTTACATCAAAAAGACATCAAACGCATTGATTCAATTAAGCAGCTTCGCGTTCGTCACTGGTCAACAGTTTTGCAAATACCCACAAGCATCGGTAACATTTATTTCAAAGCAGTTGTATCAGAGCTTGCTCATGAAGCCGCACTTAGCCAAGTTCTATCGCATCGGTATCCTCAATGTATGCCACAAGTTTTAGCGATTAATGGGGAGCTTGGTTGGCTACTTATGCTTGATGGAGGGATGATGCTTCAGGACACTCTGAAAATTGAAGATGATATTAAACATTGGCAGAATCTTTTACCCTGCTATGCAAAATTGCAGCAGGATTGTACCAAATATCTTAATGAGTTTCTGGAACTGGGTGTGCCTGATCGTCGTTTAGCAAACTTGCCTGTTAGGTTTCAACAACTGCTAATGGATACCGAAACGTTAGGGCTGAATCAACCTGGTGGACTTAATTTACTCGAATATCAGTGCTTACAGAATCAGGCTAACTTATTAGTTAAATTATGTGAACAACTAGCGACCTTTGGTATACCAGAAACTTTGCATCATGGTGATTTACACGATGGGAACATCTTTATTTGCGATGAAAATTACTTGTTTTTTGACTGGGGTGATAGTAGCATCACTCATCCTTTTTTCAGCCTCCATAGTACCTACGATTGTTTGAGAAGGAGATTTAAATTAGCAAAAAATTCATCTTGGTTTGAGCGACTCAGAGGTTTCTACTTAGAACAATGGGCTGAATATGAGACTAAAGAAAGACTCGAACAAGCGTTTGAGCAAGCTCAACAATTGTCTCCTATTGTTGCAGCTTTGAGGTGGCTGCCAGTTTTATCCACAATGGATGCAATCCATCGAAACCAATATATGGAAGCAGTTCCAAATTTGTTAAGGGAGTTTCTAAGCATGATCTTAGTTCGATGAGGATAAGTAAGCTATTGTGAATCTACTTCCCATCTTCTGCTCGTAGTTGGGCATCGATGAGGCGACGTGTTTCTCTCTCATCCAGATCAATATCCCCTGCTTGTTGCGGTAAGCGAAGCCATGCCGTAGGCTTATCGCCTATCATAGAAAGAGATCGCGCAAATCTTGCGAGTTATACCTGCTAAAGCGATTGCTGCTTGACGGTGCTTGTCTACTCTTGTGCAGAAAGTGTAAATCAAGATTCTCTTGCATTGATACCGCCAAGCGACCAATTATTTTCTGAAAACGGGGACGCATAATCTGCGACTCGCTCCCATCCCCACTTATAAGCAGTGTCAACCAGAATTTCTTTACCATTTCGGAACTTAATAAATTCCTGCCCGTGGTCGTAAAATATGTCTGCCACCAGTTGATTACGCTCGTCGTAGTATGCCGATTGTTACATCCTATGGGACAAGATTAAAAACTGAGGAATTAAAGGCATTAGTTACTGCTTAGAGGCGGCGTAATACTATCAGCATTAGGAATAAAGTCAAAAACTATCACTCTTCCATCAGCAACCAGCGCCTTCTTAATTTTTCTCAGTAATTTTTCATACATCACCACATCGAAATGATGTAAACAATTACAAACTGCTTGATTGGTAAGGCTTTTAGCTTTTCTTAGTGCTATTCGAGTAAGGGGTAAAGGGAAAAAGTAGAAACCCTTCACCTTTTGCCTTTCCCCTTTACCCGACTTTTAAAGTCCTTATTTGCTTGGTGAACTACCACTGAGATTTTTTAAAAAACTAATCGAAGGAGAGAAAAAATATTCCCCACCTTTGAGAGTGACAAATTGACCAAATTGATTTTCGTCGGTAATTTCGGGCTTGACTGTAGATTTCCCCCACTGTGATGGCCAATTTTTTGGGGGTTTAGGAGCTTCATTAATCACTGGATCGGCTTGCTCACCCAGTTTTTGACCGATAACCGCGTCTAATCCCGTTTTATCATAGTTTGGATTTGTGCCACCAGAAATACCAGGTTCAAGGAAGTTGGGATTATTACACCAAAAACGCTGAATAAACTCAAACTGCTCCCAGATATCTGATTGGTAGCACATGAAAAGTAATCCAACTCCATTGGTGGGAAGATCATCTAAATTATCAGAACTGCTGAGAGGTCCTCCATAGGTAATACCACGTCGAGCAATTCTGTGTCCTAGTTCTTCCTCCTTCGACTTAGCGAAAGGACCATCTGCTTTCACAGATTCCAATCGGGGATTACTTTTACGGATATGGGCATGAAAAGGACAAGTCAAACCCAACTTATCACCTTGATAATTGAAATCGTTGGGGATAGCGGGTTTGTTTGTGTTCGCCCAAGCACCGTCACCAGGTTGCAGGACAATAGGTGAACCATCCTCGTAACGTCCCACCGCCATCGCTCCTGCTAATTCTCTTGGCAGTCCTAAGCTTTCTCCTAACTTAGCTTCAGCAGTTTTGAAACCTTGCACATTCTGTTCGAGTTTGCGAAAAACTAAGAAACTGCCAAAACTAACGTCTGCCGTCTTGCCATTTGGGTCGGGAATTAAAACCAACTTTAAAGGAGCAGCTGGTTCCCAGAAACGAGTTCCTTTTAGGCTTTTCTCTCGTTCGTACTGTTTTTTTAGAAAGATAGGTTGACTAACACCATCAGCATAACCAAAGTGTTCGACAACTACACCGAACTCATTACTAGGGTTAGTCGTATCGACAGTATCAAATTTGCGTCGTAAGGTAAACCCACGCTCGATGGTTCTGACTGTGGCGATATCTTTGAGTTGTTCAAGAATTTTAATTTCCTGAGCGATTAATTCCGCCGGATCATCGTTAGCAAGGAGCAAAACTGCATCAATTGAGTTTTGAAATCCACTTTCCCAGTTACTCGTAGGCGGATCAAGAAGAACTGAGGCACGATTTTTCATTCCTTCTTGAAAAGAATTGGCGTAAAATGGAGCTGTTCGTTTTTGTGGGTTTGCTCCTGTAGGTATTTTGTTTACTGGGATGCCGAGACGAGCATAACCACTAGTACTCAAAGCAAAATGGGTAAATAAACCCGCGTCGGCTTTCTCTCGTTTATAGCGTTCTGTTCCATCCAATTGGGCTTTAGCTGAAGTAACGTCTAATCTAGCAATCCACTTTTTGACGTTTTCGATCTGATTGGGTTTATCGAAGGCGATAAAAATATGGGCAGCATGATCTCGTCCATGCCCGTTAAGGATGTTTCCTTGTAAGTCCTTGAGAACATCTGCAATTTTGGGATTATCTTGATCAATTGGCCCTGAATTGGTCGTTAAATCTAATGGCATAGTTTATATTCTCCGTGTTTTACAATTCTTTAATGCGGATATTGCGAAACTGAACAATTTCGGTGTGGCATTGTAGGGCTATATAACCTTCCCTCTGCTTTGGTGCAGCAATAGTAGTGTTAGATACTTTCTCACCATTAAGAACTACGACAATCGAATCGCCTTGAACAGTAATCTCGTAAACATTCCAAGGCCCATCAGCTGTAAATCTGGGACGGATTACCTTACTCATACCCTGTGCTGCGGGAGCAAGAGTATAAATTGCACCTGTCTTCTCACGGAATCCCCCAAATATTGATTGAGGATTTCTATCATCTCGATAATTCTTCCCAGTTTCATCGATTTGAATTTCTGTACAAGCTTCATAGAAAGAGTTGTCAAGGGATTTTCCTGTAGGATCTGGGATACGTAAAAATATTCCAGAGTTCGCACGTATAGAAAAGGCTTTCCACTCTAAACGCAGAACAAAATCTTTGAATTGCTTCGGTTGATAATAGAGCAACCCTAAAACACTATCTGCGCCAGCTTTTCCTGCTTCAATAATAGGAGGCTGACCTAAAGGCTGTAAGGGTGTAAAGTTGGCAGACCCAACAGAACGCCATACACCAGGAAAATTACCGTTGAAGAGAGATTGAAAATCACCATCTTTGTCTTCAAAAGGCTTTTCTTCTTGATATCGCTCAGTAATACCTAAAGCTACTTTACGAGCCAGCGCTAACCCTGTCGGCACAGGATTCGCTGAACCTGCTGTGGGGAACAAGGACTGATCGGCACAATAAGCATTGGCAACATGATGAAAGCGTCCATGCACATCAGTTACAGATGTCTCTGGATTTTCCCCCATCCAAAGAGTACCGCACTCGTGATAAGTAGTTCCTAAGCCGTCTTCAACAGCATCAACAAGTATGATATTGGGATTAGCGTTAGGTTCACCCTGTCTTTTGCCAGCTTCTTCAACGGTAACATTGGCTAACCGAGCAATGAATTGGAAAGCTGCTGCCCTCTGTGCATTACGAAGTTTCAATACCTCGTCCGTTTCCACAAGTTGAACATAGCCTTCTGGGTTGCCAAAACGGTCTTTAGCTGAGGGGCTGGTATCCATCCAACTAGTGTTGGCACTACGTACCCCGCTATATTCTACTGGCGCTTCTTTGTCGCCGAAATCTTCCCCACAAGTTCTTATCCCTACGGTGATCCATTCATTGGCATCTGGCTCACCTTTTAGTTGTTGGGCTTTCTCAAGTAGGTCATCGCGATCGGGTATCATCTGATAAAGAGAGTACTCGGCGTTATTGCCAGCATTGGGTGCTGCGTAAAATTGGAAGTGAAAGCGTCCAGTGAGGTTATTGGAGTTTAAATCTGTTGCTGTACCCTCAATCTGTAAAGCTGCCTGCTGTAAAACTTTATCTTTGAAGATATCTTTGAACAATCCTTCTTCTTCTAAGATAGGTAAACTTTCGAGGTGGGTACGGCGTATCTTCCAAAGATAATTACCTCGGATATGAACCATCAGGTTAGCTCCCATACGTTCTTTTGTAAGTAACGCTGGGCGAGGGAAAGAGTTTCTGGCTATGCGGGTTGAATTAACACAATTAGCGGCTAAAACTACCATCCCTTGCTCAGGAACTGTAATGTTTTGAACTATCTCGCCTGCATCAACTGGGTCATTAACAGCAACTCTTATGCCTCGGACAACTCCCTCTTGTGTTTCTAAATTTAGGACAGTAACGTTTGGTACTAAAAATAGATAGCGATCTTGATCATTATTGTTTGACCTTCCTACATCCTCCCGAATCGCACTCAAAAGACCAGGTAGACTGCTATATTTATCTGGACTAAACAATCCGGATAATTCAGATTCAACTTTGACTGCGATCGGTGGTTGAAGCACACGATCAATTGAATAACTATCTACTGGGATGTTGAATGGAGTTAATTTACGAGAGCGTTTGAGTAAAGCTTCGTAAAGTCCGCCATAGATAAAGTCCTCTTCTTTGCCACGCCGATCAATATCGTAATCTGCGCCAATTTCTTGAGTGATAAAATTATAGCCCTGTTCGCTCTTCAAGAATGCAGAGACTGAGTTTGGCCATTGAACCAAATCAGCAGTAGTCAAGGAAGGAGACCAACCACCCCAAAAAAGACCTTTCCCACCAACACAACGATGATGAGGTCGGAATTTTCCGGCAAAATCGCGTCCAAATGGAACTCCTTGTCCCTCTGATGTACCATTTACGTTAATGATTCGATATTGTCCTTCAGGTAGAAGATTGGCAAGAGGTAATTCATAAAGTCCTCCTAATCCCAAAGGTAGGTTTTGGAAATGTTCGTGAATCAAAAATGGGCCTTCTTGAAGAACTAAAATTTTAGGGCGAGGACGACCAGACCCAAAATTCTTTGTTTTGTTATATATATCGGTTGCAAAATATGCGCCATACATTCCCGATCCAACTACAATAATGTCAAAGCCACCTGGTACGGCTGCTAAAGCTTCATCTAGGGTATTGCAAACAAACCTGGAAAGGGCATCACGATTGAATGATGTATCCTGAATACCACCTGGTGCTATTACAGGTTCACCTGATGGATTAAGGAATTTAGCTAATTTTGGTAATGGCATATTGATTATTAGATTGACAACTTGAAATCTATGAAAGCAGTCTTTATGAGAAAAACTACGATGTTATCTACCTCCATTTTTTGATTATGAATAACACAATAGACACGTTTATTGGAATAAAGGTTGAGCCTGATTTCATATTGAAATATATCCAAGATATGAGAATTTACGTTCAATGCGTCAAGTCGCTTTGCTCGAATTAAAGACTCAAAATTAGGGTTCCCCTTAACTGTCTTATCTGCTGATTTTTAGCTATTTATGCAGATTTTAGAAAAATCATCAATTTGTTTATTGACAGAATTTATGTGTTACGGGGGGCTTTTTTGCATGAATCGAAAAAAGATACACCAATACTTGATTGGAGCGGTATATTAGTCTGCTATTTTGTAGATGCTCGGCTTACCTAACTGCATCATGCGGTTAAGCTTCAATTTCACAATGAACTGAATATAATTCCTTTGCCTGACTCATCTTCGGTTCTTATACAGCGCTTCCGGCTATTATGCAATACAGTTTTTCTCCTTGCCCTCTCCTATCAAAGCTTTCAGATTTGAGGATGTACCTCATAGCTGGCGGAAGTGCTGTAAAACACAAGATATGGCGTTTACCAGTCTAATAAAGTACACTAATTAAGATAAATTCAGTGCATCTACTCAAGGGTAAAAATGAAACCATATTCCCTCGACTTTCGCCAAAAAATATTGGATACATACTTGTCAGGTGGAATATCACAACGTCAATTAGCAAAGAGATTTTGTGTGAGTTTAGGTTTTATTGAGAAAATACTAAAGCAATATAGAGAAACAGCAAGTATCGCTCCTAA
>NZ_KV757795.1 GCF_001712795.1 Nostoc sp. KVJ20
TTCTTGCTGTAATTCACGTATTACCTTACTCTGCTCAATGATCATGTTTACCAGTTCTTCTTTGGATAACTGGCCCAAACTTTCTGGGTCTAGTTCATGAGTCAGGTTTTGGTTCATATTTGTGATACTCCACCTCAACTGTCCCCTTTGTCAATACTCTGTTACCTGAATCCTTACATGAAAAGTTTTCTCAATAGTAATTCTGGCTTAAAATCTCGCATTGCTTTTCATATAGATTTTCCTGACTATACAGGTGAGGAAATGCACTCTATTTTCCTGACAATGTGTAATAACAATAAAACTGGATGGATATGTACTGAAAATGTATCAGAGCGCTTGAAAACTATATTCATCAATATGTATGAAAATCGAGGAAATAACTTTGCTAACGGTCGGGATGTACGCAATATTTTTGAAAAAATGGTGAGACGAATTAAAGCCCGTATTGTGAGAGAAAATCTCTCTGGCGAATCAATGCGGACATTTAGTTTAAATGATATTCCACCTGAACTTCAATAAATTTATTATCCCATTTACCAAATCATTAATTACAAAATGGGGCAGATATAGCATAGCTGACACCAGGGGCAAACTAAACTTTTTACGTTAAGTTGCCACCAATGACAGCTATGCGCCCCTACCTTATGGTTGAATTACATTGTTGTAATTAGGAATTAGTATGAGCTACAGGTTTAACCTGACTCAACAAATCGTGCAGCTTTTCGCCTTCAATGACCTCTGTTTCTAAGAGTTGAGTAGCGATCGCTTCTAGCAAGTCTCGATTCTGTCTGAGAATCTCTAGGGCTTGTTCGTGGGCTGTTTCCACGATTTCCTTGACTTCGCTATCAATGGCTTTGGATGTGTCTTCACTTACCGCCCGTCGGGGATTAGCCCCACCATTACCCAAAAACATCGATTGTTGTCCTTGTTGGTAAGCTAATGGCCCTAAGACTTTGCTCATCCCATAAGATGTTACCATCCGTTCTGCCAAGTCAGTTGCTCGTTGCAAATCGTTGGAAGCACCTGTGGTAATGCTGTTAAACACAATCTCTTCGGCGGAACGTCCACCTAATAGAGTTGCAATCTGACCCCGCAATTCATCTTCATTCATCAAAAAGCGGTCTTCAGTTGGTAATTGCAGAGTGTAGCCCAAAGCAGCCATCCCACGGGGAATAATCGAAATCTTTTCTACACGACCGTTTCCTGTGGTTAGCGCCCCGACCATTGCGTGACCAACTTCATGGTATGCAACAATCTTTTTCTCAGTCTCGTTCATCACGCGACTCTTCTTCTCTAAACCGGCGACTACCCGCTCAATTGCTTCAGCGAAGTCTTCTTGAGCAACACTTTCACGGAGATTGCGAGCTGCTAATAATGCCGCTTCATTTACCAAGTTTGCCAAATCTGCACCAGCAAAACCAGGGGTACGAGTAGCGACCGCTCTTAAATCTACATCATCTCCTAATTTTACCTTTTGAGCGTGAATCTTGAGAATTGCTTCCCGACCAGATAAATCAGGACGGTCTACCAAAACTTGGCGGTCAAAGCGGCCTGGACGCAGCAATGCAGAGTCAAGGCTTTCGGGACGGTTGGTAGCAGCTAGGACAATCACCGTTGCATCGCCAGCCGCAAACCCGTCCATCTCCGTTAGTAATTGGTTGAGGGTTTGTTCTCGCTCATCGTTACCACCGTAGAAGCCGTTACTGCTACGAGACTTACCGATCGCGTCTAACTCATCAATGAATACAATACAGGGAGCCTGTTTTTTAGCTTGCTCAAACAAATCCCGGACTCTGGAAGAACCAACGCCGACAAACAATTCTACAAACTCGGAGCCAGAAATACTAAAGAATGGAACTCCTGCTTCTCCTGCTACGGCTTTCGCTAAAAGTGTCTTACCAGTACCAGGAGGGCCAACTAACAGCACACCTTTGGGAATTCTAGCGCCAATTTGCGTAAACCGTGCCGGAGTCTTGAGGAAATCTACAATTTCCACTAACTCAGTTTTCGCTTCTTCGACTCCAGCCACATCTGCAAAAGTGATTTTAGCTGATTCGCCTTCAACGTAAACCTTAGCTTTGCTCTTACCAATAGAAAGCGCACCTTGAGGGCCACCGCCACCACCACGGGCGAGAAAGAATTGCCAAATACCAATAAAAATCAGTGGTGGAATCACCCAACTCAAGAGGGTTGTAATCCAAGTATTCTTGGGTGGAGGTGTAGCGGCGAACTCAACTCCCTTTTCTTCTAGCAGTTTGGGTAACTCTAAATCAAAGATTGGTGTAGTTGCAAACACCGGGCCTGGTTCGGCGTTTTCTGTTTTTAGTTCGTAGAGGATCTGATTTTGACCGACGGAAACGCGGTTGACTTCCCCTTCTTGGACTTGATGAATGAATAAGCTATAGGGAACACCAGTAGGGCCAGAAGCAAATAAACCAGGCAAAAATAAATTTAAGAGCAGGAATAGTCCTGATACTGCCAGTAATATATTAGCGATGATCCGAAACCGAGGTGACTTAGGCTGTTCTTTAATTGCCATAAATGTTGTAACCAATCCTTAGAATGAAAATTGTTGAGAATGTGACTTTCACAAAAAGTCCAATATTTAGCACCCGAATAGTTAAAGCCGCAACTTATACTGTTTCCAACCAATCAAAAATTTGGGCTAACTGATCTAGTGTTACCAGCCCATATTGCCAGAGGGTCATGGCCAGAAAGTTGGGAGTCTGCTCACAATGTCGCAAAGCAAGAGAAATTGCTCCACCAGAAATACCCAACTCTTCTTTTAAAAAATGCACCAATTGATCTGTAGCTTTCATCGCAATGTTAAATAATGTTAAATAAGCTTTATTTCTGAGAGAGCTTTACTTGTGTGATGTATTTTCCAGCCTACACCGCAAAGTGGCTCAGTTTGTCTCGATTGTTAAGGATACTAACGCTTTTCATAATTTCTCCTATCTGGCAACGGGTGCAGCTTTTTTTATTTATGTAACTAAACTTAACAATTAAATTAATCTTTGGGAACTAACGAGCAAATACGGTTTACCGTACTCAAAGAGTTAACACCACTGGACATCTCCGAAAATGAATGTAGAGACGTAGCACTGCTACGTCTCTACAAGGGTTCTGGATATCGCATATTTAATTTCTGGAGATGCCTACTAGAAATAAGAAAATTTTGCTGAAGAAAACGCTGTTACAAAAAAGGCAGATATTATGAGACACAAAGAGAAATCCCATATCCTCTTCCATAATGTTATCGAGGATGTTGGAGGCAGATAGCGCAGCGTTAGCGAGTCCGCGAGCGTCGGGCAGTCAAGAGTAGAGGAAAAGCCCGACGCTCCTTTCCTGAGCTACCGCTGCGCTATCTGTAACAGCCCGCGACCTAATGGAGCAAGGGTTTAAGACAAGAACTCCAAAAATTCTAGGGCGTGTCATCAATTGAG
>NZ_KV757796.1 GCF_001712795.1 Nostoc sp. KVJ20
ACCTCAAGGTAGTTTTTTTCCTGAGCCTTGGCCCACTTCCCCTCCACAACTTCATGTGTCTCAAATCACTCTCTCTACTGCCTGATTTTTAAACCCCTACCCTTGAAAGTCTGCCCCTCCGCCCCTCTGCCCCTCTGCCCCTCTGCTCCATCAAACGCCTGAAGCTTGTGAGAAATACGGGTTATATCCTCAAACTAGACTGTACCCGTTGTCAAAATTTGAATTTGGAATTGCTGAACAAAATCCCTCAATACTTTAGAGTTAATAATAAACTCAATTCCAAAGCGCGATCGCAATGACTGATAAAGAACTCAAACATCTACTTGAGAGTAACGCTAAAACAGTCCAAGCTATGTTAGATGAAATGGCGGAAGCACGTCAGGAACGCCAAGAACTCCGAGAAGGAATGCTCCAAATCCAGAATGCAGTAGCACAATTAACCACCATACAAGAAAGAATAACCAATTTACTAGTTTCTCTCGATGGCGATCGCCCCACAATTCTCAAAAAACTCTCAGCACTGGAAACTAAACTCGATCAGTTGTTGCAGCAAAACCCAACGGATGAGTTAGGGTAAACGTTCATAATAATGCCTAGACGTGTTGAAACAACATTTATTTTCCTTAAACAGTCGATAATGTAAATAAATGTAAAAAATCCTCAGGCAGGACAGAAGCATCTATGCGTGTAATTTTGATGACCGGTAAAGGCGGCGTGGGCAAAACTTCCGTCGCTGCTGCAACTGGACTCCGTTGTGCGGAACTAGGCTATCAGACATTGGTTTTAAGTACAGATCCCGCCCACTCCCTAGCAGACAGTTTTGACATGGAACTGGGACATGCACCCCAAAAAATTCGCCCGAATCTGTGGGGTGCAGAACTGGATGCGCTACAAGAACTAGAGGGAAACTGGGGTGCTGTGAAACGTTATATTACCCAAGTTTTACAGGCCAGGGGTTTAGATGGCGTACAGGCGGAAGAATTGGCTATTCTACCAGGCATGGATGAGATTTTTGGCTTGGTGAGGATGAAACGCCATTACGATGAAGGTGAGTTTGATGTCTTAATTATCGACTCGGCCCCCACCGGCACAGCACTGCGTTTGCTGAGTTTACCTGAAGTCGGTGGCTGGTATATGCGCCGTTTTTACAAACCATTTCAAAACATCTCGGTGGCACTCCGTCCCCTGGTGGAACCTTTGTTTAGACCAATTGCTGGTTTTTCGCTACCTGATAAAGAGGTAATGGATGCACCTTATGAGTTTTACGAACAAATTGAAGCTCTGGAAAAAGTATTAACAGATAATACTCAAACCTCAGTGCGTCTTGTCACTAATCCTGAAAAAATGGTGATTAAAGAGTCTCTCCGTGCCCATGCCTATCTGAGTTTGTATAATGTTGCAACAGATTTAGTCGTGGCTAATCGGATTATTCCAAGTGAAGTCCAAGACCCATTTTTCCAACGTTGGAAGGAAAGTCAGGAACAATATCGCCGGGAAATTCACGATGATTTTCACCCTCTACCTGTGAAAGAAGTTCCTCTATTTTCCGAGGAAATGTGCGGTTTAGCTTCTTTAGAACGCCTGAAGGAAACCCTTTACAAAGATGAAGATCCAACCCAGGTTTATTATAAAGAAACAACTCTTAGAGTTGTGCAAGAGGAAAACCAATACAGCTTAGAACTTTACTTGCCTGGTATTCCTAAAGACCAAGTTCAATTGAGTAAAACCGGAGACGAATTAAACATTACGATTGGCAACCATCGTCGTAATTTAGTTTTGCCACAAGCCTTAGCAGCACTACAACCAGCAGGGGCAAAGATGGAAAACGATTATCTAAAAATCCGCTTTGCTGACAACGCAAAAATTTAATTTTGTTTGGCATTTTTCTGTCAACAAAAAGTGACAAATAAACAGCAAGAATCATTTCTTGAAAGTGCAACAGACGCAATTTTATTAGCGTCTGTTTTTATAATTTTTAGTTAATCTGTATAAAAAGCAAATAAATATTTCTGTTAGTAATTTGCCGTAGTTTTACTGAAGACAAATTGATGAAATAAATTTGAAAATGTCATTAGATTTAATTATCTTTGTTTTGTAAATTATTAATTGAATATATTATAAGCAATGACCTCTAACATTGAACAACCTTTGCCCTTATGTCGCCATGAAGAAAGTTTACTACGTCGCATTACAAACCGTATCCGACGTAGCTTAGAGTTGGAAGAAATTATCACAGTGACAACAGCAGAGGTGCGATCGCTATTAAAAACTGACCGCGTGATGATTTACAAATTTCATCCCGATGATAGTGGTCAAGTGATTGCTGAGTCAATTTACGAAAATCGGTTGCCATCACTACTAGGACTAAATTTTCCTGCTGACGATATTCCCCTCAGCGCCCGTGAACTATTTATCAAATCACGGGTGTGTTCTATTGTAAATCTTGATACTCAAGAGATTGGTCAAATTCATCTGCGTGACTTGGAAAATGGAGAAACTATATCAGAGGAAATCTGTTACCGCCCTGTAGATTCCTGCCATATTGAATATTTGACGGCAATGGGGGTAAAGTCTTCTCTAGTAGCGCCTATTCTCTATCAAGATGAACTCTGGGGGCTGCTGGTGTCTCATAATTCCCAAGCGCATTTGATTTCAGAATATGAACTAGAAGCAGTACAGACGGTAGTTGATCAGCTGTCAGTGGCGATCGCTCAAAGTACCCTTCTTGCTCAAGTCCGCAAAACAGCCGAACGGGAAGCGATCGTTAACCGCATTGCGACTCTACTGCATTCACTGCCGACGATTGTATTACAACCAGCCTTAGAAGCGGCTGTTGCTGCCTTTAATGGTGTTGGTGGCAGACTTTGTATTAAAAATGCAGCTTTTGATTTCCACAGTGGCAACATTACCAGCTTCACAGAATGCTTAATACCAGGAAATAACTGTATTAAGCTTTATATCTGTGGAGAGCAACCCGTGATGCCAGAACAAACTATATATCCACTCATAGAGCAGTATAGTATCTGGCAAGAACACTATAAGTCTAGTAACTACGATGTTTGGGCGATTTCAGATATATATAACACCCCTGACTTGCGAAGTTTGCAAGTTGCTTTTCAACCAACTAAAATTCGCAGCATATTGATAATTCCACTCCAGTATCGCCAGCAGTTACTAGGTTACTTAAGTATTTTCCGCAACGAAGTAGATATAGAAACTTTATGGGCGGGGCAGTATGAGTGCGATCGCAGGCAACTGTATCCCCGGCGATCCTTTGAGGCTTGGCGCGAATCTAAAAAAGCACAAGCTCAAAAATGGACGGTTGAAGACATTGAACTGGCTAGAAACCTCGGTAAACACTTTGCTTCAGCAGTTCAGCAGTATGAATTACATCAACAAGTACAAGTCTTCAATGAAAATTTAGAAAAACAAGTTAGAAGACGCACAGTTGAGTTACAACGGACATCTGAACAAGAACAGGCTGTGTTTAAAGTTATTGCCGAAATTCGCGAATCTCTGGACACAGATATTATTTTTCAAACCACAACTAAAGAGGTTTGTCAATTAATTAAAGCCGATCGCGTTTCTGTTTATCGTTTCGATTCTAGTTGGGGTGGTGAATTTGTTGGGGATTTCGAGGCTGCTAGTCCATACTGGTCGAATGAGTCTGAACTAGGTATTAATACAATTTGGAATGACACCTACTTACAAGACACACAGGGAGGACGTTACCGCAACAATGAAACATTTGCAGTCGATGACATTTATAGTATGGGGTTTACTCAGTGTCATATCGACAATCTAGAGCAGTTTCAAATTCATGCTTTTGTGCTTGCTCCGATTTTTGTTGGGCAAAAACTTTGGGGTTTGCTGGCAACTTATCAACACACCGGCCCTCGACAATGGAAAGCTTCTGAAGTTAACTTTCTCAGTCAGATTGCTGCCCAAATGGGAGTAGCACTCCAGCAAGCTGAATTACTCACTCAGACACGACAACAGACTTTAGATTTGCAACAAGCAGCAGAACAACAACGGGTATTGTTTGAAGTTGTGGCGAAAGTTAGGGAATCCCTTGACCTAGATGCGATTTTTCAGACAACCACCCAAGAAATTTGTAAATCACTACAAGCCGATCGAGTTGCAGTCTACCGCTTCCAGGCTGATTGGAGTGGTGAATATATCGCCGAGTTTGTGGGCGATGGTTGGTTAAAGCTAGTAGATGATCATACCAAGACAGGTTGGCAAGATAGCTATTTGCAAGAAACCCAAGGTGGGCGATATCGTCACAATGAAACCTTTGTAGTTGATGACATCTATGAAGCTGGCCACTCTCAATGCCACGTTGCAGTTTTAGAGCAAATTCAGGCAAGGGCTTATGCGATCGCACCTATATTTATTGGGCAACAGCTATGGGGCTTGCTAGCAGCATATCAGAATTCCGCACCGCGCCATTGGGAAGCCTCGGAAATTAAGTTCATCACTCAAATTGCCAATCAGCTTGGGGTTGCGCTCCAACAAGCCCAATTACATAATCAAACCAAAGAGCAGACTCAAAAGTTGGCTCAAGCTTTGCATGATTTACAGCAAACTCAAACCCAACTGATCCAAACTGAGAAAATGTCCTCACTTGGTCAACTGGTAGCTGGTATTGCCCACGAAATTAACAATCCCGTCAACTTCATTTATGGCAACATCAATCATGTCAATGATTACACCCAAGATTTACTTAGTATACTAGAACTCTATTTACAAAATACCCCTAACCCTAGCTCTGAGATTAGCGATCGCGCCTTCGAGATAGACTTAGAATTTCTCATGGAGGATTTACCCAAAACTCTATCTTCCATGAAAATTGGCATTGATCGTATCCGGCAGATTGTCTTGGGTTTACGAAATTTCTCTCGCCTCGATCAGGCAGAAATGAAGCCAGTTGATATTCATGAGGGGATTGATAGCACCTTGCTAATTTTGCAGCATCGCTTGAAAGCAAAACCGGAAAGTCCGGCGATTAAATTAGTCAAAGAATACAGTGACCTTCCCTTGGTAGAATGCTATGCCGGTCCACTGAATCAAGTATTTATGAATGTTTTAAGCAATGCGATCGATGCTTTAGAAGATTACCAATCACAACCTCATAGCAGTGAAATTACCATCAGTACTGCTCTTGGGGAACTTGAAGGCAATATCAAAAGTGTAGTAATTCGCATTGCAGACAATGGCTCAGGAATACCCGAAGCTTTGAAGACAAGAATCTGCGACCCATTTTTTACTACTAAGCCAGTGGGAAAAGGCACTGGCTTGGGGTTGTCAATTAGTTACCAGATTGTTGTAGACAAACACGGTGGTGTGTTTAAATGTGATTCTCAGCCGGGGTTAGGAACAGAATTTTGGATTGAAATTCCGATTAGACAAATCACCAAATCGCACCATCAACTCCCGTAGGTTGCAATACTTTTCGGATAAGCCTAACAATCTCATCTTTTGGTCTGGGAAAAGGTTAAAGGGTAAGGGCACTAAGATAAGCCCAAAGTCTTGTGTTGCCTCGTTCCCAGCCTCCAGGCTGGGAACGTATTCCTAGAGGCTCTGCCTCTAGTGGCTTGATCAGAGGCAGAGCCTCTCAGGATCGTTTCCCAGCCTGGAGGCTAGGAACCAGCCAGGGTTAAAGGTTAAAGGTTTTTTCTTTCCCCTTTCCCCCGCCCCTTATCCCCTTCTTGGGGCCCCACCTTCCCCTTTTCCCCAAAACCCGACAAGTATTGCGCCGTGGATGGGTTAGGCGATTAAGTTAAAACCTTGACATTAACATTAATGTCAAGGTTTAGCGTGAGAGAGTCCTTGTTAATTCACGTCTCATGCTCTACCCCCAACGTTTCGGCCAATTCACCAGAGAACACGCAGATACCGTAGCAGCCCTTTTGTGTGGCTTACTGCTATTTTTCGGATGGTTCGCCTTGCATCTCGGATGGTTGGGATTGGCGTTTCTACTGCTACCTGCTGCTTATGTAATTGGTGGTTACGAAAGTGCGCGAGAAGGATTAACTACTCTCTTTAAAGAAAAAGAACTCGATGTAGATTTGCTGATGATTGTAGCAGCGATTGGTGCTGCTAGTCTTGGCTTATGGCGAAGAGAATATCATCTAATTATTGATGGAGCAATTTTGATTCTCATCTTTGCCATCAGTGGCGCACTAGAAGGCTATGCAATGGCGCGCACTGAGCGGAGTATCCGCAGTTTGATGAGTCTGACACCAGATACAGCAAGGGTTTTGCATCAGGGGAGGGAAGAGGAAGTTGCTATCAGTCAGTTAAAAGTGGGTGATGAGATTGTCGTCAAACCCGGAGAGCTAATTCCTACTGATGGAATAATTTTATCTGGTTACAGCACCCTCAATCAAGCTGCAATTACAGGCGAGTCTTTACCTGTAGAGAAAACAGTGGGCGAAGAAGTATTTGCCGGTACACTCAACGGCTATGGTGCATTGCAAATTAAAGTACACAAACCAGCCCAAAGCAGTTTGATTCAGCGTGTGATTCGCCTGGTAGAACAAGCGCAGACAGAAGCACCACCTTCCCAAGAGTTTATTGATCGCTTTGAGAAAGGATATGCCAAAGTCATTGTAGTAGCCGGGATATTACTGGCAACTTTACCGCCATTCCTCTGGGGTTGGGATTGGGAAACCACAATTTATCGCGCTCTTACCTTTCTGGTGGTGGCTTCTCCCTGTGCGCTGATGGCTGCAATTATGCCCACCTTGCTTTCGGGAATCGCCAATGGTGCAAGACAGGGGATTTTGTTTAAAAATGGGGCGCAGTTGGAGAAGATTAGCAAAGTCCGAGCGATCGCATTTGATAAAACTGGTACTCTAACAACAGGGCAGGTGCAGGTATTTCAGGTAATTTCAGTTAGTAAATACACTAAAGATGATGTCCTAAAAGTTGCTGCTAGTGTCGAATCATCTTCCGAACATCCCATCGGCAAAGCAATTGTACAGGCGGCTGGTGATTTAGATTGGGTTGGTGCAATCCAAGTGCAAGCTATACCTGGACAGGGAATTGTGGGAATTGCCCAAGAAGAACAGGTAATTGTGGGGAACGCTGTTTTTGTCCAACAGTATGTAACAAATTTACCTGAAGAATTGCGAGAAATAGTTCAATCTTGGGAACAAGAAGGTAAAACTGTGGTTTGGGTAGCACAGGAAGGAAGGGGAGCAGGGGAGCAGGGGAGCAGAGGGGCAGAGGTGATTGGTGTAATTGCGATCGCAGATGAAGTAAGATCGCAAGCAGCTGCAACTATTACCCGGTTAAAGAAATTGGGAGTTGAACAAATTGTCATGTTAACCGGGGATAATCAGGAAACTGCTCACAGTGTCGCCAAAGCAGTAGGAATTGATCAAGTATATGCTCAACTTTTACCAGAAGATAAGCTCGATGTGATCCGCCGTCTACAGCAACAATATCAAACTGTGGCAATGGTGGGTGATGGAATCAATGATGCACCAGCTTTAGCCCAAGCATCTGTAGGTATAGCGATGGGAGTATCTGGTAGTGATGTGGCATTGGAAACCGCAGATATAGTACTGATGGCAGACAGGTTAGAAAAAATTGCTGTAGCGATACATTTAGGTAGGCGATCGCAACTCATAGTAAAACAAAATGTAGTCGTAGCGTTGGGTTTTATTCTGTTGCTTTTAGTCGGCAACTTTCTGGGAAATATTAACCTACCCATCGGTGTCATTGGCCATGAAGGTTCCACAGTGTTAGTTACCCTTAGCGGACTAAGATTGCTTAAGTAAGATAGAACAAAGTAGTACTTTGTCAAACTAATATTAGTTAACTCGTTGCCGCTTCATCCCAACGAGTTCTAAAATCTGAAACCTAGATGTTGCAAACTAAAAGAACACTAGCTTATATGTATCACCAATTTTACCAATAGGAGCAGAAGCGGAAATATTTTTGTATTCATCTTGATAGGTTAGATTAGCAATACACTCAAGCTGTACTTGGTCAGCAAGCGTCTTTAAAAATCTCTCTCTATCTGACTCTGACAGATCGGCTTCAACTTCACTTATTGTTACTTGAAAGTCTTTATCCTTAAAGCCAATAAATGGAAGTAAGAGCATTTTCTTGAATAGATTGCCTGCACCTGCATTATTAAACCCTTCAAATGTCTTGTCAGAGAAATACATTAGTTTTAATATGTCATCTTCAGTTCCGCTTTTGAGAGTTGCAGTCAACTCTTGGATAAAAATATCGAGATTCATCTTGCTTTTACCTCAAAATTAGCTTGAATCATAACAGGTAGTGTAATTACAACCAATAGAAAAAAGTAATATATTTCTAAAAATCAAACCACCAGTGTAAAAAGCTGGCGGTTTTTGTTTCAATTTAGCAGCTTTATTCAACTAAAATAGAACTTGCTTCCGAGCAATGTAAACTTGACATACTTGACATATTAGTAGTAGAGCAAGGTGATGGCTTTTGCTGACTGATAAGTGCGATCGCTGTTTTCAACCAATCAATATAAGTCTCTTCTCTTCGGATTACCAACTCCAGCACGAGCCTTTGCATCACCTGCTCACGGTTGGCAGACTCATCACTGAGTAATGGCAAATCGATGGTTTCACATTCAGCAAGTTTTTTGCTGCGAGCTGCCAATTGTTGCTCCAGTAGGTGAATAATGGTTTCATTTGACAACTGATCTGCAAAATGCAACTGGACAAGCATTGGCTCTCGTAAAGTCGGCAAGGGCTGATGCATCCCAAGCCATTGGGCGAATTCGGCTTTCCCTGGTTCCGTCACACTGTAAACTTTGCGGTTGGGGCGATCGTGCTGAATCTCAATCGTACAGGTAATCCAGCCTTGCTCAACTAGCTTATCGAGAGTTCTGTAAATTTGTGCCTGGTCTGCTGGCCACAAATGGGCAATGCATTGATCAAAGCAGCTCGTTTTGAGGTCGTAGCCCGTCATTTCTTGCTGCTGAAGAAGACCTAAAATTACGTATGCTAGCGACATTAAGACGGTTTTCCCATAATTGATATTTTCTCGATAGGTTCTACACTATGTACTTCTTATAAGTTTATGCTAATATATGATTAATCAGATATAAGATATAACGGCTATAAAAAAAGATGTTAATCGTAATGCTTCTTAGCAAGGAAACCAAATATATAAACTGAGGTTGGGCAGATGGCTAATGGTGCTGTTTGCACAAGAGGGTGAAAAATTAGCGATGTATCTTGAGTGCCGCTCTTGTTGGTTCAGCCTCTCGTAGAGAAGAGAAAGCAAGCAGAAGTTATGATAAAACAGGAGTCAGAATACAGAATTCAGAATTGGTGAATACTCTACCCATAAAAGGATAGAGTTTTAAGGCGAGAATATTTTAATTTTTTCGCGCCACTTGCGGGCAAGGTTTTAAACCAATATTCATTACCCAGTCGGACTCAAATTCAATTCTGTTAGCGATAGCGGGGCGTTTAGCCCATTCTGACTCCTGACTCCTGAATTCTTCTTATAAAAGCTGCAAGTCTTCTAGCGAGTGTCTACGCCACTATTGGAGATGCTACTCATCGCTAGCGTATCACTTCACGAAGTAATTGTTCGGTATAGTCTACTCGCGATTAATACTGACGCAGAAATTATTTAAGCCATCAAAGACTATTGTAACGAGAGGATGGGTAACATTGACTTCTAACACACTTTCCCAAAGAATACGTCAACATCAATATCTGCGTGATTTACGAAACAAATTACTCTATCTTCACAAGATGTTGCTAGAGACAGAACGTATTGCCTACGAACAGGTTAGTGGACGAGTATCAAACGGAGAACTTCTTCAGCTCGTCATCGCTCATGAACAATTTGCTTGGCTACATCGTATTTCTGAAGTCGTCGTGCAAGTTGATGAAATGCTCGAAGCAGATGAACCGATATCGTTGGACGATTTCCAAAAGTTGATTACTGATGTCCGCACACTGATTGTACCGTTAGAGACAGGCAATACCTTCGAGAGAAAGTATTACAATGCTCTCCAACGTGAACCTGCGGCTATATTAGCACATGCGGAGATATCCAGATTTCTCACATCCAAGGTGTGAAAGTAAGAGATTTCCACCAAATTATTACTTAAGCTAAACAGTGCTGAGTAAAAATCATACTCAGCACTGGCTCAACGCCCCGCTACCGCTAACAGCACTCATGAACCAAATGGCACTAAGAAAAGATACAGCCCTTGTTCTGACTGGAACAAGCCTGGAGGCTGGGAATCCATTCTGGGAGGCTCCGCCTCCAGTAGCTTGAATTGAGGCAGAGCCTCTTTTAAATACATTCCCAGCCTCCAGGCTGGGAACGAGACGACACAAGCTTTTGGGTTTTTCTTAGTGCCATTCCACTCATGAACCAACTGTTACCAAAGGCTGAGATATTTCAGCTTTGTGCCATACAGATTGCCCTGTCAGCAGTTCTACAACATCCATCCCATTTCCAATTACACCTGGTACACTCGGATACCCAGCACTTGCCCCTACTAAAAACAGGTTAGATAATTCTGTGGTATATCCCAGACGATTTAAACCAACCTGTTTAGGTATTAATTTCGCGCCGTAAATATTACCCTGCGGTTGTCCCAGGTAAAATTCGCTGGTGGTAGGTGTGCCGTAAACTTTCATCCGGGCGTAGTTGTCTACATCTGGAATTAACTCTCGTACACTTGTCATGATCTGCTGATAAACTTCCCGCTTTTTGGCTTTATACTCTTTTGGGTCAGTTTTGTGTAGATGTTCAAATGGTTCATAGGAACAGATAGTAGCAATCTCTAAAACGTGATGTCCCTCTGGGCCCACCCCTGGTTCACTGGATTTCATCGTCGGACAAGAGAGGAAAATCCACGGATGACTGAAGTCACCTGCCAATTGTCGTTGATATTCTCTGTTTAGGTCGCCTGTGGGATAATACCAAATATTCCAGTTGCCGATGCCGTAGCGTTGGGGATTGAAGCGACTATCTAAACCCAGGTAAATATTGAAAGCACTGGCTGAGTATTCGTAACTAGTGAGACGTTGATGCTCTTTTTGACTTAATGCTTGAGAATCATGCATCAACTCCACTGTTAATTTCGGGTCGAGGTCGCTAATATAAGCTTTGCTGGCGCGATAGCTGATACTATCGGCAAGGATGCTATGAACAGCGTGGTTACTAACTTGAATATGGCTTACCGGGGTTAAGTATTTGATGACACCTCCACCTGTAGTAATTACGTCTGCGATGGTGTTAACAAAGTGTTTGAAGTGATGTTTGGGATAATAAGCACCTTCTGAGTAGTCCCAAACTAGGGAAGTGTGCGTGAGTAGGGCAATTTCTTGAGGTGGTAGTGCATAGTCGCCACTTTGTCCCGCCAGTACTGCTTGCAGTTTAGGTGATAAGCCGACATGGTTATACAAATCTTGTAGAGTCCAACTCCGCTTCCAAAATAAATTCAAATATTTTGGTAACTTCAACCAGTCAGACAACTTCTGATCAAACCAGTGTACCTCCTGCACTAGGCTGCGAATTTCTTGGTGGAGTTGCTGAATTTCTTTGCAGTAACGACTAATAGCACTAGCTTCTTCGGGAAATGTGGAGAGTAAACGCGATCGCAAATTCTCCCATCCTAAAGGAATTTTAAAATCTGCTTCTGGTGTGATGACTCGATCAATGCAGTCAGGATCGAGGCTATTAAAGGGTATATCTTGGTGAATATAGTCAAGAAATTGGGCTATAGTCTGACCAGAACCACATTGAGAGATGTAATGTACGTCAGCACAAAAACTATATTCCCCATAATCAAAGGTGTGACAACATCCACCAGGTAAATAATGTTGTTCTAAAACTGCTACGCGATAACCTTGTCGAGTTAAACAGGCTGCGGCGGAAAGTCCGCCTAGTCCGGCTCCCAGAATTACATAATCGAAGATTTCCATCTCAGTCTCCTTTGGCAATCTTGATTTCTCTTTATTTCGGTGTTATGGTTTTATTTCACTATTTTTTTACTAGTAAAAAGACCAAATTAATCAGCGGTTCTTTAGAGGATATTTGAAAAGTCCTTTTCTTAGTAGCAAAACGTTTTAGATCCCCCTAAATCCCCCGATAAATTGGGGGACTTTAAGAAGTTTTCCCCCCTTAAGAAGGCTACGGTGTACATACACACAATTCCTAAAAACCTAGCTTGATAAGCATTTCCTCGTTCCCAGTCTCCGACTGGGAATGCATTCATTGAGTCTCTGACTCAATATTTGACTAGAGGCAGAGCCTCTAATCAGGC
>NZ_KV757797.1 GCF_001712795.1 Nostoc sp. KVJ20
CTGGCGGGTGAACAACACCCAATCAGTACGCTATTTTTGGCTTAAGTTGACACTAATGGTTCCCTACTCCCTACTCCCTCTCCCATACTCCCTCTGAACAAGGGGAGGGGAGCGTTTGCTTCAGCAAATGCGGCGTGGGGTTCTTTATCGAGGATGTTGGAGGCAGAGGGCAGGATAGCGCAGCGTTAGCGAGTCCGCGAGCGTCGGCAGGAGGAAAACTGCCCGACGCTCCAGAGGGTCTTGGGTTTAAGACAAGAACTCCAAAAATTCTAGTTTTGTGGCTCTTTTTCAGGAGGGGTTTGAATCCCCAACTGAGGTAAAACCTCCTGCCTCCTGCCTCCTGCCTCCTGCCTCCTGCCTCCTTCAATTTTGATTTATGCAAGAGTTCTACTTTTCAAGATTCCAGCCTAACGCTACAGCTATTTCAGCAGCTAATTCTAGGGGATTGAATGGTTTAGCGATCGCACTGATCATTCCCATCTGGGTATAACGACGGCGATCGGAAGCCTGGATTTTGGCAGTTAACAAAATTACCGGAATCGCTTTGGTTAATGGATTGGCTTGTAACTTTTCAAAGGTAGTGATGCCATCCATCTCTGGCATCATTACATCTAGTAAAATTGCATCTGGTTGGTAAGTCTCAGCTTTAATTATCCCCTCTTGACCAGAACTCGCTGTCTCGACTTCCCACCCTGCGACTGTTTCCAAGCAAATCTTGGCAACTTCTTGAATATACTGTTCGTTATCAACCACTAGAATTTGCTTTGTTGTCATCACTGCTATCCTTTTGTTGGTTGTAAGTAATTCGCTGAAGTAACTCCATCACCTGTTGTTCAGATTCCTGAGTGCTAACACGCCCTTTAGTCAAAAATTCTGTATTTGGATTTAGTTGGCTATTTATACTTGGATCGTAACAATTATGAATCACGGGAATATTGCAAGAGTCTTCTGAAACAGTATTTTGGAAAGTCTCAAATAACGGCAGAGTAACGTAAAAAGTGCTACCTTCGCCCAATGTGCTTTCAGCCCAGATGCGTCCACCGTGCTGTTCCATAATGCTCTTACAAATTGCCAAACCTAAACCAGTACCATCATGATTGCGTGAATCTGAAGAGTCAACTTGTTGAAACCGCTCAAAAATACTCTCAAGTTTGTCAGATGGGATACCGCGTCCAGTATCTTTGACTGTCAATAAAATTTCATTCCCTTGTTGTTGCGCCCCTAAACAAACCGTAGATCCAGCAGACGAAAATTTAATCGCGTTACTGAGTAGATTAGTCAAAGTTTGGACAATGCGATCGCAATCTGCCAATACTTGACCAGATACGGGACAAATAGATACTTTCACCCCTGCTTTGTCAGCTAGAGGCTGCATGACATTTACTGCTTGAGCAATCAAGTCAACAATATTGCAGATTTCTGGTTCCATCTTCGTCTTACCCGACTCTATCCGCTCAATGTCTAGGATGTCGTTTATTAAGCGTACTAGGCGTTCGGTGCTATCAGTAGCAATTTGCAGCAGACGTTTTCCCTGCTCCGAGTCTGTTGGTAGCAAACCACTGGTTAGCATTCCTAGAGAGCCGTGAATCGAAGTTAAAGGCGTGCGGAGTTCATGACTAACAACAGAAATAAATTCATCTTTCATCCGTTCAATTAGCTTACGCTCTGTGATATCCCGCAAGATAACCGTATAAAATATTTCATCACTCATATCTATTTTGGAGATGGAAGCCTCCGCAGGAAATTCAGTCCCATCCTTACGGCGACCGTAGATTTCACGCCGTTCTCCCATCCGTCGGGCAATATTCGGAGAATGACCAAAGTCAAGCACATGTTGACGATGTGCTTGGAAAAAATGCTGCGGTAAAAGTAAATCAAGCCCCTGTCCAATCACTTCCTGGGCAGAGTAGCCAAAAATCTTCTCTGCTCCTTGATTAAACAAAGTAATGCTTTGGAACCCGTTGATGGAAATAATTGCATCATCAGCAATATCTAAAATCCGTGCAAATCGAGCTTGAGAAAACCGTAATTCTTCCTGTGTCCGCTGACGCTCATCAAGTTGTGACTGCAACTGTCGATTCACGTTAATCAACTCAGCAGTACGCTCTGCAACTCTCAATTCCAATTCGTTAATAGCTTGTAAATTGGGAGACGCGGGGGGTAAAGGGGACAAGGAGGACAAGGAAGACAAGGAAGAATTTACTTCCCCTGCTCCCCCTACTCCCCTGCCCCCCTGCCCCCCTGCTTCCCCTGCTCCCCTACTCCCCTACACCCGGTGCTTCTTCAAGAAACAGATGGACATTAGTTCCCCCTAACCCAAAAGAACTAACTCCTGCACCCCGGGGGATACCATTTGTTTCCCACTCCGGAAGGTGGGGGGTGAAGTAAAAAGGACT
>NZ_KV757798.1 GCF_001712795.1 Nostoc sp. KVJ20
TATTCCTTCCTACCTCTACTAATCCCCTCCTAGTTTCTTAGTTGGACTATGAAGACGAAAGCCAAAACTAACTACAGAGTCCGTAACTGGCAGGAATATGATGCGGCGCTCAAGCAGCGAGGGAGCCTGACTTTCTGGGTGAGTGAAGAAGTAATCGAACAGTGGCGCAACGAAAAGAAAACAGGACGGAAAGGAGCCTCCAACTATTACAGTGACGTGGCGATCGCTACGATGGGAACTGTACAATCGGTATTTAACTTAGCAGGGCGGCAGACGGAAGGATTTCTAGAATCACTGTTTATCTTGATGGGAATTGAGTTGAAGGTACCAGATCACTCCACCCTATGCCGTCGTTTGAGCAATTTATCGGTGGAACTGCCCGTAATCCCAAAGGATGACGCAATCCATGTTGTAGTGGATTCAACTGGGGTAAAAGTGTATGGTGAAGGAGAATGGAAAGTTCGCACACATGGGGTAGGTAAACGACGGACGTGGCGGAAGTTGCATCTGGGAGTTGATCAAGGAAGCGGAGAGATTTTGGCTGCGGTGGTGACTACTAATGATGTAGCTGATTGCGAGGTACTACCCGACTTGTTGGAGCAGATTGACTCCAATATTGAACAAGTATCTGGTGATGGCGGTTATGACACATTCAACTGTTACGACACAATCACTCAACGCCAAGCCAAAGCAGTGATTCCACCTCGCAGTAACGCTCAGATTCAACAGCCTCATAACTCTGAACTGCCTCCACATCAAAGAGATGAAAATTTGCGTCGGATACATCAAATTGGTCGCCAGCAATGGAAGCAAGAAAGTAGATATCATCGACGTTCTTTGTCTGAAACAGCTATGTTTCGACTAAAAATTATTTTTGGGGGTAAGCTAAGACGACGCTTTTTTGACAATCAAGCTGTTGAGTTATTTCTGCAATGTGCTGCACTTAATCGCATGATTCAGTTAGGCAAGCCAGATAGCTACAAAGTGGAAAAATAATTACTAACTCTGCTAAGAGTTGGTGTGCCTTTTTTCTGTTTCATGCAACAAAGCC
>NZ_KV757799.1 GCF_001712795.1 Nostoc sp. KVJ20
CGGGAGCGCCAATTGCCGCCGTCCCTCGTTGAACATCAGGAATATAAAAAGTAGTGCCAGCGCCACTTTCTTGTTTAGCACCCTTGCATTTATGCTTACCTATGTAAAGTGCAGCACTATCACATTTGGGTGAATTTATTTGTTGTAGCGCCTTTTTCTTGGCAGCAGCAGTTTCTTTAGTACCTCCCCAGTAACTAGTCGCAATCTTCTTTTTATTACTGCCATCGCCAAAAAATACTCTCATTAAAATGTAAGCAGCCAACATACTTATAATTGCTAATCCACTTGGTTTAAATAAATGATGAGTGTACTTACCAATGTCACTATGTGGATTTTGTAACTGTTCAAAATGAAATGGTTGGTTGTTTGTAGAAGTAGTCAAATTATTGCTCATCACGCAAAAAATCAGGAATTAAGAATAGTTAATTAGGAACAGTAGAGGGACTACCAAAAATAATTGGGTCTTTTTCGTGATAATTGATAAACGGAACTGGCCCAATAAAGTAGGGAGTACAAGTCCGACCAACAAAAGGAATAGTCTTGCAGAAACGGAAAAACATAGCAGTGTTAACGGAACCGCTTGATTCATCTATATCCCAAACAACTTGTTTAAATGATTTACCAAAGGGATGACGACCTGTTGGCTCAAGACCACCATTAGCTACAGCTAAAATTCCATAGCCACCTTTTACTTTTTGGACTTTACCCGAAATCCATTGCGCTCCAGTGGTCTGACCAAGACCTGAAGCTTCAAAGTGGACGCAATTATTTTGATTGCAAGGGACATTAAAACCCTCTTGATAACTGCCAGAAATGCTGCGAATCCGGTTAGCTTCTATATCTCCCAATGGCAAATCTACTTGACCAACGAAAGAAAGATCCGGCTCTGGCACATTAGGAAAATTATTCCAAGATAAATCCTTTAATCCGGGGATGTCTGAAATTAGAGTATCTTGCCAATTAGCAAATTCATCAAATGATGAGTTTTCAATCCCCGGAATCGATGTCAGCTTGTATTTAGACAAATCAATTTCATTGCCGAGAGTGATATTATCTAAATTGTAATAATTAGCAACGTTACCAATTCTTTGATTAGTGCTGATACCCATTTGGCGAAAAAAGTCAGCTATTGGTGCTACACTACTGGCTGATTGATTAGCTAAATCAGGTATAGCCTTGACTAAATCGCTAAGGGTTTGAGTTTTGATTATTCCAAAATCGTCAAGCTTTAAACTATCTAGATCAATAGCTAATGCCTGAGATATCGTCGAAAGGGTAAGCTTTTCAATATTCAGATTGGCATCTTCAAAATCCCCAAGCTCCATAAAATCGCCAATACTTTGTCCAGCTTGCCAAGTTCTAGTCTGATTACCTCGGTCAGTTGGGTAAGTCACATTACCAGATTCAGATACAATCATGTCTTGAAACTTCATTTTTGACCAGTCTGGAATCAAGCCATTGTTGCTAGTGAAAAATGGGACTTGTGCTGATGCTTTTGGCAATAAAAATCCAATTGCCTGATTCATAATTCCATACTTACAAAAACTGTGAATAAACAATCCTCCTAGCAACCCAAACAATATTAAATAGCGAATCGTGTCAAAACTAATTTTGGGCGAACGCTTTGATGTTTTCATATTTGTCCAAGCTCAATTAATTTGTTAACTAATTTAAGTGAAACACCAGCTTTATCAGCAGCAGCAGGCATTTGCTCTCCACCTTGAAAATGAGTCAAGAATTGCTCAATCCGATTGTGAAGTTCATCAGATGAAGAGAGCAAACCATTACTAATCGCTACTCTCATCCCCGCTCTGATTTGTTTTATGGTGTTGATAGTTTGTACTAAGGGCGATAATCTCGGTCGAGCTACTAGAGAAAATGGCTTGTCGTTAATAATTAACACTTGACTATATTCAGGACGGGAATTAGATGGAGTAACTTGAAAGTGGTAAACTTTGCGATTGCCAGAAGCAGTTTGAGTAATCACTGTAAGCAAAGTTGCACTTGTTTGCGGCAGTCCTGGAACCGTAACCTTTTTAATCCGGCGTAAGTGAAGTAATCCAGCACTACTGTTTTGACAGTTCTGGTCGATTCCCTCTAAACAACCATCAGTGTCAATCAAAACTTGCGAGGGATCGTCAATCCACACCCGCTTCACCATCTCCTTGACTTCATAAAATGAAATTGATACGCCTGAGCCATTCCAGACCTTAATTTTTTGCAGCTTGGCAGTACTGCCACTAACCTGAGATTGCTTTATGGTGCGGACTGTACTTTGAGCATAGGTTTTGACTGGAACTAGACACACTGCCAAAAAAGCAGCAACCCCAAGCTGGAACGCTGTCATGAGTTTTAACTTCTTCATGGCAACTCCAGAGAACGGTTCACCAAAAAGGTAATCTTCGTCCCCTGTGGGATATACCAAACATTGGGACGAGGGGTGATTTGTTGGTTAGAAGTTTCTGCACGACGAGTAATAATGTCACTAAGCTTGCCAAAAGCACCTTGTAAAAATGCCCCGCCAATATTGCGCTGGCTGTTTGAAGTCGTGCTAGAGCTAAATGTCCCTGTAGCAGAATTAACTACACTGCTACTGGAATCAGATTGATTCAGGATAGTTCCTACTTGACCCAAACCACTGACTAATCCCACAGTCAAGTCAGAACCTCCCCCTTTCTTATCTTGGAACTGTTTAGCTAACAACGGTTTCCCGCCTTCTCCTAATACAGAAATTGCACCGCTACTAATTGGGTACTCAGTGTTATCTTTGATAATGCTGGTGACTTGCACACTTACATAAGAGCCACCATTAACCTGTAGGGGTTCAACGGCTAATAAAGTGCCTTTATGAATTGCCACATTTCCATAGTTGTCATGCAAATCAGCCGTTAATCTAGCAACATAGCGTTTACTATCATCTGGAGCCTGCTGTTGTTGGAAGCGATTTTCGCTTTGCTGCTTGATGACTGGAGTTTGGACTAAAAAGC
>NZ_KV757800.1 GCF_001712795.1 Nostoc sp. KVJ20
GCGGCTACAGGTAAAGAAATCTACACCCTCAAGGGTCATAGCGATGCGGTTAGGGGCGTAGCATTTAGCCCCGATGGCAAGACCATCGCTTCTGTAAGTTCTGACAAGACCGTCAAACTCTGGAATGCGGCTACAGGTAAAGAAATCTCCACCCTCAAGGGGCATAGCGATGCGGTCTGGGGCGTAGCATTTAGCCCCGATGGCAAGACCATCGCTTCTGCTAGTCTTGACAAGAGCGTCAAACTCTGGAACGCAGGTACAGGTAATCTAAAGAATTTAATAGCCTACAGTTGCACTAGGCTACGTCCTTATTTACAATCAAATCCCAATGTGAGCGATCGCACTCTCTGCGATGGCATTGGTACTAAGAGCGATTAGTATAGAATGTTCCCTTCGACTACTTCGGCTACGCTCAGTACAAGTCCGCTCAGGAAACGTTTTGCTTAAGGAAATCAATTACTGGTACTGCGATCGCACTTTCGGGATTTTGGAGCGATCGTACTGATTAAAACAGGCGATCGCTTCACTGGTATTTGCCGATCTAAATATTGACTGCTGTTCAAATTTTACAAGAATTATGAAAATTCAGCAGGAGGTGTTCCCTTCGACTTCGCTCAGGGAACACTTTTTTTAATAGAAAGCGATCGCGCAAATCAATTTATGGCTTATATGTACATTCTTGAATGTGCTGATGGTAGTTACTACACGGGTAGTACAAAGGATATTGAGCGGCGGCTGTGGCAACATCAACAAGGTGAGGGCGCAAAACACACGGCAAAACGGTTGCCTGTGAAGCTAGTTTTCTGCGAGTATTATCAGTCTGTGGTAGATGCTTTTGAGCGTGAGAAGCAGGTGCAAGGGTGGAGTCGAAAAAAGAAGCAAGCTCTAATTTCAGGGGATACAAATTTGTTGCATAAGTTAGCCGAATGTCAAAATGAAACTCATTACAGTAGGTTGCCTAACTTCGATACTTAAACACTTCGGCATGGTTCGGCTCCCTTTTTTACGAGAGGCTACGCTTAGTGCATCGTTTTGCTTAACCATCACCACAATGCTCCCTTCGACTTCGCTCAGGCAGCAGATCAGGTTTCTACCTTCCCTGTAGCAACTTCACAACGCTCCCTGAGCGAAGTCGAAGGGAGCAGATCAGCTTTCTACCTTCCTTGCAGCAGCTTCCGTCTTCACGTTTCCGTGTTTCGCGCAGCCTGTAGCAGCTTCCGTCTTCACGTTTCCGTGTTTCGCGCAGCCTGTAGCAGCTTCCGCCTGTCCTGTAGCAGCTTCCGCCTTGACATTTCCGTGTTACGCGCAGTCTGTAGCAGCTTCCGCTTTCACGTTATGAGAAACAGACTTGTGTTACAGCATCTTCCCTTAAATAGAATCCGCTTTTAAGGCAAAGCAATGCGGTGCTTAAACAATAAATGTGGCTTTCATTGGCAAAGAGTACTATAAAATACCTAACTTTTAGACTTTTTTAGAAAAATCAACAATTTCACGTATGACAACTTCTTCAACAATTGTCCACTATAGAATTATCAGTAATTTAGAAAGTAAGTATTAATTATGGCGAGATCGAAACGAAATTCACGTACTCTTGGCAAAGCTGAAGTACGTTTAGCAAGCATTAAATCTATTAGTCCAACTCTCGATGTCGGAGAGAGCTTAACAGTCAAAGATTATACTGAAAAAATTGAAAGCCTCCGAAAATCTCTGGAAGCGTACAATACCACCCTCTCTACTATTGATGTCTTACTAACCCAAATCGTCGAGAATGAACAAGATTTGGCAGACTATTCAGAGAAAATTTTGCGTGGTATTGCTTATAAATATGGTAATAATAGCCATGAATATCAGATGGCTGGAGGTACTCGGAAAAGCGATCGCAAGCGTGCTGTACGTCAAAGCGTGGTTTTGTCAAAGTAAGTAGGCACATTACTGCGATCGCATCCCAAGTGCAAAGCTGAATCAACAGCTTGAGTTTGCGAGGAATGCGATCGCCATTGAGTCTTATAGTAAATAGTTCCAAACTCTACAAGGCAAAAGTTTGAGGAATTGTACAACTTTTTTATTTATCAATATGACAAATTTTTAGAAAATTGTACAACTTTCTTTTTATAAGTCGCGTGAATGTCAACGATAATATAAGAGTTACAAACTGCAAAATTGTACAACTTTTTTATACTTATACACTTAATGATAAAATGGCTTTTGAGGAAGTGCAGATCGCTTGCAGAAGCCATTTTTAATTATTACCTATCAGTTTTCCATTACTCTTGCAATTCACACCCATTCACTGAAAAAGTTGCGGTTCCAAAAAAGCCTGCAATACTCCATACATCTACCTTGAATTTTAAGAACCTATGCTTACTCAAGATAAAAAACAACGCAACTGGAAACCCATTATCAAAGCATTTGAGGCTGTCCTTGGTAAAAATGGTGTGGTGCAACGCCGCGAAGAACTCATTACCTATGAATGCGATGGTTTAACTGGTTATCGCCAACGTCCCGCTGTGGTAGTGTTACCCAGAACTACAGAACAAGTTGCCCAAGTGGTAAAGATATGCAATCAATATTCTATACCCTTCATCGCCCGCGGCTCTGGTACTGGTCTATCTGGTGGCGCTTTACCAGTAAAAAATTCTGTTTTAATTGTTACCTCATTAATGCGGCAAATCCTCAGCATTGATTTGGAAAATCAACGCACAGTTGTACAACCAGGGGTGATTAATAGTTGGGTGACACAAGCCGTCAGTGGTGCTGGTTTTTACTATGCTCCTGACCCCTCAAGTCAAATTATCTGCTCTATTGGGGGCAACATTGCCGAAAATTCTGGTGGCGTACATTGTCTCAAATATGGTGTCACCACTAACCACGTTTTGGGATTAAAAATTGTCACCCCGGAAGGAGAAATCATCGATTTAGGCGGACAAATTCCAGAAATGCCTGGTTATGATTTAACAGGTATTTTTGTTGGTTCTGAAGGCACTTTAGGAATTGCTACGGAAATTACTTTGCGAATTCTCAAAAGTGCAGAATCAATTTGTGTGCTGTTAGCAGATTTTACTAGTATTGAAGCTGCCGGGGCAACTGTTTCTGACATCATCAGCGCCGGAATTATTCCTGGTGGTATGGAAATGATGGATAACTTCAGTATCAATGCAGTTGAAGATGTTGTCGCAACTAATTGTTATCCCCGCGATGCTACTGCCATTTTGCTCATAGAAATTGATGGTTTAGAAGTGGAAGTTGTAGGGAATAAACAGCGAGTTATCGAAATTTGTAAAAAAAATGGTGCGCGTAATGTCACTTCTGCGACTGACCCAGAAACCAGATTGAAATTATGGAAAGGACGCAAAGCTGCTTTTGCTGCCGCTGGACATTTAAGCCCAGATTATTATGTCCAAGATGGTGTAATTCCTCGGACTCAGTTGCCTTATGTTCTGCATGAGATTGAGACATTAAGTCAACAATATGGTTATCGCGTTGCTAATGTATTTCATGCTGGTGATGGCAATCTTCATCCGCTAATTCTTTATGATAATTCTGTGCCTGGGGCATTAGAACAAGTAGAAGAAATGGGTGGAAAAATTCTTAAACTTTGTGTCCAAGTTGGTGGTAGTATTTCTGGCGAACATGGCATTGGTGCAGAGAAAAAGTGCTATATGCCACAGATGTTTAGCCCAGTTGATTTAGAAACTATGCAATGGGTGCGGCAAGTTTTTAATCCCAAAGGGTTAGCAAATCCTGAAAAGATATTTCCCACACCACGGACTTGTGGTGAAGCAGCAAATGCATCAGCTATCAAACAATTTGAAGGTGTGGAAAGATTTTAAGCAGAAAGAAGTCAGGAGCGGAGCCGGAGACTGCGAAAGCTCCTTGTGGGGTGGGCATCTTACCATTGTTGTCAACTTAAGCTAAAACCCTTTTCAAATCTCGTTTTCAGCCTCTGGCTGGAAATGCGGCTCCTGGCGGCTGGCTCTGCCGCCAGTAAGGGAGGCGGAGCCTCAACGACGAGCATTCCCAGTCGGAGACTGGGAACGAGGCAATCTAAAAGCTATTTATAGACTTGCTTTGACGTTAAGTTGACACCAATGACACCCATCCCACAATAAATAAATTTGGGATGTTTTTTTATTTGAAAGTCCCTAAAAAGGGTGAGTTTAATTCGGCTCACCTTTTTTAGTGTGCTTAGGGGTATCTAAAAGTGCCTAAAGTCACAACGAAACACTTTTAAAAAAACTTCTAAGAGTTAGGAATTAGGAGTTATCATGTTTGGGAATAATTAAGTATATTCATGAACAAAATTGGCTCCGTATTATTTAAATTATTCTGAATTCTGACTCCTGAATTCTTAATCATGATTCCTTTACATTATCCGGAGGATTATAACTTTATTTTGTAGTTATATATATTCCGATCGCACTAGGTCACGCTTACAAATGAATCGGGTTGCTCGCCGTTGTATTTCTTACTTTCTATGTTGGGGATTAGTAGTAACTTTAACAGTTTTTTCATTCTCTTCACAGCCAGTTTATTCCCAAAAAACAATTCCTTTAACTACAGAAATTCGCGGCGTTTGGCTCACTAATGTTGCTAGTGGTGTACTATTTATTCCTTGGGGTATTAACCGTGCTATAAATCAATTGTCGGCTCTTAATTTTAATACAATTTATCCTGTAGTTTGGAACCGAGGACATACTTTTTATAAAAGTGCTGTAGCTAAAATGACTACAGGCTCGGAAACTCAACCTTTGCTCAATTTCATGCACGGTGGACAGGATGTTTTAGCAAAGATAGTGACACTTGCTAAAAATAAAAATTTGAGAGTCATTCCCTGGTTTGAATACGGGTTTATGACGCCGCATTATTCACAATTAGCAAGGCGTTATCCTGACTGGTTGACAATTGGGCAAGAAGGTATAAATTCTATCCAAAATGCTCCACCAGAAGAAATCGACAATATTTTAGTAACTAAGCTGGCCTGGTTGAATCCTTTACATCCACAAGTGCAAGAGTTTATTCAAGAGCTAATTTTAGAAGTAGTCAGAGATTATGATGTGGATGGTATTCAGCTTGACGATCATTTTGGGATGCCTGTACAGTTTGGCTACGATCGCTTCACGATAGAACTCTACCAGCAAGAACATCAAGGCAAAAGTCCCCCTGGTGATCCTTTTAACTCCAAATGGATGCGTTGGCGAGCAGATAAAATTACGGATTTTATGGCAGAAATCTATCAAGCTGTCAAGGCAATTAAACCTAAAGTTAAAATATCTTTGTCTCCCAATCCTCAAGCTTTTGCCTACAAATACTATTTACAAGACTGGGAAAATTGGGTAAAAAAAGGTTTGGTTGATGAGTTAATTTTACAGGTATATCGAAATGATAAAAAGTCTTTTATCGCTCAACTAGAACAACCACCTGTGAAATTGGCTCAAAGTCTAATTTCTGTAGGAATTGGGATATCAACGGGAACAGTGCGTAGTCCAGTGAAAATCGCACAAGTGAGAGAACAGGTTCAGGTAGTGCGCGATCGCAATTTTGATGGTATCTCCTTTTTTTACTGGGAGAGTCTTTGGGGTTACATCGCACCAGAATCACCCCAACAACGACGCAAAGCTTTTTTTGAGATGTTTAATGCTAAAACTATCAGACTATTACCACCAAAGAAACTTTGATGCCATTTGCGCCTGGAAATACTAGATTTGGCTTTGCATTGCTGTGGACTTTAGCTACTTTTGGCGGTTTTTTATTGAGTTTACTCTTAATTGAAGTCGGCGAAAAACCTGATATTGGACTGCTAGAGGCTGTTATCGGCGGATTTGCGATCGCACTTCCTCAAGGCTGTCTTCTGAAACAACCTATATTTTGTATCCGGTGGATTTGGTCAAGTCTTTTGGGTTGGAGTATTATCACCGCTATCGGTATTGGTGCTGTAGGTTGGATTGTACCTAGCACTCAAATTCTCCCTCAGAGAATCCTGTCTGGGGCCATTTATGGTGCGCTTGGCGGCTTCGGAATTGGATTGGCTCAATGGTTGGCAATTCCTCAGTATCAGGCGTGGCGATGGATATTAGTCTGTTCGGCAAGTTGGGCTGTTGCTATCCCTGTAGGTTCTACTATCGGGATGCTTTTGCACCACTGGACGCAGTTATTCTTCGGCGAAGTCATAGGATTAGCCATCACTTGGCTGCTGGTTGGTATCCTCACAGGGATCAATGCTCACAAATTGCGATGACTGCGGCGGGCTACGCCCGGATTTCTCAGCGATGCTCAAAGCCTGTGCTTGTGCAGGGGAGCAGGGGAGCAGGGGGCAGAAGGCAGCTTTCAAGGGTAGGGGTTTAAAAATCAGGCAGTAGAGAGAGTGATTTGAGAC
>NZ_KV757801.1 GCF_001712795.1 Nostoc sp. KVJ20
AATGAGCAATGTGCTTTACCCTACCCACGTATTTGTATCATTATTAAAGTGAAATGGTATTAGGACATTTTGAAAACACCAAGGCTAGGAATAGTAATACTTTTACCTCCTGCCTCCTGCCATAACTTAAATAATTATTCCTATAAAAATCAACATCTAGTGATGAGATACCGGAAAATTACTGGTATTACCTGAAAAGTTTATCAAAAAAAATTGTGAGTTCCCCTGAACCGGAATGTGGTTTAACTAAGGCAAGCTAGCTCTAGAAGTATCTTAAAGAAATAAATTTATGTCTCGTCTAAAACGCACATCCCGCATTTTAGAAAAAGCTCAGTTAAGATCCGCTGGATTAAAATCGATTGTTCCAAGCATTAAATTTGATGAAAATCATAATCTGGAAAAAATGATTGAGTCAATTGAGCAATTACGTAACAAACTTGATGTTTATAATACCGCTCTGTCTGTGGTTGATTCTTCTAGAACTGAAATTGAAGAGATGGAAAAAAATTTGAGTCAGCTTTCTGAGAAAATGCTGATGGTTGTTGCAATCAAATACGGCAAAGACAGCCGTGAATATGAGATGGCCGGTGGTGTTCGCAATAGCGATCGCATCCGCAAAATCAGATCAAGCCGCTTGAAAAATGTTGCAGAACAAGCCTCAGATGAGAATAATAAAACTGCATAGTTGTAGGAAATATGCCCTGCCCTGAGTGAGTTAGAAAGAAATCCTCATGTAGAGACGCGATTTATCGCGTCTTAAAAAAAACAATCATCTACACCAATAACCCTTAACTAAAGCGTAGTAGGAGATAGATAACGGGAAAAGTCAGTGTGTGGATAATATCTGCTAATATAAGTACTTTTATTACATTTGCACTAATCAAATTTGTAAATCCTGAACTATATAATTACTCAACTTAAGTATTAAATAAATAGATTACCAATAGTTTAGGAAAAGCAAAAACGTGAATCGTTTCAAAAAGCTATCCTCAATTGCGTTCCTGTTATTAGCCTTCATTTATCCGCCTGCTTTGGCTGAAGCTAAGGATAATACTCTAAATCATGTTCTCAATGAACAGAGTATTGACGCACAGACAAATTTAGTTGGAGAGCAAAGTGAAGAACTTTTGTTAGCTCACCGACGGAATCGACGACGTTATCATAGACGGCAACGAAGTGGAAGATATTATTATCAACGCCAGCGAAATCGACGACATCATTATAGACGACGCTATCGTTCCATACGTTATAAAGGACAACGATATCGTCGTGGAGAATGGGAACTTGTGCGTGATCGTCATGGACGATTAATGTATGATTGGCAGCGTTAATAGTAAAACTTACACCCAATTCTTCCAGAGAATCTTTACGCGTAAATCCTAATTTAGACAGACTTGTTTGAGATAAGTAAAATTATTGAAAATGGGAAAAACTAAACTATATGAAGAAAATTAACTAGGCTAAAACCCTCTTTAATCCTAGCTTCTGTCCTTCGGCTTGGTGCAGCAACATAATTGATAATTTAACCCCAATCTCACTGTTAGAGCGTTGCTCCCTGACTAAAATCCTAATTTTTCTTGAACTACTGCTTCATCTTTAAAGCCGACTAGCACAGCTGTTCCATCTTTGACAAAAAGTGGACGTTTGAGAAGCATTGCATCGTGAGTGAATGCGTCAATCCACTGTTCATCAGTCCAAATCTTTTTTTGATCTCCTAAAGCGCGGTAGGATTGGCCAGAGGTATTTCGCATGGGAGCAAAACCCAAAGACTTTACCCAGTTTTGAATCATCTCATGGGTTGGCGGTATATCTTTGGTGTTGATAAACTCATAGTCAATGTTGTTGTGTTGGAGCCACGTTAAAGCTTTTTTGCAAGTGCTGCAATTGGGAATTCCGTAGACTTGAATAGACATAAAACAATTAAACAACAATCTCCATATATGACATAGCTAGTGTAACTTCTGCAATCCTCCTGTCCTTGAATCTCTGCGGCAGAAATACAAAGACGCGATAAATCGCCGTCTCTACAATAATCAGTTTGTTGTAGAGACGGCGATTCATCGCGTCTCTTGCCTTAGCAATTCATCGCGTCTCTCACCTTAACCAAACAGCATTGGTTAGCACGCCAGCAAAATCAGCACATAATACATACAGCTAGCGTCCACCAAAAGCCACCCATGCAGCAAAATAACCAAACCGCCGTTGAATTCCGCGATGTTACCTTTAGCCGCAATCATCGCCCCTTGGTGTCAAATCTCAATTTCACCATCCGCCAAGGGGAAGCACTGGTGTTACTTGGGCGCAGTGGTAGCGGCAAAACCACCACAATGAAATTAATTAATCGCCTATTTACACCTACACAAGGCGAAGTTTTATTTGATGGCATTCCCACAACTGAATGGGATGAAATTAAACTGCGGCGAAAAATTGGTTACGTCATTCAAGAAATTGGTTTATTTCCCCATTTTACAGTTGAACGCAATGTGGGTTTAGTTCCTTCTTTGGAAGGTTGGCAATCTAAACAAATTAAAACGCGGGTTTATGAGTTGCTGCAATTGGTAGGCTTAGAACCAGCACAATTCGCCGGACGTTACCCGCACGAACTTTCGGGAGGACAAAGGCAAAGAGTCGGGGTAGCCAGGGCTTTAGCGGCAGATCCGCCTGTGTTGTTGATGGATGAACCCTTTGGCGCACTTGATCCAATTACGCGCTTAGAATTGCAACAAGAGTTTCGGCATTTGCAGCAAGAGTTAGGCAAAACTGTTGTTTTCGTCACCCACGATATCCAAGAAGCCTTGGTTTTGGCATCAAGAATTGGTTTAATGTATGGCGGAGAATTGGTAGTATTGGGGACAACAGATGAATTTATGCGATCGCAACACCCAGAAAGTCTCGCCTTTCTTCAATGTCTGCGTTCCCTGCAAGATACTCTATGAAAAATTTCTTCCTCGTTAAGTATGCCCCAGAAATTCTTCAGCATACTCTCGAACACCTATTTTTAGTAGGCATTGCCATTGGAATTGCCATACTTGTAGGCATTCCATTAGGTATTTTAATTACACGTAAAACTTATCTCCGCCAACCAATTCTTGGCATAGCGAATATTCTCCAAACTATTCCTAGTTTGGCACTGTTTGGCTTACTGATTCCTGTTCCGATAATTGGCGGAATTGGTGCAGTACCAGCAATTGTTGCCCTGACTGTATATTCTTTGCTGCCGATAATTCGTAACACTTACACAGGTATTACTGGCGTAGATCCAGCTATTCGGGAAGCTGGGAGAGGCATGGGAATGACAGATAGACAATTGTTATTGCAAGTTGAGATTCCCTTAGCAATGGGAGTAATTTTAGCAGGAGTGCGAGTAGCAACAGTAATTGCTATTGGTATTGCAACTATTGCAGCAGCAATTGGTGCTGGTGGTTTGGGAGTCTTTATTTTTCGTGGGATATCAGTTGTAAATGATCAGCTAATTTTAGCTGGTGCAGTCCCGGCGGCAGGAATTGCATTACTGGCTGACTTTGCAATTGGCTGGATGGAGAATAAATTAAAAATTAAAAGTTAACTATGTCCGCCAGATTACGTCCGCCAGATTACGTCCGCCAGATCATGTCCGCCAGATCACGTCCGCCAGATCACGTCCGCCAGATTACGTCCGCCAGATCACGTCCGCCAGATCACGTCCGCCAGGGATTGTAAATCCCTGTCTCATAGCTAAAGTCCTCTGAAGAGGACTAAAGAGCGCGGAAAATTTTCAGTCTACTTCAGTAGACTTTAGCTATGAGCCAGAGAATTCATTCTCTGGAGCGTTAGGAAGCCCGCAGCGAAGATAATTCTAGCGTAAGTAGACACCAATG
>NZ_KV757803.1 GCF_001712795.1 Nostoc sp. KVJ20
GACTCAATGAATGCATTCCCAGTCTGAGACTGGGAACGAGGAAAAACGCTTATCAAGCTAGGTTTTTAGGACTTGTGTGTACACCGTAGCCAATGCATCGGGGGGATTAAGGGGGGTAATTCGACTTGTGGGGTTGTGGGGGGTTAGGTTTTTGATTACAGCACCTTCCTAGCTAAGGTGGTGAATAACAATTCATCATCCAAATAGCTGACACTGTGCGTTAGCGAAGCGCTGCCGCCAGAGGCAGATCGCTCCATTGGTGACACGCTAGGTTGCCAGTGAAATAACCCTTTAGTATAAGTTTGAGTCAGACTTTTGGGCGGATCTTGTAACTCATCCTGGTGAAATCGGTGTACTCCATAAAGTTCATCTACACCAAACACCCAAGTTTTATCTGCTTTTTCCAACACCACCATGCGCGAATACACCACTGGACTGAGCGTTTGTACTGCTGTATCGGCAGCTTCGAGATTCAACAAATCGCTTAAAGAAATACACAATAGTAATTCGCCTCGGATACTTACCAATCCCCGCAAGATTTGGTTGCTGCGATGCGGTAGAGTATGAACCACACTCGGAGGGGAAATTTCCTTGAAGATTTGGGCAGAAAGTGCCAGCCATTCTCGTTGCAGACGAAAAATCACAACCGTGATTTGAGTTGTGCGTAAAGCATGGGATATCTGGGAATTTTCACTAACTCTAGATTTAGCTAGTAACTGAGTCCACTCATGCCGATAATTTTCAGGTATAGAGCGCTCTAGTAAATGGCGTCCCGCAGTAGAGTAAACAGGGCAATTGCGGCAATGGGTATAGGTGGCTAATTGGGGACAGGAGCGATCGCCCTCAATGCCGATAAAATTCCAACAACGTTCAATATTTAATGGCGTAGCGATACTATCCATAAAATCTAAAATGGTATGAATATCCTCACACTCAAACAGAACTGGAATATTCTGCTTTTACTTGGAAGCGAGAAATTTCTTGACGCAATCCTTGGGAAACTTGATTGAGTTGAGCGATCGCATAATTAATTTCTCGCAGAGAATCGGCTGTTTGCAATGAAGCACTACTCAACTGCACCATCGCATCACTAATTTGTTGCGCTCCTTGAGACTGGATTTCCGTCCCTTGATTTACTGCTTCAAAACGCGGCGCTAAATATTGTACTCGATCGATAATTTGCCCCATCTGAGTACTAATATTGGCAACATCTTCTACACTTTGCCCCACTTCGGCGGTAAACTTGTCCATTTCCATCACGCCTGTAGACACAGAAGATTGCATCTGTTTTACCATTTGTTCAATATCTAACGTAGCAACAGCAGTTTGGTCTGCTAATCGGCGAATTTCTCTAGCCACTACAGCAAAACCCAAGCCGTATTCTCCGGCTTTTTCCGCTTCAATCGCAGCATTTAAAGACAACAAATTAGTTTGGTCTGCCACTTTCGTAATTGTGACAACAATATTGTTAATATTGTTAGCCTTTTCACTAATTACTCCTAATCTGGCAGCTATAGAATTGGTAGCTTTTGCTAATTGGTTCATAGTAGCTTCCATCCGCAGTAAATCTTTTTGGGTATCACTAGCTGCTGTGGTTGTAGCCTGTGACATTACTGCCACTTCTTCCATCGTTTTCACCAATTCTTTGGAAGTAGCAGAAATTTCTTTGACGGCTGCTGTAACTTCGTTAGTAGAAGCTAATTGTTCAGTAATTGTGGCTTCCAATTGCTTGCCTGATGCTGCTATTTTAGTCGTTGAGGAAGTAACCTGTATCCCAGACTGCTGTACTTGACGGATAAGTTTATTCAGGCTTTGGCTCATATTTTTGAAGGCTTTTAGAAGTTGTCCAACTTCATCTTTAGTGTTAGTTGTATCCTCAACAACTGTTTGTGTCAAATCACCAGATGAAATCTTGTGTGCCACTTCCACAACTGTGGCAATTTTACGACTTAAAACTTGGGCAATTAAAAAAGTAGAGGCCAGTGCAATTACTAATGATAATATTGATGCAATTACAGTTAACGAACTCAAAAAGAATATAGTAGATTTAGTTGAAATTACATTTTTTTCTATAGCTTGATTTTCATGCTTTTCAAATTCATCAGATATTTGTTGAAAATTTTCAAGGAGTGCAATAGTTTCTTGGAAGAAAGCTTGTTGATTAAAATTGCCTGTTGTTGCTATACCTTTTTTATAATTAACAAAATCTTCTTTATATTTATTGTAAGAAGTATAAATAAGGTGCATATTTTTTAATCTTTCTTTTTGCTGGAGATTCTCCATAGTATTATTTACTAGTTCAAATGAATTTTGAAAGTCACTCTGATCTTTTTCATACAGTTCTAAAGCATCCTTATGTATTTGAGAGTCAAGTGCATATCTACGAATTCTGCGATCCATATTGATGAGATCGATATACATCCGACCTTTAGCAACTAGGGCAGTCTGGGAAATACCTACTTGTCTAAACGTTTGTGATATTTGATTGGAAGTTGCATACACCATGATACTAAAACCAATCATTAGGACTGTTGGGATAGAAAAACCAAGTAAAGTCAAGTCTTTGATTTTCCAATTGGTAAGCATCATATCTTTCCTCAATTTTTGATTAGATTTATTGCTGATGAGTTAAACCGGAATATTCTGCTTCCACCTGAAAGCGGGCAATCTCTTGACGCAATCCTTGGGAAACTTGGTTAAGTTGGGCTATAGCATGATTAATTTCCCGCAGAGAGTCGGTAGTTTGCACAGAGGTACTGCTCAACTGCGCCATCGTCTCACTAATTTGTTGCGCTCCCACAGATTGGGTTTCCATACCCTGGTTGACAAACTCAAATCGCGGATTCAGTTCTTGCACTTGCTGGATAATTTGCCCAACCTGTATGCTGATGCTGGCAACATCTTCTATACTCCGCCCTACTTCTGCGGCAAACTTGTCCATCTCCATCACACCTGTAGAGACTGACGATTGCATCTGCTTCACCATCTGCTCAATATCGAGGGTAGCAACGGCAGTTTGATCTGCTAATCGGCGAATTTCTCTAGCAACTACAGCAAAGCCCAAGCCATACTCTCCAGCTTTTTCGGCTTCGATCGCCGCATTTAACGACAGCAGATTTGTTTGATCTGCAACTTTGGTAATTGTGACGACGATAGTATTAATGCTATTTGCCTTTTCGCTAATTACTCCCAATCGAGCAGCGATCGCATTCGTGGCTTCTGCTAACTGCCGCATAGTGGTTTCCATCCGCACTATGTCTTTTTGGCTATCATTGGCTGCTGTCGTCGTGCTTTGGGAAATGATTGCAACTTGTTCCATTGCACTGACTAATTCTCTAGAGGTAGCAGAAATTTCTTTAGTAGCGGCAGCTACCTCATTAGTAGAAGCTACTTGCTCAATCAGCGTCCCTTCTAATTGTTTACCTGAAGCTGCTATTTGAGTCGCTGAGGAAGTAACCTGTATGCCTGAATGCTGTACCTGACGAATCAGAGTGTTGAGATTCTGAGTCATGGTTTGAAAAGCAGTTAATAGTCTATTCATTTCATCTTTGCTGTTGGATTCAGCCGCGATTTTGGTTGTTAAATTACCCAGAGAAATTTGCTCTGCAACCCTAATAACACCCAAAATCTGAGATGCAATTTGTCGAGCGATTACAAACCCCAAAATAATCGCAGTTATCGGGCCAATGGCAATTCCTACAGAAATCCAGAACATACTGCGAGCCACATTTTGTTCGACCTCTTTTTGTGTATCTGACACGTAAACTTCATGAAGTTTCAAAAGTTGGTCTGCTTGATCGCTAGTTTTTTGAAATAACGGCTCTCCCCTATTTGTTACCTCATCATCAATTTGATTACGTAATTCAAACGCCCTTTGAATGTTGGCAATATCCGCGGATTTTTCTTGTCCTTGACGAATTAAATCAAGTTGTTTTTTCCAAGGATTTTTAATACCAGTCTGATTTAGCTTTTCCTCAATATCTAACAATCTTTTATGGACTGATTTCCAGGCTTCCAGTTGCTCTTTAAGTAAGTCATACTCTTGTGTTTCTTGTTCGGTGAATGGCGTTGCTTCGTACTGTTTAAGACCGTCGTTAATCTGTTTCCAAGCGTTCTGAATTTGAGTGATGACACTCTCTCTTTCACTAACAGTGATTTCAGGATTAAATAATAACCGTTCTGCCGATTGTATTTGTGTCTGACCTTCCTTAATCTTCCATGCCCCGGATAAGCTGGGGATGTTATTCAAGGTTAATGAGTTAATTGACTGATTTAACTCATTGGTAACGAACCATCCCAGCAAGGCCATTGTGAATACAAGCAGTCCTATGAATAAAAATGAAGCGATCAACCGTGTTTGCAAGGTCATGTTCTTGAACATTGGGTATCTTACTATTCCTCTGCTGCTGTAAAACGCCGTTCATCTCTTAAAATTCCCAAATCGCAAACAAGATGAACAGTCTGTATTTTTATTTTTAAACAAATTATTAAGTAGCTAGCTTAGTTCAGAGACTAGCTTTTCTTTCTGATGTGAAAGTGTTGAGTCCTGAGTAAGAAGTTTGAGTATCTGAAGTGGATGAACGGAGTTCAAAGGTGAATGAACGGAGTTCAAAGGTGGATGAA
>NZ_KV757804.1 GCF_001712795.1 Nostoc sp. KVJ20
TCTTTGCTCCAGCAGGGGATCAATTGACACAAGCTATCTTGATGTTGACTAAAGAGTTTGGCGAATGCGCTGATGTTATGACCAGTGCTGCCATACTTTCTTCTGAACAAATGGTGCAAAGATTGATGGCAGCTAATCTCAATCCTTGGATTAAAATTGCCTTTGGTCAGTTGTTCAGTTCCGCCGCAAGTGAAAAAACTGTTGCTGGCATTGTATCTACCGCTAGCATAATGTTCACTCGCTTCATGGCCAAAAATACTATTGGTTGTTTCATTGGTAAGACTACTCTTCCCTTATCAATCAAAGGTAAACAGATGATTATCTTCGGACTAGACAGAGAACGTCGGGACGCAGTTAGCCCTTTGCTCACCAGCATTTTACACATGACAATTGCTCGAAACATTGCTAAAAAGCGTCTTGATCCTCTTATAGTTGCACTCGATGAGCTGCCTTCTCTGTACTTACCAGACTTATTCAAATGGCTGAACGAATCACGCTCTGAGGGGTTCTGCGGTATCCTGGGCTGGCAGAATATGGGGCAGCTTGAGAAAAATTATGGAAAGGAAGTTGCTAAGACTATTCTTGGGGCTTGCGGGACTAAGTTTGTTTTCAATCCTGGTGAAAATGAGTCTGCACAATTATTCTCCAGTTTCTTGGGCGACGAGGAAATCAAGTACAAGCATAAAAGCCGTTCTACAGGCGGGGGAAAAGCAAACACTACTACTAGTGAGCAGGAAAAAACTAAAAAACTCTTTGAGTCAGCCCAGTTTTTGAAGTTGCCTCCAGGTAAATGTGTCTTCATTAACCCTGCTTATTCTAATAAAAATGAGGGGTCGGTTCCTTTGCTAAAATCTCTCAAAATACCTCAAGCTATTCGAGATATTGAAGAATATAACCAGCAGCGATGGGCTAACATTGTCAGTCTTTTAGCTCGAAAAAGTACTCAGAAATTTCCAACTCAGCAAGACTTAGATATCCGAATTGCTAATATTAACAATCGTTTTCCTTTATCTCAAAATACTCCAGAAGTTTCTAATAACTCTTTGCCTTTGGATATGTCTGAGGTTAGTTCATTGATAGATATTGAATCAAATGTTTTTATTTAAAAGAGCCAGTAGTGAATTGTAGATGGATATAAATTCTCGTTTCCATTACCCCTGTTAAAAGTTCCTTATTCCCTCTTTCCCTTTCATTGAGAACTTTTCCTTATGCGAATGATTATTGAAGAATCTGCTATTGAGAGTTTTAGTATCCTTGAAGAAATAGCATGGAATCGAAAGACTTGCTCAGTCAGCTTTTTAGATATTCATGCTGAGACTTCCGAAATCATTGCCAGTTTTCAAGCTCTCTCTTATCGAAGGCCAAAACTTAAAAAAGTTGGCATTTACACCATAATTACTTTAAAAAATCTTCATCAGCCTCTGACAGAAGAATCTTGCCAACAAATTTTAAATCAATATGTTCATGGTATTGGTTGGGATGATTTACAGTCTATTAGCTTTTGGGAAATTACACCTGATTCTCTTCATCTGCATATTATCTTTAATCGCGTTACTCCAACAGGTAAACTTATTGATTTAGCCTGCTTGGGAGCTGATTGGAAACAATATGAACTTCTCCAAAGATGCTGTTCTCAGGTTGTGCAAAAATCTTTATCTCAATGGGATCAAGGAAAACTGAACTCATCGTCAAGAGTTGGCATACAAATATCGGTATAACGTTTGCAAACTCCAAAATTAACAGTTAATAGTCTTATGTTTGATGAACGACATTTACAATTGAGTTCTGCTTATGCCAAAAGCAGTGAATACTTTGCCAGAGCAGTGATAGCTCCTTATCTAAAATTTGTATTGGACTCGATAGGGTTAGCAATAGATGATGAAATAAATAAGAGATTGAAATTGTCAATTGGTCAAGAGACTTATGTCATGACTCCTGATGAAAATGGTGGTTGGAAATGGCAGAAATTTGACCCGCAAACCGAGGAATCTATTCAAGCAGAGTTTGAAGAATTTGAAAAATTATTAACAGAATTATTAACTCCGCTTTTACCATCTGATGATGAATTTCCACTTTTACCACCGGATAATACAGATCCACTTTTGCCTGGCTCTAATACACCTCCTAAATTATCCCCCAGTGATTCACCTCCG
>NZ_KV757805.1 GCF_001712795.1 Nostoc sp. KVJ20
TCTTTGCTCCAGCAGGGGATCAGTTGACACAAGCTATCTTGATGCTGACTAAAGAGTTTGGCGAATGCGCTGATGTTATGACTAGTGCCGCCATCCTTTCTTCTGAACTTATGGTGCAAAGATTGATGGCAGCTAATCTCAATCCTTGGATTAAAATTGCCTTTGGTCAGTTGTTCAGTTCCGCCGCAAGTGAAAAAACTGTTGCTGGTATTGTATCTACCGCTAGCATCATGTTCACTCGCTTCATGGCCAAAAATACTATTGGTTGTTTCATTGGTAAGACTACTCTTCCCTTATCAATCAAGGGTAAACAGATGATTATCTTCGGGCTAGACAGAGAACGTCGGGACGCAGTTAGCCCTTTGCTCACCAGCATTTTACACATGACAATTGCTCGGAACATTGCTAAAAAGCGTCTTGATCCTCTTATAGTTGCACTCGATGAGCTGCCTTCTCTGTACTTACCAGACTTATTCAAATGGCTGAACGAATCACGCTCTGAGGGGTTCTGCGGTATCCTGGGCTGGCAGAATATGGGGCAGCTTGAGAAAAACTATGGAAAGGAAGTTGCTAAGACTATTCTTGGGGCTTGCGGGACTAAGTTTGTTTTCAATCCTGGTGAAAATGAGTCTGCACAATTATTCTCCAGTTTCTTGGGCGATGAGGAAATCAAGTACAAGCATAAAAGCCGTTCTACAGGCGGGGGAAAAGCAAACACTACTACTAGTGAGCAGGAAAAAACTAAAAAACTCTTTGAGTCAGCCCAGTTTTTGAAGTTGCCTCCAGGTAAATGTGTCTTCATTAATCCTGCTTATTCTAATAAAAATGAGGGGTCGGTTCCTTTGCTAAAATCTCTCAAAATCCCTCAAGCTATTCGAGATATTGAAGAATATAACCAGCAGAGATGGACTAACATTGTCAGCCTTTTAGCTCGAAAAAGTACTCAGAAATTTCCAACTCAGCAAGACTTAGATATCCGAATTGCTAATATCAACAATCGTTTCCCTTTATCTCAAAATTCTCCAGAAGTTTCTAATAACTCTTTGCCATTGGATATATCTGAGGTTAGTTCATTGATTGATATTGAATCAAATGTTTTTATTTAAAAGAGTCATTAACGAATTGTAGATGGGTATAAATCCTCCTTTACATTACCCCAGTTAAAAGTTCCTTGTTCCCTATTTCCCTTTCATTGAGAACTTTTCCTTATGCGAATGATTATTGAAGAATCTGCTATTGAGAGTTTTAGTATCCTTGAAAAAATAGCATGGAATCGAAAGACTTGCTCAGTCAGCTTTTTAGATATTCATGCTGAGACTTCCGAAATCATTGCCAGTTTTCAAACTCTCTCTTATCGAAGGCCAAAACTTAAAAAAGTTGGCATTTATACCATAATTACTTTAAAAAATCTTCATCAGCCTCTGACAGAAGAATCTTGCCAACAAATTTTAAATCAATATGTTCATGGTATTGGTTGGGATGATTTACAGTTTATTAGCTTTTTGGAAATTACACCTGATTGTCTTCATTTACATATTATCTTTAATCGCGTTACTCCGTTAGGGAAACTTATTGATTTAGCCTGCGTGGGAGCTGATTGGAAACAATATGAAATCCTCCAAAGATGTTGTTCTCACGCTGTGCAAAAATCTTTATCTCAATGGTATCAAGAAAAACTGAACTCATCGCCAAGAGGTGGCATGAAAATATCGGTATAAAGATTAAAAATTCTCAACTAATAGTCTTATGTTTGATGAACGACATTTACAATTGAGTTCTGCTTATGCCAAAAGCAGTGAATACTTTGCCAGAGCAGTGATAGCTCCTTATCTAAAATTTGTATTGGACTCGATAGGGTTAGCAATAGATGATGAAATAAATAAGAGATTGAAATTGTCAATTGGTCAAGAGACTTATGTGATGACTCCTGATGAAAATGGTGGTTGGAAATGGCAGAAATTTGACCCGCAAACCGAGGAATCTATTCAAGCAGAGTTTGAAGAATTTGAAAAATTATTAACAGAATTATTAACTCCGCTTTTACCATCTGATGATGAATTTCCACTTTTACCACCGGATAATACAGATCCACTTTTGCCTGGCTCTAATACACCTCCTAAATCATCCCCCAGTGATTCACCTCCG
>NZ_KV757806.1 GCF_001712795.1 Nostoc sp. KVJ20
GCAACTTGGGTTATTAGGGATTTTGTTGAATTGCAATTACCCCTCAGCGCGTAGAAGCGCTTTAGATGAATCGAAGATCGCGCAACTTGGGTTAATAGGGATTTTGTTGAATTGCAATCGCTGGCGTCTGAAAGCGCTGCTGTATTTGATTTTCAAGGTGCAGTTGCGCGAATGAGTGAATCATAACACAGGGAATAGTCATGGCACAAGATACAAATCGCTGAAAGCCAGTCTTCATAAGGTGCGCGGATGGTTTTAGAGTACCATTACCCTCAAAGTCTTGTATAGATAGAGTATGCAGCTTTTTTTGCCCCTTCTGATTTTGTACACCTACCAATCCGCGCATTTTGCAAGTAAATTAGTCAGATTGCTGAGAACTAAGCTTACTACTTGATCATTTGGGAATACTGAGATTAGAGGTATATATTGCAAATCCAGTAACCTTTAAGATCATGTTGACACTTTTAAACTATCCTTTGCAATCAATTGGTTTTATTCCCCACGGACATTGTTATCTCTGGCAAACGGGGCTAGTTTGGTTACACATTATTTCTGATGCGACGATCGCACTCGCTTATTATTCTATTCCCTTCCTACTGATCTATTTTATTTCCAAACGCCAAGACGTTCCTTTTAATGGAGTCTTTGTATTATTTGGTGCTTTTATCATTGCTTGCGGTACTGGACACTTGATAGATATTTGGACGCTTTGGCATCCAGATTACTGGGTTGCAGGTAGTCTCAAAGCTTTAACTGCGATTATTTCAATATATACAGCTTTTGCCTTATTTTATCTCATGCCTCAAGCTCTAACATTGCCTAGCCCTGCCCAGTTAGAAGTAATTAATCGAGCGCTCACAAGTGAAATTGTACAGCGCAAGCGTATAGAGCAAGAACTGCGGAAAGCTGAGGAAGTTGCTCAAAATGCTAGCCAAGCAAAAAGTGAATTTCTTGCCAATATGAGCCATGAATTACGCACACCTCTTAATGGCATCCTCGGCTATACACAAATTCTCCAACGCACAGAATCTTTAAGCGAGAAAGGGCGCAAAGGAGTCAGCGTCATTTACCAATGTGGTTCTCATCTATTAAACCTGATTAATGATGTCTTGGATCTCTCTAAGATTGAAGCCCGGAAACTGGAATTAAATCGTGTTGGTTTCTACTTACCTGCTTTTATAGATAGTGTGGTTGAAATTTGCCGCATCCAGGCGGAACAAAAGGTCATTGCATTTCATGTCAACTTAGATCCTGATTTACCAACAGGCATTTATGCTGATGAAAAACGCTTGCGACAAGTGCTGATAAACTTGCTTAGTAATGCCATCAAATTTACTCATGAAGGTAGCGTTAGCTTTCAGGCTAAGGTTATTAGTCAAGAATTAAATGCCGATGGAAAAATAACAAACTACAAAATTCGTTTTGAGATTGCAGATACCGGCGCGGGTATAACCCCTGAGCAAGTCGAGAAAATCTTCCAGCCTTTTGAGCAAGTGGGAAATCAGAAACGACAAAGTGAAGGTACTGGCTTGGGATTAGCAATCAGCCAACAAATTGTTTTACTGATGGGTGGTCAAATTCAGGTGCAGAGTGAGCTTGGCAAAGGTAGCACTTTCTGGTTTGAGGTGCAATTGCCAGAATCTAAAGATTGGGCAAAGGTTTCTAGAGTGGTAGAGCAGGGAACTATTATTGGTTATCAGGGACAAAAACGCACGATTTTGATTGTGGATGACAAATGGGAAAACCGCTCGGTAATTGTAAATTTACTAGAGCCAGTTGGGTTTACAGTTATAGAAGCTAGTAATGGTCAGGAAGGATGGGAACAAGCTGTAGCTCATAAACCAGACTTGATTATCACTGACTTAGTTATGCCTGTAAATGATGGATTTAAGTTCATCAAACGTTTACGTTGGTCTAACCAATTTAAAAAGATTGCTGTTATTGCTTCGTCAGCTAGTGTATTTGCAGCCGATCAGTATAAGAGTGTTGATGCTGGTGCAAATATATTTCTACCAAAGCCTATAGAAGCTGAAGCTCTGCTGGAATTATTGCGAAAACTTTTGCAATTACAATGGATTTTTGATGGCAAAGCAGACACAATCAAAAAAACTGATATCGGTGGGATGGATAATCTAGAGAAAATTATTTCTCCTAGTAATGAGGTTTTACAACAGTTACTCGAACTAGCACAAGACGGCGATATTCAACTACTTTTAGAATCAGTTCAGGAACTTTCTGTATCTGATGAGCAGCTTAGTGCTTTTACTGAGCAAATCATCCAGCTTGCTAGTAATTTCCAACTTAAACGTTTGGAAAGTTTCATTCAACAACATATTAATTAATTAGAATCAAATTTCGCTTTTTAATCCATCATGCTCAAGACCTCAAATACTGGATTTCTTTTGATTGTGGATGATAATCCGACAAATTTATCTGTCCTGTGCGAAGCGCTCAGTATTGAGGGGTTTCGTTTTCGTGTTGCAGTGGATGGAGAAAGTGCGATCGCTCTTGCAGAACGTAATCGACCAGAGTTAATTTTGCTGGATGTACAAATGCCTGGGATTGATGGATTTGAAACCTGTCGCCGCCTCAAAGCCAATCCTGTTACTCAAAACATTCCTATTATTTTCACCACAGCCTTAGCGGATACGGAGAGCAAAACCAAGGGATTTTCTCTTGGTGCAGTAGACTATATCCCCAAACCCTTTGCCCAAGAGGAAGTCATCGCGAGAGTGCGTGTGCATTTACAAGTCAAACAACTGACTGAATCTTTAGAAAAACAAGTGAGCGATCGCACCGCTGCTTTGCAACAAATCCAAGTCCAACTAGTGCAGCAAGAAAAACTCTCAACACTAGGAGAATTAATTGCTGGTGTCGCCCATGAAATCAACAATCCTCTCAGTTTTATCACTAGCAATATTCCACCTTTAGAGGAATACTTTGGAGGATTAAGTAAAATTCTCCAACTGTATCAACAAGATTATCCCAACCCGACAGCCAAAATTAGCACTGCTATTGATGAATTGGATCTAGAATTTATTCTTGAAGATATAACAAAAATTTTGAACTCACTTAAGCTAGGTAGTGAACGGATTCAAAACCTTTCTACCTCACTACGCAACTTTTACCGCTCGGATAGTGATGAAAAATTACTTGCAGATTTGCACCAAGGACTGGATAGCACATTAATGATTTTGCAGCACCGCCTTAAAGGTAATGGCGATCGTCCTGCTATTGAAGTTATTAAGAGTTATGGAATAATACCAGAGATAAATTGCTATCTCGGTCAGATGAATCAAGTTTTTATGAATATTCTAGCTAATGCAATTGATGCTCTTGATGAAGCTTTGATATTAGGCAAAATCAGTGATCAAATTCCTCAAATTCAGATTACGACAGAAGTAGATTCCGAACAATGGGTTGTAATTCGGATTGCAGATAATGGTACCGGCATTCCTGAGTCTGTGAAACAACGCCTGTTTGAACCTTTGTTTACCACAAAACCTGTAGGTAAAGGCACTGGACTCGGCTTATCGATTGCTCATCAAATAGTTTTAGAAAAACACAATGGTACATTGGAAGTGAATTCTCAAATGGGGATGGGAACCGAATTTACGATTAGAATTCCAATCATAAGTGCCGCAGATTAAAAACCACAGTTGTTATGATTAATACCAAAGGGCGAATATAATTCGGGACTATACAGACAAAACCCGCATGACAATGGTTTCAAATTTCTGGAGTCCGCGTATCCTTCGCAAAAATTGCAGGTTAGTAGTCTATCAAATTCATTTTGGCGATTAGAGGATGTTTGAAAAGTCATGATTGATGTATCAAATATTTTTTACCCCACCCTAACCCTCCCCTTGTAAAGGGGAGGGAACTAGATTTTCTATTTCCCCCCTTTCCAAGGGGGGATTAAGGGGGGTAATAATTCGATTAAAATTACAACATACCACTTTTCAAACAAACTTTTAGAGAGACCCGATAAATCGCCGTCTCTACAAGAAATTTATCCATCAATTATTGATTGACAGACTACTAGGTAGACTTCATTAATAGGGATTTTGGTTAATTGCAATGCCAATCTCCCGATACTTCCCACCCTTACCCCAAGTTTCAATCCCTAATAGGGATTTTGATTAATTGCAATGTTTTCGCGAGTAGTAAATCTATTACCCCCACTTGTTTCAATCCCTAATAACTCAAGTTGCTAGTTACATACCAAGAAAGATGACATAGGGGTATAAAAACAATAAAATCCCTCCAGACAGAAAATTAGGAGGGAAATATGTTAAATGAAATAGTTACTATCTA
>NZ_KV757807.1 GCF_001712795.1 Nostoc sp. KVJ20
GTTCAAGGTTTAAGGCTTAATGCTCAAGCTCGAAGGCTTAATGTTCAAGCTCGAAGGCTTAATGTTCAAGGTTTAAGGCTTAATGCTCAAGCTCGAAGGCTTAGTGTTCAAGTTCGAAGTTTCAACACTCAAGCTTATCTCCCCAATGCCCCATGCGCCATGCCCAATGCCCCATGCCCAATGCCCCATGCCCAATGCCCCAATCTTAATTACTTCAACTCCAGGCTGATTTGCTGTAAGTTACCAGTAAAGGCAAACGGTACTTGATAAGTATCAACAACGGGAGTACCTGTATCTCTGCCAACATCAAATGTTTCATCTAGGGCTAAACGGTAAGCAATGGTTTTTTCCACACGTCCTTCGGCTACCTGTTGGTCATTGATGAATAGTTTGCCGATTCCACCTGCACCTACAGCGCCACCGTCATAATCAAAGTTGAAACGAAGTGTAGATTTACCAGAGGGCAATTTTTCTCTTGATTGGATGATGTAGCGGGCAGTATTGGCGTAGTTGTAGGCATAGGTAGGCTTGCCATCCTCAAGGAAAAAACTCCAACCAGCAAAGCGTCCCCCTTGGGTCAACAGGACACCCTCTGCCCCACTTTCAGGAATTTCTACATTAGCTGTGATGCTGAAGGATTTATTTTTCAGGTTTGGGGCGCTACCTTCTGGAATGCCGAATGTACCAGGATAGTAAGTGAAAGTTGTGCGTCCTCTGGTGAAGCTGGGGCGAATTTTAACATCAAATCTTTCAGCGATGCGATCGTCTAGTGGTAATACTTGGTGCTTGCGGGCTTCCTTTAAAAACAACTTTTGCAGTTTTTCTAACTTGTCTGGGTTTTCCTTTGCTAGGTTGTTCGCTTCGCTAAAATCTTCTGTAATGTTGTACAGTTCCCACTCATCTGTATCAAAGTTCCCTTTGACAGTTCGTTCCCAAGGTAAGCGACCGTGACGCGCTGCCGCTACCCAACCTTCATCGTAAATGGCTCGGTTGCCCAACATCTCGAAATACTGAGTTTGACGATGAGAGGGAGCATCAGGGCGATCGAAGGTATAAACAAGGCTAGTACCTTCAATTGGTTGTTGCTTAACACCATTCACTTCTTTAGGAGCAGTAATTCCCGCTACTTCTAAAATGGTGGGTGCAATATCAATTACATGATGGAATTGGCTGCGAATGCCACCTTGGTCTTTAATATTTGCGCCCAAAGAAATCACTAAGGGGTTACGAGTTCCGCCAAAGTGAGAGGCGATTTGTTTTGTCCATTGGAAGGGAGTGTTGACTGCCCATGCCCAAGCCGCCGGAAAATGGTTAAATGTTTTGGAACTACCCAAGTTATTATATGCAGCTAGCAGTTGTTGCAAATTTTCGGGTACACCGTTGAAGACTTGGAGTTCGTTGACGCTGCCTGTTAAACCGCCTTCTGCACTAGCACCGTTGTCTCCAACAATATAAATGACTAGGGTGTTATCCAATTCACCAAGTTGGTCAACGGCATCAATCAGCCTTCCTACTTCATAATCTGTATGACCTAAAAATCCAGCAAATACCTCGGCCATGTGGGCATAGAGTTTTTGCTGTTCTGCTGTGAGGGAATCCCACGCTGGCAGTTCTTGGGGGCGAGGAGTGAGTTGGGCATTGGCAGGAATTACACCCAGTTGTTTTTGACGGGCAAAGATTTCTTCGCGTAATTTATCCCAGCCTTGGTCAAATTTGCCTTTGTACTTGTCAATCCAAGCTTTAGGGGCGTGGTGGGGTGCATGAGTGGCTCCGGTGGCGAGATAGGCGAAAAAGGGTTTTTCAGGAGCAATGGATTTTTGGTTGCGAATCCAGGCGATCGCATGGTCTACTAAATCAGGAGTCAGGTGATAATCTGGCTTGTTGGTTGGTTTCTCTACTCGCCTAGTATTTTCTACTAAGGCAGGACTCCACTGATTAGTATCACCGCCAAGAAAGCCGTAAAAGTACTCAAATCCTAACCCTGTAGGCCAGCGATCGAAAGGCCCGGCGGCACTCGTTTCATAGTCTGGGGTATTGTGCCATTTACCGAAAGCTGCTGTGTTATAGCCATTTTGTCGTAGTATTTCAGCAACGGTGGCGGCACTTTTAGGCAAAATTGTTGTGTAGCCAGGATAACCTGTAGCTAATTCCTCAACAACCCCTGTATTAACTGAATGATGATTGCGTCCAGTTAACAAAGCTGCCCTGGTAGGCGAACACAGGGCTGTGGTGTGGAATTGGTTGTAGCGTAATCCTCTTTCGGCTAGGCGCGTCAAATTTGGAGTGTCCACCGGGCCGCCAAAAGTACCCGCTTGTCCAAAGCCCACATCATCTAGGATCGCTAGCAAGACATTGGGTGCTTTGGCTGGGGCGGTTATGGGTTGGGGAAAGTCTGGTTGTGATTCTTTGTAGGTGAGGCCGATTTTACCTTTGAACTCTGGCAGAGGAACGGGTAAAACTTGGGATGTAGCTGCTAGGGCGGGGCCATTGACCATCAACAAAGTGATGAGCAAAGATAAAGCGATCGCCTTTGCAATTTCTGGAAACAAATTCCAGTGCTTGGATTCAAACTTCATTCTTCATCCTTTCTATAGTCAGGTTTTTCACTAAGCGAAATCCGATATGGGTAGTTCCCGTGTCGGGGGCTTGAGATTCTCGCGCTGCTGGGCGGAAGCGGCTGCAATAGTTGATCGCACACAAATAAGAGCCACCTTTGATTACGTGTAGAGCGTTTTCGGTGGGTTTGTTGGGGTCAAAACTTTGTTCTGGGCCTTTTGGGTTGACACTGTGGTTTTTTTGGTTGTGTCCTGGACGAAACCAATCGGAGGTCAATTCCCAGACATTACCTGTGATGTCATACAGACCATAACCATTTGGCGGAAAAGAACCAACCGGGGCAATACCCACGTAACCATCACTTTTGGTATTGAAAAAGGGAAAAATTCCTTGCCAGGTGTTAGCTTTTTTCTCAGAGTACTGGTTGCCCCAGGCATAAGTTGCAGCATCTAACCCACCACGGGCGGCGTATTCCCACTGGGTTTCGGTGGGTAAGGATTTTCCTGTCCATTGAGTGTAAGCTACAGCATCTTCGTAGGCAATATGAACGACTGGATAATTATCTTGATGTGCGATTGCACTTTCTCTTCCAAATGGATGTCGCCAATTCGCCCCAGTCTGCCAATGCCACCAACTCAGTTGTTTTGCCCCTGGTTTTGCGATTTCAAACACCAAGGAACCTGGTAATCTCTGCTCATCTGGCAAGTCGGGAAACTCTTCTTTTGATAAAGGGCGCTCTGCAACTGTCACATACCCTGTAGCTTTGACAAATGCCGCAAACTGTGCATTTGTCACTTCATATTTATCGATACAAAAGGAACTAACTCTTACCTATTGAGCTGATAGTTCTTCTATCAAACCAGAATTATTCGATCCCATTGTGAATGTCCCACCGGGAATCATTACCATTTCTGATGGACAGGAATTTACGGTAGCGGCAAAAGCAGGAGAAATGATGAATGCCATTGCTACTCCTGTAATTAATAACATTACTAAAAAAACTTTCTTTAACACAGTGGTGTTGACTGCTAATAAAAATAAATTAAAATTCAGACTAAATATTTCTAAAACATTTACTGTGTAAAGTTATGACGTAATAATAGTCGAAAATCTAGCAATTTTTCATCAAAAATTACCATCAGTGTAAACTAATTTAAAAAACTTTACCTTGTTTGAAGTTAATATATACTTTATATCGATAGAGTTACCGTATTTATTACGATATTGATAACTTACCTCTTAGAGAAAAATAAGTCAAGAACTTTTTTGGCTGACATGATATAGCCTGAGAATTGATATCTGATTCGTAAAAAAATCTAAAGACAACTGAATCTGGCTTGACTACTGACTACTGACCCTGAGAGGATGTTTGAAAAGTCATAATTGATGTATCAAATATTTTTTACCCCACCCTAATCCTCCCCTTATAAAGGGGAGGGAACCGGATTTTCTGATTTCCCCCCTTTATAAGGGGGGATTAAGGGGGGTAATAATTCGATAAAAATTACAACATACCACTTTTCAAACAACCTCTAATAAAAACTCCGATCTGTGGGTGGAGTTTTTTATTGTTTGGGGATTTTTTATATTTGTTGAACTCAACCTTTGAAAGCTGAAGTACTACTACAATGAACTTTTATTGAATTGTATTGAATTATGAGTAATCGCATTTCATCAAAGAAATTTTATCGAGCAGTTTCACAAGATATTTCATGTTAGAAAATACATTGACTTGTTTCTCTACTTCCTCCTCTCTAGAATATTTCAAAGCATAAATTCCTGCTGAATATGCAGCTTCAATTCCCACATCGCTATCCTCAATGACAACACAATATTCAGGCGAGAATCCCATTCTATTTGCTGCGTATAAAAATAAACCGGGATCGGGTTTCCACGAGCCAATATCATAAGAACTAAACAAGCGATCGCCAAAGTAATGCGACAGAGCAGTTACATTTAAAGCCTTGCGAATTTTGGCTATTGGCGCACTTGAGGCAACACAAACAGGATATTCCAGAGTTTTTAGCATCTCTGGAACGCCTGTGATTGGTTGCAAGTAAAATTCAAATAATTCATCTACTCGGTGACGATATGTTGCCTCAAAATCTCTGGGCAGCTTTTCGCCATACTTCATTTCTATGTCCGCTAAGATTAAAGCTAGCTTTCTGCCACGATATCGACGAATCAGACTTTCAACGGAGTCGTTGATAAAAGGTAGCAAATCAATAAAAGCTTGGTTACAAAGCCGCTCGCTATCAACTAACGTTCCGTCCAAATCAAAAATCACACAAATATGCTTCATGTTCTCTCGAATTTTGAGTGGAATTTTGCTCTAATACAAAAGCTTTGAGGTCGGTAGTTGGTAGATTAAACAATGATAAATGAGAGGGAGTGCAAGATAATTTCGCAAAAGCTGAATAGAAATCAACAATATATTGAGCAGAATAACCACTAGCTGTAGGGACAAAGCAAACTCGCGGCTTATCTTTATCTACTAGTCCTAATATATATTTGTCTAATAGAGGGTTTTTAGGTTCCATTGAAAAGCCGCCACCACCCATTGTAAATATTTGTTTGCTGGGAAGATTATTGCTCATATTAAAAGTTGAGAATTTATAGCAGGAGGCAGGAGGCAGAAGGCAGGAGTTAAAAGTATTACTATTCCTGGCATCCAAGCTTTTACAATGTCCTAACCTATGTGATTACGGCTATATAACTTCAGCAAAATTATTTTGCTAGGGCGTGTCATCAATTAGG
>NZ_KV757808.1 GCF_001712795.1 Nostoc sp. KVJ20
GGTTGATACTGAGTGATTACCATGTTAAGCGCTACCAAAAATAGGAGAATTCCCCCAGCAATCAGCAACGAAGGCAATCGAATTTGCCAAACACGCACTATGTTTTGCCCAATAATCGCCACCAGTAAAATCACGATCGTTGCTAGGGCAGCACTGCGAAACGCTAGCTGTTGCCGCAGCGATCGATCGGCATTCTGAGTAAGCTGTACAAACGGCGGGATAACTTTGATTGGTCCTAGCGTCACAAAGAAAATGATGAATAGATTGAATACTCCAAATGGGGACTCGATCGATGTGCGGGCAATGCGATCGGCAAGGCGTTGTTTGGGCAAAACAATGGTGTCAGAGACATCTGGGGTATTGGGTGGGACAGTTGCGTCAGGAGATTGCGCGATGAGTGAGCTAACCAAAACCTCTGAAGATTGGCATTGTTGAACGTTAGCACCAGCCGGACAATCAACAGAATCAAATTGAGTAGTGGCTAGAGATGGAAGCGCCAGTTGCAGGGAGAGCGTTAGCAGGAAAAAGGTTAGTACACCAAATCCTCGCTGTGCTAATTTTGAGGAACCAAATCTGATATAGAAAATTGAATTTAGAAACGATTGCCAACAAAACATTAGCTGAAAAACATTTGAAAGTTTGAACAAGCGTTTGGTAGACACATCTTGTGGATTACATAATTTTCGACTAACTCATCGGCAATTAGCAGCTAGCTGCTGGTCTGCGTGAAATTCAACTTCTCGCATCGTTTCATGCCCCGTCAAACAACGACTCCTTGAGGGCATAAAAGCGGAACATCGGGTAGAACATCTAGACATCGACTCGCAGTTTCGCCATATTCCGCCAAAAGTGTCCTAGACTCTCCGTGCCGCCGAATAGTGTGGTGAAAATGGTCGAGTCGGCGAGCAAAATATCGCCGCCACGGTTACCGTTCGGCGGTGCCCAGATGCACGTATTGAATTCCCGATTTCCCTCCGCCGTGAACGGATGCGGTCGGGAAAGATCGATCGGCTGCGTCGCCAGAACATGAATGGGCTTCGTGTCCTCTGTCGTCAGCGCATAGTGGGGCAGATGCA
>NZ_KV757809.1 GCF_001712795.1 Nostoc sp. KVJ20
TCGCTGTAGCGTCCTTGGCTATTGTAGAGACTAGCTAAATTGTTCAAGCTAGTAGCCACATTCGGATGCTCGCCAGCAAACAGGCGCTTTCTCATTGCCAAAGCTTCAATTAACAGAGGTTCGGCATCGCTGTAGCGTCCTTGGCTATTGTAGAGACTAGCTAAATTGTTCAAGCTAGTAGCCACATTGGGATGCTCCCCAGCAAACAAGGACTGGCAAACATTTACGCATTCTTCATGCCAAGGTTCTGCTAATTGATATAATCCTTGTCCTTCGTAAAATCTTGTTACCCCTACAAATACCCAAATTACTTCATCATTGGGAACTGATGCTAAAGAAATTATCTGTGCCTCTTTTGTTTCTTTTATCTCTGCAATTATGCGTTTACCCAAGTCTTCGAGATGGGGAATGATATCTCTGAGGTTTTCAATCTGCTCAGAAGTAGCTGAATAAGGAAGGATTTGAGCAAAGGCTATCATGGCAGTGGCGAAGGTTGTTTCTAAAACTGCTTGCATCTCGCCAGCCTCAGCTAACTGCCCTTGCAAAAACCACCGCACTAAGGCATGAATTTTATAATATCCTTCGCTGTCTTTTACTAGTTGCAGCAAGTTGCGCCCGTAGAGTTGCTTTTTCGCTGCGTTTAATTCTTCTTCTGACCAAGTTAGAAGAGGCAGGGGAGCAGGGAGCAGGGAGCAGGGGGGACTGTTTTCTTCAGCTTGGGAGGTGTCTAAGTCTCCTACTTCCCCTTGTGGGTCATTTTTCTCCTCTGCTCCTCTGCTCCCCTGTTCCTCTGCTTTTTGACTTTCTGTCGCCACCCAAATCACCAAATCCCAAAGAATCTGTACGGGAGAAAATAAACTCAAAAATATTCCTAGTTGTTGCGCCAGTGGGTCGAGTTCTGACCAAGTTAAAGCAAAGGCGGCTTTGACTCCCAGTTGAGTTGAGTTGAGAGTTTCCCGGTCTTGTAAAGCTGCTTCTGCTAATTTACGTTCTTGCAATCGCCCAAACATGATATCTAAAGATATGTCCGGGTCGCGTACTAAATAACCTCCAACTAACTCTATCCCCAAGGGCAAATATTCCAGACATTCACATATTGCTGTTGCGGCTTGTGGCTGGTTTTCAACTCGCTTATCTTTTTCGCCCAACAGTCGTTTTAACAGTTCTAAAGCTTTACCTGGTTCTTTTTGGGGTGAAAGAACATCTAAGGGAATCTCTTGAATAAAATTTGGGTCTAAATGCCGCAGTCGAGTTGTAATTAAGACTCGGAAGCAATTATCATCAGGAACGACTTGGCGGAGGTTGTCTAAATCAGTTACATCATCGAAGACGATTAAAATCGGCAAGTCAGAGTTAGGATATCTAGACCAACACCAGGCGATTTGTTCTTGAAGGCTTAAAAGTCTGCCTCCTAATTCCTGGGGAATTTCCAAACCAAGCTGCAATGAGAAAAACTCTAAAACTTCGGCGGCGAGATTGCTTTCTCTGTCGTTAAACCAGGCAATTCCCCCATAATCTTGTTTGTATCGTCTGGCGTATTGGGTGGCTAATTCAGTTTTGCCTACGCCACCCATTCCCGCTATTGCTACATAATATCCGCGCTGCAAGTCTTCATGCAGCATTGTCAGTTCCGTTTCTCGCCCGACGAAATTAACAGAACCGCGATAAGGAATAGATTTTGTGGGAGTTAGCTGTTTCTGCCCTTCAATAATTTGAGTGCCAATGTTGACTTGAGCGCCAGGGGCGGCAAAAGCGCCAACTTTGTCGGCAAACTTGCCAGAGTCTTCAGGCATACATAGTTAAATCTTGCTGTTCACAAAAACTGAAAGACCTCTCTCCGAAATTGCTATGCGTACACACTAGTCCTTTTGACCCCCTCTAACTCCCCCTTGCCAAAGCTACGGTGTACACACAAGTCGAATTACCCCCCTTAGTCTTCCCTTGTAAAGGGGGGAAACAAGAAAATCTAGTTCCCTCCCCTTTGCAAGGGGAGGGTTAGGGTGGGGTAATTCGAGAACTGGTAGTGATTCAATAACTTGTGTATACACCGTAGTTGTAGAGAAGGGGTTGGGGGTTAGGTCACACGATAACTAATAACTGCTGATAATTTAAAAGGACATATTTTCAATATTTCCTGTTCCACCTGGCATAACAACCTGACCAATTTTGTCTGCCAATTTCTCTAGGTTAGGCATAGCCAGAATTTCTGCAAGTTTAGGATTTGGTTCTGCTTTAGCTGCTTCTGCCAATTCTTTAGCTGCTTCTGCCACTTCAGGATTAGCTTTAGCCGCAGATTCCACTTCTAGTACAGCTTTGCCATAGTCGAGTGGTTGCTCTGGCGCTTTCTCAATAGCAATTACAGTCTGGGGAGACTGTTTTCTAAGGGTGACAAGAAACTTACCAGTCTTATCCCATAAAGCTTCACCTACTTTTTCGCCCGTTTTTTCTAAGGCTTTGGTGGCTATTATAGTGCCAACAGCGATCGCCGCAGTTTCAAGTATCATATCCTGCCTTGACTATGTGTATCTTATTTACTTATTACCACACCACTTTTGTTATAAATTTCGCAATTAAGTTAAAAAACCTAGATTATCACCACTAAACATTGCGCTTTAAGTTACTAAAATAATGAGTTTAGTTACCACCACTACGATTTTTGTTACAAACATCATTATTTTTGTTACATTATTACGAGTTTAGTTACCATCACTACGATTTTTGTTACAAACATCATTATTTTTGTTACATTGTTACGAGTTTAGTTACCACCACTACGATTTTCGTTACAAACATCATAGTTTAGTTGATATTGCTGAGTGAATTGTTATATTAAATACCAATTTTTGTGGATTTTACCCAACCAAAATTAGGTTTTAGTAGGGCAAGCTAGCTCTAGAACACCATAAAAAGAAGATAATTATGCCTCGGCAAAAGCGTACATATCGCGTTCTAGAGAAAGCTGAGTTGAGAATCGCCGGACTCAAAGCAATTGATCCCAGCATGGATTTTGGGGATGCTCGAAACTTGCAAAATCTTACACAAATAATTCAGCAGTACCGTAGCAAAATAGATGTTTATAATACCACTCTGGCTGTGATTGACTCTTACACAAATGAGATGAAAGAGTTGGAAACAACTTTGAGCGACTTGACTGGAAAAATGCTCCTTGGAGTTGCCTTTAAGTACGGCAAAGATAGCCGTGAATATGAAATGGCGGGTGGTGTTCGCAAAAGCGATCGCATTCGCAAAAGCACAGCAACACGTTTAAGGGCAACTCCAGTGGTATAGCAGGAGGCAGGAGGCAGGAGGCAGGAGGTAAAAGTATTACTATTCCTAGCCTTGGGGTTTTCAAAATGTCCTAACCTATGTGGCTACGGCTATATCATAATCTTTCTCAGAGGATGTTTGAAAAGTCCTCTTGTCGGTATCAAAAGTTTTATATCCCCCTAAATACCCCAATTTATCGGGGGATTTAAGGGGATCTTACTATAGGACTCATATTTGATTTCTGAAAAAACTCAGTACAACTAAGAAGCCTTCTTGACTATTGCCTATTGCCTATTGCCTTCTGCCTCCTGCCTCCTGCCTCTTGCCTCCTTCAATTAGAAATCCCCACTCCCTTATTCCCGCACTTTTTTCCAAGGAAGTTTGACTGTAAATCGACTACCTTTGCCTAACTGACTTTCAGCATGGACAGTTCCACCGTGCAACTCGACAATTTTTTGCACCATTACTAATCCTAAACCGGTACCTGGGGAACGTTGAGTAGAGGCATTTTCAACTTGCACAAAAGGTTGAAATAATTTAAAAAGGTCATCGGAAAGCATACCAATACCCGTATCTACCACGCTGAAAAAGATATATTCATTTGTGGAAGTTGGCTGGACTTCAATCCAGACTTCGCCGCCTTCTTTGGTAAACTTGATCGCGTTAGTCAACAAGTTAATAAATACTTGGCGAATGCGGGGTTCATCAACTTGGATGGGTTCAAGTTCTTCAGGTATTTGTGCCCTCAATCGAATATTTTTTTGAAACGCCAGATGTTTGACAAAACTTAGGCTGAAGTCACATATTCCCTGAATTGAAGTAGCAGCTAGTTGCAGTTCTATCTTGCTAGATTGAGTGTCGGTAAAGTCAAGGATTTGGTTAATCAATTCTAGTAAGTTCTTACCGCTAGATTCGAGCATCTTTAAGGATTGACGCTGTTCTTCACTCACACGGCCGTATACTTCATCTTGGAGTGCTTCTGTGATTACCAAAATGGAGTTTAAGGGAGTTCTCAATTCATGGCTGATGTTTCCTAAAAAGGTGGTTTTGGCACGATTTGCCACTTCAGCAGCTTCTTTAGCCTCACGCAATGAGGATTCTGCACGTTTGCGATCGCACACTTCTAAAGTTACAGCGACAAATTCCGCAATTGAACTAACGAAGTTTTGCTCACTCAGTTCCCATGTCCGGGGAATACCAACTTGCTCATACAATACTGTTCCCACTACTTCACCCCCAACCCAAATAGAAGTATCAATTAGGGATACAATATTCTTTGGTTCTAGTAGTTCATCCCATAATTCCTGTACCCGTAGATCGTTGCGAGTGTCGGTAACGGTGATGGTGCGGACAGATGCTAAAGCTCTAAAGTAGATTGGATAATCTGCTAGGTAACGTTCTAGATTAGCCGAATGTTTTTGCTGGCTACGTTCATAGAGACTTATGCATTGTAGTTTGGTGCGTTGGCGCAGCTTATCGTGGACATCGCTATTAAATAACCACACACTCACTTGCTCTACTTCTAAAGCATTGGCTGCTTTTTCTGTGATGACTTTGAATGCTGCTTCCAGATTTCCTTCAAAAATTGCTTTGTGATTTGCTAGTTCTGCCAATACTTGATTATGCTGGCGCAGTTTTTGCTCACTGTTAATCCGTTCTTGAATCTCTTGCTGTAATTTTTGATTTTCCTGCTTAACTTGCAGTTCTAAATCTTCATTTTTGGTAATTAGTGCAGTAAAGGTTTTGCGTAACTGCTGCGTCATCTCGTTGAAAGATTCACCCAGCACCTCTAGTTCTTTAATACCTTGTACTTTCACCACTGAGTTTTCGTCATTGGTAAAATCGGTTAAATCTTTTGTCGCCGTGCTGAAGTAGAGAATTGGTTGAGTTATCCAACGGGCAGTGACAATCCCCAATAAAGTAGCTAGTCCCAATGCTCCCAGACAGAGAAAAATCGTGGTTTGAGTGTTGCGATCAATTTGTCCCATAAAGTCTGCTTCGGGAACAGCCACCACAATTAACCAATTGACATCTGGTTTGCCCTGTAACGATCTAACTTCTAAAAATTGTCGTTTGCCGTCAACAGAGAAATCTAATTGCTGTAAACTTTGAATCTGGTCAAAGTTACTAAATTTAGTTGTTAAATATTTAGCGGTTGCTTGAGTAAAAGAATTCCCGCTCTGGGAAGCTGCCAACCGAATGGGTTTACCATTTTGTAAGCGGAATGGTTCTTCGGTTGTGGAAGTTGCAACTAATAGCCCCGATCGCTCGATAATAAAAATCTGCCCAGACTTGCCAACTTTAATATTTTGCAGCAAATCTCCAATTTGTGATACACGAGTTAAAGTGCTGTTGACTCCGAGTAACTGACCTTGGGAGTTATAGATGGGTTGAGATGCACTAATAAGGAGTGTGGGGTCAGTGAGGGATGTAAAAATCTGACTAAAGCTGAATTTTTTGGCGTTAACTGCTGCTTGATAATCAGGACGCGATCGCACATCATAGTTTTTAATCACCTCTGGTAGCTGGGTACGTTGACCTTGAGAGTCAATTCTGTAAGTGTAGAGGTCGTAACCAGTTGACTTTCCGGCTGTTCTGAGCAAAAATTGGCGATCGTTTAGCTTCTCTACCGTTAGGTGTTCCTGCTGTTCATTGCTGGCCGTTAAAGCCAACACATCTGGAAAAATCTTTAACTGCTCTATTAAATATGACTCCCAGGCTGCAAGATTTTCTATCTTCAGCGACCCAATATTAATGACATTTTGATTTTCGCCTAGTACCTGACGCGGGGTTGACAGATAAGTTTGTAAATTCTGCTCGACGCGATTAGCGACTTCATGACGCAATTCGCTAGCTACCTCATTGATTGCTTTTTGCCCGTTGCTGATTGATAAATATGCAGTCAATCCCACGGCTAGAAAGATTTGCAACAGAAACAACGCTACTAGGATGCAACTTAAAGGTACACCTTTAAACAGCGAAAAAACCCTACCTTGCTCAGTATTTTTGTTCATTTGCCCACTCCCCTTTCCTGTCCTGTAGTACTGAGTACAAAACCTCGACTTCGCTGTTATGTGGGCTGATGCATAGTTTATACTCGGTCGGGTCAAGTGCCAATATACCACTTCTGGCAAAAGAACAAAACGTTAACGTGTAGCTCGTACTTGTTGACTGTTAACTGTTAACGGCATCGAAAAGAGAATATTGGGTTATTCCCGACGACTTTGCTTCTGGAAGTAGTCGCGCCAGCTTTTGGGTAAGGCTTCAAGTTGAGCAGCTTGGTGAAGTAACTCTGGATTGTTCTGCTCACGAGTATAAAGCTGAGTGATATTTGCAACAGTAATATTGTTGTCATCCCGGCTCACCAACTCTAAAGTGTCTCCGGCTCCGACTTCGCCCTCTTGCAAAACACGAAAATAAAATCCGGTTCGACGACTTGCAAGAAATTGTTTAACTATATCAGGTCGTCCAAAGCGAATCCCAAGTTTGTAACAGGGTAGGCGAGGTTGTGTCACCATCAGTTTGACAGTGCCAATTTGAAAGCGATCGCCAATATTCACATCTTCTTCTCTGAGTCCAGCGATCGTGAAATTTTCGCCAAAGATGCCTAGCGGTAGCTCTGTATCAGGCAATTCACCTCGCCAGTAATCGTAATGCTCGAATGGATAGACATAAACTGCTTTGTCTGCTCCTCCATGAACGGTTAAATCAGCTTGCCCATCACCGTCTAAATTGAGTACACGCACCATCACGCGATCGCTGACTGGTTCTTTAAAAATGCCAGTGCTAACTGTTTTCCCTTTCCAGACTACTTCACGCGGCAATCCGATATTTACAGAAATGAGTTTCATAAGAATTTTAAATCGGCTAAATTGAATCAACGAAAATCTAGTAGTTCGCCAACCCAAAATTGCTGGGAGCAGGGGAGCAGGGGAGCAGAGGAGAGGCAAATACCAAGTTCTTTCCCCTCTGCCCCTCTGTCCCTCTGCCCCTCTGCTAACTACCATGCAAAGTTTCCTTGGCAGACTACTAGATTGCCGGGGCGATCGTTTTGTGGCATCTAACCATTACTGCACACATATAGGGTTGCTACCAGGAGTAGCATCAGGATAGAAAGTGCGGACTCCACCATCTCTTCTCACAAATACTGCTTTAAACGTATTACCCTGATCAGTTACATTCAAATGACAAACAGTATTTGTAGAACTGGTATTAGGGTTATTTTTATAACCTAAAGCCACTATAGAAAGAATTTCTTCCGCATTGAGAGTATAAGCATAACCTTTTATAGAGGACTGAGCAGTAGTATTGCCAACTTTGACAATAGCACCAATAGTATAAATGGCATTGGGAACAACTTCTTCTCTGGATGTGTTGTTATTTAATCTTCCCGCTAAACCCTTTTCTTGAAGCTCCACATAACGACCAACAAAGTGCAATCCACCTATAGAACCTCCTGCAACAGGTTCTCCACAAAAAATATGATCAAAACCATCAGCATTAAACCAGACATTAGTCAAGTCAGCTAAAAAATCTGCATCGGAAGTGCGCCCTAAAACCAGATATCCCCCTACATATTGTTTAATATTTGCCAAAACAGTAGGATTGTTTGTCATCATCAACTGGAAGTTAGAAGGGCTGACAATTGTACCAGGTTGTCCACAAAGATCAGTAACTGCCCTATCAAAGGCATTCAGAGTTGGAGCAACCGGAGTAACATCCCCTGGGCTGCCGAATGCTAGTCCAGATAAAGGATTATTGATATTGTCAAAAAATGGCACAGAACCAGCAGGTAGAGAGGGAGTAGAAGAGCCAAAATCAGTAATCACAATATCATCAATGTTAGTTCTGTTGGAAGTTCCATCAGTCTTGCGGATTTCACAACGACCTATGCCAGAAATATTAGGTGTAAAAGTTGCTGTTTGAAGTGATTTAGAACTGGTTGTAACTGTTGAACCAACTGCTGTCCATGAGGTTCCGCTTGTAGTCGAACACCACAACCCCCAAATGGTGTTAGAGGATGTTTTAAAAGTCGAAGCGAGTCAAAAATTATGCCAGTCGCCTGACCATAATCCGGATCATCGCAATGTAAATAAAAGTCTCAGAGGTTTCTGGTAGTCGTTCATAATCTTTACTTAAACGCCGACACCAGTTAAGCCAACCAAAAGTTCGCTCAACAACCCAGCGCTTTGGTAAATGGACAAAACCTTTCTTTTCCAAG
>NZ_KV757810.1 GCF_001712795.1 Nostoc sp. KVJ20
AAATATCCCTGCCCTACCCATTAAACTATGAGCAATCGCAAGCAATCTATCACTATAGGATAACTTTACAAACTCATTGCCCCGAAAGGGGATGGAAACAAAAGATAAAAGTATGATTAGGCACTCTGCCTTCCCTTTACAAACTCATTGCCCCGAAAGGGGATGGAAACTCCCATCCTGCACCAATGTAGTATTGTGCAGAAGATTCTTTACAAAGTCATTGCCCCGAAAGGGGATGGGTGCGACTATCGGTTGCACGTAGAGAGTGAGTTCCTCAGAAAAACTCGTGGCAAGTGTCAAATGCCAGTACCCGCCCGAAGGGGCATTGCGGGTAACTGCGATGTTTCAAAGCTAGAGGGTAAAATGCGCGACATCAGCAAGCCGCACAGTTAGGTGAAGCGCTAGGGTAAAACTAGACAGGGTTAACAGATGTGAATCCTCGTTGAGGCATCGTGAAGAGGAGTTACCGAAAACGGCTGAGACGGTAAAAGGGGTAAAGTGATTCTGCCCAATCCTCAGAATCAGTAGACACCTTGAACCCCCGGTGTATAGAGGGAACCCAAGCTAGTTGCATCTCTCGCGTGTGATACGAAGTAACCCCAATGGGGTCTTTGAACTAGGTCGATGTCAAAAGTAGAGATTGGAGTAATCCAGCTTTAATCCCCCAGTGGGTGTAAGATGCCACAAGAAGCGAATGCTGCTATGTCGAAAGGCAACAGGAAATCATAACTGGGCAGATAGGTCAAATGACCAACTTGAAAGAGTGCTGACGTGTGGCGAGTGAATCCCTTGAAGTCTAATGCAATGGAAACCGAACTTCTTCGGGAAAAGTTAGGTGCAATTAAAAATTGTGAACGTAACCGGAAGAACTACTGACTGGAATAGCGTCAACTGGAGAAACGCGTTCCGAGTAGTTAGGCGACTAAGACAGAGAATTTTCAAGGCAACCATTGGCGGTAACTTGAAAAAGGTTGGCAGCCTTCAAAAGCTACTTATGCGTAGCTACTCTAATATAGTACTTTCCGTTAGAAGAGTTACGCAACTAAACCAAGGCAGTAAAACAGCAGGGGTAGATAGATTACTGGTAAAAACCCCGGCAGCTAGAGGGTGGTTGGTGGATATCCTCACCAAATTTATTCCTTGGAAGCCGTTACCAGTTAAGCGGGTGTATATCCGTAAATCTAATGGAAAACAAAGACCACTCGGAATACCTTGTATTGTCGATAGATGTCTCCAAGCCATCGTCAAAAATGCTTTGGAACCCTATTGGGAAGTGCACTTTGAGCGCACTTCCTACGGCTTTAGACCGGGAAGGTCATGCCATGATGCGATTGAAAGGATACATTCAATGTCAAAAGCCAACTCCACTAAAAAGTGGGTGGTAGACGCGGACATCGAAGGTTGCTTTGATAACATCTCTCATGTACCGCTAATTAATGCCATTGGTAATTTTCCAGCCAGAAAATTAATTCAACAATGGCTGAATGCGGGATATGTGGATAAAGGTGTTTTCCATAATACCAATGCTGGAGTACCTCAAGGTGGAATTATTTCACCTCTACTTGCGAATATAGCTTTGCATGGTATGGAATCTGCCCTCGGTATCAAGTACGATAAAAACGGTCATACGATTGGCGACCGTGGTATTGTGCGCTATGCCGATGATTTGGTGGTGTTCTGCAAAAGTCGGGAAGATGCTGTCAAAGCACATGACACCCTCCAAGAGTTTATGAATACTCGCGGTCTAACTCTATCGGAGTCAAAAACCCACATAGTACGGCTGTTGGATGGATTCAACTTCTTAGGCTTTCATATCAGACAATACCCTGATTCCACTACCAAAACAGGTAGGAAAGTATTAATCAAACCAAGCATTGAATCTTTGCAAAATATCCGGGATAAAATCAAACAAGTATGGCTTGATAATAAAAGTTGTAGTGTTGATTTTGTCATAGGCAAGCTAAACCCAATTATTCGGGGAATAGCTAACTATTATCGGACTGTAGTTTCCTCACAAATATTCAGTTCTTTAGATAGATGGATGTTTGTTAGGGAGAGAAGGTATGCCAAAAGAATGCACGCCAAGAAAAATCAATCTTGGTGTAACCGTCGTTATTGGGGAAGGCTAAATCTTGATAGAAGCGATTACTGGGTGTTTGGTGATAAGCGCACGGGAAAACATCTGCTCAAGTTTAGCTGGTTCAATATTAGGAGGCATCCAATGGTTAAGGGTGCTTATTCTACCGATGACCCAGAGCTAAAATCTTATTGGGAAAACCGTCAGAATATTAAATCTAAAAGTTTAATTCCTAGTTACCAGAAGCTTGCCCAAAAACAAGGATTTAAATGTCCTGTATGCGGGGAGTCATTACTCAATGATGAACCCATACAAAAGCACCATATAATTCCTTGTCATCAAGGTGGTAACGATACTTACGCTAATTTGGAACTAGTGCATTATTACTGTCATCAACAAATACATTCTCTAGTACAGAAACTCAATTCTGAACTCGATGATGAACTGAGTCTTTGGTAGCTTTAGGATTTGCTAAAGCCGGATGCTTGGTTAACTTGCTTGTCCGGTTTGTCGGGGGGAAAGGGATAGAAATATCCCTGCCCTACCCATTAAAC
>NZ_KV757811.1 GCF_001712795.1 Nostoc sp. KVJ20
GAGAATACTTTACTGAACAAAGGGCAACGGGAAGCGGTAGAATTAGCTGCAACTACATCTGACCAATTCATTGCATGGCAGGGAGTAGCTGGTGCTGGGAAAACTTTTGCTCTTAAAGAACTCAAAGCGATCGCAAGGGATGCCGGCTACACTATTATTGGCTTCGCCCCTAGTTCCTCTGCTGCTAAGGTTTTGAGCGAAGAGTTAAAAATTCAGTCTGAGACTGTTGCTCGATTACTGGTTTCGGAACCACCACCACAGATTGAACCAAATCAAATCTGGATTGTGGACGAAGCGGGTTTACTCAGTGCTAAGGATGCCCATGCACTCCTACAAAGAGCAACCTTACTTAAAGCTAGGGTGATTTTAGTCGGTGACACTCGGCAGTTGTCAGCAGTATCAGCAGGTAATCCCTTCAAATCCTTGCAGCAAGCAGGAATTAAAACCGCACACCTCAATGAATCGTTGCGCCAAAAAGACCCTCAACTAAGATTAGCAGTAGATTTAATCGCTGATGGCAGAATAGAAGCAGGATTTGAACGACTAGAAGCCAACGGTTCCATACTTCAAGTAGATAGTTTTTCCAAAATAGAGCAGATCGCCAATGATTATATAGTAGGGACACCAGAGCAGCGACTCAAAACTCTTGTGTTAGCTGGAACAAATACAGAAAGACTTGCCCTTACCCAAGCGATTCGCTCGAAGCTCAAGGGTGAAGGAACTTTGGGAGAAACTGCAACCATCACCCAATTGCAAACCAAAAATCTGACAAAAGTACAGATGCGGTTTGCCCATAACTTTGAAATTGGTGATGTGGTCATGCCGACACGGGACTATAAACGTCGGGGGCTGGAGAAAGGCAAACTGTATGAAGTGGTTGGTCGAACTACTGACAAGTTGACCCTAATTCGTGATAATGGTCAGGTAATGGATGTAGACACGGCTTTTGAGAAAGCGGTTTACCAGAGTCACCAGATTGAAATTGCCGTGGGCGATCGCCTGCAATGGAAGAAAAACGATCGGCAATTGGGACGACGTAACGGACAGGAATTTACTGTAACAGGGATTGACCTGAACATAGTCCAGATTAAATATGCTGATGAGCGTACTGAATGCATTAGTTTGGCACAGGCGCAAAACTTAGACTATGCCCTTGTGAGTACAACATATAGTAGTCAGGGGAAAACTGCGGATCGGGTGTTAATTTCGGCAGATTTCACTATTGGACAGGAAAGTTTTTATGTTGCTGCCAGCCGTGCAAGGTATCAATTAAAGATTTACACCGAAGATCCAACACGATTGGTAGAGTTGGCGCAACAGTCGAAAGCCAAAGAGAATGCTTTGGAATTGCTACGAAAACAAATTCAGAAATCGACTTTCAAGCAGCACCAAGCAATAACTATAAATATAAGTGCCCCTTTTGAGAAGCCAGTACTAAAACAAGAGACGACAGTATCTACTCCAAATGTCCAGCCAATTGTGAAATCAGTTGCATCTAGCCGGACAACAAGCCATGATTCATCAATAAAAGTACCGAAAGTCTTGCCCGTCTTGAAAGAGACACCAAATTATAATACTGTTGAATCGGTTTTCTCTAAGCCAGTACTGAAATCTCCTGTCCCCACAGAAGCTTTTTGGACACCATATCATACTGAAGACATTCCCAATTTTATTGAACCAAAGGATTGGCAGGAGTTTGAAAATAGTGCTATTCATCCCGATATTACAGCGTTGAACTTTGAGAGTCTTCAGTTTAACTATGCAGGTGGTGAGCATGAAGCCTGGGAACGGCTCATGGTCAGCGAAAAACTAAATCGAACAAATACAGGACGGCTAACAGATGGTTTTATAAGGGCATATTCGCATCTTGATGCTGGTGGCTGGTGGTGTGATGCTGGAGTTGATGCGCGAACATTTGCTGACTTAAAGCCAGGTGAGAAACCGCCGATTAAAAGATGGGGATGTTACAAGCCAAATCAACCAAGACCCAAAAAAGATGAGTCTGGGCAAATAATTGAAGGGAAATTCATTAAATATGAGCATCCCCCAAAAGTTGAATTAAGTATCTTCTTGCTAGATGTCCCTGACGATATTGCCGAACGCATTTACTCCAAATACAAGGTGAACCCCAGTGATAGCGATCGCCAGTCAGGATTTTGGTACTGTGTATGGAAACATAATATCCCCTGTGCGATCGCAGAAGGAGCTAAAAAAGCAGCCAGCCTGTTGAGCCAGGGTCACGCTGCCATTGGGCTACCTGGGATTTCGGCGGGATACCGAACTCCCAAAGATGAGTTTGGCAAGAAAATTGGCAAGTCTTACCTGCATGAAGAGTTAGCAGTTTTTGCCACACCTTCTCGAGAAATCAAATTCTGCTTTGACTATGAAACCAAGCCTAAAACGAAGCTCAATATTGAGAGGGATATTTCCGTAACTGGAAGATTGTTGCAGAAGCTTGGAGCTAGGGTCAAGGTCGTCAGCTTGCCAGGGCCTTCTAAAGGTGTTGACGATTTCATAGTCGCAAGTGGGCCACTGGCTTACGAAAAATTGAGCCATCAAGCAATGAAGTTAAGGGACTGGCAACAGCACAATCAACACTCAAAAGTTGCTGCAATAGAACCACCCAAACTTCAGCTTAAAGAAAGTTCTTTACAACAAACCTCACCAAATCAACCAATAGGACAAACCCATGACAACCAACAACAACCCAACCCAGATACAGTTATTAACCGAGAAGATAGAGGAATTATTAACCTCTCACGGGAAACTGAACAAGAATTTCGAGCAGTTAGAAATCAAGAACTCTCAACTCACCGAAAAAATTCAGAGCTTAGAGGTAGCCCAGCAACAGAGGTTGAGCGACTTCTTACAGCAGTTAGCCGAGACATTGAATGCCAAGAAGTCCTCGAACTTAGAGCCATTAGTACAAGAATTAACCCAAGCTCTACAGATGATTGGCTTCGAGGTCAACGAGCAACGAACTTCTCAAGACAAGTTAACCCAGAAGATTCAGCAATTATTGACGGCGCAGCAAGTGATGTCAGTTTTGAACAAAATGGAAACGCCAAACGACCAACTACCGAACAACTCTTAAACGCAATTACTGAGAATATTCAACAGTCAGTAGTTGATGATGCCTTGGTTGAAACGTTACCACAATTAACAGAACAACTGTACGGGTATCAGCAGCACCTCTTAGGAGCTAGAACCAGATTAGATGACTTTGGAGCAGTGATTGCTTCAATTGAGCAACAAATTTCATCAAAAAGAACAGTGGATGTAATCTCTGACTTTATTGAACAGTCAGTAGTTGAGTCCACCCTAATAACT
>NZ_KV757812.1 GCF_001712795.1 Nostoc sp. KVJ20
ACAGTTCTTTGTGATAAGGGTTGTGCCCTTTCTGCAGTCGCCGCTAATAGCTCGTCGTATGTGGTTCTTACGGCTGATAAATTCTGATGATACTCAGACAGTTGTTTTGTTAACTGTGGTAATGTTTCAATCAAGGTGGACTCAACTGCTGACTGTTCAATAAAGTCAGAGATTACATCCACTGTTCTTTTTGATGAAATTTGTTGCTCAATTGAAGCAATCACTGCTCCAAAGTCATCTAATCTGGTTCTAGCTCCTCTTAGGTGCTGCTGATACCCGTACAGTTGTTCTGTTAATTGTGGTAACGTTTCAACCAAGGCATCATCAACTATTGACTGTTGAATATTCTCAGTAATTGCGTTTAAGAGTTGTTCGGTAGTTGGTCGTTTGGCGTTTCCATTTTGTTCAAAACTGACATCACTTGCTGCGCCGTCAATAATTGCTGAATCTTCTGGGTTAACTTGTCTTGAGAAGTTCGTTGCTCGTTGACCTCGAAGCCAATCATCTGTAGAGCTTGGGTTAATTCTTGCACTAATGGCTCCAAGTTCGAGGACTTCTTGGAATTCAATGTCTCGGCTAACTGCTGCAAGAAGTTCGAGTGACTCGCGCTCATTTCGATTAGGTTCTCGGCTTGCCTCGTTTCTAAGAACTCGATTTTCTGGGTCAATTGCTCTATCTTCTCGGTTAGCAACTGTATCTGTGTTGGGTTGTTGTCGTTGGTTAAAGTCATGGGTTTGTACCTGTGGTTTATTTTGTAAAAGATAGAGAACAGGCAATGGGGAACAGGCAACAGTTTTTTCTATTTCCTCTTCCCTGTGTGTTGGTAATAGATCCAATTTGTCATTCCCTGTTACCCGTTCCCTATTGCCTGTTCCCTCAAGTTGTATAGAACGTTGTTCTGGTATCGGCTTACGCAAAGGTGGAAAAGCCGCAGTCTTTGAATGCTGATTCTGCTGTTGCCAGTCCCGAAAGGTTGGAGCAAGATGACTCAATTTCTCGTAAGCTTGTGGCCCATTTGCGGCGATGAAATCATCAACACCTTTGTCTGGGCCTGGCAAGTTGATGACTTTTACTCTTGCTCCAGCTTCTTGTAACAATCTTCCAGTTACGGAAATATCTCGTTCGATATGGAGCTTAGTTTCGGGCTTGGTTTCGTAGTCAAAGCAGAACTTGAAAACTCTCCCTTGTGTGGCGAAAACCGCTAATTCCTCATGTAGGTAAGACTTACCGATTTTTTTGCCAAACTCATCTTTGGGAGTTCGGTATCCCGCCGAAATCCCAGGTAGCCCAATGGCAGCATGACCCTGACTCAACAGACTGGCTGCTTTTTTAGCTCCTTCTGCGATCGCACAGGGGATATTATGTTTCCAGACACAGTACCAAAATCCTGACTGGCGATCGCTATCACTGGGATTCACCTTGTGTTTGGAGTAAATGCGTTCGGCAATATCGTCAGGGACATTAAGCAGGAAGATGCTTAATTCAACCTTGGGAGGATGCTCATATTTGATGAATTTCCCTTCAATTATTTGATTATTCTCATCTTTTTTGGGTCTTGGTTGATTTGGCTTGTAGCATCCCCATCGTTTAAGAGTTGGTTTATCACCTGGGGTTAAATCAGCAAATGTTCGCGGATCAACTCCAGCATCACACCACCATCCTCCAGCATCAAGATGAGAATATGTTCTGATTAATCCCTCCGTTAACCTCCCGGTATTTGTACGATTAAGTTTTTCACTAACCATGAGTCTTTCCCAAGACTCATGCTCACCACCTGCATAGTTGAATTGAAGACTTTCAAAATTTTTTGCCGCAATATCAGGATGGATAGCGCTATCTTCAAACTCTTGCCAGTGCTTTGGTTCAAGAAAATTGGGAATGTCTTTACTTTGATGTGGTGTCCAAAATGCTTCTGTTGGGGCAGCAGATTTCAGTACTGGCTTGGAGAAAACCGATTCAACAGTATTATAGTTTGGTGTCTCTTTCAAGACGGGCAAGACTTTCGGTACTTTTATTGATGAATCATGGCTTGTTGTCCGGCTAGATGCGACTGATTTCACAATTGGCTGGACATTTGGAGTAGATACTGTCGTCTCTTGTTTTAGTACTGGCTTCTCAAAAGGGGCACTTATATTTATAGTTATTGCTTGGTGCTGCTCAATCGTCGATTTCTGAATTTGTTTTCGTAGCAATTCCAAAGCATTCTCTTTGGCTTTCGACTGTTGCGCCAACTCTACCAATCGCGTTGGATCTTCGGTGTAAATTTTTAATTCATGCCTTGCACGGCTGGCAGCAACATAAAAACTTTCCTGTCCAATAGTGAAATCTGCCGAAATTAACACCCGATCCGCAGTTTTCCCCTGGCTACTATATGTTGTACTCACAAGGGCATAGTCTAAGTTTTGCGCCTGTGCCAAACTAATGGATTCAGTACGCTCATCAGCATATTTAATCTGGACGATATTCAGGTCGATGGCTGTTACAGTAAATTCCTGCCCGTTGCGTCGTCCCAATTGCCGATCGTTTTTCTTCCATTGCAAGCGATCGCCCACGGCAATTTCAATCTGGTGACTCTGGTAAACCGCTTTCTCAAAAGCCGTGTCTACCTGCAAAATCTGACGTTCATCACTTATAAGGGTCAACTTATCAGTAGTTCGACCTACCACTTCATATAATTTGCCTTTAGAAAGCCCCCGGCGTTTGTAATCCCGTGTGGGCATGATCACATCACCAATTTCAAAGTTATGGGCAAACCGCATCTGTACTTTTGTCAGATTTTTGGTTTGCAATTGGGTGATGGTTGCAGTTTCTCCCAAAGTTCCTTCACCCTTGAGCTTCGAGCGAATCGCTTGGGTAAGGGCAAGTCTTTCTGTATTTGTTCCAGCTAACACAAGAGTTTTGAGTCGCTGCTCTGGTGTCCCTACTATATAATCATTGGCGATCTGCTCTATTTTGGAAAAACTATCTATAGAAAGTATGGAACCGTTGGCTTCTAGTCGTTCAAAACCAGCTTCAATCCTGCCATCAGCAATTAAATCTACTGCTAATTTTAGTTGAGGGTCTTTTTGGCG
>NZ_KV757813.1 GCF_001712795.1 Nostoc sp. KVJ20
GTGGTGGTTCCCGTTCAATGGAGCGGTTTCAACATACTGCTAATTTGTTGACTGTGGTACAGACTTGTCGCCGTCAAGCTAGGTCTGTGATTGATTTTTTTGCACAGGCTTTAATTGCTAATTCTAGTAACTCCCTGTCTCGCCCTTCTTTACTTCCTCAATATTAGACCTGAATCCTTACCAAAAAACAAGTAAGCGACACTAACAACACCCTGCAATTAGTATTCGGATATGAATGCACTGGCTTTCACCCACTGTTTAATTCATCAGAGAGACTAGAGGCGATGGCCAAGGCTTTTGAGAACGGCTGTAAAGAGTTCTCCGAGGGTGAGAAATTCACCTTTCGTTGGTCTTCGTTTTGCGACGAAGACAAAGTAATTGAAGACTATCGCCAGAGGCTAGCTAGCCCTGTATCTCCTGAGAGTGAGTTTCTTGATTGGGGGCAAGTTGCTCGAATGCAGGAACTGACACGTAACCATCAGCGCAAGGATATCAAGCTCAGTATTTACACGACTTTTACTGTCCGCCCAGGAGGAACGGAAGGTGGTGACGCGGTAGATAGAGCGATAGTTAAGCTGGCAAACTTTTTACAGCGCAAATTCACCCCAACAGGAGCGACCGAACTCACTCTTCAAAACTTAATTAAAGTTCTTGAAAAAGCGATAATTGTCTCTTTGCGCCATCAACAAATACTATCGGAAATGGGTTTATTTCCCTCGCCCAAATCAGACAAGCAATTATGGGGCGACCTAATTTCTAGAATGGGTGCAAAGGCTGTAAAAGTGCCCCATACCTTAGTTTATGATACTGGTGAATTAAGGGAGGAGATTAACGAAGCCGCACCCAACCCATCGCGGTATAACGACCAATTACACGCGACATCGATACTTCTGAATAACGGCATACCTCATGCTGATAGACGATGGGTATGTTTGCCCCACCAGAGTACTGACGAAAAGAAGTATATCGGCGTAATGACGCTTGCCCAAAAACCAGAGGTATTTGCTTCAACCTATCAGCAAATACGCTTTTTATGGGACGTATTCTCACGCGAGGTTATTTATGATGTCGAGATAATAACAGAGATTAGCCCAGCCGATCAAAAAATGATTAGGCTTACCCAACAATTGATTACGAGGCGGTCAATAAATGCCGAGGCTAGCGCTAGAAAAAAGACTATTGACGTAGGAGCGCAAATTAATACGGAGCGGTCAGTCGATGCTCAGAAACAACTTTATACAGGAGATATCCCGGAAAATGTAGCAGTTACTATTCTAGTCTATCGCAACTCTCCAGAAGAAATTGATGACGCTTGTCGGTTAATTTCCGGCTATATCAATCAACCTGCGGAGTTGATTAGAGAAATGCAGTATACATGGTCAATCTGGCTCGACACTTTGCTGTTGAGACAAAGACCCCAGTTAACATTTCCTTTCAACCGCCGAGCTACTTTCTTTGCTAGTGAAGTGATTGGCTTAACTCCAGTAGTCCAGACAGCTAACGGTGACAAACAAGGCTTTGAATTAGTAGCTGATGAGGGGCAATCATCAGTTCATATTGACCTATCAAAGCCGAAAAATATGATGGTAATTGGCACTACCGGGAGTGGGAAATCGGTAATAATTGCCTCTATTATTTATCAATGCTTGG
>NZ_KV757814.1 GCF_001712795.1 Nostoc sp. KVJ20
TGGCGGTAATTCTGGTTCTTCGAGACGGTCTTGAAAGGGTATATGAGGTTTGGTTGCTGGTGGTAAATCTATTTTTTTCTTGTTGCGCTTGCCAGTCACCTGCTGCTTAACTTTTGGCGGCTTCATGGGTTTTTCCTCGACAGGGGGATAGTCGGCTGTTACTGAGTTGTGAGTTATTCATCAACTAAAGTCAAATCAGATTTAACAGATGAGGTAATGGGTTTGGGCTGTTGCTGTTTTGAGGGTTTAGATGGACGTTGGGTTGATTTCAATTTAATTTTGTTTATTTCTCAATCCTTAAAAAATGTGTCGTATTTTAAAATACGACAGAAATAGGTGACAAATACAAATGCATGATATACATTTTTCAAAAGCTTAATGTCGAATTTCAAAATCCGACAAAAAAACTGATATGAAGCAGATAGTTCTCTCACTGATAGCTAACGCAGGCGGTGTAGGTAAAACTACACTCAGTGTACACCTTGCATATGAGATAGTTCGGCGTGGCTTTTCTGTAGCAATACTTGACTTAGATCCACAACGCTCTTTAGATGTGTTTTGTGGGGTACCACCTGCTGAAGTATCTAATACTCTAGTCAAAGCATTATCCAAAGATTTTAAGGGGGATTGGAAATTAATTTCGGTTTGGGAGGAATCAAAAATTCAAGTCTGCCAAGGACATCCATTAATGGCTGAAATGGCTAACGAATTAGTAATTAGGAAACGAGGAGAGTACACACTTAGCGATCGCTTAAAAAACTACCCATTACCTCATAACTTAGTAATCTTGGATTGTCCGGCCACATTGGGAATGCTGAATGTTAATGCTTTAGCCGCTTCAACTCACATATTAGTTCCAGTGCAATTAGAAATGAAAGCGATTTCTGGTTCAGCAGAATTGGTAGAATGGTGCATTTCAACCAGTGATGAGTTACAGTTATCACCTCGTCCACCAATTTTAGGGTTTGTGCCAAGTATGTATGATGATACCGTAGCGATGCACAGACAATATTTAGAGCAATTACCAGAAATCACTGAACATTTACAATTGAAACTTTACCCCAAAGTTCGTAGTTCCAATGAATTCAAAAATGCTAGCGCTCACGGGCTACCTTTACAAAAATACCGTCCCAAACATCCTGCTTGTAAAGATTTTAAGCAAATTACAGATGATTTAGTCGCTTTAATTAAGGAGAAAAAATAATCGTGGCTTTGCCTAAAATTGCTAGTAAATTTAGTAGTGCAGTTCAAAAAACTGAGCAAGAACAAAAAATTGCTGAACTTCAAATAGAAATAGAAAGACTCAGAACCGCACAATCTCCTGAATTAGAGAATGAACTGCAAAAACTCCGAGAACAACTTCAAAATCAATCAGGAGAAGTACAAGTTGATTTAAATCTCATTGACCCGAATCCTAATCAGCCTCGGCAGACAATTACACCAGAATTAATACAAGCAAAAGCACGATTACTCAAAAAACACGGGCAGATTTCAGCAGTCATCTTAGTCAGACAGAGTAATGGTCGTTACATACTGTTAGATGGGCAGCTACGTACTGAAGGAGCTAAATTACTAGGCTGGTCAACTATTCGTGCAGTAATAGTGGCAATGCCTAATGACTTAGATCAATCTGCATTATTAACTTTTCTTGGCTTTGAAGACTTGAATCCTTTAGATAAAGCAGAGGCAGTATTTAAAGAAGTAATGAAGTCCGCTAATTTGTCAATGGATGAAGTTTCCACAATGTTGGGAACGGTAATTAAAAGAATAGAGAGAAATGGAAATAGTAAAGAGCTAGCAAAATTGATGGCTGTTAGCGTCGATGAACAGCAACAGGGCTTAGAACTATTGGAAATTACAGGCAAAGAACAGAGTCTACTACTAGTGCTGCTAGAGTTAGGGTTAAATCCTAGTTCTGTGAAAGCTAATCTAATGCCGATGCTTTATCTGCCTGAAGATTTAAAACAGGTCATCAGGCAGCATGGACTCAAAGGCGCTCATGCTTTAGCATTGGCAACTCTATCTGCCAAGGCATTAGACATCTCCGAAAATCAAGCAGCATCAGAACGGATTGCAGCAACAGATGAAGTCTTAAAGAAAAATCTGACAGTAACAGAAACTCGTGAACTGGTTAGAAAAATTAAGATCAAGTATTTAAAGTCAAATGAACAAGAGTTAAAAGAGGTAAAAATAATATTTCAAAAAGTTAATGGAATTTCTGGAGATTTGCTTAAAAAAGCTAGTAGTAAACAACTTCACGAAATGCGCTCTCTTTTTCAGGAGAAATTACAAGAAATTGACAAAGTTATTGCTACAAATAAATAAATTCAATATTCTTACTTTTACTTTTACAAATTGTTTCATAGAAGTAAGTTAATCGGAGAAATTAGGGTGAGTTTTCGATGACACTAATACCAGGTGTGTAGTTTAGTATTTATGTACTATATTTCATTGAATTCCAGTATTATATACAATAATGTGCTGTGCGGCATCTGAATCATAAGCAATGTCCACTCCCCCTAATCTTTCTCCTCAACAAGTAAGCGCCTTTCCTCAACACGAAACAATCACCGGAGTCGTAGAACGCCTAACTTTTTACTCTGCTGAATCGGGTTATACTGTGGCAAGGCTGACCCGTCCCCGTAGCAACGAACTGACAACAATTGTTGGTTCCTTTGCAAATATTCAACCAGGTCAAACTCTACAGCTAATTGGTTTCTGGCGTGACCATCCACAATTTGGCCCCCAGTTCCAAGTAGTCAACTACAAAGAAACCAAACCAGCCACTCTCACCGGAATTGAGAAATATTTAGGCAGTGGACTCATAAAAGGTGTTGGGCCAGTAACAGCCAAACGCATCGTAGCTCACTTTGGGCTTGAAACCCTCGATATTATTGAAAACCAGATCGAGCGATTAATTGAAGTCCAGGGTATTGCCAAAAAGCGGATCACACTCATCAAAAACGCTTGGTTAACCCAAAAAGCGATCAAAGAAGTGATGGTGTTTCTCCAGGGGCATGGCGTTTCTACCACTTATGCTGTAAAGATTTACAAGCAATATAAGGATGAAGCGATCGCTACAGTAACCCATAATCCTTACCAGTTGGCAGCCGACATCTACGGTATTGGCTTTCTGACTGCTGACAAGATTGCGAGAAATATAGGAATTGCCCCGGATTCAGAATTTCGTTACCGTGCGGGGATTATCCACTGTTTAAGTGAAGCTGCCGAAGATGGTCACTGTTACCTGCCACAAAGCGAACTGACTGAGTCGGTAATCAAACTGCTGACAGCCGAATCTCATCAGCCCACAGAAGAAGCGGTTGCGATCATTATTAAAGATATGGCTCTCGCAGAGGACCTGATTAGAGAGCGGGATGAAGAAAAAAGGCTACTTTGCTATAAGCCGACTTACTTTCATACGGAACAGAATTTAGCTCAACTGATACGCCAACGCTTGGAAAATCCTGTTGGTACTGACATTGAGCGTGTGCGTGATTGGATTGAGCGCTTTACAGCCAGCCGTAAAATTCAGCTTTCAGAACAGCAACGCCAAGCTGTAGAAACAGCAGCCTATTCCAAAATCATGATCCTCACTGGTGGCCCTGGCGTTGGAAAAACTTTCACCACCCACACCATAGTTAGTCCAGCCCCAGCAAGATGGAGATAGTTAGCGATCGTGGTTGGAGCAAAAAAAGCGATATCTCTGGCGGTGCGCTCTACTGATGACCAAAAGCGCTACACAAGGTTAAAGCAGAGGTTACTTCAGGCAGGACTGAATTGTTAAAAATAAAAAAGTTTATCAAATTATTTGATTTATACTTTTAAATTCCCTGGGTTAAAAAAAGCGTTGAGTTTGTATGTCCAGCCTCAGTTCAGACATGGTTCGCATCTATTTGCAAGAAATTGGTCAGTATCCTTTATTGAAGCCAGAGGAAGAAATTGCTTATGCTAGGCAGGTACAACAGATGATTGCCATTGGGCAATCTAAAAATGAACTCACTCAACAGCTAGACCGCGAACCAACAATGACAGAATTAGCCAACGCTGTTGAAAAAACCGAAGCACAAATCCGAGCAGCACTACACCTTGGTCAAAAAGCTAAACAAAAAATGGTAACAGCTAACCTGCGACTAGTGGTTTCTGTTGCCAAGAAATACCAGAACCGCAATTTGGAATTCTTAGATTTGATCCAAGAAGGAGCAATAGGTTTACAAAGGGGTATAGAAAAGTTTGATCCCAACCGGGGCTATAAGCTATCGACCTATGCTTATTGGTGGATTCGCCAAGAGATTACACGCGCTATAGCAGAACAATCGCGCACTATTAGATTACCTATTCATCTCACTGAAATACTTAATAAAATTAAGAAAGTACAGCGAGAAAGCTTTCAAAAACTCGGTCGCCATGCCACTGTTGAAGAAATAGCAAAATCATTAAATCTCAGTACAGATAAGCTTCGAGAATATCTCGCCGCTTCTCGCACGGCGATCTCTTTAAATAAACAAGTCGGAGATGAGAAAGAGACAGAATTGGGTGAAATTTTAGCAGACGTTGGCGCTTCACCAGAAAAACTGCTCACCCAAGAACTTCTATCGCAAGATGTAGCTAAATTCTTAGAACCATTGACACCTATACAGCGTCAAGTGTTGACTTTAAGCTTTGGGCTAGAGAACGATCAGCATTTCAATCTAGCTCAGATTGGCCAACAGCTAAACCTTAGCCGAGAACGGATTCGTCAAATCCAGGTAAAAGCTATAAGTATTCTCCGCCATCGACAAAACGACATGCAAGAGTATTTATTTGATTAAGTAGAATTACTTTCGTCAGATGATGCACGGATCTTGTAGAACTAAGACGAAAAACTATATTAAAGAAGTAAGTCCACAACAGTAATCAGTCAATGCCCAGCAAAACTATTGAAGTCCGAGAGTACACCGTTAGAGCGCACAAGCGGGAAATTCACACCCGCGTTTTCAACTTCGTATGTAAACAGTGTGAACAACCCACACAACGAGAAACCTTTGGTGTGCGACCGCTCTACTGTGAAAAATGCCGTCCTCCTCAACCTCCCAAGCAATCGAAAGTAGTCCCTATAGGCAAGAGGAAACCCAGAGCGATGAACTACAAGAGTGGGAAGGATATAGCTGGGTAATTTTTTGCCTCAAGGTTAAGAGCGATACCTTCTCTTCTCTTTCAGAGACGCACTCGCGTTCGAGAGGCAATGCCTTCGGCACGTCTTCGACGAATGCCAACGGCGGACGGTTACGCCATCGCATGAAAGTGAGTGAAGCAGTGCGCTCATTCGCTCAACCTAACTCAAACTGGTAAAAAGTAATAAGAATGAATGTCACCTTTGTAAAAAAGAAACCTAATTTACGCACTGTATTTATCGAATCGTAGACATTAGCTACGGGTGAAAGCGTTTATTGATTTTTTAGCAAAACGATTTGGCAGTCTGCCCTACTGGGAAGATACGGCAATTTAAGGGTGTAGGAATCGATGGAATAGATTTGCTGTCTATTTGGAGAGATTCGGTTTCACAACGTCAGGAAAGCTCTCAAAATTGCGCCGCACCCAATCCATGCCTACTTCATTGTTGAGTTTAATTTTCTGAGGTGTATCCGGATAAATTTTGCTCAAAATATCTGCATCTTGCTCGACAACAACCTTGCCAAATTTTAGATAGGTGCTGCCAAACAGCTTAAAGACTGGATGCTTTGCCTGACCAAACAGTAAAATATAAGTCCGGGTGCGATTCTCAGCTTCTGGCACAAAGAAATGACACTGGGCAGCTTTACCAAGCGGCATTTCGCCATGAAAAATTATCAGGGATGGAAAGTGGTTTTCCAGGTGCGCTTTGATGGTACTGGGCAACAGCATTAAGTCAGGCTTTCTCAGCTTTTCGCTTAGGCTGTAAGGAGCGGTTGGCATATCGTAGAACGCATGAGAATGATGCCCATCGTCAACAAACTGATGAAACTCCACTTCGGTAATCCGAAATAAATCTCGGTGAGTACCATTTTGATGATTGTAGTCATGCATGTTCAGCAGCATCGTCAGCAGATCCGTCTCGATGCTGCGATCGCCTGTATGCCCAACAAAATAGTATTTTTCGGCGATTTCATTCAACACAGTCGGAATGGCTATCTTCGGCGCATAGCCGCCATACGACCAGATGAAATCCCCTTGAGTGATTAATTCTAGAGGTTGTAATTGAGCTAATGTTTTCTTACCTGATCCGGGTAAAACTGTACAACCTGCCGCATCAAACTCCAACGCATGAAATGGACACACAACTGCACTTGTCCCATCGCTTTGAACTTCACACCATCCTTCCGATAGCATCGCGCCCATGTGAGGGCAGGCATTGGGTAAGGCATGAATCGCTCCGGCAGCATCCTTCCACATCACGTAATCACTGCTGTATAAAGAAATTTTTCGGGGTTGGTTCACAGACAACATTGACTTGTGCGCCAATAACCAAGGCGCACCGGGAAGCATTGAGTGCATGGTGTTCTCCGTTAAAGATAAAATTGTGAAAAATCCGTCGTGTTTCTAAAATATGACAGAATGTTCACGTTCGTCAAGCAGCGAGTTATCAAAAAATCTCCGTCGGCAACCCAAACAGCAGCGGGGTAAAGCACGGGTTGAAAAAATCCTAGATGCGGCAGCGGCGGTCTTTGATGAAGTGGGCTACGAAGCGGCGACGACTCATCTAATCGCAGCTAAAGCGGGAACAGCAATCGGCTCTCTCTATCAGTTTTTTCCAGACAAAGCTGCCATTTTCAAGGCAATGGAGTTACGCCATACGGAGCGAGTGAAAGCGATGTGGGCACGGGTGGACATCCCAGCCATTGTGCAACTGCCGCTTTGCCAAATGATTCATGCGATTGCCACTGCTGTAGCAGCGCTCTTTGAGCAACCCGTGTCACGAGTGGTGTTTGTGCAGTTTTATCTAGCCCGTGAAATTTTCCAGACGATCGATGAAAGCATGACGCAGGAAGCAATCAACTTCATGGCAAGTATTCTGAGGCAACGCAAGCCCGCCCTCGCCGAGGAACAGTACAGTCTGCTGGCAGAAGTGTGTGTGCATAGCAGCAACGCGGTGATGCTGGCAGCCCTCCGCAGCCCAAATCAGGAACACTGCCAACGGTTAATTCAGCAGATTGAGGACTTGCTGGTATCCTATTTAGAGCCGCATCTGGGAGATTATCAGTCGAATTATGTAATGAAAGTAATGGTATGCCCTCAATGTCGATCGCAGCAGTTATCGAAAAATGGGTATCGCCGAGGCAAGCAGTGCTACCGCTGCAAGGATTGCGGGCGGCAGTTTGTAGAGGGTGGGCGATCACATTTTTCCTATCCCAATGAGCCATCTGAGTAACTAGAGCTATCTTGGCGTCACCGTGTCAAACCGGGTAGATTGTACGCGCTTGGCTGAAACTAAGATGAGGTAAGCCTTTCAAGAAGTGTTTTTTGGTGAAGGCAATCAACTTCAAAAGGAGAAATCATGAGTACCATTCGTCAATCTGCCAGTTAAAAACCTCAATTAGTTGAGTCATGATAGTATTTATGTACTATTAAAGTTTTGATTTTTGATCATTTCACGCGGTTCATAGCCCTTTGGGGCGGCTTCGCCTACAGAGTTGGGCTTCGCGCTAATTACATTCCTCAATGATTCATCAAAAGGAGCTAAAGCAATGGAAACAGCCAAAACACAACAGGAGCCAATAATGAATACTGAGCCACAAAAAGAACATCAGTGGCTACAGAAACTCGTCGGTGAGTGGACTTATGAAACAGAAGCGATGATGAGTCCAGATCAACCGCCTGAAAGAGCAACAGGAACAGAAAGTGTGCGATCAATCGGTGGACTCTGGGTTGTAGGTGAAGGACAGGGCGAAATGCCCTGTGGTGGTGCGGCAACAATGATAATAACGCTGGGATATGACCCGCAGAAGCAACGCTATGTAGGCACCTGGGTTGGGTCAATGATGACTTATCTGTGGTTGTACGAAGGTGAATTGGACGCGGCTAAAAACATGCTAACGCTCAATTCTGATGGGCCCGCGATGACGGGCGATGAGAAGATGGCAAAGTACAGAGATGTAATCGAGTTCAAGAGTGACAATCATCGGGTGATGACATCTCATATATTGGGTGATGACGGGCAGTGGCACCAGTTTATGACCGTAAATTCTCGGCGAAAGCATTAACAGAAGGGTACCAAGCCCATCCTACTGCGCTTGAGTGCAAACAACATTCTTATCTCGGTTTGCAGGTTGCGGTAAGTTCTAGATTGTAGAAAGTCCCTGGTTTGGGATTAACTGAACGCAACTCCTGGATAAAAGCATTAAATCTTGTATTGCTGATGCCGAAGCCAGCTTCAGCACAAGCAGAGAAACCTCCTTCGATGGGAATAGATCCGGGCTTGGGACTATATACAATGAATTTATCGACGGTACTAGTGCCGACTGCAAACCCGATAACTTGGCGAATTGTTCGCAAAGCGGCATTATCTAAAGAACCACCAATACTGCCAATACTGATATTAACCGCACGACTTTCAGCCACAGCGGGCGGACTAATCGACAATACTGCCCCGACAATCATCAAACAGGTGAACTTCAACATTATCCTCTCCTCCAAAAAATATGATGACGTTAGATATTGTTCTGATTAAGGCTGACCAAGAAAGTCTCCTTTGCCAAGTTCTACACCGCAGTGCCTAAGAATGTCATACGCTGTGGTGACATGGAAATAAAGGTTTGGTAAAACAAAGTACAGGAGAAATGGCATTCCTTGAAAAGAGAGAGTGTTGTCACGCATCTGTAGAGTAATTTCTCTCTCTTCTGAACCATCAATTTGCTCAGGTTTAAAAGTATTTAAATGAGAGATAGTTTTTTGAATACGGTCAATAAGTTGAGGAAATGTAGTTTCATTGTCCTCGAATTTAGGTGGTTCTATTCCTGCTAACCGTGCAGCACCTCTATTTACTATGTCAGAGGCAATCTGCACTTGTTTTGATAATGGAAACATATCTGGGGATAGACGACTATTGATCAACACAGAAGGGTCTATTTTTTTAGTTTCAGCATAAGCAGCACCTTTTTCAAGAATGTTTATAAGGTTATTTAGTGTGCGAATAGACACGGATATTAAAGCTTGGTACATTGAAATAGTCATTGAGATTTCTCCAGAAAAAGTTCAAACGGCTTTGAGCCGCCCCATCTAATATTAGGGGGTATTGACTGTAATGTTGTGTCAAAGAATATGGAACCTAATTTAGTCAAAGCTCCAAAGATACTAAATGTTTCCCCATAGTTAATAATTCCTGGATGCTGGATAAGAGTTAGTTCTTTTTGCTTGGGAGGAATTGACCTTTTAGCGATCGCAATCTGTGCCGAAAAATCACCCCATCCACTCAGTCCACTGCGGCGCATCTGCCACCAGTTGAGCAAATTTTTCATCTCCACATTCTCAAACTCCAGCATCGCGCCTCGACGCTCACCACTCTTGCCCAAAAAAATAATTGTATTGCCCATCTCTTCTTTTGAGCGATGGCGCTGTTTCGCCAGCCGCAAGCAGAGGCTAAAAATGGTTTTAAAAACCTCAAACTAGGAAAATTGAAAACTTAGGTTTTTACTTGGGTTGCCACAATGGAGTTGTATCAAGGTTTTCAGCAGCAGAGACGGTATTTCTAACCTACGCCGGTACGGTTTACACCCCTTCAATTTTTGTAAAGCTATCGTAACATTTATTTATATAAAACAATATTTGCTTAACTTAGCAAACTCAAAAGCTATGAACCAACCCATTGAATTATCTTTAGAACAAGAATTTAGCCTTAGAACTTTTTCTGATCAAGTGCAGCAGATGTCCCGTGAACAAGCTCAAGAATTTTTGCAGATGCTGTATAAGCAGATGATGATAAGGGAAACGACTTACCAAGAATTGCTCAAACATCAGTGGGAAGTTGGTTCAGGTTCAATGTTGGGTTAAAACAAACTTGCTCCCGTCAACTGTAGAAAGAGCCAACACTGTCCAGTCCAAAGTGCATTTTCAGCTTCAGTCCCTTCCAACCTTGAATAGCAGCACTTTCCACCTGGGTGAGTGTTTGGGGAATGTCAAAGGCTATTGTGTCAATTACTTGTGTGGTCATCTCTTTTATGCTAGCGAGTTACCAATAACCATAAAAATTGCAAATCCTTCAAAGCGCCTATGCTTTGAGGGATTTTTGGGTATTGAGTATTGGGTGTTAGGGATTGGGTTGCTAGTTTAAATTATTTGGGGCTTAGATTGGGTGTACGCTGTGGGTTACAGGGTTTACAGTCTATCGACCTGCGCTGCGCTTCAATCTGACAGCTAGCATCTAATGCCCAATCCTTTTGTTTTAGCCCCACGTTTCCTTGTCTCGCGGTTAATGCGAATCAGAAAATTTAACATTTAACCAATTTTGCTGCTCCAAACGTTGCCAAGCCTTGCGAATATGTTGAGGCTTAAAAAGAGTACGTTTTCTCTCATTCCACTCATGCACTAAGGATATAGCCTGTTCGCTATCTTGGGCAGGGCTAGCTTCCTTGGTTGCAACCCAATGGACTGTAGCCAGCAATTCCATACCATAGGGTGTTTCAAAACCATATATGAGCTTGCTAACTTGCTCTAACCGCGCCTGGGCTTCTGGTGTAGTGGCTAAAAATATTTGTGCTGCAACTCTTGCTGCTGGTAATACATAAATTTCAGCACTGTCAGCTTTGCTAGTTCCATCACCGTAGCCCCGAATGTAGTGTCCTTCAATATGTTTTAAAACATGATTTAGGTTATGAGCGTAGGGGCCATATCTATCTTTTACATAATTAAGCTTCAAGGTTTCCCCCGCTTCTTGCAAGAGATAGCCTAGTTTTTGAATTTCTAGCTTGGTCAATTCATAACCCGGAATACCGTACAGTTCTAAGAGGTGGATGATGATAGCACGTCCACGGGTCATGTTGGGTATTTTAGTCGCAACAGGCATTTTTTCAGCAGTTGGTGCGCCTGTCGGTTCAAAAATAATTACCTGCACTTCTGGGAGTTGGGCAAAGGCTGATTCTATCAAGGGTTTTACTTGTATCCAATCTAAACCACCGTTACCGCATCCTAATGGAGGAATGGCAATTGAGGTGATGCTTAGTTGCTTTACTTGAGTGACTAAAGCCAGCAGTCCACTTTTGATGTCTTCTATTTTTGATTTTCCTTTCCAGTGGCGCTTGGTAGGGAAATTAATGATATACCGGGGATTAAATAGACTTCCTGTGGCTACAGTAAACATTTGTCCTGGTTGTACTTCCTTGGCACGACAAGCTTTTTCGTATTGGCGAAAGTTTTCAGGATAGGCTTGCTTAAATTGCAAGGCGATACCTTTGCCCATTATACCGACACAATTAACGGTATTAACTAGGGCTTCGGCGTTTTCTTCTAATAGGTTGCCTTGCTTAATTTCAATCATCTCTCTTAACTGTCTTAACAGTAATAGAATTTTACAATTTAAGGAAATAAAATTAGTAGTACCAATTAGAGTAAACGTTAATTGGGGTCTGAATATTAAAATCCTGTAATATTTCTCTAACTTGTGTTTGTATTGTCAAGTTGATTACACCAATTTCTTTAATTAGGTTCCAATGGCAAAATTCATGTACTAAAAACTCAGCTTGTCGCTTACATTTACGGTTAGGATCATCTGGAGTATCAAACCAGTATTTTGACTCCATTAACTCCCAATCGATTACATGACTTAAAGCATAAAGATCATCATAAAAATCAGTATAAACCATAATGCCATGTCCATCTGTAAATGCGAAAGCTATTTCTGAGTTTTCTATTGCTTCTATTTGAGAAACCAAATGAATGATTGGCTTTTGTCCTCCACTGTATCCATCCACATTTTGCTTATGAATGGTATAAAGCATGGGAGAGCGTGGAGCAAAATAAAAAGGTACGTAATCATGTAAATATCCACCTGCTCCACAGGGAACTTCAGTTCTAGCTCGTCTATCTTGAATATTTTCATGAGCAATATCGAGATAATTTGTTTGTCTCTGTCTAAGCCTACTGTTTGCTATCAATCCTCATGATTTGAGAATGGAGGGTAAATTATCAATATGGGTAATGTGATAAATAGACGTAGGCATGAATTTATTTTTACTGATTGTTTTAAATAATCTTTAAAATCAAACTGGTTAAGATTTTTGTTTGGCACTTTACTAGTTAGTAAATCCTACATAAATTATTGTTTTTGTCATTGGAGTCAAAGAATTCCCAATTAACACAGTTATCTCAGTCTCTAATACAAACAATTTCAAATGGATAATTCTTATCATCGATTACCCTACACTGGATACTCAAATATTACAAAGCATCCCAAAAATATTACGGTAAGCGAAAGTACCCGCAGCGCAAATTTCGTGAACATACTTTGAGTAAACCTAACTATGTATTAACTGGATTGTTAGCTAATACGCTTATATTAATCAATACCTGCACTAAAATCTACACATCAAGTGTCCTGTAGTGATTGCTCTACACCGCCACCAACCAATCGCACACCACAGACTTGCACCCCTCAGCAAAGTTAACCCAAACCTGCCATTGCCCCAGGTATCCGCTCCAATAAGGCTCACTATCAGCCACTCCAATAGCCTCGCCAATTGTGGAGACTAACTCAGTGTAGAAGGAACCAGCGCTATTTAGCCCAAGCTGCATTTTCACCATCAGCCCCTTCCATCCAAGAATCGCGATATTTTCGATATTTTCTGGGGTATGTGGTGCTGTGTCACTGAGTGGTGTTGCAAAGACTATATTATTAGTGCCTGACACCAAATCAGTATTGTGCGATATGGATAGTGATGTTGTGTCAGTTACTGGTGTAGTTGTACTTGTATTATTACTGACTGACACCGACTCACTAAGAAACACTTCGTCCCGATTTAACCACTGCCCAAAAATTGAATCACGCTGATCATCAGGGGCAACAAACCGATAGACGCACTCCCGATTTTCACGCTTACCCAACCGACCAACGTAATCCAGTTTCAAATCAATCTTCGCAAGTAGTTTCTGTGCGATCGCCACAGGAGTCAGTTTTTCCGAGATAGTCACATTCAGGTAATTCTTGATAACGTGCCTGTGCTGAACAGCCAGTGCCTTAAACTCCAGCATCTTCTCGTCACTACCACGCAACTGAACGTCTGGTGTAAGAAACTGCAACAGATTCAGATTTTCGAGTAACAACACAGCAGGCAATAGCTGCCCCTTGTTAAAATCTGGTTTCCAAATCGAATTCTCCCCAGCTTCTAACTGCGATGCAGCTCTTTTAGCATCACGGTTCGTCAGAAATTCCCGTCCCAGTGTCAAATAATAGTGCATTCTCAGTTGAGGATACCAGCCATCGTCATCTTTTTCGACTAAATCAGGGGTTACATCAATTTCGTAACGACGGGATAATTCAGCCTTGCGCTGCTGATGTCGTTCGGTTTTGGTTTTGGCACGTTTGTCTTGCAGATTCTTGAGTTCAGCCCCAGAGAGTTCATCAGAATTAGCGATCGCTTTACACTCCGCAGCATACAATTCAACAGATGCCGCCTTAACCGACTCGATTACTGCCCCACTCTGATCATCTTCGGCATCGTCGGCATCGATAACGGTGTAACCATCTTCGACCAAACCCGCAAGCACAGACTCTCGATAACGCCGCATTTCTACGTTGATGACAGAACCACGCTTGCCCCAAGTCTGCAATGACTCCGGTTGAAAATTCTGATCAACATAGCTGTAGTCGTCATTGTCCGCCGCCGACAACAGCGCAATGTTCGCTTGTGTAGCAACGTGCTGGCTTCTGAGCAATCCTCCGATGGATGTGGAACCATTGCCTACAAACGACATCCCCCACTCTCGCACCCAAATGTGACGGTCAACAGTTTCCCTAACCCTTGCCAACATCTGCCGCACAGAGTTAACCGGCTGCACTCCCTGAAAAACCCCCCAAACAGCATCAAAATGTCCTCGAATATCGATGCTGACCCCAGTTTCTAAACTTGGAGAAGCGATAACCAAATCATATTGGGTGAGAATTTCGTTCAGGTAAGCGATACAACCGAAAGCCGCATGAGAGGGGTCAGCAACAGATTCACTGTCTATTCTCAAAATTCGCAGGTGTGGGAACTTGCGACGGAACCGTTCTTCTAAGGCTTGCGTTCCCCATTTGGATTTTGCCTTTTGAGCAGAACAGCAGAGTAAATGATGTCCCCCTTTGGCAATTGCTTTATCCAGTGCTGCGATGAGATTCTTCGGGTTACTGCCAGAGTAGTTGTAACAGTTGCCTGCTACGTGCCGATAATTGTTGACAATTACGAAGGGATTAACCCGATATTCTCCAGCGAGTGATAAAACATACTTTACATCTGTATCTGAGACATCCGCACTGGACAAGTAAATCTTTCCCTGACTGCTGCCCAAAACATTTTGTACCAGTTGCTTGAGGTTTTTGAGAACGGACACACGCCGTTTTTGCACTTCCGTACCAGAGTTGAGCAAATGCCAGAATACTTGGTCGCACTCGTCGATAATAATCACATCATTTGACCAGTCATTAGGGTTGAATCGCGCCTGACTTTCTTGATGCAATGAATCAACACAGACCCCGTATCCTAGTAATGTGCCTGTTTCATTCGTGCGGACTTCGGTAACATAGTTCACACCGAAGCGATTACACAACGCCTCACCTAATTGGATACGATGGGTGATAATTAATACCCGTCTCTCTTGGTCGTGTGCTTTGGCCACCTCCGTTGCCAGCCATTCGGTTTTACCAGTGCCTTTGGGAGCCTTGAGAATAATCAGTTTTTCGCCTTCGGGAACAAGCAAGTGATCCAAGAAGCGCTGGTTAAGTGCGATCGCTGGCGGGTAAGTCAGCAGAGTGAACAGTTTAATCTCCCACAACTCCAGTGCAACGGCAGTGTTGTAGAGTGCATCAAATGCAGGTTGACCTTGAGCAACAATAAAATCATCAACCCCTTTTTCTGCCCCTAACGGTAAATCTATCACCCGCAGCGAACAGCCCTCATTTACCAGCAGCCGTCCCATGCGACTGATAGCAGTTCTGACACGTTGTACAGTTTCGGGCTTATTATCTTGGTCAAAGCAAATATTAACCTGTCTCCCCTGTGTTGCAAAATGTTTCAAGTCGGGAATCAGAAAGGGTTTCCCGATGGCAGTACCGTACTCATCTTGGGGTGTGCGGTATCCAGCGTTAACGCCAGGAATTGCTAGAGCAGCATAACCAGCAGTCAATAATGCCCCCGCTTTTTTGACCCCTTCGACAATTGTCACAGGTACATTATGCTGCCAAACCCAGTGCCAGAACCCGCCAGGATGCTGTAGGTCTTCTTCAGTAATGGGGATACCGCTACGGTTGGAGACTTTCACCCAAATGCGATTCGGTACTAAAAGGAAGAAGGCGCGTGTTTCTTCTCTGAATGGGTGTTCGTACTTGATGAACTTATGTATCTTTTGGCGATCGCGTCTGGGATGATCGGGTTTGAAGCAGCCCCACATCATTAGGACGTAGTTGTTGAGAGGGTCAACGCCATTGCACCACCAGCCGCCTAGTTCAATGTGCTGGTATTTTTTCAAGTCCCTGTCTCTAAGCCGTCCATCGTTGCGACGGGAGATTTTGGGACTGTAGAGCAGGTATTCGTAAGGGACGGTGCCAGAGAGCGATCGCACATTCAGGGCAATGATTTCTTCATCAACGCCACTATTTAACCATTCTTGTTGATGTTTAGCTTGAGAATCAGATTCGATTATACGCATATTTCCTCTGTTTTTTGACGCATGGAAATGAAGCGGCATTGCACCCATGCCGCCGGTTCAATTTGAAGTGAAGAGCTTGTGCTGGCTATGAAATGCTCAATAGCCAGCTACAGCGTTATTTCCCGCCTCCTGTGTGTGGTCGGAAGGTCAAATTAATTCGCGTGCTAACAACTTTGTTGGTTTTGGGGACTTGGTGCAGATGAGTAGACTGACAGCCAGGGTGCATCACAAGTAAACTCCCGTGTTCGAGCCAGAAGTCCGTTGGTTTGCCATTTCTCGGTTTAATTTGAAACTTGCGGACACAGCCAAGACTTACAGAAGCGATCGCAGGATTAAGTCCCATAGATTTTTCATTGTCTGCGTGCCACCCGATTGAATCCATACCTGTCCGATACTGATTCCCAATGACGATACGGAATTTGTAACCAGTTAATGCAGTGATCTGATTGCGTAAGTTAGCCAGAGCATCTGTCCAAGTCAGGGGTTTTAAGAACACGCTATTCGAGTAAAGGTAATCACATCCGGCATCACCGTAAATGCACTCCAGGCGGGGGACAGGCATTGTTTTACCCATGATTCTGATTTGATTCTGTTGCCACTCCAGTTTCAAGCAGTGTTGGTAGAGTGAGTTGGCAAGTTCCTGACTTAAGAAATCGGGGTAATAAGTGACTGGTAAGACTGGGGTTGATTCAGCAAATAAATTGAGTTGTTGCATGGTAGTTTTCTCCTACTATTGAACGTGTAACTAGGGGAATTGCTATTAGTTTTGGTTGGACAAAAATACTTCATGTTTCTTGAGATACCTGTTCCCAATACTCAACAACAAAATCGTGGGCTTGCTGTAACACTTGAGGGAGTAAAAACAAGGGGATTTCCCAAGCCGCAATAACGCTACCAGCAAAACATTCTGCAAGTTCAATCCGAATACATTCTGGTAAATTGCTCTCTAAAAACTTGAGTGAATGATCTTTGTTTTCTGGTAGTTGAACAAAAAAATAATCGTCGTGCATAATATCAGCAACTAGACCGTATTTTTTTGCCAAGGTTTTTCATAGAGTGTTCATAATTAGTTGTTGAGTTAGGTAGGGAATTATTGAGAGATGACTTTTACTATTTCGGGCAACCACCGCAGTTGAAAAACAGTTTGGTTTGAGGATTTGGCGACTGCGGGAACCATCCGCCCCCATTGCTTACCTGATTCAGTAGGACGATAGGGAATTTTCTTGTCATCAGTTCTGTATTGCAGTCCCGAATTTAGTAAGCAGTGGTTAACAGCCCGTGCCGACATTCCCACTACCTCACCGATTTGTGTTGGGTTGAGAAATGCGTCCTCTGCAACATTGGTTTGAGCGATGGCAGTTTTTAATTCATCTGCTGCTGGCTTAAGTACGGGGTTGACAATTGTTGCAGCATTGACTGCTAACTGGGCGGTGAGAGATTTTTCTAGTCCTGCAAATTCCCCCAACATCATTGCTAACTGTGCGGCTTCGTGCGACGGAGCTAATGTATGTGGTGGTTCTTGCTGTAATACTTGCTCTACTTGGGTTGAGAGCATCACTTTCATCAAAGTTCTGTTAGCCCAGATGCGAAACTCGACAGAAACCCACTGAGCTAAATCAACGGCGATTTCTGGATGAATCCAAGTACCTTGAGAACTGCCATAGCCATCAACTTCGATCACAAGAGACGATATCGGGATTCCGATGTCGTTTGAAAGTGCTGTCCAGTAAGCTTTTGTGGACTTCCTTTCTTTGTAATGCCCCCAAGACTTATTATTTGCATGGCACATCTGAGTTGCATTTACGTAGCCTTTGGGTATGCTGTATTTGCCTAGCTGCCCAACTTCTGGCATTTGGTTAATATCTGAGTCACGCCATTTGTGTATCAACATAATTAACTCCCTGGTTATTGCTCAAACAGTGAAGAAAGAGGAATTGCAATCCAAGAAACTCAAGCATTCACGCGCACCAAACTTTTTTCACCAACTAATGAGAAACGATTCGATATAGTCGGTGTCTTAATTAACGTTGGCGACATCAATTCAACAAGGTAAAACCAAGAATCATGCACCAGCACAATCCCCAAAACCAGCCGTTGCTTTGTTCCCTTATCGTGAGAACAGAGGATCACTCTTTCGCCCAGAACGAAAGTAGGTTTTTGCATAGTGATGCTTTCTAATTCTCCAGTTCCGATGATTTGGTTTTGTGTAGCATGGAGTATTTCTTTTCCGCAATCAATTG
>NZ_KV757815.1 GCF_001712795.1 Nostoc sp. KVJ20
TTTGTTCTCCCGCCTCCGATTTGGCAATAGAGATAACGTCCTGCGCTGCCAGAAACACCCGGCAGCCTTGCTTTCGAGCCGTAGCGCATTTCCGACCCGCAAGCCGCGATAATGCGGAAAATCCCAGCAATACGCTAGCCTCATCCATAAAAAATACACTATTGGGGGAAGAGAGAGATTGACGGGATGCGGCGATATATGCTGACATCCCAAATACCTCTGCGTCCTTTCCTGATTGCAGATTAGTGAGGGCAAAGGTAATCAACTGGCTATCGGCTTGAAAAGTTGAAGGCTTGCAGATAGCGCTACCAATACTACTTGCTTGCCAATACTGTAATCGCAAGCGAATATAATTTAACGCTTTTTCTACGTTGTCATCCTGATAGCCTAACGAAATCCACTCAGGAGAAAAGAATTTCTCCATATCTACCAATGTCGGTGTATTCGCCCACTCTGGGGTGTTTATCCCGGCTTTTTGCGCTAATTCAAATCGCTCTTGGATTTCGGCATCTTCATAAAAGGCTTTTGTACCCAAAGGGATTACAGACTCAATAGTTTGGGCTAGCAACCCATCAAACTTTTGTGTACCTAAAACTAGTTGAAGAACGATTAAATTAATATCATTTCTGTGAGCTTTTGTCCTCTCCTCCCACTGTGACTCAGGAATATTTGATAAGTCTAGAGGCTGCACAAGGTTGTTTGATTCCTTTGAGATATCAAAATAAAACCCATTAAAGTAGGGCGTGAAGTCTCCAAAGGTTCCTGAACCATCATCATTTGGCAAGTCAATCATTAATACTGACATTCCCAACGCCAAGCATTGATAAATAATAGAGGCAATTATTACCGATTTCCCACTCCCGGTAGTGCCAATTACCATCATATTTTTCGGCTTTGATAGGTCAATATGAACTGATGATTGCCCCTCATCAGCTACTAATTCAAAGCCTTGTTTGTCACCGTTAGCTGTCTGGACTACTGGAGTTAA
>NZ_KV757816.1 GCF_001712795.1 Nostoc sp. KVJ20
CGAAACCTCTACTCCAATCAATGTGAGCATGGGCTTGAGGAAAAAAGAATTGCATGAAGTCTTCAAAATACAACTGCAACATCTGCTTCCACGGGGAATCATATTCCGTAAGAGGTGTTTTATTAGTCATACTCAACTGTTCAATTTCAAGTTAATGAGAGAAAAGTAATCATGCCAACAAATATAGAATGGGCAGACTTAACAGATAATATCATCCGTGCCAAGCGAGGCGGTTGGTGGTGTCAAAAAATATCTGATGGGTGTAAAAATTGCTATAGCGAAAAGCTAAATCAAAATTCTTTTTTTGGTGGGAATAAGCAACCCTACTCTGGGCAACCACCAGAGCTAGTGTTAGATACAGAAGCTATTCGGAAATGGAGGTTCCAAAGGAAACCTAAGAAGCATTTCGTTTCTTCAATGACTGATGTTTTTGGTGAATGGATTCCACGTTCTTGGCAACATGAAATGTTAGATGGAATGTTCGTAGCGCCAAAGCAGATATTCCAAATCCTCACTAAGCGCCCAGAAGTTATGTTGTCATCTATAAATGAATGGCTCTCTAATCATGGACTAGAGGAATTACCTTCTAATATTTGGGTTGGAACTTCTATAGAAAACCGTCACACTCTTGAAGAACGTAGTCAATTCCTTGCCCAAATTCCAGCTAGTGTTAGGTTTTGGTCAGTGGAGCCATTACTAAAACATTTGGGCGATATTAGCCAATATTTGAATGATGTCCAGTGGCTTATTATCGGTGGTGAATCAGGGCCAGACTCTAGACCATGCCATATCGAATGGGTCAAGTCTCTCGTCAAACAGTGCAACGAGTCAAAAACGCCTGTGTTTGTCAAGCAATTGGGGTCAAATGTTTATTTGAATCAGCAACCTTTTAAAACGAAACACCCCAAAGGCGGCGAACTTCCTGAATTTCCTCAACAAATACAAATTCGGGAATTTCCAAACTTGACTTGTGATTAGAAACAAATCCCTCGATTGTTAAGAGACTTTCGAGGGAAGGCAATTTTTATCAAACAGAATTCAGGAGTCAGGAGTCAGAATTCAGCAATGAATTCTTTCCGACTGGTGAATGAATAAGCGGGTTTAATACCCCCGCTAAATCTGCATATTTAGCGGTCAACTTTCGTAGTGGCGGGTCTGAATCCCGCACTAATTGATTCTGACTCCTGAATTCTGACTTCTGAATTCTTCTTCAATAGGTATATCATTATGAGTTTAGCAGAAAATCAAATCAATAATCGGACAGCTTTTGAAGTCTTCATTCCCGGTTTTTTTGATGATTATCCACTTGAATCATCAGAATTTAGACTGTACGCGCATATCCAAAGAAGAGCAGGTGTAAGCGGTTGTTTTGAGTCTATCCCTAAGATGGCTAAACATTGTTACATGGCTCTCAAAACTGCCAAAAATGCCATCAAGCTTTTACTAGCCGCCGGAATGATTGAAATACAAGAACGTATTGGAACTACTAACATTTATACTCCCACTACACCTTCTTCGTGGGTTTCTCCTAACCAAGTTCCATTACTTCGCTCCCAAATTAAAACAACAAAAGAAACCCCAGCTAAAATTAACCCCAGTCAAAATTGCACAGGGGGTGGGGTCAATTTTGCACCCAGTGGGGGGGGTCAATTCTGCATGGGGGGTGGGGTCAATTTTGACCCACAAAGGTATTCCC
>NZ_KV757817.1 GCF_001712795.1 Nostoc sp. KVJ20
TTATTAGCAGCCGTGTCTGAGATTTTGAGGATGTCGGTGGAGGAAGTGAGGCAGAGTTTTGAGTCAAGTAATGGAGATGCGGGGTGATCAGATCCCCCCAACCCCCCTTGTAAAGGCTATCCATTACCCGGATCTTTCTCAACAAAACGTAAAAATACTTAAATAAAGCCGAAAAGGTTGATAGATATAGTTTTGAGGAGGAGAAAACAGAGGGGAATGAAAAATGGAAAGGTGGGCAGCATCGGAATTGAGGTATGTAAATTTGGGAGATGCGCGCAGAAACAAGCGCCTAATCAAGCTAGTAGAAGACTTGGCAGCACAACCAACAAGTAGTGTACCGCAAGCATGTGGGACTCTAGCAGCAACAACAGCAGCATACGATTTATGGAGTTCGCCGTATATAAAAGCAGCAGATATCAGTCATGGACATAGTAAAAGTACAGTCGAAAGGGCAAAAGCAGAGGAAATAGTCTTAGCCATACAGGACACAACAAATATGGATGTAACAAGTCATCCAGGAACAAAAGGAATAGGATATTTAGATCATAAAAAAAGTTTTGGATTAAAAGTACATTCAACATTAATAGCGAGCATAAAAGGAGTGCCTCTGGGAATAATAGACCAACAAATATGGGTGAGAGATATAGAAGATTTAGGGATAGCAAAAAAACGCCGTCAGAGACAAAAACAAGAAAAAGAAAGCCAACGCTGGTTAGACGGATTAGAACGAACAAACACATTGTTAGCCAAGAAAACAAAAATTATAACGGTAGCAGATTCAGAAGCAGATATATTTGATTTATTTCACCAAGAAAGACCAGATAATTGCCATTTACTCATCCGGGGAACTCACAATAGGAGAGTCAACCATACAGCGAATTATCTACATGAAGCAATTCGCTCAAGTGCAGTGCGTGGAAAGATTGAAGTCTCAGTAAAACGTAATCCAGAAAGACCAGCCCGGATAGCAAAACTAACAATTAGATACGAAACGATAGAAATCGAGGTACCCAGAAATAAAATTGGGCGTTCGCAAATAAAGCCAGTCAAATTACAGGTAATTTTAGCAGAGGAAGAAAACCCACCATCAGGTATAACAGCAATTAGTTGGTTATTGTTAACAACACTGGAAATCAATAGTGTGAAAGATGCAGCACGCTGTATCGAATGGTATACATACCGTTGGTTAATCGAACGTTATCACTATACCTTGAAAAGTGGTTGCAGAATCGAAGAATTACAACTTGAAACCGCCAGAAGACTGGAAATGGCATTAGCAACATATTCCATTGTGGCATGGCGATTGTTATGGCTCACTTACGAAGCTAGGCAAAATCCAGATATCTGTTGTGAGACTGTTTTAAATACTGTCGAATGGCAATCTTTATGTGTCACTGTCAGCAAAAACCCCATTCCACCCAAGATACCACCGACATTAAGAGCAGCAGTACGTATGATTGCTAGCCGGGCGTGGTTTTCTTGGTCGTAAAGGTGATGGAGAACCTGGCGTGAAAACTATTTGGAAAGGGTTACGGCGATTACATGATATCGCTGCTACTTGGAAATTAGCCCATCAATGCTAACACTCATACTTTCTGCTGTTTGTCTAGTCCTCCTATTGTCATCCAGCAATTCCAATCCTGTTGAGAATTAGCTTTTAGCTTTTGTTAAGAAAGATGTGACTAA
>NZ_KV757818.1 GCF_001712795.1 Nostoc sp. KVJ20
TGCTGAGTAATGAGTAATGAGTGCGGAGTATGGTGTGTGGAATCATAAGTCCAGACAGCCTGATGAAGGATAATTCATAGGTATTTCTGGAGAAAGAGCGAACAACGCTCAAAATATTTAGGGGCAATAGCCCTGTGACTGCTTTTGATTCGTGAAAGCAAGCATGGGGAAATTGCCCCTCAATTATGTTTAATTAGCGATTAAATTCTTGAGAGCATCTTTAGCATCAGTGTTTTCTGGATCTATTTGCAACGCTTCCTGAAAAACTGCCGCTGCCTCTTGTTTTGAACCATCACCAGATTCACCATAGGAAATATCTCGGCCAAGTTTGATGTAAAGTTCAGCCATTTTGCGACGTGGAATCATATTCGCTAGTGGCTGATAAAAAGCCATGACAGCAGGAAAGCCTTTTTGCTTGTAAAGTGGCAAATTTATATTGGAGCAGGTGTCATAACTGCCTTCACCAGTTTTTACCACATTTTGGCAAATTGCCAGAGCTTCATCTAGTTTGTTCTGTTGAGCTAGTGCTTGACTTAATTTACTGTAATAATCATCAGTGGGTTTTTTGGCAACGGCTTGGCGGTAAAGAGCGATCGCTTCTTGGTGTTTTTCTTGTGTCATCAGCACATCTCCCAGTTCTACATACCTTGAAGCTTCAGGCTCGATTTTAATTAGTTGGCGGTAGGCTGCGATCGCTTCATTAACAAAGCCACGCTGTAATGAAAGTGATGCCAAATGCTCATAGTAGACTTCATTTTTGGAGTCATTTTTACTTGCTTGACGATAGATAGCAACGGCTTCTTGATATTCCATCATTTCACCCAGATAATGGTAAGCCAGATAACTCTTGGGATCAATTTTCAAGGCTTCTCGATGAGCAGCGATCGCTTCTTCTCGTTGGCCTAATTTACGCAAGAAATTACCTAAAATGTTGTAACTCTCTGCATCTGGCTCAAGTTTAACGATTTGACGGTAAACCAAGAGCGCTTCCTTTGTATTACCAAGTTCCATCAACTGTGACGCTAAAATGTAGTAGTAATACCTATTACTGTTAGGGTTAAGTTTGATAGCTTGACGGTAAGCTGCGATCGCTTCAGTGGTTCGTCCCTTTTCTGCCAGAAAATTCCCTAATTTGAGGTAAATGTCCCCATCAGGAGTTAATTGTAAAGCTTGGCGNTAAGTAGCGATCGTCTCTGCAATATTGCCTTGCTTAGATAGGATATCTGCCAGTTTGACGTAAGCGTAACTGTTTTTGGCATCCCGCTGAATGAAACTTCGCCAAATATTAGCGGCTTCTTCATAATTTTTTACTTCTTCGGCAGATGTCGCTTTTTGTTCCAACTCCTCCACTGTTTGCGCCACACTGATTTGAGGAGCCAACGCCAAACCTAAACTCAACAGCAACGGCAATATTTTCAGGCTTCTCATAGACTTTCAGCTTAAAATAACTAAGTAAATCTTCAAACCAAGCTTAATCTCAGTATTTAAGTTTGTAACCCGTAAAACTTACCATACTGAGTAAATCAGGCAAAAATATGGCTACGAAAATTCCTGTCACAGTGATCACAGGCTTCTTAGGTAGTGGAAAAACTAGCCTAATTCGCCACCTGCTACAAAACAACCAAGGACGCCGCATTGCCGTTGTAGTCAATGAATTTGGCGAACTCGGTATTGATGGCGAATTATTAAAATCTTGTCAAATTTGCCCGGAAGATGGTGAGGGTGACACTAATATCTTTGAATTAACTAACGGCTGCTTATGCTGTACGGTGCAGGAAGAGTTTTACCCGATGATGCAAGAGTTAATCAAGCGGCGAGACAGCATCGACTGTATTTTGATTGAAACCTCTGGTTTAGCCTTACCAAAACCCCTGGTGAAGGCTTTTCGCTGGCAAGAAATTCGTAACGCCGCCACTGTGGATGCTGTAATTACCGTGGTAGATTGTGCGGCGGTAGCAGCGGGGACATTTGCTAGTGATCCAGAAGCGATCGCAGCCCAGCGGCAAGCAGATGATAATCTAGAACATGAAACACCCTTGCAAGAACTGTTTGAAGACCAACTTGCTTGTGCAGACTTGGTGGTGTTGAATAAAATTGACTTGGTAGATGCCGAGACAAAAGCCAGAGTTGAGGAATTGATTAAGCAAGAGTTGCCCAGAGTGGTGAAGATTGTCGAGAGTAATTGTTCTCAACTCGATGCATCTATATTATTAGGATTTCAAGCCGCAGTCGAAGACAACTTAGATTCTCGTCCTAGTCATCACGATACTGAAGAAGATCACAACCATGACGAAGAAATTACCTCAGCTAATTTAATTTTGGATCGTACCTTTGACCCAGAAAAGCTGCAACAGCAGTTGCAAACATTGGCACAACAACAAGAAATTTACCGGATTAAAGGCTTTGTTGCAGTGCCAAATAAATCCATGCGCCTAGTGATGCAGGGCGTGGGAACCCGATTTGAGAAATTTTACGATCGCCCCTGGAAACCAGAAGAAGCCAGACAAACGCGCTTAGTTTTCATCGGTCGTGATTTGAAGTCTTCAGAAATTGAATCACAACTTGTAGCTTTATAAGTTAAGAGTTAGGAGTTA
>NZ_KV757819.1 GCF_001712795.1 Nostoc sp. KVJ20
GGTTTTATCCTTTAGGATGTCGAGGATGTCTTTGACGTAGGGTTTGGCTGTCTCACCCATTTTGCCCAATGCCTCTGCTGCGCGGGAACGAACACTTGTGTTAACGGTTTTATCCTTGAGGATGTCAGCGATGTCTTTGACGTAGGGTTTGGCTGTTTCACCCATTTTGCCCAATGCCTCTGCTGCACTGGTACGAACATATAAGCTATCAGAGGTAATAACAATAAAGGTTTCGTCAAGTAGGATATCAGCCTTAAGGATGTCGGCGATGTCTTTGACGTAGGGTTTGGCTGCCTCTCCCAGATTTCTCAATGCCGATGCTGCACTGGAACGAACATAAGCATCAACGGATTTATCCTTGAGGAAGTCGAGGATATCTTTGACGTAGGGTTTGGCTGCCTCCCCCAGATTTCCCAATGCCAATGCTGCACTGGAACGAAAATCGGACTCAACAGATTTATTCTTGAGGATGTTGGCAGCTTTCTGAGCAATTACCTCCGGTTTCTGAATCACCGCTTGCAAATTTTGCAAATCATATTCATTGAATTTCTCAAAAGCGAGTTGCTTCACTCCGTCATATTCATCATCAAGGGCAGCAACGATACCGTTAATTTGCCATGCTTCTGGCTGAGGTTTTTCTTTGGCGTTTACCCAAGGTAGAGAAAGGAAGAGAGTTAGCAGTAGGGTGAAACAGAAAAGGAAAAAGAGCGATCTGCTGGTGTGGCGGGGAGTTATGAGCATAAATCAGGGCAAGGCGGCAGATTACACGCGGCTAAAAGTATAATAACAACCTTGCAATTCCTAATTCCTGATTGAGAGTCTTTAATACTTGCTCAGGAGTATCAAAGACTCGCCGATGAGTATCAAAGACTCTCCCGCGAGTATTAAAGACTCGCCAACGAGTATCAAAGACTCTCCCACGAGTATTAAAGACTCTCCCACGAGTATTAAAGACTCTCCCGCGAGTATCAAAGACTCTCCCGCGAGTATCAAAGACTCTCCCGCGAGTATCAAAGACTCATTAATGAGGTTTAACTAATCATTCAGGAGTTCAAAGACTACAGCACTTATTGTTTGAATGCAGTACACCACGATACGCACTTTGGGCACAGCATTGCTGTGCCCCTACGAATGGTTGTATTTGACGCAAGCGAGAACGGCTATAAACCGAATGGCAATATTTGCTTATGAATCAGAAGCAGTTTTAGCAGGTTTACTTTTAATAGCTTTAAACCGTTCCCCTAACTGTTCGGCAATAGTTTTTAACCCTGGAGTTTTCTTCGCAGCAGTCTTCACGTAATCATAAACAGTCAAACTGCTGCCCATTGCTTCACTGCCGACTGCCATTAGGGTATCATCTACCTGTTCTGTAAGTTGTTGCAGTTTAATCAACAGTTCGGTGAGGGTGGCGGCTAATTGATAATCCCGCACAAATTCGTCTACATCAAAGCTGGCTGGTAAAATGTCTCGGTTCGACTGGGCAGCAGTCAGGCTAGTGTTGACAAAGGCTAGGCTTTTATCGCCCATTTTAAATAACTTGCGTCGTTCTTCCACACTCAGGGTAACGAGAAAAGGCATCTTTGCTTGGATAGTCGCAAAGGCTGCTTTAATTTCTTGGATATCTGCTGGGGTAAGGGAGCCTGTAATATTTTGGTAAGCCATTGGTTATTTACTGTGGTAAATCTGTTTGTTATGATTCCCACTGATAAATGCGATCGCACAGTATTTAAGGAAGGGAGAGTAGGGAAATTAACCTCTCTGGTGTACACATAAGTCGAATTACCCCCCTTAATCCCCCCTTATAAAGGGGGGAAACCGGAAAATCTTGTTCCCTCCCCTTTACAAGGGGAGGGTTAGGGTGGGGTAAAACCTACGCTTCAAGCTTACGATTCCCACTGATAAATGCGATCCATCCGCCATCTCGCTTTTCGTATCGAAACATTAAGGAATATTGCATTTGTGCAGGAACCTGAAGGAAAAGCGCCAAATCACTAGAAAGACCGTGGTAGTATGCTCTCGGTAAATGTGAAGATTGGGAGAAAGACCTTTGACACTACGGGTTGCTGTTATTGGGTCAGGCCCTGCTGGTTCATCTGCCGCTGAAACACTGGCAGCCTCTGGGATTGAAACCTACCTGTTTGAGCGGAAGCTAGACAACGCAAAGCCTTGTGGGGGTGCAATCCCCCTGTGTATGGTGAGTGAATTTGACTTACCACCAGAGATTATCGATCGCCGGGTACGGAAGATGAAAATGATTTCGCCTTCCAATCGCGAGGTTGATATTAATCTGATAAATGAAGATGAATATATAGGAATGTGCCGCCGGGAAGTCCTGGATGGCTTTTTGCGCGATCGCGCGGCCAAAGTAGGCGCAAATTTAATTAATGCCACTGTTCATAAACTTGATATACCAGGAAACAATACTGATCCCTATACCATCCATTACATTGACCATACAGACGGTATATCACAGGGGATTGCTAAAACCCTGAAGGTGGATCTAATTATTGGGGCCGATGGGGCTAATTCTCGCGTTGCCAAAGAAATGGACGCAGGGGATTACAATTATGCGATCGCTTTCCAAGAGCGAATTCGCTTACCCGAAGACAAAATGGCCTACTACAACGACCTCGCCGAAATGTATGTCGGTGATGACGTTTCGACCGATTTCTACGCTTGGGTTTTCCCCAAATATGACCACGTAGCTGTCGGTACTGGTACGATGCACATCAATAAAGCCAGCATCAAACAGTTACAAGCTGGCATCCGCGCCCGTGCTTCCGAGAAACTAGCAGGCGGTAAAATCATCAAAGTAGAAGCCCACCCAATTCCCGAACATCCACGTCCCCGTCGTGTTGTCGGTCGCATCGCTTTGGTGGGGGATGCTGCTGGTTACGTTACCAAGTCTTCTGGTGAAGGTATTTATTTTGCCGCTAAATCTGGGCGGATGTGTGCCGAAACCATTGTCGAAACATCTAACAGTGGTAGCCGGATTCCTACAGAAGGCGACCTCAAGCTTTACCTGAAGCGTTGGGATAAAAGATACGGACTCACTTACAAGGTGTTGGACATTCTGCAAACCGTGTTCTATCGTTCCGATGCTACCCGTGAGGCGTTTGTGGAAATGTGTGATGACCTCGATGTACAACGGCTAACATTCGATAGCTATCTGTATAAAACGGTTGTCCCAGCTAATCCCATCACCCAACTGAAAATTACTGCCAAAACCATTGGTAGCTTAATTCGGGGTAATGCCCTTGCACCTTAATTGAGGGCAAATGACTGGGAATTCCAACAAATAAATTACTCAATTTTGTGGGGTGGATATCTTGCACGCTTAATTAATCAGGGCGAGCAAGATGCCATTGGCGTCAAGTTAAG
>NZ_KV757820.1 GCF_001712795.1 Nostoc sp. KVJ20
ACAGCATCCTGATTGGGATGAACATCGCCTTATTACCGCAGCTATCTCACTGTTTCTGTTGCAAAATGCTGATGGAGATCGCCGTGTTTCCCAGGTTTATTTAGAAGCTCTGTTTCGCCGTGGCTAATTTACAACATACCTGAATCTGCTACTCTCTAAAAGTCATACTAAACAAAAGCTAAATTAAACGATACACTCAGAAAGATTTCTTGAGTCAGGATTAATGGCAAGCGAATCTGAGACAAAACCTAAAATATCTACTGCTGAATTACTGACACTTCCAGATGAGACACAAACTCAAGGAATCGCTGAATCAGTGGAAAATGCTCTAGATAGTGACGAAATCTTAAATTCACTCAAAACCTTACTTAGCACTTTAGAAAAGCTACAAAAAGTCCGCCTTGAAGCTGGTGATATTAAACTTGTGATTGAGCAGATGCTTGATGGCGAAATCGTCAGAGGTGAAGAAATTGAAAAAGCCAAAACTGGTGCCAGCACGCTTAATCGCCTAGTTCGTGCTTATAGTGACCACCAAGCTGCACTATTTAAATCACAACCTGCTCGTACTTTACTTGATCTTGTACTCAACTCCAATCCAGCTAATTAAAACTCGCTTTCATTTGTTTGTAAAAGATACAATCAAACCATCATTCACTTTTTTAAACTCGAAAACTGAGTTTTCAATTTAAAAAGCCCTGTAAAAATCCAGGGCTCTGTTTTATATTGCAGTTTATTAAATGCCAGCTTAAAATCTTTGCCAGCGCTTTTATACAAATAATTATCGCTCAATCGCTTGGGTAAAAATAGCGCAGAACTACCCAATTTCTACCCATCTTACCTGGGTATTCCCTTAATAATTTATTTAGACTTGCACACACCTTTACCGAGAAATCACTTATCAACAAATTTTGCAGCTGCCTTACAGCTTCAGCCGAACAAGCCCTTATAACCTGCTTTGAATATACCGTAACGCTCACAGGCGTTTGTTTCCAGGCTTTTTGTCAAGAATTTACCGCGATCGCCCCCTGTAACATCTGCATAACATTCACATTTCATCCTTAACTCTGTGCCATCTCAGTATTATCGGCTGAATACTGATGATCTCGTGTTTGCTCAGAACTTACTTGATTATCGGCAGAGGCAACGGGAGGAAGGGGCGATTGCGCTTCATCAGTTGCCGCAACGACTGAAAAACATTACTCCCATTCGACCGAGAGCTAATCTGTCTCTGTCAGTAAAGCTGATGGTGAGCTAATAAAGAACAGATTGGGCACTAGCAAGTTGCTCTACTTTCAGTGTATTTCTGGAAAATAGATTGTGCCGTATGTAGTCTAAGATAAATATCAATTTAGCTCCTCTGGTTGGTAATCATTAATCACTTTGTCAAAAATTTCATAATTTTTCTTGATAACAGTTGAATATTCAAAGGAAAAGTAATGCTCAATATAGATTTAGAACAACTCCTTTACACTGTACA
>NZ_KV757821.1:0-639 GCF_001712795.1 Nostoc sp. KVJ20
GCTTTATCAAGCGCGTCTAACCGCTTGCGATTTTCCCACTCTTGATATGCGATCGCGACCTCTGAATCAGTTCCTAGCCCTGTGCTACTGCTGACCCTGCCTATGTGTTGGTGACAGGTATACTCTGGGTTCTTGCCGCGCTTGACAATCCCTTTTAGCCTAGCTTTTGGGTTTCTCTTGAAAATTGGCTCATTAGCTTGCCATTTTGCGTATACATACCAGTAGATTTCACCATCTTTTTTATATTTTTTGCGTACCTCATACTGATGAATCCAGACCCCAGATTCAGACATTGGTTCATTGACCAGATGCTGCCTGATTTCCTTTAATTGTTGAAGCTTCTCTATGATTTGGTCGATGCGGTCTGTCATGGCAGTTATAGTGGTTATGCCTATTTAAAATTTTAGGGCATAACTTCTGTAGCCGCGCTAGTAGAGGCAAGCTACGCCTCCATACCGCATCTATTGGTTAGACATTTGTAATAACAAGTTTTGAAAGCGATAACAGGTTGTGACTATTCTTTGACAGCCAGCAAAATTTCTTAGAGAAAGCGATGCCGTACCACTTCGTGGAAGCAAGCTACGCGCAACGTCTCCAAGAGTTGGCAGCAAGCTACGCTCCTCAAAATTCTTAGAGAAA
>NZ_KV757821.1:668-918 GCF_001712795.1 Nostoc sp. KVJ20
GATCGCAAGACAGAGGGCGGTTACGCCATTGCACAGAATCTTCAGCGCGGTTATTGACATCTGTGGTGTGGTGGGTGTGGTGGACTGGACTGGCAACTGCGTTGCCGCGTCTCCTGTTTTACGATGGCGATCGCTCCAGTAGTTATGCTTTATTATTTTCTTCTGGCTAGCTCCCAGCTTACCCGCCACCGTAGGCAATCGCTAAGGGAGCAAGCGCTTCACCCCATACCCAATGCCCAAGACTTACAAC
>NZ_KV757822.1 GCF_001712795.1 Nostoc sp. KVJ20
CTCTTGGAAATAAGCGATCGCCTGCTCTAAATTCTCAGCCCGCTCTCCTCGGATTCTCTTACTGTAAGCAAGAGCGAGATTATTTTGCAGCATTGCCCAATCTTGGGGAAATGCGCCAAAAGTTTTGACTTTCAGCACCTTTTGCAAATAAGCGATCGCCTGCTCTAAATTCTCAGCCCACTCACCTCTGATTCTCTCAAGGTAAGCAACAGCGAGATTATTTTGCATCATTGCCCAATCTTGGGGGAATGCGTCAAAAGTATAAACTTTTAGAGCCTTTTGGAAACAAGCGATCGCCTGCTCTAAATCCTCAGCCCGCTCTCCTCTGATTCTCTCTCTGTAAATAAGACCGAGATTATTTTGCATCATTGCCCAATCTTCGGGAAATGTATCAAAAGTATAAACTTTCAGAGCCTCTTGCAAATAAGCGATCGCCTGCTCTAAATTCTCAGCCCGCTCTCCTCTGATTCTGTTACTGTAAGCAACAGCGAGATTATTTTGCGTGGTTGCCCAATCTTCGGGAAAAGCGTCAAAAGTTCTGACTTTTAGAGCCTCTTGGTGATAAGCGATAGCCTGCTCTAAATTCTCAGCCCGCTCTCCTCTGATTCTGTTACTGTAAGCAAGACCAAGATTATTTTGCAGCATTGCCCAATCTTGGGGAAATGCTTCGCTGGTGTAGAGAGTTAGTGCAACTTCATAGCCAGTTATGGCAATTTCCTTATTCCTAGCTTTGTTACCCAAGGGGAATTGCGCTATTAGATTACTAAAATTTACTATATCTCCAGCAATGGATTGCGCTGCAACTGCTTCCGCTTCTGTGAGTGTATTTTTCGCCCATTGGCGCAATATTTCTCCTAACACTCCGTCGAGTTTGTCTGTATTCTTTGCCAGCAAGGGGTAAACTACCTTTGAGTCGCCCCAGCTTGACTTGGTTGCTTGCATTATCTCCATCAAGAATTGGACATATGCTTGTCTATGCTCCTCACTGAGAGATTGCAAATCTACTGTAGTATTTAGATTTAACACTTCCCTGAGATAACTTGCCAAACCTTGCAACCAATTTGTTGTATTTTCATCTCCCTGCTGCAAAAACATCTCCCCCGTCGCTTCTACCGTCTGCAAGAAGCCAACATCCACTAATTCTTGGTTTGCTGCTAAAATCTCTGGTTCTTGATCGCTGGGGCAATTCAACAGATTTTGAATCAGGTTGAAATAGGCTTGCTGACGCTGTTGGTTCATGGGTAAGGGCGTGAGACGCAACTAAATCAAAAGTAAAATACAACACCAACGTCCTAAATTCCAGAAAAGTGAAGAATTTCATAACAGATGATACGTTTTTGACAAAGAACCTCTTGATGAGTATTTTTTACTTGTGAACAGACAATACACTGATTTTGCGATCGCCCACTGCCAGTTTCAGGTAAAAAGAGGATGGATGCGATCGCTACTCACTTTACAGTATTCAAATCTTGTTGCTCTAACGCTACATTGAAAATTAGTGTAAAACTCACACCAGAAATAAGTCGGCGCAAAACTTGTAGATGAGCTTCTGCATCACTGCGGCGACGAAAACGAGCTACAATCTGGTTCTGCATATTAGGTTTAAGTCGGACTATACACCAAGGACTGAGCTTTTCAAGGTAAGTCATCGAATTCTCCTGGTAAAATCTGTAATTTCCAAGACAAAAGCCAGCCTACTGTGACGGTGGCTGGCAAGAAATATCAAATTGATATTGAAATTGATTCAATTCCTACTCACTCTTGTCTGGAAAACAAAGCTTCTGCAACACTTCTTCGGGGATATCCTCAAAATGTTCGAGCAAAAAGTTCATCAGTGCCAGGTGGCGTAAATCAGCTGGCATGGGACGGCGGTAGTTTTTACCTCTAGCAAACCAGCGTCGAACAGTGGAAAGGGAACGATCGCAAATCTGCGCCATTTCTTCATAGTTCACCTGCCACTTGGAGTAAAACTGCTTCGGAGTCATGCCCAGCTGACAGTAACTGTAGAGTTGCATCAAATCTTGCTCTCGCTGCTTGAGTGGATGAGGATTCATAAGTCTGTTTCCTCGCTGATTGGTTCTAAATCTTCTTCCCAAGCAATATCAGCAGATGTCCAAGCGGCGCTGGGGCTATCTTCGCTCAACCAAATCAAATAGCACCAACTCCAGCAGCAGCGATCGCAAGCATTGCTATAAAATCTACCAATGACAATACCCCAGTCAGTATCGCTTTGGGTAGAAAGCCAACGCAAGCGATCGCCATATAAAAATCTGGGTGTCTTTGCTACATCGGGAAAGTTAGCGGGAAGCTCAATAGATGCGTCTGGGCATTTGAGGTTAATCAAGCTTGGGACTATATCTTGGTTACTGTGCCGGATGAGATTGAGATAAGCGGCAATCAACTTACCATTGAGGCTATAAGTTAATTGAGAAATCAGAATCGCAGCTAGACTTTCTATTTCTTGTTGCTGGAGTTGTATCCAGGTACTATCAAAGTCAGCATCAGAGTAGTTGTTGAGCTTTGCCAGTAATTCTGTGATGCCGAAATCATTTAAAGCTTGTTGATAAGCTCTGTATTGATCTGTTTTGTAGCTAACAGGCTTTAACATGGAAAATGTCTCCTGTGATATGGGGGCCAAAAGCCAGCATCCGCCCTGAGAAAGTTGATGGCTGGCTTTTGACTTATCAGTAATTATACGCTAAAATGAAGTGTTTCTGTGTTAATTAGTGTGTTTAAACTAAAAACACACTAAATCGCTTATGATGATGAAATGGGAAAAGTAACTGTAACTCTTTATATGGAAGAAGAAGACAAAGAAGCCCTGCAATTTTTGGCTGATGCAGAGGAGCGTTCTTTGTCTCAAATGGCAGTGTTAATTGTGAAACGAGCTATCAAACAAGCCCAAAATGATGGAAAAATTCCTCCAATTCGGGGGAAATGATGTGTGATGCGATCGCTTGCGTAGAGTGTCAGTATACCCAGCAAGACTCAAACAGGATTCCTATATAAATTTCTAGCTACCACGCTTGACGAATATATCAAGGGAGACTTACATAGTAGGATGCCAAAAACCTTCCTCAGCAAGATTATTGCTGTACGATAGCTTACCGTCTGGATTTGAGAAAGGTTTCTGCCTGTCTTTGTTACTCTTACTACTATGACTGAAACGGCTTATGCTGCTCGTACTAACCACGCTTTTGTTTTGACTGAAACCCTGCGAGTTGCTGAACTGATGTACCAAGGTGCAACCCAGGAAGATATTCGGCAACGGGTACTGGTGGAGGATTTATTTCAACTGCGCTCCCAAGTTTCTCGTGAGCGGGCGCTACAAACTGTTCTCAAACGCCTTGAACAAGTGGCAGAGGAATACATTCAATTAATTGCCACTGGCAACCCTGACACCCGTCGATTCACCATATTGTTCCTGATTCTGCGAGAACACCGCCTTCTGCGCGAACTCATCGCTGAAGTCCTGTTGGACAAAATTAAGGGTTTTGATTATGTCGTAACCACTGCTGATTTGCGAACCTTCTTTGAAGGAAAGCGAGATCAAAATTCAACCGTGGCTGCATGGTCAGACTCCACCTATAAAAAGGCTGCTAGCAACACCTTACTGGTGCTAGTAAATGCGGGTCTATTGCAACCCACGTCCCCAAGAGGAAATTATCAAATTCGTTCTGTTCCAGTGCCATCAGCTTTGCGTCAACAATTACTCGCTGATGGGCTAGCTCATTACCTGACTCTCATGCTTGATTTTTAATCGACTGCTAACGCTTTAAATACTGCGTCTACGGGGTCAGCGTAAAATGATGTTTGAAATTTAGCAAACAATTCTGGCGGAACACTGCCTAAGTCTACGGCGCTTGCCATTGGTAAGAGGATACGTTTAGCGCCAGCATCAAAGGCTACTTGCAGGCTACCCGCTAGGTTACTGACTGGTGTAATCGTCCCACCAATGGTCATTTCCCCAAATATTGCAAATTGGGTTTGAACACTTCGTTTTAAAGAAGCAGAACATAACGAAACGAACAATGCTAATCCGCTCTCTTGCGGTGCGCCAGACCCTTGCAAGTCTAATAACTGAAGCAAAAAATCCAAATTACTTGGGTGAATGCTACTGCTGACTCTTTGAGCGTTAGCTTTGAAGTAATTCATCGCAATGTTTAAACTATCCTTCATCTTGCCAGCCGTCGCTACACCAGTGCGTACTAGCTTGCCACTACCGGGTACTACTTGCAGTTCAAGTTTGAATGCCCCAATTATGCCGCTATCTCCAGTACTGACAAAGTGCAAGTGACCGGGAGTCAGCATTTCCTGACTAATCAAGCTCGAACCACCCTGTTCTGGTACTGAAACAAAATGTTCATCTAGAGTTTCCAAGTCGATGTAACTGAAATGCACATCGTAAAATTCCATTCCACCAATTTTCTTTAACTGTTCTTTCACCCGCCGTCGTACCCGCAGCCCATATACTAAGGCTTCGCGCACATCTTCTTTACTAAATGAGCCATCTGGGAAGAGCAGTTTTAGCAGCCCTGATACAGTTTTGCGAACAGCTTGAACATCTCGTTGCTTAAGATTGTTACCTAGTCTGAAGTGGAGGTCTATGGCATCGGCAAAACTGCGTTTACGCATTTCCCGCAGCCACTCGGCTAAGTAATCGACAATAAAGCCGTACTGGTTGGTAAAATTCTCTGGGCTGAATTTGGGGATCTCCCAGCCAGGAATATAAGCGTGAAAACGGTCGAAGAAGGCGGTGTCAATCATGGCTTCGGGGAAGGGTGCTAGCAAATGTGAGGTCTTCACCAAAGATTCCACGCTTTGATTAATGTTGCCAACAAAGACCATAGAAGCATTAGCGGTTATTTCTGCCTTACCGCGTGCAAAAGAACCTGATGCCATGTAGTCTTTCATGATTTGTACACCGTCGTTATCATGGAAGCTCATACCTGCTACTTCATCAAAGGCAACCACGTCAAATAAACCTACTAGTCCTACGCGACGGTTGGACATATTGTAGAAAAGATTCGCTACTGTAGTTTTTCCACCGGAAACCAAGATTGAGTTAGGAGAAACTTCTTTGTAGACGTGTGATTTACCTGTAGAACGGGGGCCAAGTTCGCAGCAGTTGTAGTTATTTTCACAAAGGGCTACTAAACGGGCAAGTAGATGCCATTTTACGTCTTCGCTGACGGTAGTGGGTTCCAACCCTGTTGACCGAATCAGCAGGTCAATCCATTCGCTGCGGGTAAAAGCTGGGCGACCCGCAAACAATTCATCCATATCCACACTAGGCATTTGGATCGGTTTGAGGCTTCCGACAATGAAGGGACTGGGTTTGGTTCCGGCTTCGTATTCCAGTTGTAAAATACACCAGATACCACCACCCAGAAGCTTTTGGTTAGGTTTGACAATTTCTGGATCAATGACTACGCCTTTGACACCCAGGTTCATTAAGGTTCCCTGGTAGATGTCATCTCTGTCGTTGAGTGTTACCGTTACCCGGTCAATGATGGTAAATCGTCCCAATTCCCGAATTTTAGATTTGATCTGTTCTGCTTCATCAGGACGGACGTAATTTTGTGCCAGGATGTTTTTTACACGGGTAACGCCTTCTTCAATGGTGGTTTCGTCGTCGGTCGCACAGTACATACCGAGTAGGTATTCCAGCACATACACTGGTACGTTAGCACCTTCTTTAATACGTTTAGTCAGGTCTTTACGTACTACTTTTCCAGGGTAAATGCTGTTTAGTTTTTGATTCAGGTCATCCATTTTAGGGCAGGGAGCAGGAGAGAATAATTTGATATCACCGATATTGTGACTATATTGGCTTAGAAATCTCCAAAGTCGTTAGCGATCCCTAAACTAACTGCCCAGGTTTCTCGGAGCAATTCACTTTCATCGTCTGCATCCTTAACTATTAAATAGACGTTACTAGGGGGATTAGCGGTAGTTACGGTCAACCTTAAGTTAATTTCCCGATCGCTAGGATGTGGGCTAGTGCTGCTTAAGTTTGCTCCTCGCACATCTGTTATCGGTGTATTAGTTTGAGGATCGTAGAAAGCAACTGTAATTTGACGCGATCGCCATCTCCCCTCAACTGCATCACTTTGTACTAATGTCAATGTAAAACGATTATTCGTTACCCGCCGAACTCTCGCACTTACCTGTACCCCTACTTTCCTGGCTGGGCCTTCGTCTCCTTTAACCGCCCGTTGGTGATGATAGGTAATGACTGGTACGCATACTTCTTGGAGAGATGCCCCGCCGTGGACAAACTGCGCTCCTGCACCTTGGACGGCAAAGCGTAAACTACCACGAGGTACGATCGCGACTGTGCCATTTTCTGTATAGGGCAGGCTAAAGTGCAGTAAGGTTGAGTCATTCAACTGTTCTCGTGCTAGCAGGTAGCGGCGTTTGCTTTCCAGTACTACTTCACTACTTGGTAGGGGTCGCTTGTCTGCCTCTTGAATGGGGCGACGTTGGTATAAAAAACCGTGGTCTGCGGTGATGATAACGTTTGTACCATTGATAGAATTACAAATTTTCTTTACCAGCCGTAGCAGTTCGCTAATTGCTGTTCCGCAAGCTGATAGTACTTGACGTTCGCTAGATGCCTGATCGCCGATCGCATCAATGACGTTGTGATAAATGTAGATTAGGCGATAAGGTTGCACAGCAGCCCGTCCTTCGTCAGTATTCATCTCTAGCAGGTCTTTGGCGCTAAGTACTGTAGCTTCCACTCGACTATTTTGGTTTAGTACCTTTTGCCTTGCTAATGCTCCTTTAGTACCAAGCCCATCCAGTCGGACATCATCATCACCTGGTATCAGTTCTAGTTTTGACCCTGGAAGAAGTGCTGCCATACCCAACCGTGTCACGCTGGGTAAAACTCCCAATTGTGCCTCTAGGCTGGTTTCACCCCGAACTTCTTTTTTAATTACCTCTTCGAGTTCGCTGGCGACTTCATAGCGCAAAGCATCGGAGATAATCACAAATACTTTTTCGCGATCGCTCCGTTCTAAAATTGGGAATACGTGCCTACCAAAAAATCTAGTTTGGGATGCTATGCCCTCCAATTCCCAGTTGTTGTTGCCAAGGGCATTAGACCAAGCTTCTCCTACACTATCCAGGAACCATTGGGTGTATAGATTTTCCACATCGTCAATTAAACCCTTGAGGATATCCCCTTGGGCATCATCGCTCTTGACGATAAAGTGGCGGTAAGCTTTGTCAAAGGAGTGTAAATCGCTGGCGTAGGCTTTGAAGAGAAGTGGGGCTGGCTGGCGGAATCCTTCTGGATACTGTTGCTTAAATTCCAACAGAGCGATCGCAGCTTCTAATGCTTGATAAATCTTCTCATACTGGGGAAACCAAATCAGGGTATGACGTGCCTGTAACCAAGTTCGCCAGGGTGTCAATTCCGTTATTTGTTGCCCCATTTGCATTTGCAGGGTTTTAACGCAGGTGCGGATTAATACCTTATCCACTACCTCAAAACTCGCTGCTTCAAATAAAACTTCCGGCTCTAAATTTTCTATAGCATCAAATATATGTAATTGTTCTGCTACCTCACTGCTGAGGATCTTCCAGCCTAGAGAATCCTGCTGATCGCGCATCCACTGGTCGATAAAAGCATAAGCTCGTTGTCCAGGAGTGATGACTTGGTTTGCTAGCTGGGGCGGGATGGTATCGTGCAGAGATTTAGCAAAATGGGTGATTAACAACTGCACGAATAACTTGTTTAAACTGGGATTTTGCTTAGGAAAATCCGTGTGTTCTTGGACTACTTCCCAGAAAGCTTCAGGGGAGATAAAACGCTCAATATCAGACCAAAGGGCGTTATCCGACTCTAATAACCCTCCTAGCAGCACCCGCCGAATCAGTGTCCCTGCATCGGGTACTTTTAAGCCTGCGAGGACGGAAAGCATAGCTAGGAGTAATCCCCGTTCGTCGCTGTCGGGGGAAATACCCATTGCTTGCAGGGCTTCTGTCCGTTTGCGGCTTTTAAAGAATTTTTCATGTTCCCGGATGACAATTTCCAGACCGCGCGATCGCAATCCTAAATCTGCATATATGAGGGCGGCGGGGTCAGCAGAGAAAGTTAAACCGCTTTTTTGGATGTCTAGAAGCCAGTTTTCTTGGGGCGTAGGTTCGGCAAAGGGGGCGTACAGTAGAAAAGTTTGATTGGGTTGCTCGACCAGCAGGTGATATTTGACAGTAAAGGCAGTATCAGCGAGTTGGAGTTTTTCTACGCCTTCGAGTTGGAGTTCATTGAAGCTGCTGGTAAATTGTTGTTCGGGGTCGTACCAAAACACAATCCGCCGTCCTGGATGCGACCAACGGGCAGAATCTTGAAAAAATGTTTCTAGCGTGTTTTGGATACGAGCGGTGTTCATGCTAGGCAGAGGTAAGGATAATAAAGTGTCTTTTAGAATTCAATTGCCACCTAATATGGCACACAATTTACAAAGGTAGTGGTAAATATGTAGTAATAATAAATTTAGGTTGCAATCAGCGATAATTAAAATGTCATCACGTTAAATCGTCAAGAGTTTCTTAAACTGCATAGAAGCTCACCCGAATATTTAGGTATTATTGTTTGTACAGCAGTAAAAGAGTTGGATGAATCTTTATGCTTTTAGAGTTAAGACAATTGAGGATTCAACCAGGACAGCAACTGTTACTTGAGGACGTTAGTTGGCAGCAGTTTGAAAATATTTTGGCAGAATTAGGAGAACATCGCGCTGCCAGAATTTCCTATAGTCATGGTTTTTTAGAAATTATGGTTCCTTTACCCGAACACGAAAAAGCCAAAGAAATTATTGGCGATATAGTCAAAATTTTACTAAATGAATTAAGTATTAATTATGATGCTTTAGGTTCAACCACCCTAAAAAATGAAAAAATGAGTCAAGGAGTAGAACCAGATACTTGTTTTTACATTCAAAATCAAGCGGCAGTTATTGGGAAAAATCGCATAAATTTAAGTGTAGATCCACCCCCTGACTTAGCCATAGAAATTGATTTAACTTCTCGGACGCAATTAGATAATTACCAATTTTTGGGAGTACCAGAACTTTGGCGATATGGAAAACAAGGCTTACAAATTAATATTTTGCAAGGTGGAAAATATGTAGAGTCAAATTTTAGTCCTACTTTTCCTGATATTTCGATAATTGAGCTAGTAAATAAATATGTCCAGCAAAGTCAAGTTGTTGGTAGCAGCCAAGCAATTCAAGCTTTTAGAAATTGGCTGCGCGATAATATTTAATTGAATATTTAATTGAATAGTCGTTTACGAATCTGGTTTTTACCCCACCCTAACCCTCCTTTCAAGGGTAGGGGT
>NZ_KV757823.1 GCF_001712795.1 Nostoc sp. KVJ20
CCCCTACCCTTGAAAGCTTAATCCCCCCTTGTAAAGGGGGGAAACTGGAAAATCTTGTTCCCTCCCCTTTGCAAGGGGAGGGTTAGGGTGGGGTAATTCGAGGACTGGTAGTAATTCGATAACTTGTGTGTACACCGTAGCTAAAAAAGGGGGCAAAGTCTCTAAAAGTCCCGCAATTTATCGGGGTATTTAGGGGATCTAAAACGTTTTGCTACCGACCAGAGGACTTTTAAAACATCCTCTAAGATTAATTCTCTCTATAATTCAACCTTTGATTTTCAAAAAAATTAGATCGTTCCGCTCCGCTACACTCAAAAAGGGTAAAGAGAATAAGAGCAAAGGGCAAAAGAGCTAAAGTATAAAGGGCTAAAGAGTCCTCCCAACCGCGCAGACAACACGAAAACCAAAAGCGTTGAAGAAGTTGCCGCGCTCCGCCCTATTGCCGTTGTTGCGGGACGCACAACGGCAGTACTTAGGATTGCTGAACCAGGAACCGCCCCGCAGTATTTGATATTGATTATCATTATTTATCCATGCACTTCCATCTCTAGGCGCTCCTTTATAGCTGTCATGCCAATTATCTTGACACCACTCCCAAACATTCCCATGCATATCGTATAATCCAAAGCCGTTGGGTGGAAAACTGCCTACTTCTGTTGTTTCTCCACGCTTTTTCCCTTTTGGCTCAGAAGCGTAAGTAGAATTTCCATTGAAGTTAGCTAACTCAGTTGTAATCGTCTCGCCAAAGTAAAAGGGTGTATTTGTGCTTGCACGACAGGCATATTCCCATTCCGCTTCACTTGGTAGACGATATTGCTTATTTGTATATTTGGAGAGGCTAGAGAGGCGATCGCAAAATTCAACTGCATCGTTCCAAGATACTTGCTCTACTGGTCGTTTATCTCCTTTAAATTTAGATGAGTCTGCTTTCAGGTCACAGTTAACTTTGGGTAGTGCTGCTACTCTTATCCATTGCCCTTGGGTAACTGGATATTTACCCATGAAGAATGATTGAACCGTTACTTCGTGCTGAGGTTTTTCTCTTCTAAACGCATCCCAACTGAATTTTTGCACAAGCCTTTCTATCTCTTCATCTTCTGTACCCATCAGGAATGTGCCATCGGGGATATACACCATTTCTAAGCTGACACCATTTCCTAAGTCTTCGGTGAAATATTCGGCTTTGCCTCTATCTCGTTTCACCTCTTGACCACTTGCATTTACCTTCACTATCTCAAACTGAAAAACCTGTAGTTCACTTTGATGTCCTGTAGGTGCTGGTTCAGAAACTCCTGACCTCCCGCCGTTTGGTAAAGGTTCAGGACTTTTTGGAGGTGCAGAAGACTCTCCTTGTCGCTGGAAAATTCTAGAAAATGCTTCAATTGCTTGCATATCAGAACCCCTAGCAGCCACATTCACGCGAATCCATAATTGCTTGGCTAATTCCCAATCTCCTTTAACTTCAGCTTCATAAGCATCGATTTTTATCTGGGTAATATCAGCTAGGGTGGCATAGTCGGGCAACAAAATTAAGTGTAATTTGGTAGCTGGTTCGGCTGTAGCATAAGGATGTTGTGGATTTTTCTGGTGGGTTTGATTGATTGTGGGTACTGTGGATTGTAAATATCTGTCCAATCTTTCTACTGTGGCGCAGTTTCCTGCACCTGCTATCCTCAACCCGTCTAACAACGCCTGCGTAAATGAGCCGTGTTGCAATTGGTCAATTTCATAAGACTTTTGACTGGGACTGCAAGAGTAAAAGGTGACTACTCCCTGATGTTCTTTACCAATACCCTTTCCTTCCCTGCTTCCTTGATCGCGGCAAGCATCTAAAAACAACACTACATTATCTGCTCCACTACGGCGCAATCTTTGGGTAACATAATCAACAGGGATTGCCGTATGTTCTACATCCCCTGGATCGCTATCCATCAGCATGAGATAGTCACGGTCAGCTTCACGACAACCGTGACCAGCAAAGAAAAACCAGAGATTATCCCCTGGTGCTAATAGTGGTTTTTCAAAGTTTGCCCTTAAGAACCGCCGCAAATTACCGTAAGTAGCCTGAGTGGGAATGGGTGGAGAAGTCTTAATTGGGGGAGAATCTTCTGTAAACAAAAATACTTTGTCAAACCGCACTTCCTTTTGAAACCAATCGCGCATAGCTTCGGCATCTAGTTTGGCGTAGTTTAGGTGCTGAAGATTGTTGTAGTGGTTAATGCCGATCGCGATCGCCCAATTTTTAGCCATTTCTGCGTTCGTATTGACTAATTTGTTCTTCTTTATTGCAAGTTTACGTGTTGCTACTGAATAATAGTAATACACTGTCATGCAGTTTATAGTCTGAAACTAAAAAAATTGCCTGACATAACTAAACCTCAAATTGTCGTCAGAGTTCCCCCTTATCTTCTAGAAAAGCTCAACAATTACGCTCAACATTCAGTTCTCTCACTTAGCATTACTCAACGCGTCACCCCACCCTAACCCTCCCCTTGTAAAGGCTATCCATTACCCGGATCTTTCTCAACAAAACGTAAAAATACTTAA
>NZ_KV757824.1 GCF_001712795.1 Nostoc sp. KVJ20
AACTGCTGGCAAGCAACGGCATGAGTTACGTCTGTAGGTACTGCAATCACCTTCTGTGTATGATTTGTACAAGCAGTCAGTGTCTGTTCTAATTCTTCTTGATTACGAGCTGCTAAGACTAAATTTGCATCTTGTTGGGCTAACGAGATTGCCAGCTTTCGCCCAATTCCTGCTGATGCACCTGTGAGAACAATGGTTTTATTAGCAAAGCTCATAATCAATCTTTCCAGTCAAAAAATTGCCGATTGTAGAGCTTTATATTACCAGTCAATTTGCTTTTTTCTTTACAGCTAGGCGAAGATTTAGGGGGTTGGTCGGAATTGGTGATTTTGGGTATTCTATCTCTTTTACAGCAGGAATTCTATTGGGGGCGGTTGTTGCGATCATAGACAGAATTAATTATAAATACTTAGTAATATTTACAAAACATCCAAGCTCATTTCAAATTTCCTAAAGTTCATAAAAATAATTTATCAGTGAAGTTTTGGGCTACAAGTAAATACTCTGGGGAGGGATATGCTAAAAATGATTTTACGGCAAGTATGCTGTGGTTAACATCTATATATTTGTTAAGTATTGCACTTGGCATTTAAAGTCTAGATAATTCATTAAATTTAATTATTAGGGCAAGTCATGAACAAAAAATGGGCTATCAAACGAATTACAATAAATCTCGCATCAGTTGAAAGCGAAAAACTTGAAAAATATTGTGCAAGTACAGGTAGACCTGCAACTGATGTGATTCGGGAGTTGATTCGCTCTTTGACAATAACCGAGTTGTCAGCGTCTGAACAGACTACACCTACCCTAAAATATGATGTTCCCATTCTGAAATAATGGCAGTTGAATAACTTGGGTTTGTTTGGCGTTATCAAGGTTAGACAAGGAAATGCCCAGCAACCTAATACTGCGGTTTTCCAGATCAATCGACTCAAACAATGCTTTGGCTATCTCAAAAATCGTAGATAGTTCACTCATGGGAGCAAGCATTGTCTTACTGCGGGTTATCTGATGATAGTCAGAAAACTTGACTTTTAGAGTTAATGTGCGACCTCGTGTTTCGTGCTGCTCTAACCGTTGCTCGACGATTTGGGCAATCTGTTCAAGTTCCTGCAACATCTGACCTACATCGCTTAAATCCTGTGCAAACGAGGTTTCTGCACCAACTGACTTGCGAACTCGATTTGCTTCAACTAGGCGATCATCTTCTGCTCTGGCAATCTTATAGTAATAATTACCTGCTTTACCAAAGTGGTGTGTTAGGTCAGTCAGCGATCGCTCCTTTAAGTCTGCGCCAGTGTGAATGCCGAGTGAATGCATTTTAGCCGCCGTAACTTCTCCAATGCCGTGGAACTTTTCAATCGGCAGCTGTTCTACAAAGGCGATCGCATCCTCCGGTAAAATCACTGTCAACCCATTCGGCTTGTTCTGCCCTGATGCCATTTTTGCTAGGGACTTGTTAATTGACACGCCTGCGGTTGCCGTCAACTGAGTTTCCTGGAAAATCGCAGTTTTGATGTGTCTTGCGATAGTGGAAGCGTAGGGGATGTTTTGCCTATTCTCAGTAACGTCAAGGTATGCTTCATCTAGCGCAACCCCTTCCACTAAATCACTGTAGCGTTTGAAGATGGCGTGGATTGAAGTGGAAATCTCTCGATAGACATCGAATCTTGGTCTGACAAATATCAGTCCGGGGCATTTTGCAATTGCTGTTACTGACGGCATCGCAGAATAAATTCCAAACTTACGGGCTTCATAACTGGCTGCTGCAACTACGCCTCGTTGATTGGGACTGCCACCGACTACTAACGGTTTACCTCGGTAGCTAGGGTTGTCCCTCTGTTCCACCGATGCGTAGAAGGCATCCATGTCTACGTGAACTATTTTCCTGGTTCTAGCGACAGATTCTTGTCCCAAGGGTAGCTCCACTACAAACAGTCTCGTTTTTCACGCACTATGCCACGAGCAAATTAAATCCTAAATTAGAAATCCTATAGTACACTAGCACTAGTTTGAGCCAAATGTTGCAGATATGCAAATTATTTAAAGCTTGCTTGAACTTTCTACTATCAGCCCCGATTGGTTTTTCTGTTAATGAGTAAGCGTGACAATGTGGCTCAAATTTGGTGTAGCTCCAGATGGACAATTAGTCTGTGTTGAAGATATTGGTAGTGGTAAGACTGAGCTTTTATGCCCTTACTGTTTGGTGACTCATTAGCACAAAAGAGATGACCACACAAGTAATTGACACAATATCCTTTGACATTCCCCAAACACTCACCCAGGTGGAAAGTGCTGCTATGAATATTGTTATATTTGTAGCGAATTTGCCAATATCATTATAGTGTTTATACTAGTTTAATTAACGCTAGGAAAGTGGGGAACGATGATAAAACTATCACATCTTCCGATTACTTTAGTGGGAATGCGCTTCGTTCTAGCTCCTTTACTAGTTCTCGATGCTTTAGACCATAGAACCAGTTTTTGGTTCATCATCGGTTATGTTATTGCCGTACTTTCAGACGTTTTTGATGGGATCATTGCCCGTCGCTTAAAGGTTAGTACAGCCCTACTTCGTCAAGCAGATAGCTGGGCTGATATTTGTTTGTATTTGTGTGTGGCGATCAGTATTTGGTTGGTATATCCCCAAGTAATCATCAATTTTCGAGTACCTTTATTATCCGCGATTACTATCCAACTAATATTATTCACAATTAGTTTAATTAAGTTTCAGAAATTCCCTAGTTTCCATACCTACACTGCTAAAGCATGGGGATTAGCTCTACTTACGGCGACAGTCGGGTTATTTGGTTTTGGTTACGCGAACATTCTTTGGTTTGCAATCGCGCTTTGTTGGCTCAATAGTTTAGAAGAAATTGCCATGACGTTGTTGTTACCAACTTGGCAATGTGATATTTTGAGTATCTTTCATGCAGTGGAATTACGTAAAACATTGATGCGCTCACCAACCAGTCAGGACGGAGTGTAGCTCCGTGGGATTAAAACACTTACTCCGCAAAAATTTCCAGATATTACTACTGCTGGGTGCAATCTTACTCTTTTTCACAACTCCCTTACGTAATTTACTCAATCAAGAGATTCTCTCAGTCTGGTTGCAAAGATTAGGTATTTGGGCTGTTCCCTTATTTATCTCCACCTACGTATTGGTCACAGTTTTAGGTTTGCCGATAACAATTCATACATTAACTGGAGGCGTAGCTTTTGGTTTGGGATGGGGAAGCCTTTGGTCTACATTAGCCGCAACATTGGGAGCAGTCGGAGCATTTTGTCTGACTCGATACCTATTTCGAGATTGGGCAACAGCAAAATTCGCTCAAAATAAACTGCTGGAAAAATGGTATAAAGCACTCGAACGCAATCCCTTTTCTTTAGTTCTATCTCTACGCTTTGCTCCGATTGCTCCGTTTAATATTATTAACTTTTTATTGGCACTAACCACAATCAACCTAAAGATTTATACCCTTGCAACCTTCATTGGAGTAATTCCAGGCACGATTGCTTATACCTGGTTGGGTGCTTCTGGAAAAACCGCTTTACAAGGAAGCGATGCCTCCTCGTTTATACTCGCGTCGGTTTTTTTGGTGTTTTTATCGGTGTCACCATTGTTATTTAAACCCTGGTGGAAGTAGTAGCGCTACGTTTGAGTTGAGCTATCAAAAATAATCTAATCTTGCGGTAATATGTGCGTTTTAGCCCCAAAACCTCTTATTTTCTCAATAAGCGCATAAAACTGTGAGAAAATTGACCTCGTAATTCATGCCAAATTTTGAATTTATCAAAGTCAATTTTATGAAAAAGAACTATGTTCTCCTGACTTTAGCCTTATTGATTTGCACTGCTGCGCCTCAAAAAGCTCTAGCAGATGAGGTTTGGAAAACGGAAGAATATAAAGTGGTTTATCAAGAAGATCGTAATAAAACTGCCGTGTGGCGGTATGGTCGCGATGGAGTAATCTTCATTGATGGTTTAGCAGGAGTGTTTAATGACCGAGGTTCATACAATGGCTACTGGGTACAAAAGTCTTCATCAGTACGTTGCGATACCTATAGAGAAGGGGCAGATGGTAAACCTACCTATCATTGGGGCAGATTTAAAGTCACTTTCATTGATTCAAAATTCCCCTCCCGTTGGAAAGCTGATATTAGCCTTTGCGATCGCGATCCTGTAATGACTTTAAACGGTACACCTGTTACACAATGAATATCGACCGATTGCAAGAACTTAAGCAGAAATTGGCAAATGACGCAGACTTGTCCGATATCTGGCTATTTTACATGGATCATTTTGCGGATTGGCCGGAATTCACCGACTTGGGCGAACCTGCCGATAATGAATATCTAGATGCTGTCCTCCAAAAAACTTGTCAGCAGATGTTTGACAGGGCAATAAAGATTAGTGACTGTTTGCTAATCTACATCGCTCCGTATCATTTTTTTCATGGAGCTTTCCAAGTTGAAGGACGTATTGGGGGTGTGATTTATTTCGAGGATATCAAAATTGGGTTAATTGCAGTGTCGGCAGATTATCCTCCTACTGATACGGTTAAGTATTCACGTTTTACTGAGGTGATTCAACTGTCTGCTCCTAATGGCAACGATTACAATTGAGAGAAGCACAACTTATAGATTAGATTGCGATCGCTCCCAAGACTCAAGTGCGCTCAAGGCTGTCATGAAATACCGGAGACTAATACAATGGCGGCGATCGCCTTTTAACAAATACTAGGGATTGCCCCAGCTTCAAAACTTGATGTCATCGCAGGTTAATTTAGAGAACCAACAGGGATTTACGTTTTTTAGTGCCATTCGTCTCAGAGCGAATGAGCCATTCAACCTAACATTAACCACCAGTTTGAATAAGACAGTCTCAATAAGGCAAGCAGCATAAACTCTGACACCAGCGACTTCGATCACTAGCGATAATTTGCTTTCCCCGCATTCAATCGTAAAGCAAATATAGATTAGTGCTGCAACCACAAGCCCAACTGCTAGGAGAAGTGATTCTTCGTTTGACCAAATTCGGGCGAGAGCAATAAACGAAATCGGACTTACTAACCCAAACAATATCTCAAAAATATCATCGTTTTATGGCGCACTAATCAGTAAGTTAGTACCTTGAGCATCCACCGATGAATGCACATAGGGCAAAAATAAAGACCGTTCTTCTGAACCTAACCGCCTTGGACGCAGCGTTTGTTTATCTACAAATAATCCTTTCTGCCATCCCTGTGCTGCTAGTATTCTCTGTTGGTTATAAAAACAAAACTGCATAATTGCAGATACATTCTTCAGTTGTGATATCCACATTTCTACCTGCACACATTCGCCTAAATATAGTGGTGTCTTATAAACGATATTCGTTTCAACTAGTACTGGCGCAAATCCTTGCTGAACAATTTCTTGGATTGGCATTCCAATAGCTTCAAGCAGCTTTGTCCGTCCAATCTCCATCCACTGAATATAGACGCTGTTGTTTACGTGTCCAATGAAATCGATGTCAAAGGGATAAACCTGTAACTCGAAGGTAATTTTTGGCATTTTTAATCTTTTTTGTCACCGACTAGTGACAAAGTATCATAGTCACTAGCCGGTGACAAGTAAATGAGAACGATTCATGGCACGAGACAAAGAAGAAACGAAGGCACGTATTTTGGCAGCAGTTGCTAAACTCTTGGCACAATCAGGCTTTCAACAACTAGGAATCAATGCGATCGCCCGTGAAGCTGGAGTTGATAAAGTATTGATTTATCGATATTTTGAGGATCTTCCCTCGCTGTTAAAAACTTTTGGCAAAGAAGGTAACTACTGGATTACAACTCAAGAGCTAATTGCAGATCAAACAGTAGTTGATGCTGAATCTTTAGCTGATTGCATGGTTTTGTTACTGTCGCACTTCCTGTATGACTTGCAAAAACGACCTATTACTCAAGAAATTATGCGTTGGGAATTACTCCAAGCCAATGAATTAACCCATGAGTTGGCTAGTGTGCGCGATCAAGTGGCAATTGAGAGTTTGGGATTTCTCAAGCAGAAGTATTCTTTTCCTCCAGATCAAGATATTCCTGCCATCAGTGCAGTTTTGATTGCTGGAATTGTTTATCTGGTTATGCGTACCAAAGTCAGCGATACATTCTTAGGAATTGATTTCAGTTCACCGTCCGGATGGCAACGTATTGAAAGGGCGATTGCATCTATACTTACAGCGATTGTTGAAAAAGATGGATAAGGCACGAACTCGTAATCAAATGCAAGCGCCGTCGATAAAAGCCCTATTCGCAAGCGTCTTCCTCTGGGAAAAGGGCTTTCATTGCCACAATACTTGTCTCTTGCTACTAATGCTGACCTTGGATCACATATACGCACTCATTACCGTTCATCCCGCAACCACTCCAACCACATCCGCAACGCTGCCTCCGGCGTGTAATAAATCTTTTGTTCCCCGAATATCCCACCCGTGCGGCTGATGATACGGAATTTCCAGATTGAACTGATGTGGAAAAAATATCAGTCTCCTGCCTTCTTCAATTAGACCAAGTTTTTAATTCTCTTTGCCCTGCATTCTTGCCAATTATTTGTTCTGAGGTGATTGTTCGGGTAAATGCGTCATTCCTCACACTTACCATCCAAATGTGAGATCACACACGACATTTTTCCTGGTACGGTGGTAAAAACAATCATTACCTTGGGCACTATGCCTTATTTCATTAAACTAATTCTTGATTGAGCGAATGCTTAAATATTAATCTTGGTTATTGTTAAGACTAATTTAGATACAATAGCCCTGTGCCAAAACAGCGAGTGTCACATAAGCAAGCAGGTAATCAGATTGATTTTTAAGAGACATATCCTTTTAAGAAGTATCCACTTCCAAGAGTGTCAACCTAACCAATTACCTTATTTAAATAGTTACAATACAATGTTTCTAAAGATTTATATCCCTAGCTTTAATCCCTTAAAGAAAATGTTTTTATGCATATTTACCATAATAATTATTAGTAGATTGTGCGGCACAATTTGTTTTGCACTACTGCTTTACATCACAAGATAGTTAAGTTTGCCTAAAGCCAAAAACTACTTGCCAAATTTACTGGATGTTTCGCAGCAGTCTCTAGCTCCATACTAAGATTTATTGGGGTAGCTGTAATGTTGATTAGTTCTGGTACAAAATAGCCATGTTCATTAAGGTAGGTGTGGAATGTTTATTGTTAGTCTTCATTTAGCATAATTAGGTAATTTGCATGGATATTATTTTTTGCAAAACCTACAGTAAAATTCCAATAATCAATAAACATAGCAAATGCCATAATTCAATTTTTAGACTGATTTTATAGTTCATTTGTGGGCTGTTTTAAATACTATTTTTTATAATTTTCTGATAGGTTAAAATTTTAATATGCTCCAAATAACCTTAGACAAAAAGGCATTACTAGCACTGATGCTGCTCGTGCCAGCTCCAAGTATTGGTGTTGCAACCCAATTGTACTTCCTACCCGGATTAGAAGGATACTTAGTAGCTTTACTATCAAAAGTATGGCTTCTATTATTTCCAGTTATTTGGTTGTATTTTGTCGATAAAAGTGCTATAAAAATTCAATATCCTAAAAGACCCGACTTGCTAGCTGGAGTTGGATTAGGATTAATAATGTTATTTCTTATCTTAACTGTTTATTGGCTATTGGGTTGGCGGTGGATTGATACTGAATATGTTCGAGAACGAGCAAGGCTAGTTGGATTCAGTAGTTTTAATATTTATTTACTAGGTGCAGGGTATTGGATATTTATTAACTCTTTGCTTGAGGAATTTGTCTGGCGTTGGTTTGTTTACCGTCAGTGTGAAATTTTAGTATCAAGTCGTTTAGCTGTAATACTGTCTGCACTGTTTTTTACGATTCACCATATTATTGGTTTAGCAGCTTACTTCGACTGGCGTGCAACAGCATTATGCTCCTGCGGCGTGTTTATTGCAGGTATTATATGGTCATGGTGCTACCTAAATTATCGTTCAATTTGGATTGGATACATTAGCCATATTTTTGCAGACATAGCAATTTTCCTCATTGGTTGGCAGCTTATATTTGTGTAATCAAGATAAACTAAACCACAACTATTTTTCGGAATAATTAGCATTGCAAAAATTAATATTTAAGATACATTTTCTAATGTAGATACTTAACATTAAGTTTATTAAGTAATATGAGAAGAGCTTTTTATCTTCTACTATTTTTATTTTTTATTTATTAATATACTAAAAGTATTTTAGTAATTATCTTGATTAATACTGATTAAATTGCATTGATGCATTATTGAATTGTTGTATTAACTTACTCAATCAAACCCAAATGCCGATGAAATGCTTCAACAGCATTCGCCACACCATCTTCATCTCTAATCTTCTGGCCTAACTCCTGGGCTTTACACCGCATCACCTCATCGCCCAGTACGATTTCAATCGCTGCTGCTAAAGTTTTATCTGACACTTTCTTATACGGTATCGGCGCAGGGCTGACTCCCAACCGAGTTAGCTTTTCACCCCAAACTGGCTGATCTGCAAAAAAAGGTACGGTAACTGATGGTGTCCCCGCACGTAACACTGCCGCCGTTGTACTAGCTCCTCCGTGATGTACTACTGCTGGCACTTGAGGAAATAACCAATCATGCGGAACTTCCTTGATCACAAACACTCGTAGCGAATCTTTTAGAGGATGTTTTAAAAGTC
>NZ_KV757825.1 GCF_001712795.1 Nostoc sp. KVJ20
GGCTAATAAAGTGCCTTTATGAATTGCCACATTTCCATAGTTGTCATGCAAATCAGCCGTTAATCTAGCAACATAGCGTTTACTATCATCTGGAGCCTGCTGTTGTTGGAAGCGATTTTCGCTTTGCTGCTTGATGACTGGAGTTTGGACTAAAAAGCGAGAGAAAAGCAGTCAGCAGTAACACTGACTGCCGTAAAGTCAATGAAAGTAATCAATAAATCATTGACGTGATGATCCTGACACAACTAGAAAAATTCCGCCAAGGTATCTACGATTGTTTGGGAAAAGCCAAAGATGCAGTATTTGAATTGATGGATGCAGTATTAACAAGTCCGAGTATCCCATCGTTTGTAAGCTTGTCACAAAGCCCAGTATTTCGACGGCAATGGTCGAGCATTTATGCAGCACTACATGATAGTCGTCCACCGAAAAGAAAACTGATGAAGCTACTGGTACAGGAGGTAGTGACGGATGAACAGCCATTTCTAGCAGGAGATCATAGCTTTTGGGCAAGACCAGAAGCGAAGACACTAAAAGAAAGAACTTTTCATGGGGACAGAGGTGGGAGCATAGGCATTGGACAAAGTTACAGTACATTAGCCTGGATACCAGAGGCGGATGGGAGTTGGGCATTGCCGTTGAAACATGAACGGATAACCAGCTTTGAAACGCCAACTAGTATTGCAGCATTCCAACTAAAACTTGTGACCCGTGAGTTAGGCAAAAGACCGCTTGCCGCTTATGACCGAGGCTACGGCAACGCCAAATTCGTCCAAGCCACGGAGAAGATTGACGCAGACCTGTTGTTGCGTTTAGCATCTAACCGATGTGTATGGGGTAGACCCGGTACTTACAAAGGACGAGGCGCACCTTGTAAGCATGGTCATAAGTTTAAGCTCAATGACCCGGAAACTTGGCCCGTGGCAACTGAAACTCTAGAAGTTGAAGACCCGAAAGTTGGTCGAGTTAAAGTAATGCGTTGGAGTGGGTTTCATTTTCTTCAATCCCCAAACCGGGCAATGGAAATCATTCGTGTCGAGGTGATCCAACCAGTTGGACGCAATCGTAAGTTCCAACCCTTATGGCTAGCTTGGTTGGGTCAGACAATGCCTCCATTAGAGGATCTCTGGCAAAAATATCTACGCCGCTTTGCTCTAGAGCATTGGTATAGATTTGCCAAGCAAAGGTTATATTGGACACAGCCTCAATTGAGTTCTACTCGGGCAGCAGAGCGATGGAGTGACCTGATGCCCCTGTTAACTTGGCAATTATGGTTAGCTAGAGTTGCCTGTATTGATTCCCCCTTGCCCTGGCAATCAAATCAGGATACACTGTCTCCAGGACGTGTGGCACAAGCCTTTCCACTAATTTTAGCCGCCATTGGCACTCCTGCTCAACCCCCTAAAACTCGCGGTAAATCACCTGGGCGTGCCCAAGGGCATCAGCCACCTCAACGTCCCCGTTATCCCACTGTCAAAAAACACGCATCTAAAAAACCTAAAACCGAAGAATCACTTAAGAACGCTGATCTAACTGCTGCTTAGTTTCTGCTTCTTTTTCAACGATTCAACTTAACTCAGCCTCTAAAAGAAGTTGGGTAACTTTTTCTTGCTTTCTATTCATTGCGGCTAAATGCCAATTAGTCCAAACTCAAGTTACAAACGGTCTTCACGAATAGCCTGCATTTCGCCTTTCCAGTAAGTCAATCCCCCAATTACTACCGAATATTTAGGTAAATCTACCATCGCTCCTGG
>NZ_KV757826.1 GCF_001712795.1 Nostoc sp. KVJ20
AACCCAAGTTGCGGGTAATAGAATACAAAAGAGGAGATGGAAAGTGTAGGCACAGTAAATAAGGGTTGTACGAACTCCAACCACTATAAAAATGCCATTAGGAATGTTCAGTGTAGTTTAATAGAGAGTAACATTTGCAACTTAGTCAATAAAAGCTTGTTGCAGAGTGTAAGCAAAAATAAAAGCTTGTAACTTCAGTAAAAACCCCTCAAATGTTACGGCATGAAGCGATTTTTGGAAGAAACGAGTGATGCCGCTAAACACGGTTTCAATGTAATGACGAATAGACTGTTTAATGTATTGATTCCACGGTGCATCTTGGCGTTTAGAGTTACTTTTTCGCATGACCTGCATCGAGATTTGACTAGTTTCAATTAAGTCATCTTCCACAGTGTAATCAAGATAGGCAGAATCGGCGTAAACTTGACTCCCAGGCATTAAATTCAAGGGTAAAGCACTCAATCCCCGTATATCTGTTGCGCTAGCTGGCATGAACACAAATTCGACAGGAATACCTGTTTTGGTAGTCAATAACTGTACTCTCACTCCATAAAAATAACGTTTCTTGGATGCGATATAACCCCGATATTCTTCCGAGTGAATTAACTTCGCATTAAAGATGCGAATATTATCACATATTGGTACGGGGAACGAGTCTAAAAGATATTCCGTATCTTCACTAATTTCTTTTAGTGCTGTTCCCATTTGATGAAATAAATCGTTCATCAACATCGATACCTTGTGTAATCGCCGATTAAATCGTGATTTTTCTAACATTCCTGGTATCAAGTTATGGTCTTTCATATAGCTGCAAGCCTTGCTATGATTCCCACCAAAAAACATTGCCGCTATCATTGCCGTGGTGATAATTTCTGCATCACTCATTTCACGACGAATATCCTCATCATGTCCAATCGCCTTCAATAGGTCATCTATGACAGAATAGATAGTAACTATTTCATTTAACATATTTCCCTCCTAATTTTCTGTCTGGAGGGATTTTATTGTTTTTATAC
>NZ_KV757827.1 GCF_001712795.1 Nostoc sp. KVJ20
ATTGTTTTCTGTAACTCACATATTGCCTTGCCCTGCTCAATAATTATCTCTACCAGTTCTTCTTTTGATAACTGGTTCAAGCTTTCTCGGTCTAAATCTTGAGGCAGGTTTTGGTTCATATTTGTGATACTCCCCCTCAAGTGTCCCCCTTGTCAATACTCTGCCACCTGAATCCTTACAAAATTTTCAAGCAGAGGAAAAAATTCAAACAGCTAACAAACAAGTTAAAACGGCTGAACAAAAAGCACAACAGGCAAATAGACAACAACAGGAAGCACAATCTAAAACTAAACAGGCTCAAACTATTTTGAGTCAGGCGCAAGCAGCGCTACAAGGAGCAGAAGCAGCACAAAAAGAAGCACAAAAGGGAACGGAATTAGAACGGGCTGGTGTTAATGCCTTAAGACAGTTTGAGTATACTGAATTAGAATCGCTGGTGGCAGCAATGCACAGTGGTAAAGAGTTAAAAACTTTGGTAAAAGATGGTCGCCCTTTAGAAAAATATCCAGCTATCAGCCCTATTTTTGCTTTGGATAGTATTCTCAATAAAATTAAAGAACGTAACCAGTTCAAAGGGCATCAAGGCATTGTCTCAAGTGTGAGTTTCAGCCCGGACGGCAAAACCATCGCCACAGCATCATCTGACAACACAGCGCGGTTGTGGACGCTCAACGGGCAACTCCTCCAAGAATTCAAAGGGCATCAAGGCGGAGTCTCAAGTGTGAGTTTCAGCCCGGACGGCAAAACCATCGCCACAGCATCAGCTGACAACACAGCGCGGTTGTGGACGCTCAACGGGCAACTGCTACAAGAATTCAAAGGGCA
>NZ_KV757828.1 GCF_001712795.1 Nostoc sp. KVJ20
TGATTTTTGCACCGATACGTCCGGCGATTGGTTTGATGTCAAAGTGTTGGGAAGTCATAATATTTGTGTCTCCAAGGATAATTTGTTTTATGCAGAGAGTAGTAGTATGGCAAGAACTGATTGACGGATAGATTCATTGGCTACCTTGTCCATTTCTTCCCAAACTCCAAGGTTATATTTCTGAGTTATTCGTCCAAAAAGCTGCTCGTGGTCAAGGTATCGGGATGTTTTAAAAGTGGGGGGCAATTGTAAGAAAGCTCACAAGGCTTAAGCTGAAATTATAAGCATCAGCACCTTGTGAGCAAATGACTAAAGCATATCGTAGTAACCTGAGTTGGGAACAGTGGGAATTGATTGAAAAAGAGTTTCCCTTACCGAAAGCAGGGGGTCGGCCTCGTAGGATAGCTATATACACCGTTGTCAATGCTATTCTCTACGTACTTTGTGAAGGATGTACTTGGAGAGGATTACCAGGGGATTTTCCTGCATGGTCTACTGTTTATGGTTATTTTTGGAGATGGAGCCAAGATGGAACTTGGTTAAAAATTCACGACAAATTATACCAATGGACTCGCGTGGCAGCAGGACGTGAACCTAGCCCGTCAGAAGCAGCAGTCGATAGTCAATCGGTGGAAACAGCAACCATGATATCCCAAGAGGTAGGTTATGATGCAGGCAAAAAAATACACGGTCGGAAACGACATCTGAGTGTAGATTTACTAGGACTAGTTTTACGAGTGTTAGTTACCTCTGCAAGCCTTCCAGAGCGCCAAGGAGCTAAACAAGTCCTCAAACGAGTTCATGATACGGGAAATCAGGTAAAGCGGTTGCACACTATTTGGATGGATGGAGGATACCGAGGCGAAGAATTTATGCGTTGGGTGATGGATATGTTTCGCTGGATTGTGGAAATTGTGCTTCGACCCTTGGAAAAGAAAGGTTTTGTCCATTTACCAAAGCGCTGGGTTGTTGAGCGAACTTTTGGTTGGCTTAACTGGTGTCGGCGTTTAAGTAAAGATTATGAACGACTACCAGAAACCTCTGAGACTTTTATTTACATTGCGATGATCCGGATTATGGTCAGGCGACTGGCATAATTTTTGACTCGCTTCGACTTTTAAAACATCCTCT
>NZ_KV757829.1 GCF_001712795.1 Nostoc sp. KVJ20
TCATTAATCACTTTGTCAAAAAATTCATAATTTTTCTTGATAACAGTTGAATATTCAAAGGAAAAGTAATGCTCAATATAGATTTAGAACAACTTCTTTACACGGTACAAATAGATTTCCAAACAGAGATTACTAAGATTGTTGAACAAGTTTTTAGCAACATTGAGTTTCAGTTATCTGCTCGAAAAATCGGTAAGGTTCATGCAGCTTTAGTTGTACCGCAAATGTATTTGAAATCATTAAATAAAGACTCTCAAAATATTTTTGACACTAATTTAGCTATTACTTTTAAAAGTAAAAACCGCGCTGTCGGAAATTTTCAAGTAAATTATTTACCTAAAATAAATATCTTAACTATATCTGGGTATTACAAAGATGGCACCGCTTATCTGTGTTATTCTCCAGCGATGAATCCCGATTGGTACAATGGCAAAGGTTATAAAATAGCTCGTCCTGATTGTATTGGAGAAAAGTTTGAGTTGTTAGCGAACAAGTTTTATCCATTTTTTGAAGAATGTTTTGCAGTTTAATTCTAATTAAACCCATTGTCAGGATGGCTATAGAGCGACAGATTGTTGTCACAAATCTAAATCCTTCTGCATTGCATATTCTTGCACATTTATACAACTTTATGCCAACAACCATAAAAGTTAGACTTTTTTACAGTCAAGCTTACAAGCAAGAAGAACTTAATTGATAATTTGTCGTTACAGTCAAATAATCTGTTGCTCTATACAAACTTTTATTTTCATGTCAAAACAGCGTATGACATTCTTAGGCATTTTTCATATTATTCTTCAATCTTCCTCACCTTTATATTCCTCTTCATCCTCCTCATATTCATAATCAGCATAGTCTTTCCCGTGTTTTTCGTACCACAGGCGTTCTTCCTCTTGAGCCGCCTCTCGCTGTATCCTTTTCCGTTCTGCCATCTCTGCTTCTAGGCGTTCTTGCGCTAATTTCTCCTTCTCAAACCTTTCTCTTAAGAGCCTTTCTCGCTCTTGGGTTTCTTGCTCTACCCTCTCCCTCTCAAGTCTGATTAATCGCTGCTCAACTCGTCCACAGTAAAAATCTAATGCTTTACCCGTCGCGGCTCCGGTAACTGTACCACCCAGTAGAAAGATGAGTCCGGTTTTCCAGCCTTCAATCGGGCCACCACTCCATTGCAAACTTTTTTGGTTAAACCATACCAGCACAGAAAAGACAGAAATTCCAACTACTGTATTGATCAGCGCAAAAATTCTTGGTGTCATCTCAGTCTGGTGCAGGATCAGCCACTGCCCCAGCCAGAGTATTGCACCAAAACAATTCGCAATTCGCAATTCGCAATTAAACATTAGGCATAATTTCGCTTGCTCTGAATATTAATATTAACTGTTTTATTTTTCCTAATTGAAATTAGGAGCTTGTACCAAAAATGAATAAATTTCCAATTTCTTCCATAATTGCGAACTGCGAATTGCGAATTGCTAATATGATCTGGATATCTGAACGGATCTAGTATCATGTTAATGATCAATTGGCACAAATATCAGCAGACAGAGCAAAAAGCCAATTAATAAGCCCACAACGCTTATCAGGCTCCAGTAGCGACCAAGATAACCGAGGCGGAATTCTAGTATCCACTCTTGTACGGGAAGCATTGTAATGTAAAACGCGATCCCTGCACTGACTTAAATCTTGCATTGGCAGTTGTTTTACCTTTATATTTAGCGTATTTGGCATAACCGTGCCAAAACGGGCAAGAAAGATACTAACCTAAAACCAATCGAAGCGATTATTACTGAAAGGTTTCTCAGTACACACGATCGCTTGGGCGGTAATAACATCGCGCTCTGGAAAAGGATTTGCCTTTTTACTGGTTGTTGCGTGTCAGAAGGGCTTTGTTGCATGAAACAGAA
>NZ_KV757830.1 GCF_001712795.1 Nostoc sp. KVJ20
AGGTTAGGACATTTTAAAAACCCCAAGGCTAGGAATAGTAATACTTTTACCTCCTGCCTCCTGCTATATCAGGTTTTCTAGGGAATATTTTCTAAAAAAGGCGTGCTACTAAGAGAAGTAGCACGCCTTTTTTTAGAATATTTATTTAGGAATATTTTTCAAGGTTGCTTATGGTTTTGATAGCTGACAACAGCTTCCCTGAGATTACTTTGGTGTTCTGAAAGAAGCCGATCGCCTTCGTCTTTTTCTAAACCAGTCCAGTGCATTAATAGCGCTAGCTTCACCCATTTACCACTGCGTTCTAGTAAAAAACCAGAAGCTTCCCGGCTTAAACCTGTGAGGTCTTGCAAAATTCGCAAAGCGCGATCGCGTAACTTTTGATTTGTTACTGCTACATCCACCATCCGATTGCCATAAACTTTGCCTAGTTTGACCATTACCCCGGTAGAAAGGATATTTAAAGCTAACTTTGTAGCTGTACCAGCTTTCAGACGAGTTGAGCCAGCAATGATTTCTGGCCCTGTCAATAGACGAATGTCAATATCGGCATCAAAGCTAACTTGTTCAGCCGGAACACAGGCGATAAAAATAGTAATGGCTCCTCGCTGACGAGCAGCATGAAGCGCACCGTGGACATAAGGCGTTGTTCCACCAGCGGTAATACCGACTACGACATCTAACTGGGTAATATGTCGCCCAGCGATCGCAGCCTCACCATCTTCGATACTGTCTTCTAAATCCTCAGAACTACGTACCAGGGCCCCAGCACCACCAGCAATAATCCCCTGTACCAATTCTGGAGGTGTACAAAAAGTAGGTGGACACTCAGCAGCATCTAACACCCCTAATCTGCCACTTGTCCCCGCACCGATATAAAATAAGCGTCCTCCGTGGCGCAAACGCTCTGCGGTGCGCTCAATTGCTTCAGCCAACTGAATTTTCGCCGCTGCAACTGCTGCGACTGCCTTTTGGTCTTCGTTATTAAACAACTCCACCAATTCCAGAGAACTGAGTTGGTCTAAGTTTAGACTATTAGGATTTACCAGCTCGGTTAAAAGATGCCCACGTTCCTGCAAGTTTGTCATTTGTCCTCTGTCATTTGTCCTACAGTAAGCCGCCTACGTCTATTGTCATTAGTCAATTAGCGACCAATGACCAATGACCAATGACCAATGACTAATGACTAATGACTAATTACAACAATCCTTCCAATTTGCGACGCATCTTCTCTAGTTCAGAATCAGACAATTCTGGTTCTTCTAGTGGCTGTTGATTGAGAGGGAAGGTGTCTTCAACAGTATCCTCCTTGTGGGCGTCTGCTTGCCAGTCAGTTTCTTCGACATTCAGTTCTGGGGGAGTGACAACTAAATTGCTGTTTTCTGGGATGATTTCCCATTCATATCCAGCACTTTCGCAAAATTCCTTAATTTCCTCAGCATCGATCGGCTCTGGTGTAGGTGCGGGAAAATCCTGAGCTTCCAGCATTAAGGCAAAGCGCGTGGCGTCGTCTTCTGACTCAAACATCAGAATTTTATTGCGATTGCCTTCCCGAATCGTGTGAATCCCCTCATTTTCCGTTCGAGCATTAAAAATTAATACAAAGACACGCATTGGTGTAATCATCTGTCTTTTTTAAGGTCTATTCATATTAAAGTTCTAGGTTGCACCTGTGCGAAAGTCAAAGGAACAATTTTCACTCTATTGAGATCAGATTTTCCTGAAAACCCCAATATTATTAAGCATAAGTATTGGATCAAGCAAATACCGTAACTTAACCAATGAGGTCTTGGGTTTAGTTGGCGTATCCTGGAAATGGCATACTGAATGAATGTGTCAGTTAATGCTTGTGTGTGCCAGCGACATCTGGTAATTAATACAGTGAAAGCAAATGACTAAAACTCCCAATCAAGATATTCTCTCCCCGTCCCCTATCCGCAAGCGTCTGTGGTTGCTGGTGTTGAGTCGGGGTAGCATTACTTTGGGCGGACTTTTACTGTTAGGAGTTATCATCGGTATTTGGCGGTTGTGGACTTTTGTCCAAACAGAATTAACACCTTTGGCACAACAAAGTCTCACGACTACACTCAACCGTCCGGTAAAACTGGGAAGAGTCACACAATTTTCGTTGACGGGAGTGCAGTTTGGGGCTTCAGCTATTCCAGCCACACCCACAGATCCAGATCGGGCCGCAGTCGAAGCTGTAGAGGTGGGTTTTGACCTGCCACAACTAATCTTTAACCGCCACTTAAAGCTAGATGTTACCTTAGTCAATCCAGATATTTACATTGACCAAGATGACCAAGGGCGCTGGGTTTCCACTACTATAGCGTCGTCAGGTAAAGGCGGCGCAATTAAAACCGATTTGGACAATTTGCGGTTTCGCAATGCCAAGCTGGCGTTGATGCCGCAGGAGAGGGCAGAGGAAGCAGGGGACAGGGGGCAGGGGGGAGGGGGAGATAAGGGAGTGACATTAACTTCATCCTCCTCATCTCCTATAACATTTTCTCAACTGAACGGATCTGCACAGCTTTTAGCAAATAACCAGTTGGTCAGGTTTGAAGTGGAGGGTCAAGCAGACAGTGGTGGTAATATTGCCATTCAGGGAGAGACGCGTTCTAAGGAGCTAGCAGGGAACTTTCAGTTGCGATCGCAAGACTTGCTGGCTGCGGATATTACTCGCCTCATTAAGTTACCAGTGAACTTACTGACTGGTCGAGCCAATGGCGACTTGCTGATTCGGTTGATGCCAGGACAGGATACTTTATTGTATGGCAGTGCGGCTGTGCAAGGGTTAACACTTCAAATACCCAAAGTCCCGCAACTGTTGAGCAATAGTCAAGGAAACCTCCGTTTTCAGGGAACGGAGTTGCAGTTAGATAATGTCACTACCAACTACGGCAAAATTCCCCTAGTGGCTACGGGAATTATCGACACTCAAGCAGGTTTTAAGTTGACAGGGCGGGTAAATGCGGTGAGTTTGGCGAATGCCCAAGAGACTCTCAAGGTAACATTACCTGTGCCGATCGCTGGACAAGTACAAGCTTCTTTGCAGATTACCGGATCAACTAAAGCACCAATTCTCTCAGGTACAGTTGCCACAATCCAAACTGCCCGGATTGATAAAGTTGATTTTAATAGCATCAGTAGTAAGTTTGAGCTTGTTACTAGTTCCTCTTTAATTACCCTAAAAGATATTCAGGGTAAAGCTAAAGTTGGTGGTGAGATCACGGGCGCTGGTAAAATTCAACTCGGTGAAACCCCGCGACTGGATTTAAATTTTGCTGCCAAGAATGTTCCAGGGGATGCGATCGCAAAAGTTTATGAAACAACTCCCGCTTTCCAAATCGGCAATGTCTCAGCTACAGCCCAACTAACCGGCGCTCCTACCAATGTCCAAACGGTGGTAAGATTCCAAGCTCCTAACGGAACTTACCCTGGAACTGGCGAAGTTGCGATCGCTCCAAATCGCACCGTCTCTTTCCGTAATGTGGCTCTGAATGTAAGTGGTGGTAAGGTACGGGCAACTGGTAGTTATGCCAATGATCGTTGGCAAGCTGTGGCTGTTGCCTCTGGGGTAAAATTGGAACCCTTTGTAGACAAAAGTCAACTGCAAAATGTCTCGTTGGCGGGGGCACAGTTTAATGGTCGTCTCATCCTCTCAGGCAGCACAGCACCATTTGAAATTGCCACGATTCGCAGTGATGGTGCAGGAGTTCAAATTGGTGGCGGCACAGTTGTAGTTTCTAATGTCCAACTACAAGACCAAGGCTTCTCTGCTCAACTTATAGCTAATGGTGTGCGGTTGGGGCGGATATTGAAACAGTCTCCCCCAGCTTTAAATAATCCATTGGCGGGTACGTTCCAAATCGCAGGTAACAGAGATAATTTCAGTTTGAAAACCTTCCGTGGCACTGGGGAAGGTCGCCTTACTATTGGCGGCGGTACGGTTACAGCCAATAATATCCAAGTGGGTAATGGTGTATATCAAGCGCAAGTTCAGGCTAAAAATGTGCCTGTGCAGCAATTGGCAACATTACCAAAGCAGTTCCAAGGAGCGTTAAATGGTCAGTTCAACGTAGCGGGTTCTGTTGAGTCGTTTCAACCGCAAACTATTCAAGCCAGCGGTCAGGCGCGGGTCAATGTTGCGGGTGGAACTATTACAGCTAATAATATCCAAGTGGGTAATGGTGTATATCAAGCGCAAGTTCAGGCTAAGAATGTACCTGTGCGGCAGTTGGCAGCAGTACCACCGCAGTTCCGAGGGACGTTAACTGGTCAAGTAAACGTGGCGGGTTCTGTTGAATCGTTTCAACCACAAACTATCCAAGCTATAGGTCAAGCGCGAGTGGATGTTGCAGGTGGAACTATTACAGCCTCTAATATCCAAGTCGGTAATGGTGTATATCAGGCACAAGTTCAAGCAAATAATGTACCGTTGCAGCAGTTGGCAGCAGTACCCCCGCAGTTCCGGGGAGCCTTAACTGGTCAAGCAAACGTGGCGGGTTCTATTGAATCGTTCCAACCGCAAACCATCCAAGCCAGCGGTCAAGGACGGTTGGATGTTGCAGGTGGAACGATCGCAGCCTCTAATATCCAATTGGCTAATGGTCGTTATCAAGCTGTAGTTGATGCTTCCGGTGTGGAATTAAATCGGTTAAATCAGCAATTGCGGGGTCAATTTGGCGGTCAGTTGCAATTAGCTGGCACGCTAGGATCATCCAAGTTAGCTGATGTGCGTGCTGCTGGACAGGTGCAATTATCCCAAGGTATCCCTGGTCTTGAACAACCTCTGACGGCTGCGATCGCTTGGAGTGGTGAAAGGCTGACCATTGAGCGAGCAACTGCTCCCGGTTTAAGTGTTACTGGTAACATATTAGCCAATGCTAAGGGAGCGGGCATACCGGAAATTACTGCATTAAATCTCAACGTCCAAGCGCAGAATTACAACTTAAAACAGTTACCGATTAATCTTCCTAATCAGGTTGCTGTGGCGGGGAGAGTTGATTTTAATGGTCAAATCACTGGTAAGCTGCCCTTGCCAAATGTGGTAGGGCAAATTAATTTACGAGATTTAGTTGTTCAAGATATTGCTTTTGAGCCGTTGTTAACTGGAAACATCGATTCAGCAGAGGGACGCGGTTTAAATTTGAACTTGGCAGGAAATAGCGATCGCCTGGCCTTTAATTTAGATGCCAATAATCGCCCGAAATCCTTCTTAGTAAAATGGCAGCAAGCATCAGCTACAGGTAATGTTCAAGGGAATGATTGGGCGCTCAAAGTTGCCAATTTCCCCTTACAAATATTGAACTTGAGTCCGCCGCCAATTACTCGACTGGGTACTGGTAAGATAGCTGGATTGTTAACTGGGGATTTGCTGTTTAATCAGCAGACATTGGCAACAACGGGGAATTTTGCGATCGCTGATCCGCAAATTGGTCGAGTTAAAGGCGATCGAATAGCTGCTCAATTCCGCTACGGTGACGGGAAAGCCACACTCGCCAGTAGCGAATTTGTCAAAGGCAAAAGTAGCTACGCCCTTGTCGGTACTTTTGCCCAAAGCCCTAAAGGGCCTCAACTACAAGGGAAACTGAACGTCAACCAGGGAGAGATCCAAGACGTTCTAACTGTAGCGCAGATATTTGATTTACAAAATTTGCCAGGTGGTTCAGCAGAAATCTACGGTACAGCAGCCGATCTAAGCACCACCCCCCAAGGAGCGCCAAATCAACCCTTATTAACCCAAATCCAGCGGTTTTCTGAAATTGAAGCTTTGGTAGCAGAACAGGAAGAACAGCGACTTAATTCCACTCCCATACCAGATTTGGCAGACTTAAAGGGGACTTTCAACGGGGAAGTGGCTGTAAATACAGCTACAGCTAATGGATTATCAGTGGATTTTAATTTGAATGGACAAAACTTTGCCTGGGGTAAAAAGGAAGAAAAAAATCGTTTTTATACTGCCGACAAAGTGATTGCCGAAGGCAACTTTGAAAATGGTGTTTTGAGTTTGCGACCATTACGAATCCAGTCTGAAAACAGGCTGATTGCCTTCACGGGTAACGTTGGCGGTGATGAACAATCTGGCCAGTTGCGGGTGAATAATTTTCCCGTACAACTATTGAATAATGTTGTCAAACTACCAGTTGGAATCACAGGAAATCTTAACGGTACAGCAGCTTTAGCAGGAAGCATTGCTAATCCCCAAGCTAGAGGGGAATTGCAAATTACAGAAGGAATACTAAATCAGAATAAAATAGAGTCAGCGATCGCAAGTTTCAGCTATGCCAACGGACGCTTAAATTTTGGTAGTACTGTAGCCGTTGCCGGGCCAAAACCTGTTGATATTACTGGCAGCATTCCTTATAAATTGCCTTTTGCCTCTGTCGCACCAGACAGTGAGCAAATCAGTTTGGATATGAAGCTGGAAAACGAGGGATTGGCACTGTTAAACGCATTAACTAATCAAGTGGTATTTGAGAAAGGTGAAGGAGAAATAGACCTCAAGGTGCGTGGAACATTGCAAAAACCCGAAGTAGATGGAATTGCTACTATTAGTAATGCTACTTTTTCAGCCCAGGCTTTGCCAGGTAAGCTCAGACGTGTAACAGGTAGAGTGCTGTTTAATTTTGACCGCATCTTAGTAGAAAATCTTGAAGGTAGATTTAGCCGTGGGAAGGTAGAAGCTGCTGGGGAAATTCCCATCTTCAACAATGAGAATGCGACTATCAACAATCCCCTGACTGTTAATCTCGATCAGCTGACGTTGAATCTCAAGGCACTTTACCAAGGAGGTGCTAGCGGCAATTTGCAGATTACTGGTTCTGCCCTTAGCCCAGTAATTGGCGGTAAAGTAAACTTATTTGATGGTCAGGTATTGCTGGCAGAATCTACTGACGCAACTTCATCTGCAAATGATAGTGGTCTTGGTGTATCACCCACAAAAGATAATAAGCAGAGTAAAACTGAAATCGGGAATGGAATGGGAAATACTATTGCTAGATTTAATAATCTAGATTTAGAACTAGGCAAAAACGTTCAAATTACCCGCCCCCCTATTCTCAACTTCCGTGCCACTGGTAATCTCATAGTTAACGGCCTAATCAATCAGCCAATACCCGATGGCACTATCCAGCTAGAAAAAGGTGGTGTAAATTTATTTACTACCCAATTTAACCTTGCTCGTGGCTATAAACATACCGCAACATTTAGTCCCTCTCAACCCCGCGACCCCAACTTAGATATTCGGCTATTTGCCAAAGTACTAGACGTAACTCAAAGTAATGATTTCAGCCGGATAAATACCACAGGTTTATCATCCTTAGAAAGTGTTCGAGTCGAAGCCACTATCAACGGTTTAGCTAGCAAACTGAATGAAAATTTAGAACTAACAAGTAGTCCGTCACGTAGCCAAACCGAAATTGTTGCTCTTTTAGGAGGTGGATTTGTAGACACCCAAGGACGTGCTGACAGTACTTTAGGTCTAATTAACATTGCAGGCTCGGCTGTGTTCAACAATTTTCAGTCAGCTTTTAATCAGATTGGCAGTACCTTTGGTTTAAGTGAACTGCGAATATTTCCTACCGTTATTTCTGAGAATCCCGAAGCTGGAAGAAGTAATTCAACTTTAGAATTAGCAGCGGAAGCTGGGATTGATATTTCTTCCAAAATATCTGTTTCCAGTATTAAAATCTTAACAACAAATGACCCCTTCCAATGGGGTGTTAATTACCGCATAAACGACGAATTTCGTGTGCGTGCTTCCACTAATTTAACCGATGATAGTCGTGCAGTAGTGGAGTATCAAACTCGGTTTTAAATAAAAAAGAGTTGAAAAGTCGTATGCCTCGCTTTACCATTATCCAAAATTTATATCCTTGTTGTTCCCTCTTCTCCTTACTTGTCTTACCAAGCTTGATTTTGTGCAGTTTAAATATCAAATTGTGATATTATCCCCATCCTGTTGATTAATAACTAATCGCAAAATTGATAACCCCAAAATTATCAAAAATAACACTAGCCCAATTGTGCAAGCGTAGCTAATTTCCAAATTGTTGAAGGCTTGCTCATATAGATAATAAACAATCGTCTTCGAGCTACTGAGTGGCCCCCCTTGGGTCATAATGTATACCTCTTCAAATACTTTGGTTGCAGAAATAGCCGAAATTACCGCCACTAGTGCTAGATACGGTTTCATTAAAGGTATGGTGATATCCCAATGTTTGCTGATCCCATCCGAGCCATCAATTGCAGCGGCTTCGTAGACATCAGTGGGAATTGATTGCAACCCCGCTAAATAAATCACCATGTAGTAGCCTAGTCCCTTCCACACGGTGACAGCCATAACGCTGGCAAGAGAAATTGGTACAATACCAAAAATTTTGTCTGGGCTAGTCAGCCAAGGAATACCTTCTGGAAAAATACCTAAAGCTTTAAATAACTGATTAAGTAATCCGTTTTCTGCGTACAACCATTTCCAAGCTATTCCCGCAACTACCATTGAAATTACGACTGGAGTGTAATATGCAGATCTAAACCAATTCATCCCTCGCAGTTTTTGATTTACCAATATTGCCAGTACTAAGGGAGCAATTACTAAAATTGGTACTACACCAACAAGATATAGAAAAGTGTTTTCCAAGGTTTTCCAAAAAACCGCATCTTTCCAAAGCTTGAGAAAGTTTGCGAAACCTATCCATTCTGGCGGCTGGGCAATATCTTCATAGCTAGTAAAACTGAGGTAAAACGCTTGCAGTGCAGGCCAAAAAACAGTTAACCCCAAAAGAACCAAAGCGGGTAGTAAAAATAAATAAGGAGTTAGTCTCTGTTTGATGAATATCCAATTTTTAGGCGTCAATTGATTCATATAAATTCTAATAGTTGTTTTTGCTTGGTCAAAATCCTTAAGAAAAAGAATTTGGAGATGTGAGTAGATTTAAGCTTCAATATTTTAAGGGCATATATTTACGTAGCGCTTCGCGCTTGCCATTGGCATAGCTAATTAATAACTCGGAGATCAACTGCAATGGAAACTCAGCACAACCCGTCGTCAATTGAACATCAAAATGTCCCCATAAACCACCGTGGACTACATGACTTTTTATATAGTTCCGATGAGGAACACACCGCCATTGAGGTGAGTATAACCCCTAAACTGGCAAACGATGGTACTGAAATCATTGATCTTGAGACTTGGAGTGCAGCTGCTCAGAACGCTAAAGTTGCAGGTGTCTACGCAGTATTGGACGCAGTACGCTGTACACAGCACATTGGCTATTCTCGGAATGTATTGCTTTCTCTAAACGGTCATGTCACTAAAAATGGTAAGCAAAAGTGTGCTTTTGTCCGCGTGCAAGCATTCAAATTCCCCAAGCGTCAAGAAATGGAAGATTTGCGAGATGCGTGGATAGCAGAACTCGAAAGTACGCCACCTGGTAACGCAACTGATAGAGAAATGTGGGCTAGCACGGTAGGTGAAGCTGCGAAAGCGGTAATGTCAGAGGCGGAACGCCAAGCCTATGAGGAGAAAAAGCTAAAACTGCGGAAAGCAATGGCTGACACAACTCTCTCTAAAGAGTCAGAAACAATAGATGCCAGTGAAGCCGAGCGTCAGCGTCAACTTGAAGCTGCTGTAACAAATGATGACTGGAGTGTAATTATCGACGCACAGACACAGGAAACCAAGTCTTAGATGAGTGTTCAATCCTCTCATGATTTCCCCACTTGGATACCCATCCATTTACAGAATAGAGTATCCAAGTATTTAGATTTTGCTAGCTTGGCAGATTTTAAATAGCAGAAATGGCACAAACCTGTAATCCGACAGGCGTGTGAATAATCACTGATTCTACACCGAAGACTTGTGCGATCGCATTTGGTGTCAGGACTTGTTCCGGTGTACCAATTTCCCAAATATGACCCTGTTTTAATAATCCAATACGGGAACTATACCGTGCTGCCAAATTCAGTTCGTGCAAAACTGTAATAATAGTTAATTCCTGCTGCTGATTCAGTCCTTTGAGCAGTTCCAATAGTTGCAACTGATAGTTGATATCTAAAAAAGTTGTCGGTTCATCTAATAGTAAAACTTTTGGCTCTTGCGCTAGTGCTAAAGCTAAAAAAGCCCGTTGTCTTTCACCGCCTGATAGTTGTTCGACTAAGCGATCGCTCAGTTTTTCTAGTTGTGTCTTTTTAATTGCAGTTTCAACTTTGAGCCAATCTTCAGCCTTTAGTTCCCATTGCCACCAAGGTTGATGCGGCGTGCGTCCTAAACTTACTAATTGCCGCACTGTTAACCCAACGGGAACCGTTTGTTGTTGCGGTAATAATGCCAGTTTCTGTGCGACTAGATTTGGGGGTTGAGAGTGAATTGCTTTACCATCAAGTAGCACTGTTCCATATTGTGGTGAGAGAATACGACTTAGCAATTTGAGTAAAGTAGATTTACCTGAACCATTAGCACCAACTAAACTCAACCATTCTCCTGTTTGCAGAGTTAGGTTAATATCTTGGACAATTGGCACTAAAGCGTAACCGCCTGTGAGGTTTCGTAGTTCGAGTGGCATTTCAAAAAATCAAAAATAAGAAATCTTAATCTTACAAGCGCTAAATATTTAGCTGCAATCTTCTTTAAAATACTTCAAACGGTATTTTGGAAATCCATCTCTGGAATAACAAAACCCTCCTCATAATATTATGAGGAGGGTTTTGTTGTAAGAATAAACCTGGCATCGAGCTATTTTTGCGTAGGGCTACCCCTAAACTATCGTTGCCGCAGCAGTGTTTCACCTCTGAGTTCGGGAAGGGTTCAGTGTGGTTCCACCGCGCAATAGACACCAGGAAAATTTGTTGGGTCAGAGACCCTGAA
>NZ_KV757831.1 GCF_001712795.1 Nostoc sp. KVJ20
GCATTTTCCACTGATTCAGCGATTCCTTGAGTTTGTGTCTCATCTGGAAGTGTCAGTAATTCAGCAGTAGATATTTTAGGTTTTGTCTCAGATTCGCTTGCCATTAATCCTGACTCAAGAAATCTTTCTGAGTGTATCGTTTAATTTAGCTTTTGTTTAGTATGACTTTTAGAGAATAGCAGATTCAGGTATGTTGTAAATTAGCCTCGGCGAAACAGAGCTTCTAGATAAACCTGGGAAACACGGCGATCTCCATCAGCATTTTGCAACAGAAACAGTGAGATAGCTGCGGTAATAAGGCGATGTTCATCCCAATCAGGATGCTGTTCTAGATAGCTGTTTAAAGACTACAGTAGATCCTATGCTACAGACAAATCTTCGGCTCAGTGACGACTCAAGTGGAAAAATTATTTTCGCGTCACGGTGGAATTAACCTCGTATGTAATTAACAACTTCCTTTGACGGTTACAAATCAAAATCAAGGCTGAATGTTTCCCCACCATAATCTTCTTCTTTCTCCTCTGGAAATGGAGTTGGAGTCCAAGAGGTGAGTTGGTTATCTTCAGTATTAATGGCTGTAGAAGCTAAAAGTTGTGCGGGTAATCCAGCCTTGATGAAAACAAAATAGCAATCAACTATAAAGTAAAGCGTGTCCAGGTAACTTTTATCTAGTTTTTGCGATTCTGCAAATATGCGCTCTCGGTAATTATCTTTAAGGCGAACTTTTTCCGGTGCTAAGTCTTTTTTATCTGCCATAGTTATATTCACTTAATAGATGTTGCAGGATTCTTGCTGCTAATGGTTTTTGCCATTTCTAAAAGCCCAAAGACATTGGCTTCTACCGGATTGTCCAGGATTTTGAAGCCGTTTTTCTCCAACAGCTTCTTAAATCCAGGTAAGAGGCAGCCTCCACCAATCGCCCAGATTTCATCCCCTTGGTGCTTGGCATCCAATGTGAGATTCACCACTTTCTTCAAGTATTTTTCATACCAATCTTTCAAAGAAGCACTGTATATATCTTTGATATCGATGTCACGGCTGTACCTGGTATGCCCCATTTCCAGACAAAATCGGATTTTGGAGGCATCCCCGATTTTTCCGCCATTTAAATGTTTCATTTTTTGGGAGATATCATCGATGAGAACTTCTACACCTATAGGGTAAGCAGTGTGAACTTCTCGCTGACCCCGGTTGTAACGAGAATACAGGGTCGTACCATTGCCAAAGTCTAAAATAGTTAGCTTTTTGGGTAATGGATGCCCAAACAATGCACCCATCCCCTCTAGTACAACTTTAAGTACTTCTACTTTCACGTCTGATTGTTTGCCAGCAAGTATTGGCTGATATTCTCCATTGAGTACTTTTTGTAGTTCTGATGCCAGAGCAACATCATGTAAGCTGACGACTAATTTTAAGTGCCAAGCTTTACGGTGTGGGAGATGTGCCAATGCACCCAATAAAGTCAATAATGCGTTGTTGACTTTATTTTCATTATTGTCTGTGTTGCGGTCAAAATAATTCCCTGTGCGGAAAGCAGACTCTCCGACTGTGTAAGCAGTGCCGTTAAAAACTACACGCCCTGGCACATCTTCCATCTCAGCATTGGTTATATAACTCGGCACACGAATTACTTCAAATCCTTCGACTAAAAGTTTGAGACTTCCGTAACCGTTATCGAAACCCGCAGGAAAAATTTTTTGTAAGGTGTGAATGTTTGACATCTGCTCCAAGGTAATACGCTTTGATTTGTGAAAGCTATCTGTTCAGATAATTTTGGGGAGTGGGGGAGAGAAAAATAAAATAACTACCCCTTTTTGATCCAGACTCAAGAGTTTATCATAACCCCTTGGGGGCTAAGTGGGGTATAAAATATCAGCCAGTCAAATGTACCCCATATAGCACCTATATATATCCTATATAGGGGTCAAAATATCACCAAAGTCTTGAGCTATTGTTGGGGTATATATAGCCCCCATATAGCCCCCATCAGGAATTTTTGAAATCTTTTTTATCAACGCAGCAGAAATTAAATTAGATCGTTGTTGACTCTTTGATTTATACTTTACTATCAATTTTTTGTTGAAAAGCAATTCAGTTTTGATCTTTAACTTCTTGCTGACTACGTAACGAGTGGGTTACTACTTGCTTACAGGTTCAGCTTTTTCTACTGAATTATCATTCACACCCAAAGTCAATTCCAAAGGAGTTCTTTGGGGGTAGGCTTTTACCACTTGTCGATAAACTTCATAGTTAGTAGGTAGCGTGTTCCGAGTATTACCCACTCCATAGGTCAGGAAAGTACTTTATATCTTTGATCAATTCAGGTTTACCTACCTCTTCTTGAGGCCTTTTGCGTTGTTCAACTTCATCAACACTTGGTCGAGGCGGTAAAGTAGGCCACCATAGCCCTCTGTCATCTGGACCAACAACTGCTCCTGTCGGTTTCAATCCATTCCTATTCAACATTGAAGTGTTAGCAAAGGTTTCAATGCGTGGCTGTGGTTGACTAGTTAGGTTATTAGCATACTTAACTTGCCAGGAGTAACTGGTGAGTGCTGTAGCT
>NZ_KV757832.1 GCF_001712795.1 Nostoc sp. KVJ20
AGGTTGCTCAGACAGAGTGATAGCTCCCCATTTATCGGCATAAAATTGCATTAGTGCCAAGGTTTCGTCAGCGCGGCGATGAATACTGTAATTATTGCCGGATTTTATGATAGTAAAAGCATCAGCCTGATAAACTAAATTACCATCTTTTTCAACACCATAATTCTTCACAAGGGCATAAGCTACAGAAGCAATTTCCTTATTTTCTCTAGCTTCTAAACGCTTTCTGAAAAAATTCTGCTGGTATTGTTTAACCTGTTCTCTTCTTGCCCAAGAATCAAAGGAGTGAACCGATACCTCCTTTAAAGGTAGAGAAGCGTTTTGAGCAGGAGCAACTTCTTCTTTACTTTCATCGGCAAATACTTCAGCATCTATTACTTGCCCTCCTATATTTTGGGATGAACTTTCTGGGGTTGTAATTAGGTCTGTTGGTTGTATGATTGACAACTTGGAACGAGTTTTTCCAAAAAGAGCAATTGTCTGTTCTTCTTCCACACTTTCTCTTGACGGATTTAGATTAACAGTGCCATCACCAAGTTGTTCATAAAGATGGATCTGTTCACCATTTTTCAGAAAGACTGTTAGGCGTAAATCGGGTGGCTGATTTTTCTCCCACCAATCATTCAGGGGGACAGATGCAATAAACACTTGCCTCAAAGCTGACGCGCCCTGTGCAACAATCAAATCATCTACACCTTTTTCTGGGCCTGGTAATTCAACGATACTGACCTGAGCGCCAGCATCAGATAAAAGTTGACCAGTACGGTATGTAGCGATATCAATGTTGCGCTTAGTTTTATACCGAGTTTCATAGTCAAAGCAAATTTTGATGTCCCTGTTTGGGGTAGCAAAAACTGCCAATTCATCATGTAATATGGGCACAATTTGATTCCCCAGCCCATCCTTACTACGATAGCCAGCATAAATCCCTGGTAATCCAATTGCTGCTTCACCTTGGCTCAATAGGCTAGCGGCCTTCTTGGCTCCTTCGGCGAGTGTGACTGGAACATTATGTTTCCACACACAGTACCAAAACCCCGATTTGCGATCGCTAATACTTGGTTCAACTCCAGCTTTAGAATAAATTTGTTGAGCGATATCTTGGGGAACATCCAACAGGAAGATGCTTAATTCAACTTTCGGGGGATGTTCGTATTTGATAAACTTGCCTCTGTTATCGGCTTTTTCTCTCGGATTATTAGGTTTGTAGCATCCCCATATTTTTTGATCGGGTTTATCTCCCGGCTCGTTTGCTGAAAAAGAACGAGGATCTACACCAGCATTACACCACCAGCCCCCATCCTCAAGGTGAGAATATTTGTTGAGCATTCCAGTAGATAGTCGTCCGGTATTAATACGTTCTAAATTCTTGCTGTACATGAGATATTCCCATGCTTCATGCTCAAGTTCTATTGGGTCTAAGTGTAAGCTCTTAAAATTAAGCTCGACAATTTCTGGAGCGATCGCACTTTCCTCGACTAATTCTTGCCAGTGGTTTGGATCTATGCGTGAAGAAGAGGTAGGGGGCAGGGAGCTTTTTGCTGGCGTTGCACTTAGAGAATGCCCTAAGTGCAGATTTGGGGATGAAACAAGGTTATTGTCCAGAAATTGTTCTGTTGAACCGTTCTCTTTCTCTAAGTGCAACTCTACTCCTCCTACCGCCTCCTCTGCAACGCCAGCCCAAATTGTTGAGTCAGCCTCTTGAACGATTGGTATAACTACTAGTTCAACGGGTGTAGCAGAATTGGGCAAAAATGGAGGTGTACCAGACGGCGGTAAAATCGGAGGTGAATCACTGGGGGATGATTTAGGAGGTGTATTAGAGCCAGGCAAAAGTGGATCTGTATTATCCGGTGGTAAAAGTGGAAATTCATCATCAGATGG
>NZ_KV757833.1 GCF_001712795.1 Nostoc sp. KVJ20
ATATTAGACCTGAATCCTTACCTTTTCATCTCATTGGAATATCCAGCAAAAATCACAACTAGACGATGCCGATAATTTTCCATTAAGGCAATGAGAGTATTTATTGCTTCTCTTCCAAACTCATCATGTATACCATTTGCTAAAGAATAAGCTTCATCAATAAATAAAACACTATCCAAAGCAGATTCAACTAATTCAGTCGTTTTTGCTGCTGTCTGTCCCATATATATAGCAACTAAAGAATCACGTTGAACTTCTATAAATTCTCCTTTTTGTAAAATTTCTAGTTCTTTAAATATTTCTCCTATTAAGCGAGCAATAGTGGTTTTTCCTGTTCCGGGATTGCCAGAAAAAAGCATGTGTCTAGTTTCCGATTCTTCAACTTCATGTCCTTCTTTTTTCAAACGTTGATTGGCAATTTCCGTATCAACAATTTCTAAGACTGCTTCTTTTACTGAATCTAAACCAATCATACTTTCTAATTGATCTCGTAATAATTCTAGGCGGCTGTTGTGAGATTTGACAGTTCTATTACTAGTTTGCTGTTTTGACTCCTTATTACTTTTCCCAGATAAATCATTATCAGATATGGTGTCATTTTGGGAATTTTTATTTTCTTTATTTTTTATATATCCACTCACAATACAATCATCAGCTATGTACCAATCTTGTCGCTTATTATCAAAAACATTACAGTTATAAACTTTGAGATTACTTTTCTCATTAAGATATATTCCTATACTTGCATTAGCAAAAATATTACAGTTTTCTATTGTGCCTTGCCCATTATCTGTAACCCGAATTCCATCACCTTGCTCATCATGTATTTGGCATTTACGAATCGTAGGATTACTTCCATTATCAATGTGTATACCTTGATAAGCATTAGCAAAAATATTACAGTCTTCTATTGTACCTTGACCTTTATTATTTACCCGAATTCCACTACCTTGCCCATCATGTATTTGGCATTTACGAATAATTGGATGACTTCCATTCTCAATGGCTATACCTGGATAAGCATTCGCAAAAATATCACAGTCTTCTATTGTGCCTTGCCCATTATCTGTAACCCGAATTCCATTAGTTTTACCATCATGTATTTGGCATTTACGAATCATAGGATTACCTCCATGATCAATGTATATACCTGGATAAGCATTCGCAAAAATATTACAGTCTTCTATTGTGCCTTGCCCATTATTTGTAACCCGAATTCCATTAGTTTGCCCATCATGTATTTTGCATTTACGAATAATTGGATGACTTCCATTATCAATGTATATACCTGCTTCAGTATTCGCAAAAATATCACAGCCTTCTATTATACCTTTGCCATCGTCTCTTACACAAATTCCATAACTTTGTCCATTATGTATTTTGCATTTACGAATCGTAGGATTACCTCCATTATCAATAAATATACCTGGATAAGCATTCGTAAAAATATCACAGTCTTCTATTGTGCCTTGCCCATTATTTGTAACCCAAATTCCATTATTTTTCCCATCATGTATTTGGCATTTACGAATCGTAGGATTACCTCCGTCATCAATGGATATACCTGGATAAGTATCCGCAAAAATATCACAGTCTTCTATTGTGCCTTGACCATTATCTGTGACCCGAATTCCATTACCTTGCCCATCATGTATTTTGCATTTACGAATCGTTGGATTACCTCCATTGTCAATGTATATACCTGGATTAGCATTCGCAAAAATATCACAGTCTTCTATTGTGCCTTGACCTTTTTTCTTTACACAAATTCCATTAGTTTGCCCATCATGTATTTGGCATTTACGAATCGTAGGATTACCTCCATCATTAATAAATATACCTACTTTAGTATTCGCAAAAATATCACAGTCTTCTATTGTGCCTTGCCCATTATCTTTAACCCAAATTCCAGTATGCCCATCATGTATTTGGCATTTACGAATCGTAGGATTACCTCCATTAGTAATGCCTATAGCTATTGGAGTATTCGCAAAAATATCACATTCTTCTATTGTGCCTTGACCTTTATTATTTACCCAAATTCCAGTATGCCCATCATGTATTTGGCATTTACGAATCGTAGGATTACCTACATAATCAATATATATTCCAGATTCACTATTAGCAAAAATATCACATTCTTCTATTACACCGAAAGCGTTCTCTGTCACCCAAACCCCGTAACTTTGTCCATCATGAATTTTGCATCGCCGTACTATCGGATTAGCCCTATTTTCAATGTATATACACGAATGAGCATTGGCAAAAATATCACAATCCTCAATAAGACCTAAAGCTTTGTCTGTTAACCAAATACCATTTTTTATACAGCCATGTATTTTACATCCACTAATTTTTGGATTGGCATCTTGCCTAATAGTTACTCCTGGATGATTATTAGTAGTAATATCACAACCTTCAACAATGCCTTGAGTTTCGTTTCCAAAACATAACCCACCATTAATTTTGCATTGCCGAATTGTAGGGTTAGTTTTTTGACCTTGAATAAAAACACCTACCCACTCTGACGCTATTTCACAATCTTCTAGCATCAATTCCCCTTGAGGGATATATACAGCATTACCATAGCTGAATGGATGCCTTATAGTTAAATTTTTTATTTCAGATAGATGCGTTTGCATTGTTATACAGTTTTTGTCAGTCCCTGTGATAACAATATCTCTTCGCAGTCCATCACCAATGATAGTTAAAGGCTTGTCAATAATAATACTTTCTTGATAAATACCACGACGAACCAAAATAGTTGCATCGGGGGAAGCATCATGAATTGCTTCGCTTATACTTTGGTAGCATCCTGATTCTCCCTGAGAGGATGTTTTAAAAGTC
>NZ_KV757834.1 GCF_001712795.1 Nostoc sp. KVJ20
CTTGCAAGTATTGAGTCAGCAGAGAAATCATCTGCTGATCCAATCCCGTGACGCTCACAATCTGTAAGTGAGGGATAGAAGATTCTTCTTTCAGTAAGACCTTTAAATCTTCTAATTGATCATCCACGTCCATCTCTTCAAACTGTGGCATCACTTGTTCATAAACTGATGACAAGCGGTCAAAATTACTAAACTCATCAACCTCTGCAAATCCAATTTCCGGCTCTGATGCTGGAATATCTTTTTCCATCGCCAATGACTCCATATCTTCAAAGCGTGCCATCGGTTTTGCTGGAGCAGGTGCAGACATTGGTGATGGTGGCAGTGGTGCAGATTGTTTCTTAGCTTCCCGGCGACTGCTTACCATTTGCTGACTTAGTATTCCACCCCCAGGAGCTGCGCCAGCAGCAACGTTACCAAAAATACCCTCATGGCTGATAGCTTCAGGTATTTCCACAGGTACTTGCACAGATACAGAATCCTCGTTGGGATTGACTCTGATATCATCACTGACGGCAACAAAAGCAGTATATTGCGATAACAGTTGATAGGCCAGAGCCGTATCTGTCACAGCTTCCACACCTCCCTTTGTATCGCCACTCACCATTTGATTCATCAAATCCTTGATGCGGGAACGTCCCCAAAGTTGAGCAATTGCAGGATTACCTGTTTGGGGAAAATTCAGGTGAAAACTGTGCTGATAACGCCTACCACCCGCAGCAATGCCAGTGATGTGCAACTTTCCAGAATGCGCGTCTGATTTGCGTCCAAATAGCACTAACGGTTGCTCTGCAAATAAATCTGGTGGTGTCGATGGATACATGGTTGGAGATTCCCCATCACCTTCCCATTGCAATTGGATATTGGCGAGGACTGGATTATTGATTTGGCGGAAGAATTTTTCTACCACCTCATCTACAGGTTCATCGTGGCGAATAATCCGAGCAATACCCCGTCCTAATTCTGCAATCCGATTGAGTAAGAAACGATTCACCGAACTACCTGCACCAAAGCTATGAAGGCGGGTTCCTGGCTGGAGACGCTGTTTAACTTCTGCTAAAATTTGGTTTTCGTTACCGATATAGCCATCAGTTAATAAAACAATATTTCGCAAGCGTCCCGGATTTGTGGCTTTTAAGTTTAAGACGGTGCGAATACCGCCTAACATCTCTGTTCCCCCGCCAGCGTTTAAGCGATTGATATAGTTGATTGCTAATGAGCGATTTTGGGAAGTGTTGGAGAGGGGAACGGGTGAAAGTTGCTGTGTGGTATCGGAAAAATCAATAATGTTAAAGGTGTCGTCAGGGTTGAGTCCATTGATAAAACGACGCATCAATTCCTGACATTGCATCAGTGGTTCGCCACTTTGAGAACCAGAGGAGTCGATGAGAAACACCATATCTTTGGCGACAATCTCTTCGGGACGGTATTCAAGGGCGGGAATCAGGTATAGTGCAAAGTGTCCACCCCGTTCATCAGCTTGAGTAAGCGTAGTTGTTTGGGTGTTATTACTGCTAACTTGATAGCGTAAAATTAGGTCTTTGTTGGGTATGGTGTCTCCACCTCCTAATTTGACATTTACCAACTGTCCTTCACGGATGATTTGGATTTGGTGAGAGGGTGAGTTAATATCTTGAATTTCAACGCCAGCATTAATTTCTATGGTGACATTAATATCATGACTTGAGCGCATCCCCGACGGTAAAATGGGAGCATTCAAGCGGGAAGCATCTGGAACTAAATCAGTATCTTGATTTAAAGTCATGGGTGCAATAGCTGAACCACCCCCGACTGCATTTTCTGCGATGGTGATTCCGGGAATATAACGGGGGCCAACAACCATCGGGAAGACGAATTCATAATTTCCACCTTCAAATTTTAGGCTGTCGCTGTAGCGAATAATCACATCAATTTGTTCACCTGGTTTGATGTTCGCCAGGGATTGGGTGAAGATATTGTCTCGTTCTTGTTCGAGGAGTCCGGCTGTCTGTCCTTGTTTTCTGGCTTGTTCGTAGATGGCTACAGCGCCTTGAATTGTGCGATCGCCTATGCGAATCAGCATATCATCAACGGCAGCTTCATCGGGTAAGGGGAAGATATAAACAGCTTCTAGGGTTGTGGTAAAGGGATTTTCAAAGCTTTGGGTAACTTCCACTCGTGAGATGTTACCAGCGATTTTGGCTTTTACCTCGGTGTGTTTGAAGGGAAAGGCAATCTGTTGGTTGGAGTTTTGCAGATATAAACCACTGGGTTGTTGTTCTAGGGTTTGAGTCATAATTTTTACCTGACGCTTTTGTTTGCTGTCTCTAGCGTAGGCGCGTTTTTTTGGGAGATATGCTCAGTTTTGTGCTCAGTTATTGGCTCAGTGATGGGTTTAGTGGGATAAGAGGTTCAAAATGGCTATAAATCTAGATTCTGGTTTTGAAATTCTTTATCTTAGTGACCTTAAATATAATGAAATGACTGTTGAGATACAATATAAGGGGCAACAGGTTGCACAAATCAATAAAGATAAAGGTGTTGAAAAAATGGAAATAGATATATACTCAGAATATGTTACTCCAGATTTTTTGTCGGAATTAAAATTACCACTTGGTGACTTTTTAGAAGCAATAAATATAGCTAGTACAGCTTCAAGAGATGCTTGAATTAATTCTCAGTGAGTCCGAAAATTTTTGTGCGTGACGCTTCGCTAACATACCCTACGTGTATTTCAAAAATCAAATACTAATCCTATATAAAAAAAGGCTTAAAAGGTAGAGTTAAAATGTTAGTAACTATAATAAAAACTAGCATGAGGAAAAAAAGAATGTATGGAGACTACACTATACCTGATGGAGATTTTGCCGAAGCACTGATTCGAGCAATTTACTTTCATTATTTGGAAGAAGTTCAAGCTCTCATTCCTCTGCAAAAAGATATCAATGCAAGAGACAGTAGCGAACTTTATTGGACTCCTTTAATGTATGCAGTTTTTGAAGAATCTCTAGACATGGTTAAATTGCTAGTTGAGGCTGGCGCAGATGTCAATATCAGAGGCTCAGATCCAGATGAATTCCCTTTAAATATATCTGCCTATCATTGCAAGAATGCTTTTTCTCATAGTCATGAATTTGCTCGTAATAAAAAGATTTTTGATTACTTGGTTCCACTAACTTCGCCAGAACTGCAAGCAATTGCACAGAGAACCCTAGATCAGAACAATTAGCTCAATGGAAATATGACCAATCATCTGGAAATCCTGTAGTTCGTTTTCTGGACATCTTTATTCCATTCCTATCCTAATTCTGAAGAAAAGAGTTTAAATATGAACGCTCACAAGATAGAAATAGTGTTAACTGAAGATGGAAACCTGATACTACAGGGTTTACCTTTTCATGCAGGGGACGCTGTGGAAGTGATTATTCTGGAAGCTAAAACTCCAGATAACCAAGTAGCACTAAAACCCCAATCAAATACAAATCTTTATCCTTTGCACGATACACAGCCATACCGTTATGAAAATCCAACAGAACCCGTAGCTTTGGAAGATTGGCAAAACTGAAACAAAATATTGGTAAATAACATGAATTTAAAAGATATCAAAGAAAAACTATTCCCCATAATTAAAGTAATATCTATAGTAGCGATCGCAACTGCAATAGGCTTAGAATTATGTAATATTCAAGCATTAACAACTAACAATCATCTACCCATTATCTTAAATCCAGTTTTGATAATTGCTCACTTGGCATTGTCGGCTCATTTCATTGAAGGAATCATTGCCGCTTGTTATGCACCTGGGAAAAATCATCAGCCAATTCAATATGGAATTTATACTTTTTTTGTGGGTACAATTGGTTTATTAGAATTGTTTGAAAATCATTCCCAGATCCCCGACTGATCTAAGAATTCGGAATCTAAACCATAGATGTATGTCAAACTCGCTGAAAGCATCAACAGCAGGACTAGCAATTGTAGACAAATCCCGGCAACGTCTAGGTTGGACAAAAACTAGCACGGCGCGTTGGTGGCAAGATGCCCATACCTCTAGAGCTACTTTACGCCGATTTTGGCAAGGCGATCGCATTCAGCGAGAAATTTTTATCGCGATCTGTCAAGCTGTTGGTATTGTCAACTGGGAAGCGATCGCAGAATTATCCCACGCAGACTTAGAACCTATTGCAGACATCCCCACACTTTACCGAGAATGGAATGAAGCACCTGATATCGAAAGCTTCTATGGACGAAATCAGGAATTGGCACAATTAGAAGAATGGATCACCAGTCAAAACTGTAAATTAATCACCATTAATGGTATCGCTGGTATTGGCAAAACCGCCCTAGCACTGGCTTTAGTAGACCGCATTCAGTCAAAATTCGATTGTTTAATTTGGAAATCTCTACAAACTTCC
>NZ_KV757835.1 GCF_001712795.1 Nostoc sp. KVJ20
GGTCAATTGGTTTAGCGTTGTGGGTGAATTGCACCGTGACTGGCGTAACGATATTGAAGGGCTAGGTAGTCTTTTAGCAGGGTTTATTCCTGACTACAAAAACCTGATGACTAGCTATGCAGCAAACTCAAGTGCTGGATCTCCCAGTAAATAATGAGAAAGCGTCTATTTTAGCTCGTGTGTAACTGGGTTGGTATTGTCATCGCTAGGTTATCAACTTTACTTGAAACATAGCGGTGACAACTACTTCTTGGTAAAAAATTGCCGAACAATCTGGTGTCTCTAAGGTGGTTGTTCTCAATGAAACTTTTTTCTCAATTAATTCTCTCGTCATCTCTGATCTTTGGAGTATGCCTTACTCAGCAATGCCTTTCTAGGTCTGCTACTGCCGAAGATATGTTGCCCGAGCAAGTCACATCTGTGAATCAGCTTACTGATGTGCAGCCTACAGATTGGGCATTTCAAGCATTGCAAGCATTAGTCGATCGCTACGACTGCATTGTTGGTTATCCCGATCAAACATTTCAGGGCAATCGCTCAATCACTCGTTATGAGTTTGCTGTCGGGTTGAATGCTTGTCTCGATCGGCTCAATCAGCTACTAGAAAGTGCGACAGCAGATTTGATTAAGAAGGAAGATTTACAAACTTTGCAAAGACTTCAGCAGGAATTTACAGCAGAACTCTCAATATTGCGTGGACGGGTAGATTCCTTAGCAACACGCACAGATCAATTCGAGTCTCAGCAATTCTCGACGACGACAAAATTTACTGGAGAAGTAGTTTTTGCGGTGAGTGGTGCATTTGGCGATGATAAAGCTGTACCAGCAGGAGAAACACCTGGCTCCAGGGGTAAGGTCGGTGATAATATCATTTTTAGCGATCGCGTGCGGTTGATATTTAACACCAGTTTTACGGGGCAAGATTTACTGAGAATTCGATTTCAGGCTGGCAATATTCCCAACTTTAGGGACGCCACAGGCACGAATATGGCTCGTCTCAGTTTTGATAGTGATACAGGTAATCAGTTAATTCTCAATCAACTCTATTATCAATTTCCCATCGGGTCTGCTGTTAAGGTGAGTGCGATCGCTCAAGGTACGTTATTTGATGTGGTCGATACCATTAACCCTCTATTGGGAAGTGATGGCAGAGGTTCTATTTCTGCATTTGGGATTCGCAGCCCTATCTATCGTGAAGAAACAGGTGGGACAGGCATTGGTATCAGTTATAACTTCAACTCAGCCATCAATTTAGCACTGGTTTATCTTGCTAGTGAAGCCAACAACCCAACTGCGGGATCTGGATTATTTGATGGTTCCTACTCCACCCTAGCACAACTGACATTAAAACCTACGAAATCCTTAATTTTTGGCTTAACCTATGCTCGTTCTTTGAATGCGATCGATATCAGTACAAGTAGTACCATTACCAATGACCCCTTCAATGGAGCCAGTAAAAACATTGTTGGGAATAGCTATAGTCTTGCAGCTTCCTGGCTCGTCAACCCTGCCTTCAGATTAGGGGGCTGGGTAGGATATCTCCAAGCATCGGCACAAGATATCCCCAATGATCCCAGCGCTGAGATTTTTTACTATGCTGTTAATTTTGGATTCCCAGATTTGGGCAAAAAAGGCAATCTATTGGGCTTTGTCTTTGGACAACCCCCCAAAGTAATCAGCAATGAGTTTGGGGTAATAGATCGCAACACCTCATTGCATTTTGAAGCCTTATATCGATTGCAAGTGAGCGATAATGTCTCAATTACTCCTGGTGCGGTCGTCATTATCAACCCCGATCACAACAGCAATAATGACACCATTTTTGTTGGCACCATTCGGACGACGTTTCAATTTTAGGGTCTGTACAGGCAAGGTAAGAGCCGTTTTTCTTTTTTAAAGATCAAATTACCTATAACGTTAGATTCTATGTTGGATGAACCATCGGCGATTAATAGCAGTGAAGAAAATTATTTAGTCACAGCTGTGATCTGTCATGTAGTGAGACCGGGGCGCGAGGAAGGTTACGAAGCATGGTTTCATGGCATTGCGGCAGATGCACGAAAATTCAAGGGGCATCTGGGTGTCAGCACTATTCGACCCCAGGATCACACCCATCCGGAGTACGTGGTCATTCTCAAGTTCGATTGCTACGACAATCTCAAGACCTGGCTAGAATCTGATGTTAGGCGGGAGTGGATTGAGCGATTGCAGCCCTTGATTCAAAAGCCGGAAGCCCTTCAAACACTGACCGGATTGGAAACCTGGTTTACTCTCTCAAACAAACCGATGAAATTGCCACCACCCCGCTACAAAATGATGTTAGTGACGTGGTTGGGAGTGTTCTTCACTCTTCCTCAACTCAATCGTTTGCTAGCACCGTTTTTGTCTGGGTTGCCTGTATTGCTTAGTCAACTGATTAGCACAGGACTCGGTGTCGCCCTGCTCACCTACTTGATCATGCCGCGCCTAACACAATTATTTCGCAAATGGCTCTATCCCATTCCATAAAATGTTGCCTCATGTGTGAGGTAAATTATTTGGGCATTGCTGAATGAAGAGATGAATTGGTTTAGCTAAGTTTCTTTAATAGAGATTTTTCTCACTAGTTCATTGACTGCATCGACTGAATCATCATTTTCAGTAATCATGGCTTCATCACGAATATCCGTTTTTAGCAGGAATAATTGCTACAAGGCTTGCTATATATGAATAAAAAAAATCTCCTTTGGCTATTGGGTAGTGTAACCGAAAGTTAAAGATAATTTTTAGGGATTGCTCAGACGGGCTAACATCCCTAAACCTAAACCAAAAATTAAGGTAAGTCTCAAAATTAGCACAGTGTGCAACTGACTAAAAAATGGAAGTAATTGATTTTTTACTGCGACTGAACTAAAAGCACCAGCCCAAGCGATACTTAGTACTACCAATAAAACTACATATAACGTTATTCCTCCACTAAAAGCTAAAAGTAAAATTCCAGTTACACCGTGGCTTAATATGTAACACCAACCTAAAGTTTTAGCCCAACTGATAACGCCAAAAATTTTCCAAGCAAAACTGCGAGTCAATGTTAAAGTCAAAAATATTAAAGTAACTCTGGATAAAGTCAAGGCACTTCCCTGCTGTAAAGCCTCATCCCAAACTGGTGTCCAAGCAAATAACCAGCCTAGCATTACATAGCAAGATAAGCTAAACACCAGTTTTATTCAAACAATATATATTGCAAACATTTTTAAATTAACCTTACTTATTAATAAATATTGGAAAAAATAATATTTATTATATTAAGCATGAAAATAATCCGTAGTATTGCTCAGGGCAGTTTTTCATTGTGCAGGTGGACTCCCTTGAGCCAAGCACCCGTTGGCAGCAGCTGTAAATAAAAAAGCAAATTGACTGGTAATATAAAGCTCTACAATAGGCAATTTTTTGACTGGAAAGATTGATTATGAGCTTTGCTAATAAAACCATTGTTCTCACAGGTGCATCAGCAGGAATTGGGCGAAAGCTGGCAATCTCGTTAGCCCAACAAGATGCAAATTTAGTCTTAGCGGCTCGTAATCAAGAAGAATTAGAACAGACACTGACTGCTTGTACAAATCATACACAGAAGGTGATTGCAGTACCTACAGACGTAACTGATGCCGTTGCTTGCCAGCAGTT
>NZ_KV757836.1 GCF_001712795.1 Nostoc sp. KVJ20
TGTAGGCCGTCAACAGGGCCGTCATACTGCCGTCAATTTTACCATTAGAAGATTTACAAAATCCCAGAAAAATTTCGTTTTTGACGGCACTATCGCCGTCATACTGCCGTCATTACTGCCGTTCCCAATGGAATGTTTAAAAATATACATTTTTTCCACTTAAATGAGAATAACAGACAAATGTTTTTTGTAGAGTTGTCGGGAAATAAGAGAGAATAGACAGCAGTGCTAGGCAAGGATGATGCTGAATATTGAAGGTGCGCTGAAGCAAGATCGACTGTTGCGGGCATTAACTGGATTGAACCGGAAAGCATTTGATGCTCTAATGCCCAGCTTTAGCAGCATATACTTTGAGACTCAACAGAGCAAGCCTCGTCAACGTGCCTTGGGCGGAGGACGCAAAGCTCGGTTGCTGACAACTCAAGACAAATTGTTTTTCATCCTGTTTTACTTCAAATGTTACCCGACCTTCGATGTGGCGGGACTGTTATTTGATATGCATCGTTCCCAGGCACATGAGTGGATGCATCGATTGCAACCAATATTAGAAGCGGCTTTAGGGCAGAAGATGGCACTACCAGAACGCCATATCGAAAGCATTGAAGCATTCTTATCACGCTTTCCCGGAGTCCAACGTGTAATGATTGATGGAACAGAGCGCCCAATTGCCCGTCCTCAAGATCCTGAAGAACAAAAACAGAACTACTCTGGTAAAAAGAAGCGTCATACCCGTAAACACCTAGCAGCGGTTGACGAAACCAAACGCATCTTGATCTTAAGCTTGGCGCGAGAAGGCAAATTACACGACAAACGCTTTCATGACGAAGATGACATTGCAGGCAGTGTACCTGATGAAATTCCAATTGAGGTAGACTCTGGTTTTCAGGGCATACAAAAGCAGTATGACAATCTCCGTCTCCCACACAAAAAGCCCAAAGGGGGCGAGTTAAGTGATCTTCAAAAAGCAGAGAATCGCCAATTGAGTCAATCTCGTGTAGTTTGCGAAAATGCCTTTGCTGGTGTGAAGCGCTACAATGCCGTCAGCGTGATTTATCGCAATCGAATTGAAAACTTTGATGACCGCTTGATGCTGACCGCAGCAGGATTATGGAACTTCTACTTGACTGCTGCTTAAGAAAAGCCAAATTGCAGACAGACCAGCATTGTCTCACTCATCTTTTATTTCCCGACAACTCTAATCTGAATTTACCATTTCCAGCATCGGGACTGATTAGTGGTCTGTCCCATTAATTTTACAGGGTTTGTAGTAAGCACTTAAGTGCTTAAAAATCCAGGACTAAAGTCCTTACTACAAACTTTTATAACCCTTCAGAACTAATAGGACAGAACATTAGTTTGACACCACTGC
>NZ_KV757837.1 GCF_001712795.1 Nostoc sp. KVJ20
ACCCCTACCCTTGAAAGCCCTAGCCCTCCCCTTGCAAAGGGGAGGGAACTGGATTTCCGGTTTCCTCCATTTGCAAGGGGCGATTGAGGGGGAGCGAAAATTTTTGATGCCGACAAGAGGACTTTTCAAACATCCTCTAATTAAACATAAAATGCTCATTAGATAGACCCCCAACTTCTCAAATAAGTCGGGGAATTACGAATTACGAATTACGTTAGCGCAGCGTTAGCGACGCAGGAGCGTCATTACGAATTACGAATTATCACTATTAGGCTTTCCAATTCAAAAACCGTGCATAAACATAAGCGATGCCTTCATCAATAATTGTTCGCACACCCGCGCTAGAATCCCACCATTTTTCTGGATCGTAATCTTGCGTTTTGGCAGCAATCACACCAACTTTGATATCAGGATTCAGTAATTTTTTGAAAATTAGCCAGCTTCTACGGGTATGAACATCCAAAGAAAAAAGATTAATTGATTCTATCTGTAAATTTGAATTGGATAGCCAGCGATAAAATTCAGCAGCAGATGCATAACTACGATCCTTAACTACGAAAGGTGTCGGAACAGCTACCACTTTTTCTGTTTCTAAACCAAGTTTTATGAAGGTGGCGGCTGTCACCTCTGCAAAGTTCTTGTATCCGGTAAGATAACTTCCTTTTCCTAATGTGCCTCCGGTGGTAATTATTTGACTATAAGAACCATTTTGAAATTCAGCCAAAGCTTCTTCTATAGCATAATCTGGTAGCCATCCTTCAACAATTAATGCTTGTGCTGATTTGATTGGGGAAGTTACGGCGAGAAATGAGTGTACATGAGTAATAGTGAAAAATATTAAATAAGCAATCAAAGCGATCGCAATCGCCCACCCTTGAGCCGTAAGTGTCCACATTTCTTGGCGTTTGATTAGTTTGACTTTTGGAAACTTTTGACACCGACGATTTTTTGCCTGCATTAAACCTTCGCTAAACGTTGTTCTTTCAAGTAGGTAAATACAGACTTATCTCCAATATCCGCAGGAATTTCTTGCACTGTCTTTCGCAGGGCAAACACTAAAAATAACATCGCCCAAATTCCTAATAAAATACTTTCTCCCTGAGTTGGTAAAATTCCCACTAAATGTCCTAATAATAGTAGCGGTACTATTGGGGTTAATATTTTGGTTTCCAGGCGATTGAAGCAAAAAGCCTCTTTAAAATAAATACCTGTCAAAGCAACGAAGATAAAACCAACTCCGAATAAGGTAATCGGCTGATTGTAAACAGCAAGCGCCAAAGGTTCACTACTAGAGATTGCCAATATCACTGATGCGATAGTACCGATAGCCCAAAAAACTTGCAAAGTTCGGTGCAGTGATGCCATGTAGATATGAATGGTAAATAAACTTACACCAAGGGCGAGACTAAAACAAGCATATAGAGGTGTCAGGATGGTGAAAACAGTCGGGTTATTGTTGAATAAAACCAAAGCGCTGCCGATGGCAAAGCTCAGTGCTGCTACCATTAACCCAGCGCGGTAGATAATTACGCTAGTGCGATCGCTCTGAGTAATTGTAAATTCCCCAAACTGGCCTTGATAAACTTCTGGTGCTGAGAGTGTTTGTGTAGTCATAGTTAAGAATATAATTATGATTCTCTTGTAGAGTACAACAGGAAATTGCTCAAGGGTTACTTTTATTATTATGGGCAATGAAACGAACTTAATGTCACCATTTCTAAACTTATGTCTTTCAGCAGTTGCTTTATTGCAATTCAAGTCTTACAAAAACAAGACTTGTAGTGCATCTTGTAAATTAATCTGTAACTGTGAGTGAGCATTGCCGCAATTAATGGCAATTTCTACCCATCCGTGACTGCCAACTAAAGCTATTATCTCTCCAACCTTAACATCACTGTAAGTTTCACAGCCTGGTATATTCAACCCGGCGGCTTGCACACACCAAGTTTTGCCTTGGACGTAACTCTCTGGAATGTTGCTCACTAGGTTGCCAAAGTGGTCAATATATTGAATGCAACCCACTACACTAGTGGTTGTTTGCTTACAGTCGCCTATATCTAGCTTTACCAAACTTGCTGGATCAATTTCTTTACCTAACTGTTTGAGAGGAACACCACTAGCAAGATTAGCTCCCACTGGTGCAAAGATATCCCTACCGTGAAAAGTCTTGCTTGGTTGAGGAGTTCGCCAATAGTTAAGATTTGTGAGTTCGACGGCTGCGTAGGCGTAGCCCGTCGTAGACATCGCTGGACTTTGACTGAGTATGCCGCTGAATATACCATTATCTGGGCCTACGAGGAACCCTTGAGCAAATTCTACTGCGATCGCTCGTCGTTTGCTTCCCACACCCGGATCTACTACTGCTACATGCACTGTCCCCACTGGGAAATAGGGATAAGCATTCATCAGGCTAAACCTGGCTGCGGCGATGTCTTGCGGCGGAATTTGGTGCGTTAAGTCTACTATCGTCAGTCTGGGGTTGATTTGGGCTATGACTCCCTTCATTATGCCTACATAAACATCGCGATCGCCGAAATCGCTCAGTAAAGTCACGAGTGGTTGTTGATCTATCTGCTTTTTGGACATATTTTGGTAAAAATATATAAAAAAATATTTTTCTGTAGCAACAGCTACAAAATATATGTTATGTTAAGAAGACAAGACAATAAAGTGAAAAATTAAACCAGGTAATCACTATGAATCAAAATAGACTACAAAGTGTGAGCAAAGCACGAGAAACTCACAGAGCGAATATTCAAAAAAGCCTAGAGCATCGCTTGGAAATCGCCAGAGCAAAAGGCGACGAACAGCTGATTCGTCAACTGGAAGCTGAGATGAGATATTCCAGTTAAATCAAGTTTTCATCGTTCATAGTTTTGTTGTTTAACCCGCTACGGCGGGTTTTTTGTTTTCATCGAAACAGAATTCAGGAGTCAGGAGTCAGGAGTCAGAATGGGCTAAACGCCCCGCTACCGCTAACAGAATGAATTCGTTCTTTGAGAAACTCTTTAGCAGCTTCAAGGTTTGATGGCTGATTGTAAAAAATACGATACCGATCAAATAATACTGAAACACTTTCAAGATGATTAATATTAGCTAAGAAAACTTCCATTGAGTGTCCTCATAACTTCAATGCAGTTTATACCACAATCCGGTTTAGTTAAGGGTTACTGGCAAAAATTTTGGGTTTTTGAGACGCGATAAATCGCCGTCTCTACAAGTGTTTGCGTCTGTTCTGAACTGTATTGGTTTATAGCCAACACTGCTTGGTTAAACTAAATGGCAGGTGAAATCAATAAAAATATGTTCGCGTTTTTTTACGATAACAGTAAGCTTTTATTCATTATCTTTGCTTTCTCAATTCAAGTAATTGGTGGGTATTGCCCCTTTCAAGGGTAGGGGTTTAAAAATCAGGCAGTAGAGAGAGTGATTTGAGACACATGAAGTTGTGGAGGGGAAGTGGGCCAAGGCTCAGGAAAAAAACTACCTTGAGGTAATGGCAGGCGATTGAGAACAG
>NZ_KV757838.1 GCF_001712795.1 Nostoc sp. KVJ20
CAAAAGTAGGTTTATGCACCTTGATGGCTTCTAATTCTCCAGTTCCGATGATTTGGTTTTGTGTAGCATGGAGTATTTCTTTTCCGCAATCAATTGAATAAATCCAACATTCATGCTTCCATTGCATACCGCAGCAGTAACCAAATGTTCTCGTAGTTCTGAGGTATACTCTTTCCAGTAAATTGACCTCAATAGGTGGGATTGTTCGACCCCAAGGCGGGGAGATATACCAACTTGTCTTTAGGGCATTAATGTTGTCAATCATGCTTTTCTTCCTAATAAATAATTAATCGCTTCAGTATCGAGAGCAGCAATGCGTTTTTTAATTGATTGTGGTGGGTTTTCAAAAAACTGCTTAAGATGCCATCTCCGAATTTGGTAATGTCTAGCAGAGCGTCTTGTAGCTTTGAGCCATCCTCTTTTTACCCACCTTGTGACAGTTGAGAAATTCAATTGAAGAACTTGAGCAATTTCTTGACAGCTATAATTATCAAGAGTGGGGCGTGCAGAATAACCTAAGCTATTTAACTTCAGATAAATTGCAATTGGTGTGCGTTGATATCCTCGTCTTTTTAAGATTGAGGATATTTGTTTTATTGTGTAGACTTCAGCTTTCGCCTCAATAATTGCTAGCTCTTCATCAGTCCATTTGATACTCATCTGATTACCTCCTTCTCTGAAGAGATAGAATTAGTGTCTGCCTGTCCTTGTACAATCCGAGCGCTAATAGATTCAAAGTCAACTTGAAAAATGTTCATGTCTGTGGACATTTCCCCAGTGTTATAGCGGTCTACGATGTGCTGCTTGATTGCGGATTGATTCAGCCCATCAGGGATATCGATATGCGCTTCACTTGTGATTTTTTCAACAACTGTGACAATGACTTTCATGGCTTTTATTCCCATTTAATTAATTCAGGATTCAGAAATAAAACTTCTTCTGAATCCTGTATGCTGATTTACACTGCTCCAGCTTTTGCCGTTTGTAACTGTTGCATCCATCCGTTGATTGCCGTTAATTCATCCGCACCGCTAACAACAGCATCAACAACTAGCTTTTGATACAAAGATTCAGCATGATTGGGATATTCACACTTGTCTGCTGCCCAAGCCAAACACATTGTTTTTACCAGTTCATTAATCTTGGTAATATGAAGTAGACTTGGGCGGTCAACATCCTGAAATTGCAACCACTCTCTGACTAAATCAAGAGGATAATCAAGTAAAGTACGAATGTTTTTAATTCGTAAATCTTGAGGATGTACTGGTTGAGGGACTACGCTAAGTTTTGGTGTAGATGGGATAGTTGAGGATGTGCTACCTAAGCGAGATTGAATGTCATGAATGATGGTTGCCCAATCAGCATTTTTGTTCCATTCTCTTTCAATTCTGCTTTTACTTGCAGCATCGTAAAGATTGCAGAAAACTGTGTTCTCGTCGCCAGCAGTAACAACAATAATCAGTGGTTTAGAAAAATCTTGGATTAAAGAGGCAGCGAGAAGAAAGCTTTTGGCGAAATTGGTTTCAACGCCAGTTCTAACAACATAAAGTTCATCAGCACTGACGACAATATCTAGTTTTAGGTTGTCCTTACCTTTAAATTCTTTAGTCGTTAGGCGGAGTTCAGACAAGTATCCAATTAATGCTCTTTGGGCAACAGGGATTTTCTTCTCCTGGGCGATATTGAACTTGTACCAAACGAAAGATTCCCCATCTACTTCACCTTGATTGACATATAAATAGATAGGTTCGGGAGGGTTGCATAAACCTAGTTTGATTTCAGCAATCATATTTCACCTCGGTTAAGTTTCATTGATTGGTGTTCTGTGTATAATGGGAATTCTGTAGCGGGAGAAAAACTTCCGTGCGTTCACTTGAATAAGCGGCACTCATTCAGGTGAACGCTTTTTTACTAGGCAGAAGGTTCTTGATTGCGGTCTAACTTCCATTGCAGATAAGTCAACGCAGTGCTAGCATCAGCAATGTTTAAATCCGG
>NZ_KV757839.1 GCF_001712795.1 Nostoc sp. KVJ20
AAGTTTGATACGTAATTTGGTAGTCACCACTGAAAATATCCACATTTTGTATCAGAGTTTGATACCGTAGTCACGACCTCTATATAAATAGATATTAATCATCGTGACTACCAAAATCATCGTGACTACCAGACGTGACTACCAAAACCCCAAAACCTCCAATCTATTTTTAGAGTAATGGGCATTGGGTATTGGGTATTGGGCGATCGCACCTCTCCAAAAATTTTGACACCACTTTTGAAAACTCAAATTTTCCCCGCAATTGCTTGGGCTACATCTAATTGCCTCCCCGCCGCGCACCCAAAACAAAAAAAAGGTATTCGGGAATGGGGGAAGGGACAAGGGGGAAGGGGCGATCGCAGCTAAAAGCATTCTCAAGGTTTCTACACCGTCGTATCAAAAGTTACTCTTTAGCTTTGAAAGTAGATTCATGTACTAAATTTGTAACGGGTGTAACGGGCTGATTTTTTTCACTCGCAACCCGTTACAGCTAGAAGCTTTACTGTATAAGGACTGTAGCTATCTGTAATTCATGAAATTTCATAAAAAGGTAGTTACGTTTTTTTGTGTACAACTTTGATAACTGCCCACAATACCGTTGCATCGCTCAAGCTCCTGGTAGAGTATCTTTATCGCTTAGAGAGCGTTTTTGCACAATGTCTTTCTACTAAGCAAATACTTTGTAAAGCTTTTAATTATCTATGGATAAAAAGG
>NZ_KV757840.1 GCF_001712795.1 Nostoc sp. KVJ20
TTATCCATTTATTTCCACCCTATACAAATCATTATTATTTTTCTCTCGTTGTATGAAACCACCCTGCCAAGCGAGAATGGCAGGGGGAGTGGGGGAGATGAGGGGACAAGGGGGTAAACAAAACTCCTAACTCCTAACTCCTAACTCAGCACTCCTAATGCCCTTTCATTTCGCTGTAACTTTAACTCTAGCTACAGAGATTTCTGGTGATTCAATGGGAACTTGGACAGGTGTAGGTGAGCCTTTCAACCACAGCAGCACTGCGGGTGTGACACCCAGCAACAAGCCTAGCAACACAGGTACAAAGAATCCAGCTGTTAAGCTCATGACTGTAGCGAAACCAAAATTACTTAAATAAACTGCAAAAGGTATATTAAGTTGCGATCGCTCCCAGTTAATAGGATTATTTCTCCATAACAGTGCAGTCACAGCCATAAATACTGAGCTAGTACCCAGCCACCCCGCAAAGTTTTGGTAAGGCATTCCAAAGAATGGGCCTGGTTGTTGCCAATACCAAAAGGGTAGAGAAGTTTGACTCATTGCAGGATCGAGAACAAAATCCCAGGAGGTTAGTAATAAAGCACCCAAAGCGATCGCACTTATATGCCGCCACAAATTGGGTTTTTTGTCCACTTCTAAACCTGCACGTGCCAGCAGGTAAGAAACAAATCCCAAATAAAACCACGATAAGGGAATTGTAAATGGGACTAAACCCGCAATCTTATAACCTAAACCGCTTAGGTAACTATAATGACCAAATGGAAAACCAGTACTGGTTCCTAGTAATTCACTTCCTAGAGAAATAAATACTGATGGCAGCAGAAATGCCAAGGCGCGACCTAAACCCAAAATCCGCGTGGCATACAAGAAAACACCTGCTGCACCTAAGATCATATAAACTACACCGCCTCCTGCCATACTCCATTGGATGGCAGTTTGTGCAAGCTCGGATAAGTTAAAAATTACTTGGGCATTAGGTATAACCAGTAGTATTCCTACCAATCCAAATACTGTTGACACGATATGACCAATGAGGCTTACGCGTTCAGCAATAACAAGTTTTCTCATGATAATTCCTTTTTTACTCGCTGCTAATGAAGTGCTATTCATCCTAGCCATTGGTTAAAAGTCTCCTAGCATTTATCGAACAGAATTCAGGAGTCAGGAGTCAGAATTCAGAATGAATTCTGTATGACAGACACAACGACCGGCGGTAGTTGAGCGCAGTCGAAACTCAGTGCATCGCTGGCGGATGAATAACCGAGTTTAAAACCCTCACCAAATCGCATATTTAAGGTTAATTTTTGCAAGTCGATGCATCAAAGGTACAAGTCGATGCATCAAAGGTACAAGTCGATGCATCAAAGGTGCA
>NZ_KV757841.1 GCF_001712795.1 Nostoc sp. KVJ20
TTCAGGGTCTCTGACCCAACAAGTTTTCCTGGTGTCTATTGCGCGGTGGAACCACACTGAACCCTTCCCGAACTCAGAGGTGAAACGCTGCTGCGGCAACGATAGTTTAGGGGTAGCCCTACGCAAAAATAGCTCGATGCCAGGTTTATTCTTACAACAAGCCCCAAGCAATCATAATTGCTTGGGGCTTTTGTTTTTGCTGAGAACCTCTGCATTGGTATACATCAAAGGTACTTAAACCTTAAAATTACAATTTTAGCAATTAGTTAAATTCTCCAACGCCAACTCGGCGTTTTTACTGGTGAATCCCACAACCGGATCATCTCATCATCTAATTTCAGCAGGGTAATGGAACAACCTTGCATTTCTAGAGATGTTATGTAGGGGCCTATCAAGTTTCGCACAATTTGCAATCTTTGCTGTTCGCAAATTTGGGCAAGTTTGCGATAAACAATATATAGTTCGGAAACTGGAGTTCCACCCATACTATTGACGAAAGCTAATAAACGATCGCCTTTGGCAAATGGTAGACTTGTTAGTTCTACATCTAACCATTCTCCTTTGTCTTCATCCCACTCGCGTAGTGTGCGGGTGTATGCTTTATCCTCAATGAGCGATCGCGTTAAAATTTCGGTAATTTCATCTACTGATTTCATAGCTGTGCGTTCTGTTCCAGGCTCACCGTGAATACCGATACCTAATTCAATTTCGCGATCGCTTAATTCAAATGTCGGCGTTCCATTGGCGGGAACTGTACAAGATGTTAGAGCAATTCCCATACTCCGCCCATTCAGGTTTACTCGGCGACATAAATTTGCTATTTGTGGCAAATCATACCCAGCCTCAGCCGCCGCGCCACAAATTTTTTCCGCCAGTATTGTTGTTCCCACACCCCGCCGTCCTTGGGTATAAAGGCTATCCTTAACTGCTACATCGTCATCAATCAAAATATTTAGTGATCGAATGCCCTCACTACGGGCTAACTCCGTTGCCATTTCAAAGTTCATCACATCGCCACTATAATTTTTGACGATGTAAAGGATACCAGAGCCTCCATCTACTCGTTTGGCTGCTTCTAGCATTTGATCAGGAGTAGGGGAAGTGAAAACCTCACCAGGACAAGCTGCATCAAGCATTCCTTTGCCTACGAAGCCAGCGTGCATGGGTTCATGTCCACTGCCACCACCTGAAATAATTGCTACTTTACCCTGTATAGGTGCATCGGCTCGATAGACAAAAGCAGGGTCATGGTTCAGTTTAATTAAATCGGAATGAGCCGCCGCCATACCTTCTAGACTTTCGCGCACAAAGTCTTCCGGCTTGTTGATCAGCTTTTTCATAATCCGTGTTTGGTTAAAAGGGTGTTAAAACCCAGGTTATAGCGCTTCTGGTTTGTATCTTGAGTTTGGACTAATTGGCA
>NZ_KV757842.1 GCF_001712795.1 Nostoc sp. KVJ20
TAAACTACACTGAACATTCCTAATGGCATTTTTATAGTGGTTGGAGTTCGTACAACCCTTATTTACTGTGCCTACACTTTCCATCTCCTCTTTTGTATTCTATTACCCGCAACTTGGGTTATTAGGGATTGAAACTGACATATTAATGACCTTTTTGATTATCTAAATAAATCGCAATTAACTAAAATCCCTATTAGGGATTGAAACATCACTGATGATTTGTACGCTTTGACACCTAGAGAATCGCAATTAACTAAAATCCCTATTAGGGATTGAAACTATGCCCAATTTGATACTGCAACTACATTTTGTCATCGCAATTAACTAAAATCCCTATCAGGGATTAAAACTTTTGGCGCTCTGCATCACCCAGCCATGACTTGTTTATTGCAATCAACTTAAAATCCCTATTAGGGATTGGTGCGACTATCGGTTGCACGTAGAGAGTGAGTTCCTCAGAAAAACTCGTGGCAAGTGTCAAATGCCAGTACCCGCCCGAAGGGGCATTGCGGGTAACTGCGATGTTTCAAAGCTAGAGGGTAAAATGCGCGACATCAGCAAGCCGCACAGTTAGGTGAAGCGCTAGGGTAAAACTAGACAGGGTTAACAGATGTGAATCCTCGTTGAGGCATCGTGAAGAGGAGTTACCGAAAACGGCTGAGACGGTGACAGGGGTAAAGTGATTCTGCCCAATCCTCAGAATCAGTCGACACCTTGCACCCCCGGTGTATAGAGGGAACCCAAGCTAGTTGCATCTCTCGCGTGTGCTACGAAGTAACCCCAATG
>NZ_KV757843.1 GCF_001712795.1 Nostoc sp. KVJ20
CATTGTCGGTATTGCCAACGGTCATAGCACCATCACTCCCTGTAATATGGGGATAAATCTACTGGCGCAACGGGCAGAAGTTGGAATTAAAACCGCCGGGGCGATGCCGCAAATGTTCGGCACGATTACCATTAGCGATGGGATTTCGATGGGAACTGAAGGGATGAAATATTCCCTCGTGTCGCGGGAAGTTATCGCAGATTCCATAGAAACTGCCTGTACTGGGCAAAGTATGGATGGTGTGCTAGCCATTGGTGGCTGTGATAAGAATATGCCAGGAGCAATGCTAGCGATCGCTCGGATGAATATCCCTGCTATCTTTGTCTACGGTGGTACAATTAAACCCGGTCACTACAACGGACGCGATTTAACTGTTGTCAGTTCTTTTGAAGCTGTTGGTCAATACAGTGCTGGAAAAATTGACGAAAAGGAATTATTAGAAGTTGAAGGTCGGGCTTGTCCTGGTGCTGGTTCCTGTGGGGGAATGTTCACAGCTAACACCATGTCTTCAGCATTTGAAGCGTTGGGAATGAGTTTACCCTATTCCTCAACAATGGCGGCGGAAGATGCCGAAAAAGCCGACAGCACGGAAAAATCGGCATCTGTGCTAGTCGAAGCTATCCGTAAACAAATCTTGCCCCGCCAAATTATCACCCGCAAATCTATAGAGAATGCCATCTCTGTGATCATGGCGGTAGGTGGTTCGACAAATGCAGTGCTGCACTTTTTAGCGATCGCTCGCGCCGCTGAGGTAGATTTAACTATAGACGACTTTGAAACAATCCGCGCCCGCGTTCCCGTTTTGTGTGATTTGAAACCAAGTGGTAAATATGTCGCTACAGATTTGCACAAAGCTGGTGGTATTCCGCAAGTAATGAAGATGCTACTCGTGCATGGCTTATTGCATGGTGATAGCCTGACCATTAGCGGTCAAACCATTGCAGAGATATTAGCAGACATCCCCGAAGAACCATCTGCCAATCAAGATGTGATTCGGACTTGGAATAACCCGATGTATCCTCAAGGACATTTAGCCATCCTCAGAGGTAATCTGGCAACAGAAGGGGCTGTCGCCAAAATTACCGGGGTGAAGAAACCAGTAATTACCGGCCCCGCACGGGTATTTGAATCGGAAGAAGCTTCTTTGGATGCAATTCTGGCGGGTAAAATT
>NZ_KV757844.1 GCF_001712795.1 Nostoc sp. KVJ20
AGGGTTGCCCCATTCGGAAATCTCCGGATCTCTGTTTGCTTCCAACTCCCCGGAGCATATCGTCGGTAACCACGTCCTTCGTCGCCTCTGTGTGCCTAGGTATCCACCGTTAGCCCTTATTAACTTGACCACTCAAACATTTGGTGTTCTACAATTTTGCATTCACAAATAGTTAGTTCTGCTTACTTCGTCACTTCCTACTGATTTTACTCAGCACTCAGCACTCAGTACTCAGCACTAATAATGTCTGTGTCTGCCTGCTAATTTCGCGTTACTATGCAGTTTTCAAGGTTCTGGCTGAGAACTAACTCAGCAGTCTGACTTACATTAAGTCATGTTGCTGATTTCTCACTAGTTTTTCTGTTTTGGCAATCGCCACAGGTGGAGGTTAGCGGACTCGAACCGCTTACATCCTGCTTGCAAAGCAGGCGCTCTACCAACTGAGCTAAACCCCCAGATACAATTAAAAATTGATCATTAAAAATTAAAAATTGAATTTTCTTCGTTTTTAATTTTGCATTTTACATTTTTAATTGATTC
>NZ_KV757845.1 GCF_001712795.1 Nostoc sp. KVJ20
TTGTTTGGAAAAACCTCAAATGTTTATTGAAAAATATTTAGGTTTTTCCCGCCTTATATCCCTCCACTGAATTTTGTACTTAAATTCAGTGGAGGGATATAAGGCGCAAGACTTAAAAACCCTTTTTCTTTAACCAAACCGTATTGAGAAAGTGTATAAGAAGTGGAAGCGTTAATATGTCAAGAGGAAAATGCTCGGCTGAAGAAGCGAATACAAGCGCTGCAACTGAGCAAAATTCAACGGATGAAGGTATGTGCGATAGCACTTGCGCTATCGCACATAATGAGTTTTAACATTAGCGTCGGCTTCCATGCGTTCGCTAAAAAACTAGTGGATATTGCCGAGATAGCCTCTCTTTTGCTTTAATTACAGCTAGTAAACCAAGTTAAACGAAAGAGAACTGGTTAGTATTATTAAGATTGAAATTTGTAGCCGCTTGTCCTTCAATTAAACCTATAAGTTCAGCAGAAATATTTGAACCACCAGTGAAGAATATAGATGTCCCAAATGGAAGACTACCAACAGATTGAACCAATAAATAATCTGATGCTGAACCTTTGAGTTCGATAGTATCAAAGCGAGATTGAAAGTCTTTGATAATAGCGTAATCTTGATTTCCAGTGGATAACCGATTGCCGTCATTGTAGTAAACAGCGTTCTGGTCACCTAGAACGAAGGTATCTCTTCCTTGACCACCTGTAAGAACGTCAATCTCACCCTTTCCAAAACCTGAAGTATCAACAATCGGATTGACGCCATTTAATCTATCTGCTCCCGCACCACCATTCAAGGCGTCACTTCCACCACCACCAGTCAAGGTGTCACTTTCAGCACCACCATTTAGAACGTCATTGCCATCAACTCCAAACAGTAAGTCGTTACCTGCATCACCAAAAACCCGATCATCTCCCCTACCACCAACTATCAAATCGTTACCGATTCCACCATTGAGAGTATCGTTACCATCTTCACCAGTAAAAACGTCATCCCCAGCACCAGTAGAAACAAAGTCGTTACCGTCACCTGCATCAATGGAGTCAACGCCATTACCACCAATGACAGTATCGTTTCCACCCTCGGCAAAAACTACGTTCAATTCATCATTAAGACCTTCAAGAAAGATAGTATCGTTGCCATCACCACCAT
>NZ_KV757846.1 GCF_001712795.1 Nostoc sp. KVJ20
TTGGAGCGAAGCGACTTGACTACCTCAAAATCTCATTTCAATATTTTATGGGTGCAAGTTTGGGTGTTGGCAGCAGTGCAGGGAGCAATTACGCTTTCGTGGTTAATTTATAATATATATTTGCCACAACTTTTGACTCAGTTTGGTTTTCCTGCCTCATTGGCAGTTGGCTTGGTGATAGTCGAAAATGCCTTGGGTGCAGTGCTGGAACCCTTGATGGGCGGACTTTCAGACCAAGCTAGGCGCTGGGTAGGAACTCGGTTTCCCTTCATCTCAGTAGGTATGATTCTTGCATCGGCTTTGTTTATTGCCATACCATGCGTTGTGAGTTTTATCCCACCTAGTACTGTGATGCGATCGCTCTTACCTATAGTATTAGTAGCCTGGGCATTAGCAATGACAATATTTCGCTCTCCAGCGATGTGCCTATTAGGAATGTATTCGACACCAGCCCAGTTACCTTTAGCAGTAAGTTTTGTCACTTTGGCAGGTGGTGCGATTGGGGCTTTTAGACCGATAAGCAACAAGTTTATTCTGAGTTTAGGGCCAGTTTATACCTTTGCGATCGGTTCCTTCGTCATGCTGGGGGCGGCGGCTGTGTTGCGGTTAGTCAATCCTCCAGAAGCACCAGTAGATAGACACCAAGCAGAAACAGTAAAGTTGCCCTTACAGAAATTGGCGTTGATTTTAGGAACTGGTTTCGGTGTCGCGTGGGGTATCCGATTTCTCTTTGATGTTTTAGGTAAAGTATTGAAGACTCAACTAAATACTGATAACATTGATGTGCTGATGGTATGGATCGGATTAGCGATCGCACTTGCCAGCATACCAGCAGGAATCTTCGCAGTCAAAATTGGTAATAGTCAAGCAATGCTTTGTGGGATCTGTGCAATCATTCCCTCATTATTGATAATGATATCTGTGGGGGCACAAATCCCGATAATTGTGGTAATCGTTGCTGGCTTTAGTTTAATTGTCAATGGGGCAATTCCTTTTGCTTTAGGACTAGTACCGCAGCGATGGGTGGGATTAGGAATTGGGATGTATTTTGGTGGATTCGCCTTAGCAATGAGTTTGTTTGGCGTCATATTTCCCCAACCGCAAGCAATAACACCTTTGATTGGTGCAGTTGGCGGTGCATTGGCATTTTTGTTAGCTGGTGTTTGCATTATTGTGAGTGGCATTTCTGAAACGCAGAAGAACGCAGAGGTTTAACGCAATATCTTTGGCTTGATGAAATTTATCAAAATCTGGCGTTGCATAAATGCGGAATGATTTTATAGACTTTCTTTGCATCTTTGCGTGAGACATTCATCCCCTTATTCAGCAGCGCCGATTTATTGAGTTACTGCTCCTATGAGCGTTTACGTTTAGATTCTCTGGCTGGGGATACTAAACCGGCTTTGTAATTTGTTTTGTTATTTTATACACAAAAAATGTTAACCTTTTTAAAAGTTCCATTTTTAACATAAACTTAATAAAGTATTATTTAATAATTTATTGTATCTCGTAATAATCAATTACTTCTTTTAAAATTAGTCTCTAACCTGCCTGCAAAATAGACTTCGGTTGTTTTAAGCTTATATGTATTACTACGCTTAAAAAAATCCTATGTTCTTTTTTCGCTCAAAAAAGCTTATTGTTTCTCAGAGGATGTTTTAAAAGT
>NZ_KV757847.1 GCF_001712795.1 Nostoc sp. KVJ20
GCCCAATGCCCAATGCCCAATGCCCAATGCCCCATGCTCCATGCCCCATGCCCAATGCCCAATGCCCCATGCCCAATGCCCAATAAACTTCATCAATCATGAATGAAATTTTAGTAGTAATCGATAAACTTTCACTTTTCACATTCATTGTTTGCACTATGTTGGGTGCAGGTTTAGGTTTAACGGTACAACAGATTTGGAAACCACTCCGCAGCCCTCGACTCGTCATCTTGTCTTTACTAACAAATTTTGTATTGGTGCCAGTTTTTGTTTATCTGCTAGTACAAGTAGTACCTTTAAGCGAACCACTCAGAGATGGTTTACTAATTATGGCACTAGCATCAGGCCCACCAGCTTTGCCTAAACTTGCTCAAATAGTCAAGGGCAATATAGCTTTTTCTGTGGGATTAATGATGTTGCTGATGCTGGGTACTATTTTTTATATGCCAATGGTTCTGCCGTTAGTAGTGCAAGGTGTGCAAATCAACTCTTGGGACATTGCTAAACCCTTGTTGTTGCTGATGGTTAGTCCGTTAGTAATGGGATTATTTATCAAAGCTAAATTTGCTGCGATCGCTCCCATTATCCAGCCAATTTTATTCAAATTATCTAGTTATGGATTACTTTTCGGTTTAGTAGTCAGACTATTCATTCACACCAACGATATCATTAGCTTATTAAAAACAGGTGCAATCTTTGTTTGTGCGATATTTATTATATTCTCCTTTAGCGTCGGTTATCTTTTAGGTGGCCCTGACATTGATACTCAAAGAGTACTAGGAGTCGGAACAGCCCAACGCAATTTTGCCGCAGCATTATTAGTCGCTACGAGTAATTTTGACGATCCCAGCGTAGTCAGCATCATCATGGTGACAAGTCTATTAATGATGGTGATAGTTCTCATTGCTGGGCCAAAGTTTATAGAAATAGACCAAGCAACAGATGCACAGATCAAACAGGTAGAGGTGTAAACTTGGCATTTTCCCCAGCAAGCTATCAAGAAAAATTGAGGAACCTAAAATGCTGATTTATTAGCAATAAAATTACTATATAAATCCAGTTTTATTTGTGAAATTATTTGTGTAGTAGATAGGCAAGAAGCAAAAGTTACCAGGAGCAGGATTCTAAAAGATCAAGTGTACCGATTTTTGAAAAAGATTAGGAGAAAATGCCCGTTTTTTCAAAACTTAACATCTAGTGTTCGCTAGCTGTTGAACTTTGTTGTTAGTAGCAAAATTCAACATTTTACGATGAGATATTGCGGAACGCACCATGCACTTGTCGATTGCCACTCATTACCACTACTGTTTGCTTGATCGCATTAACTCGCCATTCTCGATCGACTCGAATCAACTGATGAAGGTAGTTTCCTGCCGTATCAAACCGATCTTGTCCAGCTTCAAGTTTAGGATCAACTCTATAAATACAATACGCTGATTTACAATAAGCTACATTTTCTTTGATTGTTACCTCATGATTCGTGCTGATATGCAAAGTCCGTAATCCTGACAATGCATCAACTCGTTGTTGTACATATTCTTCTGCGGTCACTTGTCGAGGTATTTCACCTCGAAAGTCTAAATAATCAATCTCAATTTCATTTGCTAGATAGCCTCGAACTTTTTGCCAATTATTTTCATCCAGTGCTCATTCTGGCAACAGTAAGCCTTTTTCAGTACGTAATCTACAACTTGTTTAAATTTAGGTTAATAAAAGGTTATGTAATTTTAGGAACTACCTTATAATACCTTTAAACTACAGTAAACCGCGTGGAATACCGCATTTATTACATAAGGGGAAAATTTTGAGTATCAAAAAACACTATAGATACATAACGAAGCCAGTTCACTCTTGTATTGTCAAGCTTTGGGAAGCTGTAGTAGATAAAAATGTTGAACAACACGCTACTCGAAAAGTTGCAGAAGCATTTGTCCAATATCTCTACACTCCAGAGGTACAAAGAGAATTTGCCAAAATAGGGTTTCGTCCTGTTGATACTGCGATCGCAAAACAACTCAGTAGCGATTTTCCTCAAATTAAAACTTTGTTGAAAGTTGAGGATTTAGGAGGCTGGAACAGTATTGGGCAGAAATTTTTTAGTGAAGGTGCTATTTTTGACAAAATTCAAGCTCAGAAACCCTTAAGCTAAATTGCTGAAATTTTTCGACTCTAAATTTGAGGACTCTGGACTATGAGTCATACTAAAAAAAGGCTCATAATTCCAGCGATCGCTTGACCAGGACTACCTGAACTTATAGCTAGTATTTTTTCTGTTACCTCGATTTGTTGGTCTTTGAGGACAGAAATAACCTCCTCATCAGTTAACCTTTGGAA
>NZ_KV757848.1 GCF_001712795.1 Nostoc sp. KVJ20
TCAATTGATGACACGCCCTAGGGGCAGAGGGAGATAATGGGGGAAATTTATGAGAAATTTTTATTAATTGTCAACTAAACTCAATTAAAAGATGATTTTTGAGAATTTTCTGGTGAAGCCAAATCTTCCCTCCGTAAGACTTATAGCAAAAATCCAAATCAACAAAAAAGGAACCACAATTGAAAAAGAATTCAGAAGTCAGGAGTCAGAATCTAATCAGTAGCGGGTCACAACTTTCTCTACAGCATCAGAAAAAATCAGGGATTGCAACATTAATTAACATGAAATCACCTTAATTTATGGATATTTCTATGTGATTGTTAATTAGTATCTCTCATAGCCAAAACTTTAGGTGGTTCAGGTTTCAGTAAACCGTTTAACAGGGATGCGGGACGTTGACTGTAGGGCCAAGCAAAAGCATGACGGAAAGCTGCATCTTGACAAGCTTGTAGTTGTTCAAAACTAATAATGTCGTAAGTCAAGAGATTTTCGTACTCAAAGGGTAGACGCACATTGTGCAATCCAGCATTATCAGTACAAATAGCGATATCAACCCCAGCATCAAAACAACGGTCAAAAACTAATTTTAGTTGACGTATATCCTGCAAAGTACCTGTTTTCAGGTAAGTTGTCGGACAAACTTCTAAACATTGTCCGCGTTTAGCTACATCATTAAGTAACTCTGGATACAATAGGGGAATTTGGATGCCGTGACCAATTCGCATTAAAAAGGGTAATAGTTCTGGATAACAACCTGCGGTGGTTTCATATAGATGTCCCGTTGTGTTGACACCCAGCGATCGCGCATAATCATATAAGCTAATCCATTCTTCTAAGCGATCGGCGTAATAGCTATCACCCCCCGCTACATCTACTGCACAGACATACTGCTTGTTTTGCGCCGCCAAATCAACAATAGCCTTGTTCACCTCATAGGGTAGACGTGTGTGCATACAGAGAATTTGGCTAGTAACAATCGGATGTTCTGGCTGGTGGCTGGCAAGTCCTACTACCTGCACAATTTCTGTCATCTTGTCAATTCTTTCAGATTGATTCAAATGCTCAGGTGTTCGTAGATAGGGAGTGTAACGCAGTTCCAGATAAGCCAAATTTTCAAAAATGTAAGCACCCCGCACCAAGCGATAAATAAAGTAAGGCAAAGTATCCACAGTTTGCACACTTTCTACCAAGGTGTGTAATTCTAGATACTCATCCAAGGTGTTGCGTGGGCGAGTATAAAAATCTTCAAAGTCTGAATAGTCAGCAAAGCGGGAAATCAACTCTGAAGAATGTCGCTCGAAATATCGCCATAAAACTCGTGGTACGACGGAGCCGCCTAGATGTCTGTGTAATTCAGCATATAAAGCCATAGTGGTATTTTTGGGTAAAAATTTCAATAATTGTAACAAAAACATAGAAAGAAAAAATCTGTACTCGAAAAAATTTAGCTTCAGAGAAGTTCGAGCAGAGGTTTACACTATCTGGATTTTTCAATAGAGAGTCTCACCAAAACAGGGAGTAGGGAGTGGCTTTCAAGGGTAGGGGTTTA
>NZ_KV757849.1 GCF_001712795.1 Nostoc sp. KVJ20
AGGGAGACCTACACCCCTTACAGATCGAAAAGCATACAGCTATATAGATAGTAAGTTGGTCTAACCTAGGTCGGTCGCAGACATTTGTTGAAAGCTTTCAAACTATGATTTGGTTCGATATGGGCTATTAGCTCAGGTGGTTAGAGCGCACCCCTGATAAGGGTGAGGTCCCTGGTTCGAGTCCAGGATGGCCCACCTGAATCAATTAAAAATGTAAAATTCAAAATTAAAAATGAAGAAAACTCAATTTTTAATTTTTAATTATCAATTTTTAATTGTATCTGGGGGTTTAGCTCAGTTGGTAGAGCGCCTGCTTTGCAAGCAGGATGTCAGCGGTTCGAGTCCGCTAACCTCCACCTGTGGCGATTGTCAAAACAAAAAAGCCATTGAGAAATCAGCAACATGACTTAATGTTAAGTCAGACTGCTGAGTTAGTTCTCAGCCAGAACCTTGAAAACTGCATAGTAACGCGAAATTAGCAGGCAGACACAGACATAATTAGTGCTGAATGCTAAGTTGTGAGTGCTGAGTGAAATCAGTATGAAGTGACGAAGTAAGCAGAACTAACTATTTGTGATTGTGAATGCAAATGTAGAACACCAAATGTTTGAGTGGTCAAGTTAATAAGGGCTAACGGTGGATACCTAGGCACACAGAGGCGACGAAGGACGTGGTTACCGACGATATGCTCCGGGGAGTTGGAAGCAA
>NZ_KV757850.1 GCF_001712795.1 Nostoc sp. KVJ20
CCCCAGTCCCCAATCCCCCAATCACAACCAATTGCCAATCAATACATAGGCAGACCAAAAGCTTGGCGCTCTGTAGTTGGGATGTTTCAGCAGTTGTAGCTGGGCACGGTGGACTGCTTCGGCTTTGGTAATTTTTCCACTCTTAAGTTCTCGATAGAAGGCACTCACAAACATTGCTGTTGATTCATCATCAATTTGCCATAGGGAAGCTATGGTACTACGTGCCCCTGCTCGTACAGCTGCTCCTGCTAGACCGAGTGCTGCACGGCTGTCTCCTGATGCTGTCTGACAAGCACTCAAAACTAATAGTTCTACGATGCTTTTACCCTGACTGCGGAAGAGAGTATCAAAATCCTTGACATTGATCTGACCATCAAAATCTAAAATGAAAGTGTCTTCAAGGCGGGAACTAAACTGACCGTGGGTTGCTAAATGCACTATGTTGAATGAAGTTGCACTAATTTCACTCTCTAAATTCTTTTTCTTAAATTCCCCATCCACTAAGCTAGTTGTCGAAACTCCAGCTTTGGTAATGCCGTCAAATTCAGATTTAATCGCAAGCAATGGTGCAAATTTGGGAAATCCTGGCGGTGGCTGAGTCAGTCCTGCGGTTAGCGCTCTGAGCTGCTGTTGCACTAGCGGTTTTGGATCGAGGAGTTGCAAACCCACGCTCAGAGCGATCGCATATTTCTCTACCAAGTATTGTTTACCATCATAGAGAGCTGCCATTGGTAAGTTGCGTAATGGCCCATCCAAAACGAATACTAAAGTATCGACGCCACTTTTTTGCAATTCTGACTCAATAGGTTTAAGCAGCCAGTTGTAAACTTCTTGCGATTGCTTTTGAACGTTCTTGGTAGCGGTGGGATTGACAAGATTTTTTCGCAGTTCTACTATGGCGTTTACCAGTCTAATAAAGTACACTAATTAAGATAAATTCAGTGCATCTACTCAAGGGTAAAAATGAAACCATATTCCCTCGACTTTCGCCAAAAAATATTG
>NZ_KV757851.1 GCF_001712795.1 Nostoc sp. KVJ20
AAGAGCTAAGTGTTCTGAAGTTAGAGTTTTTTGGGTCAAATACCCTACGAATTCATTGTCCAGTAGTTGCTGAAACTGGTTGAATGTGGTTTTTCCTACTTTTAGCTGCTGGCTGAATTGAGAAAGTTGTTTTATTAGTTGTGGTAAGGTTTCAGTAATGATGGACTCAACTAATGACTGTTCTATACTTTGAGCAATTGATAAGATAGTTATTTGTGAATCAAGTCGTTGTTCAATTTGAGTAATAGCTGTTTCTAAGCCGTGGAATCTGGTTTTTTCTCCTTTTAGCTGCTGGTGATATTGAGAGAATTGTTTTATTAGTTGCGGTAAAGTTTCGGTGAGGGTAGACTCAACAGCCGAGTATTCAATATCTTCAACAATTGATAAGATAGTTCTTTGTGATGAAAGTTGTTGTTCAATTTGAGTAATAGCTGCTTCTAAGCCGTGGAATCTAGTTTTTCCTCCTTTTAGCTGCTGGTGATATTGAGAGAGTTGTTCTATTAATTGTGGTAAAGTTTCAATGAGGGCAGACTCAACAGCCGAGTATTCGATATTTTCAATAATTAGATCTACAGTTTTTTGTGAATCAAGCCGTTGTTCAATTTGAGTAATAGCTACTCCTAATCCCTCAAAGGTGGTTCTTCCCTTATGCTGCTGGCAAGTTTTAGAAAGTTGTTCTATTAGTTGTGGTAACGTTTCAGTAATAATGGATTCAACTAATGACTGTTCTA
>NZ_KV757852.1 GCF_001712795.1 Nostoc sp. KVJ20
GTTTCCTTGAGAATGATTTTGATGATGTCCCCATTTTTCAGTCAAGTCAAGTATCTTTTGTAAAGCAGTAGTAAATTCGGTATAAGTTTGAGATTGGCTCACCCCTAGCAATTCTTTCAGTTTTGAGAGCGCTGATACAGTCTCATAACTTGCAACAGTTTCTTGAGCAACGTAGTCAGAAATAGCATTAAGAGCTAAGTGTTCTGAAGTTCGAGTTTTTTGGGTCAAATACCCTACGAATTCATTGTCCAGTAGTTGCTGAAACTGGTTGAATGTGGTTTTTCCTACTTTTAGCTGCTGGCTGAATTGAGAAAGTTGTTTTATTAGTTGTGGTAAGGTTTCAGTAATGATGGACTCAACTAATGACTGTTCTATACTTTGAGCAATTGATAAGATAGTTCTTTGTGAATCAAGTCGTTGTTCAATTTGAGTAATAGCTGCTTCTAAGCCGTGGAATCTAGTTTTTCCTCCTTTTAGCTGCTGGTGATATTGAGAGAATTGTTTTATTAGTTGCGGTAAAGTTTCGGTGAGGGTAGACTCAACAGCCGAGTATTCGATATTTTCAATAATTGGATCTACAGTTTTTTGTGAATCAAGCCGTTGTTCAATTTGAGTAATAGCTACTCCTAAGCCCTCAAAGGTGGTTCTTCCCTTATGTTGCTGGCAAGTTTTAGAAAGTTGTTCTATTAGTTGTGGTAACGTTTCAGCTAGGGCAGATTCAACTAATGACTGTTCTA
>NZ_KV757853.1 GCF_001712795.1 Nostoc sp. KVJ20
GATTCAACTAATGACTGTTCTATATTTTGAGCAATTGCGTCTACAGTCCTTTGTGAAGAAAGATATTGTATTTCATGCTCAATTCTTGTAGATATTTTATCAAATGCGGGTTTAAGAGCTTTTTGCTGTTGGCAAGTTTTAGAAAGTTGTTCTATTAACCGTGGCAAAGTTTCAGCTAGGGCAGACTCAACTAATGACTGTTCTATGTTTTCAAGAACTGATAAGACAGTTTTTTTTGTTGAAAGGTGCTGCTCAAATTGAGAAATTGCTGTTTCTAGGTCGTCGAATTTAGTTATTCTTCCTGAGATATGCTGGTGATGTTGAGAGAGTTGCTCTATTAGTTGTGGTAACGTTTCACTTAAAGCAGACTCTACAGCCAACTGTTCAATATCCTCAGCAATTATATCGATAGTTTTTTGTAAATCAAGGCGTTGTGATAATGGCTCAATTGCTGTAAATATTTTGTCGAATGTGGCAATACCTTTTTTTAGCTGCTGTCTCAAAGGAGAAAATTGTTTTATTAGTTGCGGTAATGTGACAGTGAGGGCAGAGGAGACAGCCGAGTATTCAACATTTTGAGTAATTGCGTCTATAGCTCTTTGTGATGAAAGTCGTTGCTCAATTTGAGTAATGACTGCTTCTAAATCGTCAAATCTACTTCTGACTCCTTTTTGCTGCTGTCTCAAGGGAGAGAGTTGTTTTATTAACAGTGGTAAAGCTTCAGTGAGGGCAGAGGAGACAGCCAAGTATTCAATATTTTCAGCAATTGCCCAAACAGTTTTTTGTGAACTTGAAAGTTCTGACTGTTGAGCAATAGCTGTTTTGTGAGCTAATTGCTGACTGACTTGAGAGAGTTGCTCTCTTCTTTGTGGCAACAAAGTTATTAGGGTGGACTCAACT
>NZ_KV757854.1 GCF_001712795.1 Nostoc sp. KVJ20
TAGTAAGTTTTACCACACTAGGTTTGTAGCCTTTGTTAGGGTCGAACTTTTCGATTCCTCGTTGCAGTCCCAGTGCCCCTTCTTGGAGCAAGTCAAGAAAATCTAAATTGTGATTCTGGTACTTTTTAGCGATCGCTACCACCAACCGCAGGTTAGCTGTCACCATTTTCTCTTTAGCTTTTTGACCTTGTTGAATGATTGACTGTACTTCAGCTTCGCTTTGCCCAAGCGAGGTAGCTAATTCTCTTGTGGTTGGTTGATGGTTTAGTTGAAGTGCGAGATTTGAGCGCTGTTCTTCAATCGCCATCATCTGCTGTACAAGCCTAGCATTTGTAATTTCTTGCTCAGGAGTTAGCAGAGGGTAGCGTCCGATTTCTTTGAGGTAGGAGCGAACTAAGTCCGTAGTTGGATTGGGCATACGAATACGTTTTTTTCGTTTGAGTAAAATGTTTGATTTCAGGAATTAGCTAATAAATCAAATCTTAATTATAGACTTAGACTAATACTCGTATTTGTCAAATATATTTATATATATAATACTTGAAATCTTTAAATAGGTAAATACTAAAACCTGCTTTATTTTGTAACTAAATTTTAAGGTAATAAAAAATTTGGTTAGATTAAATCAAAGAGACGCTACGCTAAATTTAGAGTGATATCCTCTCTTGAAGAGAGGATATGTTCAAATTCGCTTCACATTTGGACAAGGCTCGAAGACGCTTTGCGTAAATCAATTGAAAATTACAAATACTTAGTTGAGAAACAATCATGGATATGCAATCTCTACTCACTTTGACAATCGAAGTCATCTTTTGGGCATTCGTTACTCTCGTTATATTCCAGTTCATTAGCGGACTATTTGTATCGGCTGCTTACGCTAGTAATGTGGTTTCGGTTAGCAATGGAAATATAGCCG
>NZ_KV757855.1 GCF_001712795.1 Nostoc sp. KVJ20
GCATCGCCCCTGACGGAGTGAATTTTGACTCTCAACCTACTTCTTTAATTCTGGGAATTCCTCTGTTGCCTGTTCCCTATTCCCTTTTAATTCTGATTTTTGTATTCTTTTTCAATGTTTTAAAAGGCATATAACCTCTACTAATTCGTGGTACACCGATAAATTTTCCCAAAAAATCTTTATTCGTAGAAACTACCCACCATGTTGCCCATCCCCAAGCAATACTTAATCCAGTTGCTAACCATCCAGCTTGAAATGTATAAGAAACAACAAATACATTCACTACTCCTATTACTGACCAAGGAAAAATTTGGTCGGCGGGAAATGGGCCTAATCTGGGTCTGTCTCCCAAAATTCTATTTACAGTCCGAAATTTATTTTCATTTTTCATGATCTCAAACTATTTCAGCATGAAAAGACTGTATTAAATCAGTTATCAGTTATCACAGTTTCAGTCAAATAGTTTGACCCTAACTGTTACCTACTAATGAGTGAAAAATGTGGAACTCTGACGATGCAGATAAATACATCACTCTCTACTGATAACTGTTTACTGTTGGTTATGCCGCACCTCCACCAACAATCAAGCCAGTAACTAAATCTCCTACAAAAACTGAAAGGACAATAATTAATGGAGTTCTGGCTAATGTTTGCCAATCTTCATCGTTGCGGGCCGCTTGAACAACCCGGACTAGGCTGATGCCTACGTAGAGTAAGAACAGACCCCTTAATACGTTGAAGAACAATGCTACAACTGCTTGTGTTTGTCCGTTCCCAGCATTACCAAAGGTATTAGTCATCCAGGTTTGAGCAGTGTTAAAAAACTGTGCATCGGCTGGCGAGGAAGCAAAGTCAAGTAGACAAACAACCGTCAAAATCGTAAACAACACCGCATAAAGATTGACTCCATACTTGCGTTGTATCTGCTCAAAATTAGTCAACAGAGCTTGAGATTGCTTTGGTAGTGCTATAGCGATCGCCGTAGCAATCATCAATCCACCTAAGAGGATGTTGTGGACTGACATCGACACGATCATTGCCGCACCCGTCGCTCCCATTAGCACTAGTGTACTATTTGTTATCGTGCTGTTCTTTTTTTCTGAAGCCAGTACAGCAGCAGTATCG
>NZ_KV757856.1 GCF_001712795.1 Nostoc sp. KVJ20
CAATTTACTTGCATCTGTTTCTACAAAAATAGCCCCAAAACATTGAGAAATCAACGTTTTATAATTATTCAGCAGACCCTAGTTAATAAACTTCATCATGCGTTCCAATGTCGAGCAGAACAATAGCTTCAGTATTCGTTTCTGCATCCAGTTCAATGGAGAAAACAACACGACAATCATAGCCACAAGAGCAGGACTGAAGACCGTCGAGTTTGCCGCTCAGTTTGTGAGTGCCTAATGCTGGGGCAAATACATCTGCTTCCATTTGTTGAAGAGTGTCTTCAATACGTTACTGGAGTTCAGCATTTCGCTTTACAAACTTATGGAATGCTCGTTTGAACTTTGGAGTCAAAACCAGCAGTCTCATTTCTCTGGTTCGTTTAAAGACTGGCGTAATTCTGCAATAACATCTTGCGCTGACTGATGCAGAAATTTACCTGCATGGAAATCAGTTAGGGTTTGTTGAGCATCTATAACTATTTCTGCACGACTGTTTTCGTGGTGACGATTTTGTAAAATCTTGATCAGCATTTCTTGCTGTTCGGAGGGAAGTTGCAAAGCGTCTTCTAGCACTTGATCGAGAGTACTCATAACAATTTCAAAATGTTATGGCGTTTACCAGTCTAA
>NZ_KV757857.1 GCF_001712795.1 Nostoc sp. KVJ20
AACGAAGGTTTTTAGTTGTGTGGGATGTTCACACTGCTTAAACACGGAGTTGAAAACGCGAGTATGAATTTCCCGCTTGTGCGCTCTGACGGTGTACTCGGACTTCAATTGTTTTGCTGGGCATCGGCTCTGTAATCGTTGTTCTATTTATAAGGATAGTTTCTAGATAGCAATATATTCATGCATCATCTGATTGAAACAGGGATAATTGCCCAGGTGAAATATTGCCTCGCCCAAATCGGTGATAGTAGAGATGGCAGCTACTGCAAAGACAGCCTAAGTTTTCTTTTCGGTTATCAGATGGGTCGAAGTTGTAATGATGAACCTGAAGGTTATGAACCCGACGTTGGGATAAAGTTAGCTCTGATGGTTTCTCGCTTCCTGGCGCAAGCAGAGGCGATCGCACTTAGTACAGCGCCAATCGGAGGCATCTTTTACAGATGTGGCGATTTGTTTCCAATCTTTGGAGTAGCGGGTTTTGCTCATACTCTCCTATTCGACAACTTCAGCGCGAGTTAATTCTAATTAATTAAGATACTCCTTAATGCCACTTTGTTCACGACGGAGAATTGCTAAAGCTTTATGCTCAAGCTGACGGATTCGTTCTCGGCTCAAGTTTAAGCGTAAGCCGACTTCAGTCAAACTCAGTTGATGATCATTCTCTAGCCCAAAACGCAGAATTAGTATTTCGCGTTGTATAGGGGGTAGGGATGCCAGCAGATTATTTAAATCGAGGTGCAACAGTTCCTTAGTGAGCCGTTCGTCTGAGGACATGCTCTCATCAGGTAAGATATCCAATAGCTCAGTGTCTTGGTTGTCTCCCACACGCAAATCCAGAGAAACTGGCTGTTTCGAGACACTGAAATATTCTCGAACCTGGTTAGGCTTTAAATTTAATTCTTCGGCAATTTCGGTGACAGTAGCATAGCGACCGAGTTTTTGAAA
>NZ_KV757858.1 GCF_001712795.1 Nostoc sp. KVJ20
TACAGGTCAACCCAAAGGTGTTAGTGTTATCCATCAAGGTGTAGTTAGATTAGTCAAAGAAACTAACTATGTAAGCCTCACTAACAAAGAAGTATTTCTGCAAATTAGCCCTATCTCTTTTGATGCTTCAACTTTTGAAATTTGGGGTTGTTTGCTTAATGGTGGAAAACTAATAATATTCCCTCCCCATACGCCATCTTTAGACGAATTAGGACAATTTATTCAGCAATATCAGGTAACAACCTTATGGCTAACGGCGGGTTTATTCCATCTAATAGTCGATGAAAAAATTGATGCTTTAAAACCCTTACGTCAACTGTTAGCAGGTGGCGATGTTTTATCCGTTACCCATGTCCAGAAATTTATCAACACAGTAGAAAACTGTAAACTAATTAATGGTTACGGACCGACAGAAAGTACAACTTTTACCTGCTGTTATGAGATTACAGCACCACTCAAGCCAGGGGCTTCTATTCCTATTGGTCGCCCCATTGCTAATACCC
>NZ_KV757859.1 GCF_001712795.1 Nostoc sp. KVJ20
TGTGTATTGCGGGAGTGGGTTTAGCACGAGGCTATCTCAACCGTCCCGATTTAACCGCCGAGAAATTTATTGAAGTTGAATTATTTGGCAAAACTGAGCGAATTTATAAAACTGGTGACTTAGCAAAATGGAACTCTGATGGCAATCTTGAGTATCTAGGTCGTATTGATGCTCAAATTAAATTACGGGGATTTCGGATTGAACTTGGTGAAATTGAATCGCTATTATTGCAAAATTATTTAGTTAGAGAAGCGGTTGTTATTTTATATGAAACTGATAATAATCCCAGGTTAGTAGCTTATGTCACGGCAAAGGAAAAATCCAGTAATTTAGCGAGTCAACTCAAAGACTACCTGAAGATTCGCCTACCAAATTATATGATTCCTAGCCAGATTATCGTATTGGATCAGTTGCCCCTTTCCCCTAACGGAAAACTAGATCGTAGAGCGCTACCAACACCAAATGCAGCCACTTCTACGGACTTTCAAATGCCAGTCACGCCAACTGAAGAACTGTTGGCTACCTTATGGCAAAGTCTCTTAAAAGCTAAGTCTGTTGGTCGTCAAGATAACTTCTTTGAATTGGGTGGACATTCGCTATTAGCAACCCAATTAGTTACCCGCATTCGTGACACTTTTGGGGTAGAAGTACCTGTCCGCAAGGTATTTGAACAGAGTGTTTTGTCTGATTTGGCAACAGAAATTGACAAAGCCGCTTCGGTAATTGCTTTACCACCCATCACGCCACAACCTGAAAATGCTCCTAAAAATCTGTCATTTGCCCAATCGAGACTCTGGTTTTTAGCCCAACTTGAAGACACCGGAACCTCGGCTACCTACAATATGTCAACGGCGCTAGAACTTGAAGGCAAGTTGAATATAGAAGCGTTGCGTGCAAGTTTTGATTATCTCCTCGATCGCCATGCCATTCTACGCACCTATTTTCCCGCACTAGAAGGAGAGGCGCAAGTAGCCGTCCAAAATCTAGATGATATAGAAGTGCTGGCGATTACAGATTTACAGTCACTTAATCCCCAGACTCAAGCAGAAACCGTACAACGGTTATCAGATAACCACGCTCAAGAACCCTTTGACTTAAATACTGGCCCCCTATTCAAAGCGAAACTGCTGCAACTGGGCGAACAGAAAAATGTGCTGCTGATTAATATGCACCACATTATTAGTGATGGCTGGTCAATGGGAGTGTTTAAACGTGAATGGGAACAGACTTATGCTGCTTTTGCTGCGGGGAATGCTCCAAATTTGTCACCGTTGCCGATTCAATATAGTGATTATGCAGCTTGGCAGCGCAATTGGTTACAAGGGGAGATTTTAGAAAATCAGGAAAATTACTGGAAACAACAATTAGGTGATGCTCCCCGATTGCTGGATTTGCCCACTGATCATCCCCGTCCAGCCCAACAAAGTTATCAAGGTGGGCGTGAGGAATATCGTTTGAGCAATGAACTGACTCAGAGACTTAAAGCTATTAGTCAACAACAGGGAGTTACTTTGTTTATGACTCTGTTGACGGCTTTTAGTATTTTACTATCTCGTTACAGCCGTCAAGAGGATTTATGTATTGGTAGTGCGATCGCTAACC
>NZ_KV757860.1 GCF_001712795.1 Nostoc sp. KVJ20
ATCTTGTGGGGTAGACATCTTGCCCGCCCCACAAGAATTTGTTGAGTATTTTTTATTTGGAAGTTCCTTAGTGCTATTCATTTTTTTTTGAAAATATCTTAAGTTCCCAACATCTGCAAGTTATGCAAAGTGGCATAAAGCCCTCCTTCTCGCAATAATTGATCATGGCTTCCCTGTTCGATTAATTCGCCACGCTTGAGAACAAAAATCCGGTCTACATTGCGAATTGTAGACAAGCGGTGAGCGATAATAATGGCGGTGCGTCTGAGTAAAAGCTGGTTTAATGCCTCTTGAACTAAAGCTTCTGTGCCAACATCCAAGCTAGCGGTAGCTTCATCTAGTACCAAAATTTGGGGACTGCGAATGGCAGCCCGCGCGAAGGCTAAAAGTTGCTTTTGACCACTAGAAATATTTGTCCCCCGTTCTCGAAGTTGAGTATCATAGCCTTCGGGTAGTTCTTCTATAAACTGGGCAATGTTGGTTTCTTCTGCTGCTTGTTGAATCTGTTCAATAGTATAGCCATCTCCTAAAGAAATGTTGCTTTTAACATCGCCAGCAAACAAAAATCCTTCTTGTAAAATTACTGCCATGTAGCGCCGCAGTTCTGCCTGTGGCACTTCCCGAATATCCACGCCATCTATGAGAATGCGTCCTTGGGTGGGTTCATAGAGGCGGCACAACAGCCGGATAATGGAAGTTTTACCCGCACCTGTAGGGCCGACTAATGCCACTCTTTCACCAGGATTAATGGTGAAATCTAAGTCTTTAATTACGTAATCATCATTTTTGTAAGCAAACCAGACGTGATCGAAGCGAATTTCTCCCAGTTCTGGCGGGGAAGTAAGGTCTGGGGATTCTAGATTTGCCAGGATCTCGTCTATGTAGCCAAATTTCGCATCAAATATTGAGAACCGGACATTGGCGCGATCGCGGATTTCTATCGGTTCATCTAATATATCGCCTACCCGTTCAATGGCAGTGAAACCAGCTTGAATTACTGTAAATTTTTCCGCAAAATCCCTTAAAGGGTCAAATAATCGCTGGGCATACAAGATAAATGCAGATAAAGTTCCAAAAGTCAAGCTTTTTCCTAAAAGTAACCAACCACCCATGCACAAAACACCTGCGATCGCAATCAGTCCAATCCACTCTAAGGTTGCTGAAATAAATGAATCATAAAAGATGGTTTGATCCATTTGCTGAGTGTAGCGGCTGTTTGTGGTACGAAACAATTCGGCATTAAATTTTTCCCTGCGGAACAACTGTACTACATTAATGCCAACCACATTTTCTTGTAACTGTGAATTCAATATAGACAGTTCTTCCCGCCCTTTGTAATTGGCTTTGCGGTACTGTTGCTGAATGTAAACAATGACCCAGGTAACTGGTAATAACATCACTAGCAGCAAGCAGGTAAGTTGCCATTGAATGGAAAACATTAAACCCAAAATCACCAGCATGGAAAACAAATTGGATACAATGCCAATTGCCCCAGTCGAAAAGACATCGCCTAACACTTCCACATCGCTGGTGATTCTGGTGATTAATTTACCTACGGGCGTGCGGTCAAAAAACCGCACTGCTAGAGACGTGACGTGCTGGAATAAGTCTTGGCGAATTGCTGCGGTGATTTGTTGTCCTAGCTTCTGTACTATGTAACCTTGGTAGCCCGTCAAAATCAATCGGATTGCGATCGCAATTACCAATAATCCCTCCAGGATATTTAGCCCTTGAGATAAGGGGCGATTCCTGAGAAATTCGTAAGTGCTAGGTTCATTGCGAATCAGAGAGATTACTTGGCCAATCAACAGCGGTTGTATGGCATTAGCTAGTGCGATCGGTACGAGTAAGCACATTGATAGCGTCAACAGTCGTCCGCTACGACGGGCATAGGGCACTAAACGCAAAAACAACCGCCAGTCATTCTCACGCCGTCGGTCTTGGGTATAAGATTTTTTGAGAGATTGGTAGATGCTCATAGTAAGAGCATTATATTTAATGTTTGGAAAAAAACACCCTTGTTTAAAGTAGTGTTTGTCTTCCTACCCTGATACCATGCCTGAGATAGAAACCGCAAGATTGCTACTAAGACCCTTT
>NZ_KV757861.1 GCF_001712795.1 Nostoc sp. KVJ20
GGGCAGTGGTTAAATCGGGATGAAGCATCCTACAGTGAGTTGGTGTCAGTCACTAATAATATAGTTTTATCGACACCAGTGATTGACACAACCTCTCAAATATTAGAAGAGGTAGTGTCCAGCCCCCAAGGACAAGCCTGGAAAGGGCTGAAACTGAAATTGCAGCAAGGCTTGGACAGTATTGGCTCTTCCTACAGCGAGTTAATCTCCAAGGTTGGCGAGGCTGTTGGCGTTGCTGATGGTGAGCCTTACTGGAACGCATACCTGGGGCAGTGGCAAGTTTGGGTTAACTTTGCTTGGGGGTGTAAGTCTGTGGTCTGTGATTGGCTCAAAGCGGCTTAGACCAATAAAGCTCCCGCTTAATATTGAATAAGTTTTTGTGGTCTAGCGTAGTTGCTCAGATTTGCAGGTACTTCAATATGTGGATGTAATTTGGGATCGTTTATGGGTACAGCCGCCGTCAATTTTAAGGGAATTTCTCCTGCCCATACAGGTATTTGATAATCCGCTTCATCATCAATGGGCCCACCAGTGCGAATCTTTGCTGATGCTTCTGTGAGCGGTAAAGATAGGACTATAGTTCTGGCTAATTCGTTATGGCAAGGCGATCGCACTTGCGACCACCGTCCAAGAATAACGTGTTCTGTAAATGCTTTCAAGGCAGCTAATTTTTGCTCTGCATCTTCGACCAGTGTTGCTTTTCCAAATACAACTACTGAATGATAATTCATTGAGTGGTGAAACGCCGAGCGTGCCAATACTAACCCATCAATTAAAGTCACTGTTACGCAAACATCAATACCTTGTTGCAGGGTTCGCAGCATTCGACTAGCAGGTGAACCGTGGATATATAAGGTATCCTCAACTCGTCCATAGGCTGTAGGGATCACAAAAGGCTGTCCATCTGCGACAAAACCTACATGGCAGACTAATCCTTCATCCAATATTTGATAAATGGTGTCGCTTTCATAGTTTGC
>NZ_KV757862.1 GCF_001712795.1 Nostoc sp. KVJ20
TATTCTGGTACTGGCATAGCAGCAAACGGTACTTTCATCACTAATGACACCCCTAACGATTTAGGTTTTTACCTGATTACTGGAATTACTGGTACACGAAATGGTGAAAAAATTACTGGTTTGCAAGCCCCTGGGACTCCAATGCCAGGAAATGAACCTTTTGATGTTGATGATTTAATTAGTCTTAATACTCAGCAGTTAACGGGTAAGGGTTTTGCATATTCCACTTCAGAAGGACATTATTCAAGTCCATTTTTCGCTAATTTTTTGCCGAAACCAGGTTATTTAGAGATGTTTTCTGCGCCAACTAGACCAGGTTTGAAAAATTTAGGATTAGAAGATAGTGAATTACCCATTAGTTTTTCTGCGACCATAATCACCATCCCTTAACCCACTTCTATTTTTAGCTTACACGTAACAAGCTATCCAAATTCACTCAGAAAAAGCTCAAAAAAATTTCCTAAAACCATCAATAACAATTCAAGATTTTACCCTTACAGGGAAGCAAGCTATGCGTAGCATCTTCTAGAGAAGAGATTTTCAGATGGGATTTAAAGCCTGACTTAAACTTTAGCTAGGTGTTGACGTTCGGTCTTACAGCTATTATCAGGTAAATAGACCACGCGGTATGGGCACAGCCTTGCGCATGCGCGTCAACTTAAGCCAAAAATAGCGTACTGAGTAGGTGTTGTTCACCCACCAG
>NZ_KV757863.1 GCF_001712795.1 Nostoc sp. KVJ20
GAGTAACAACTGCCCCAGTCTTATTTATCAATACCATTCGATATACCGCACGCTGGAAAATGACAGAGTTGATGACAGCCATTGTTGCAGTAAGTCACTAAGCTCTATTTATACCTGACTTGTTTGTGAGTGCTAGTCGGCGATCGCGCATTTGCTCGCTAGTTTTTGCCTGTTTTGTTGAATTTAAACGCCTCACTGGAATGACCGCAAAACAGGTTTGCTAACTTCCAAGTACTACATATATGTACGAGTAAAGGAGACAAAGATGAAGATTAAAGCAATCAAAAGACACCAGGGAATCGGAACAGAAGTGAAAGACGCGACTTACGTCGAGGCTGCCCGGTGGGGTAAGTATCGGTGGTGGCGGTATGTTCTGGGGCTGATGATCATCCTCTTTGCCTGGATGGTCGTTGCCAACTTCGCCAGTGCGCTCGTCGCGCTCGCGATCGGCGGCAAAGAGGGTGTCGCGGCTTTCGGTCGGCTGGATTATGCCGCGTTCGGTCGGGTGGGGGGCTTTGTCGTGAGCATGGCAGGTTTTCCGGTGTGGCTCGCGGGAATCCTCATCGCCGTCACCCTCATCCACCAGCGTCATCCCCGGACACTCGTCACGGCGCGGGAGCAGATCAGTTGGCGGCGCGTCGGTCATGGCTTTGTGGCTGGGTTTGTGCCGTGGGTGCTGCTAGCCGGACTGGGGCAGTACCTCCTCTACCCCGATAGCTTCTCCTTCAACTCCGACCTCAAGACGTTCGCGCTCTTTGTACCGATCGCGCTGGTCATCACCGCAATCCAGACGACCACTGAGGAGCTTTTCTTTCGCGGGTACATCGTGCAGGGCGCAAGCCTGATCTGGTCGAACCGCGTGTTTCTGGCGATCGTCTCGG
>NZ_KV757864.1 GCF_001712795.1 Nostoc sp. KVJ20
CATCACCACAACTTTAGCGGGTATGGCTGTAGAATAATCCAACTAACAGTGCAAGAAAGTAGCACGGTTAGGATTTCTAGGTTTTCCCCGCCGCCCCGATTACCTCCATGCTTCTCCAGTATGCGCCAACTTTAGCCATTGGTTGAAACTCCCGAAATGAATTCATCAAAAGATTCATAAATTCGCATTGCTCCCAACGAAGTGAGTTAAAGCCAATTTCCTAATAACACGAAAGTTGCCCAAAAATAAGGACGCTTTTCTTTTTTCAATAGAGCTAATTGGGCTTGCTGAAGTGCTTTAGCTCTAGTTGTTCCTTTGTTTAATTCTTGATACAAGTAATTCATAATTTCACTAGTAGAAAAATCATCTATTGACCATAAAGTTGCCACTATACTTTCTGCTCCGGCTCTGACAGCGATTCCAGCTAATCCTAAAGCTGCTTGTCGATCGCCTGTAGCAGTTTCGCACGAACTAAGAACTAGTAATTCAATATAATTAGAATAATTTGAGTTATTTCGCTTGAGTAAATCAACTAAATCTTCAATATTGAGCAGTTGATCCCAAGTGAGAATAAAAGTTTTTTCAGGATTAGAACTAAATTGACTGTGAGTCGCTAGATGAACTACAGAAAAAGCAGATGATTGTAGTTTATTTTGAAGATTAGTTTTAGTAAATTTGCTATCTAAAAGTTCTTCACTC
>NZ_KV757865.1 GCF_001712795.1 Nostoc sp. KVJ20
CCAGGAGAGGTCAACCATATGACACCAGGGGTAATTGAGATGTTATCTGACACGCGCTACTTGTAACAGCCTTGCATGTGATAAGGTACATCATTACCAGTTAAACCTGGTCGGTTAAAGGCATAGGGTTCTGCACCAGCAAAAATACCTAAAACGTTACCCTGTTTACCGAAGTCAGGCAAGGCTATGCCAAGTCCATAACTCCAAGCTTCGTAATCATCATCAGCACCAAAGCCTGTGACATCGTGGTAAGAAACGAAGCCACTAACTGATAGTTTGTCGCTGGGTCGGAAGGCTGCCGATATTCCGTATGAATTACTGGAAGATCCGTCTAGGGCACTTAGGGTGTTAGATTGATTGGTACCTACGACGCGGCTAGTGCCAGTCAAACCACCACCTGCATCAAATAAACCACCACTTCCAGCACCATGATAACCATGAACGTAGGTGGCAGCGATCGCAAAGCGATCGCCAACACTAAAGTTCAACTGTCCCAGAGCTGCATAGTTACCTTCCAACAAACCTTGACTTACTCCAGGATTATTAGCATTTGACGCTAAGTAGCCTACAGTCAGTGAACTTGGTTTCAAAAAGCTACCACCGCTACCAAAAGGTAAAGTCAGTGCTGCACCAGCACCACCACCAATCCGATAGATGGGGCTTTCAGAAGCAAAGGTAGACAATGCACCATTACCACCATCAAAGTCCTCAAAGTAAGGATTGTTGGTGGCAGCATAATCGCTATGAATACCTCCGGTGGCCGCAAAGTAAGCTTGGGCTGGGCCTATGGGTACGTAATACGCCAGCCAGTCTATAACGACACTGTTATTGGTACTTCCACCGTTGAGTTGAAAGGTTTGTGTGCCTTCAGCAGTACCATCAATCAGAACATCGTCATTCCCTATTTGACTAAATGCTGTTGCATTACCAGCTGAAAGACGGGTGTGTAAAACGTCTTTACCCGTAAAGCTGCTTTGCAAGTCTAAACGTACCCTATCTTGGAAGACAGTATTGTTAGCATCGCCAGTATTACCGCCAAAAATGTCAGTAACGGCAAAAATAGCTTCACCCACCAATTTGGTGGTAGTAGAAAACTGATTTGCTTCTAGTTCAGCAGTCCGTGCTTCTAGAGAATCTACTCGACCACGCAGAGTTGCCAATTCTGCCGAGAATTCCTCTTGCAAACGCTGGAGGGTTGCCAAATCCTGTTTTGATACCAAATCAGCGGTTGCTGTCGCAATCAGTTCATTAACTCGATCTAAACAAGCATTCAAACCTGCGGCAAACTCATAACGAGTCAGTGCCCGGTTGCCGCGATAAGTGGAATTTGGGTATCCTGCTATACAGCCGTAGCGTTCAACTAGGGATTGTAAAGCTTGGAATGCCCACTCAGTCGGCTGTACATCAGAATACTGAGAAACTGATGTGACTTGAGACAGTGAATTCTGATTCTTGCCTTCGCTGCTGTAGCGATTAACTTGTTCTAAGACCTGACTTCCATCAGTCTTTGCTTCGGCAAGTAAC
>NZ_KV757866.1 GCF_001712795.1 Nostoc sp. KVJ20
TCTAGAAAATGCCAGACTTTATAATCAAGTCCAGCAGACTCTCACCGACTTGCAACAAGCTCAATTACAAATAGTCCAAAGTGAAAAAATGTCTGCACTGGGTAACTTAGTCGCCGGAGTTGCCCACGAAATCAACAATCCTGTCGGCTGTATTATTGGCAATGTTGATGCTGTCCAAAATTCCATTAATGACCTATTTGGGTTGATTGACCTCTACAACGATAAATTTCCCCAACCTGGGACGGAGATTGAAGAGGAATTAGAGACAATCGACCTGGAATATTTACGGGATGATTTACCCAAGTTAATTAGAGCCATGAAGGATGGTGGCGATCGCATCACAAGCATTAGCAAGAGTCTCCGCACCTTCTCCCGTGCTGATACCGATCAAAAGCAGAAATTTAACCTGCATGAAGGGATTGATAGCACCATCTTGATTTTACGCCATCGCCTCAAGGCTTCGGAGACTCGTCCGGCTATTGAAGTTGTCACCAAATACGGTAATTTACCTCAAGTAGAATGTTTTCTCGGTCAATTAAATCAGGTATTTATGAATATTCTGGCTAATGCCATTGATGCTTTAGAAGAATCTAATCATGGACGCAGCTTTGCAGAACTTAAGGCCAATCCCTACTGCATTAATATTCACACATCGGTCGAAAATGAAAAGTTAAAAATTGCCATTGCTGATAATGGTAAAGGGATGAGTGAAGAAATTCAACAAAAGTTTTT
>NZ_KV757867.1 GCF_001712795.1 Nostoc sp. KVJ20
AGGGAATAGGAAATAGGGGAATAAGGATTTTCATCCATTGATTGTGGGATTTTCCCGTGATTGACTGTCTTGAAAAGTGACGTTCCTCCGTCGCTCTAAGCGTACCTCTGCGGGGAAGCAAGCTAGCGTCTCGTAAAGAAGTTAGTTATGCCGCAGGCTTTACGCTGCGCTAACGGAGAGGCGGAAGTCGGCGCACCCTGCGGGATCTTGCTACAGACTTTCCGCAAAATCCAAAATCTAAAATCCAAAATTGGTATTACCCCCTGCGGAGTAGAGCAATACTGGTTGCAGTTCCAATGGCACTGCTAAAAATATCGATTAAGCCTTTGACATTGGCAGAAATGCCGTTATAGATTGCCATTCCCCCACCTCCAGCTATCAATACCGCCAAAACTGGTGCAAAGATGCTCAGGAAACATAAAAATGCGACATCAGATGCTAATTCAGCACCAGACTTTACCAGCACGACGGCTGCTAAACCTACTAAAATGTTGTAACCAAGTTGAACACCAAACAAGGAAATAAACCCTGTCAGCCATGCCCAAATAGGACGACCTTGTAATGGCAGTAAAGATAAACCAACTGCGATCGGTGCAAATAATGCTGTTAGCAACAGAGCAGCTTCCAAAATATTTACAAAGCCCCATTGCAGGGCATACAGGATAAAGCGAATGATGGGGATGGCAGTATCTCGAAACACACTACCTGGATCATTGGCAAACTGAACAGCAGTACCGATTTGACCAGGCAAAGTTCTATTCCAGAGAAAACTACCAAAATCTCGTAGTGGTTGGAGTGGAGATTTAGCTTGCTCTTCAGCTTTGGTAACAATTGCCTGTGCCTGGGCTTGCTTTGAGTTCCAGCATTCAACTAACTCTGTACCGACTTTTCCTTGACA
>NZ_KV757868.1 GCF_001712795.1 Nostoc sp. KVJ20
CACTGCTTGCCAATCGCTAAATCTGTCACGGTTGCGATAAAAATACAGTGAGGACTCAGCCAATACCCGTTCATATAGCCTTTCATCTTTTTGAAATTGGACTTCGCAGAAATACACAACTCCTGCACCTGCATTTTCCGGTGGAATAAATACGCCGTCAATTTCAAATTTGGGTTCTTTGACTGCTACTGAATCAAATCGATAGGTGGATGCATTTGTTGGCGGATTTGTCAATAATTCAAATAAAAGAGTGGGATATTGTTGAAATAGTTTGTAAAAAATCGAGTCTCGCCGCATGAAAAATTCCCATTTTACTTAGAAACAACTACTACTAGAGATAGACAAAGCACGAGGGTTAATATTTGGGACTTCAGCTACTAGAGATACATTACCGTTTTTATCGATAATCCAGCCTTGCGCCTCGACTATTTTAGCTGGGGAAGATGGCAGAATTTCATTAATCACATTACTATTTTGATCAGTATTTATTGCATCTAATGTTATCCATCGTGCTGTAGATACTTCACCTTGAAATGGTTCTATCGGACTGCGGGCAATTCCTCCCCGTCCTGTTACGGTGAAAGAACTACGTCTAGCGGAACTACCGGGGTTACAACTAGAGACAATTTGTTGTGACGCATCCGTTAAATTGTCAGGTAATTGTACCAAACCGCGACTAGGGTCTACATCAGGTGTATTAACTGTGACTGTACCTGTTAAGCCAAACTGGGAACTAGCATCAATGTCGTTGGTATTATTAGGCGGAGTTGATGGGCGTTGTACTAGACCAAAAATACTCTGAGCATTAATGTTAATATTGCCACCTTGCCCTTGAAAAGCATTAGCGACAATATCATTATTTTGATTGGCCGTGGCGACGATAAAACCATCCGGTGCATCAATGGCGATGTTACCACCGTTGGCATTATTAAAAGCTTGAGCAGAAATGAGACTTTGATTTTGCAACAGCAACAGTTTTAAATCTTCCAGTCTGATATTTGCACCTGCACCTGCATTAGTTTCTGCTGTGAGTTTACCCTGGTTGAGCCGAATGGTGTTCGCCCTAGCTGTTAAGTTACCTGCTTCGCCAGTGCCTATTGCGCTCACAGTGACCACTGCGCCATTACTAACTTTAAAAGTTGGTGTAGTGATAGTTAGATTTCCGGCTTTCCCACTGTCTTGAGCTTGGGAGAATAAGGTACTGGGAGTTTCTTGTCCGTTAATGTTACCAATACCAACCACATCTACAGATTCGGTAGCATTTACATTCAAAGTTCCACCATCACCTTGACTAAAAGAGCCAGCTCTTACTTCTCCGCCATTGCGAATCAGCAATTGTTTGACATCTAAAGTTGCAGTTCCTCCCTTACCTGAACCGAAGTTGTCTGCTGAAATTCTACCTCCATTTTCCACGGTCAAGGTATTAGTAGTTATTTGCAATTCTCCCGCATCACGGGTAGCTCCTCGTTCAGCGGAAACGAGAATGTTACTTCTACTAAAATTATCTGCGATCGCAGCTGTTCCACTCACTAAAATAGAATCAGTAGCATTAATAGTTAAAACTCCCCCTTTTCCACCACTCCTCGCCGACGTGGAAATCTGCGCCCCACCCAAAACATTTAACTTTTGAGTGTTAATAATTAAATTGCCACCATCACCTGTAGCACCTTCTTCAACTTGAGCAAATAAACCACTACTTCTTGTATCATCTGGCCTTCTGCTCTCCACTGTTATGGACTCAGAGGCTATAACCCTTAATTCCCCAGCATTACCCGCACCAAAAGTAGCAGTTGAAACTTGTGCACCTCCTTGAACCAATAACTTTGCAGTCTCAAGGGTTAATACTCCACCATTACCTATAGCTCCTGGTGCTACTGCGGCAAATAAACCACTTGGTACATTAAAAATAGTTGAGTTTCCTGCAAGTTGAATAGACTCCGAAGCTCTGACGGATAAATCTATACCTCGACCTGTACCGTAAGTAGTAGTTGATATCTGTGCGCCTCCTTGTACAATTAAACTCCCAGTTTCAATTGTGAGAGTCTTTCCTTCACCTGAAACATCTCCAGCGATTTCATTAAAAATACCTGTTGTGAAAAAGTCTTCTGGCGTTCCAATTACCTCTAATTGTTGTGAAGCACGTATCTTGACATTAGCTGCTTGTCCATCAAAATCAGTTACAGAACTCACCTGACTACCTTCAGTGATGGTAATACGCCTTCCCTGCATCTGAATATCAGCACCGAGAAAATCACTCGAACCTACGAAGGCTGCTTGAGAGAGGGTGATGTCTTGAAAGTTCTGCACATCCTCATAACCTAAAACCCAACCTTTATCTACGGGTGTCAGGTTGACAAAACTGTTACCGGAGACACTTCCTAACTCAATTCTTCCTCCTGGTGTTGTCAAAAATCCCCCCTCTATAGCTACTTCACCGCCAATCAGTGCTAAGGTTTTAACTGAGGGTACTTGCAGACCAACAAGATTGTCAGATGAGTCTAATGCGATCGCTTGATTAATAATTTTTGCTGGTACTTCTGCAAAACCTAAACCTACAGGCACACTGATAGTTAGTAAAGGGTTACTCTGGGTTGATGTCGTTAAAAATTCAGAACCATCAGCAAATTTAATTCTATTGGCTGTAGTCGCAATAAATGAGCCACCAACATTGAGAGAAGCGTTATTACCAAAAACAATTCCATTTGGGTTTATTAAGAATAAGTTAGCTGTATCATTAGCACGGATTAATCCATCAATGATAGATTGAGATTTACCTGTGACACGGCTAATAATATTCTGAATATTTGCGACGTTTTGAAAATATGCTGCACCATCTGTGGGGATGGAAAATTCCTCAAAGCTATGAAACAGGTTATTGCCAATTGTTGTCCCACCAGTAATTTCACAATTAATTCAATCATTAGGAACAATGGAGTTACTAGGCAATGTTTGATCTGGGATGATTTGTTCTCTTACTGGTGCAGTCGCAAATAAATAAAATGGGACAATCCCACTCAATATGCACAAGCAGGTCAGAAAATAATAC